>JBGAUY010000096.1:0-4988 GCA_044228425.1 Pyrinomonadaceae bacterium | reverse complement strand
TGACAAGATCTGTATCGCCCGGCGGATCTCGTCGTCGCGGCCAATGACAGGATCGAGCTTGCCTTTCCGGGCGCGTTCGGTCAGGTCCTGGGCATATTTTTCGAGCGACTTAAAATTTTCTTCGGCATTTGGATCGGTGATCTTTGACCCGCCGCGCATATCGTTAATTACTTTTTCGAGGTCATCGCGAGTCACGCCGTTCGAACGCAAAATGCGGCCGGCGTCGCCCTCTTTTTCATCGGCGATCGTCATCAGCAGATGCTCGGTGGACATATAGTCGTCCTGCATCTTTTCGGCTTCTTTCTGAGCGTTCTGAAAAACGGTATTGGTTCGCGAGCTAAAATACTGCTGCCCACCCGACACCTGCGGAAACTTGGCGATGGCCGCTTGCACCTCAGCCGCAACGGTCTGAGCGTTGGCACCGATCTTTCCGAGTATCGGTTTTACGACGCCCTCCTTTTGCTCAAGCATCGCTGCGAGCAGATGCTCCGGCTCGACCTGTTGGTTCTGAGCTTTCTCGGCAACGCCGATGGCTTCCTGTACCGCTTCTTGTCCGCGAATTGTAAATCTGTCAAATTTCATAACGCCCTTCCTAAATGACTAGCGGTGAATGATGAATGTTACACCCACCATTCACCGCTTTATTATCTGCCGCTCAGACGCTCAGGTCATGCCCCGGCGGTCTTCGCTTTGTCGTTCGTCTCGATCGTTTTCGGTTCCGAATCAAATCCCAGAACCTCGATCTTGCGAGCTTTGGTATCCTCACGCTTTGGCAGCGTCACATGCAAAATGCCGTTGTTAAATTCGGCCTTTGCTCCCTCAGCCGTCACCGTTTGTGGCAGCGTAAACGAACGCGTGAACGCGCCGTACGAACGCTCGATGCGATGGTAATTATCGCCATCGGTCTTTTTCTCAAATTTGCGTTCGCCCGAAAGCGTCAGCATATTATTCTCAAATGATAGCTCAAAATCGCCGCGGTTCATGCCCGGCAACTCGGCCTCAAGCACGAGATTGTCTTTATTTTCAAAGATATCTACTTTCGGTGCCCAAGCTCCGTTGAGCATCTCTTCACGATTAGCACCGAGCGGTGCGACCCCCGAAAAAATGCGTGCCATATCTTCCTGCAATCCGCGAAACTCCTTAACTGGATCGTATTTGACTATGTTCATGATCATTTCCTCCAAAAAATCTAGATTAATGACTAATTACTTAGTCTAAAAGAATAATAAAATATGAGTGTGATGTTGTCAAGTATATTTTTGATCGAAATATGAACTTTTTTGGCATTTTTAGGTGACACCCGACACGTTGTCGGGTATATCGGTTGACGCACCCTGTCTATTTAGAATGAAGAATCTTTTTCGCGAAGTTCTCTGGCCTTTAGTAGCTGTCCTTGCGGCATTTGTCGTCGGCGGGATCAGTATACTGATCCTCGGCGATAATCCGCTTACAGCCTACGGCTGGCTGCTGTCGAGTTCGTTCGGGTCAGTTAAGGACATCGGCTGGACGCTACATTACGCGACGCCGCTGATATTTACGGGGCTTGCGGTCGCGGTTGCGTTTCGCTGCGGGCTGTTAAACATCGGTGCCGAAGGCCAGTTGTATGTCGCGGCTTTTGCGACTGCCTGGGTCGGGATGAAATTTGGTGGTGTCGCGACCAAGGTCGTGGGCGAAGGCACGGCGATCGCCGATCTGCCCGCGATCGTACTGATACCGCTTTGCGTACTGACAGCAGTCGTTGTCGGCGGGATCTGGGGAGCGATACCCGGTATTCTGCGGGCGAAATTTGGTTCGCATGAGGTCATCAACACCATCATGCTCAACTTTATCGGCATCGCTCTGGTCAGCTATTTTACGCAGTATTATTACAAGATACCCGGTGACCCGATCCTGCAAACCGCCAATATCGGCGACGCGGCACAGATACCTCAGCTCAATCAGTTTCTGACTTTCATTCCAAAAGACGTTCCGCTCAATCTGTCCTTTATCTTGGCGATCCTGATGTGTGTGCTCATCTACGTTTTCCTCTGGAAAACAAAATGGGGCTACGAACTGCGGGCAGTCGGCCAAAACGCATCGGCGGCAGAGTATGGTGGTATCAATCCGAAAAAGCAGATAATTTTGGCGATGACGCTTTCGGGAGCACTCGCCGGAATGGTCGCTATCGGCGAGGTGATGGGTACGCGTCATAATTATTACGACGGGTTTTCGGCAGAGTGGGGTTTCCTTGGCATAGCCGTAGCGTTGCTTGGGCGTAATCACCCGGTCGGTGTTTTTATTGCGGCGATATTTTTTGGCGTGCTGCTAAGGGGCGAGATCTTCGTCGATGCCTTTACTGCAAAGGTTTCAAAGGACCTCGGCTGGGTCCTGCAGGCGATCATCATATTGTTTGTGGCATGTTTTCAAAAGTTTACTAAGAAGTAGTCATGGGCGAGATATTAACAATTGCATTGCTTTTCTCGGCTCTCCGCCTGGCGACGCCGCTTATTTTTGCGGCACTCGGCGGCCTGTTTTCGGAACGCTCGGGCGTTATTAACATCGCTCTTGAGGGGCTGATGCTCGCCGGTGCTTTCACCGCTGCGGTCACGACGTACCAGTTTCAAAACCCTTATCTCGGCTTTGTCTTTGGCATCCTCGCCGGCGGTTTGCTTGCGTATGTCTATGCGATCGCCTGTATAAAATTTGAGGCAGATCAGGTTGTTGCGGGTATGGCGATCAACTTTTTGATGATCGGCTTGCCGGCGCTCATCAGCGGTGCCGTCTACGATTCGTCAGGCTCGACACCGCAGATCGATAAGGTCGATCAACTGCCTAACTATTTCAACAATATCTCGCTCGCATCGATCATCGCACTATTGCTGATACCGGTTGTCTGGTATGTGATGTATAAGACGCCGTTCGGCCTCAGGATCAGAGCGGCGGGCGAAAACCCGCAGGCTGCAGATGCCGCAGGTATAAATGTGCTCAAGCTACGATACGTTGCAGTCATCATCTCAGGCGTACTCGCCGGAGCCGGAGGAGCATATCTTTCGATCGGTCAGAGTTCGCTCTTCACCCGCAACATGACCGCCGGACGCGGCTTTATAGCACTCGCGGCATTGATCCTCGCAAAATGGCGGCCCGTACCGGTGCTGATCGCTTGTCTATTCTTTGGCTTTACCGAGGCCATCGCCATCCAGGTACAGGGAGCGTCGTGGGCAAAGATCGGCGGCGAAGACATACCCGTTCAGTTCATCCAGATCATCCCGTATGTCCTGACGATCATCGTGCTTGCGGGCTTTATCGGCCTGTCGCGGGCACCGAAGGCATTGGGTATTCCTTATAGAAAGGAAAATTGATGTCTGATATTCCTTATGCCGAAATTGACTCAAATGTTGTTGAGCTAATAAAGGCTCTGAACGCGTTTCCCGATATAGTCACGACGAGTAGTTGCGGTGGACACCGCAATTCAAAACCATATCAAAAACCAGAAGGGGAATGGGAAATATTCCTAAGTCTTGTTACAGTTGAGGGAAAGCCAACGGATGACGCGTGGACTTCCATTGAACTCCTTGCGTTCGCATTTACAAAAGTATTTGGCGGCACGGGTTTGCGAGTAGTTTCGGCAGATCCCTTTTTGAATGGATTTGGCGACTCCATCTCGTATGTAGCGGAGGGTAAGACCTCTCCGGATTCCATTGCTCGAGAACTAGAAAATCTTCGTAAGGAGTTCATGAATGCCTAGAGGAGTAAAACCCAAAGGAGAAGCGAGAAACGAGAACAAGTACCAAAAATATAGGGATGATTGGGGCAAGGGCATTAAGAAAGCGATAGGTACCCACAATTATCGCGAAGCAATCATAACGGAAGCCGCAATCATCGAAGATCGTCTTCTTTCATTCCTTTACAAGGTTGGAGCATTTGAAGGCAAAAGTCGCGACAAGATAATTAGAACTGGGTTAGGCGACCTCCTAAAATTGTGGAAAGAAAACGCTCGAAAACCCTTGGAGGACGAATTCTTCACTGATCTTTATCAATCGACAGTTCAGTGGACACAAAATCGTAATCGAATTGCCCACGGCGGCGGCGGATCGGTCAAATCGCTCCCAGGGGAAGAGCATCCCGACCCAGCGGCGTTCGAGATATTCGCACGAACGACAGCGATAGAGGGTGAAAGAATTGTGAAGTCAATTATGAATTGGTACAGCCGCGAGAAAAACTTCCGAAAAAAAGAGGGGATTCCACTTGATTAGTTCATACGAAAAGGCCGCGGAAGCGGCTGAGTTTATTAAAAGCAAGTATTCGGGCGAGGTTCGCACGGCGATCGTGCTCGGCAGCGGGCTTGGGGCGTTCGCGGATGAGTTGACGGAGGCCGTCAAGATCCCGTATGAGCAGATACCCGGTTTTGCCCGCTCGACGGTTGAGGGACACGCGGGGCAGCTTGTGCTTGGTAAGATCGGTGACGTTGCGGTTGCCGTCCAGCAGGGCCGCTTTCACTATTACGAAGGCTACGAGATGGAGCAGGTGATGCTGCCCGTTCGCGCTTTTGGATTGCTCGGCGTAAAAAATCTGATCCTGACCAACGCCGCCGGCAGCCTCAACTCGGATATGCTGCCCGGCAGCCTGATGCTGATCTCGGACCATCTCAATTGCATGGGCGTAAACCCTTTGCGGGGGCCGAACGACAGCCGTTTTGGCGCGAGGTTCCCGGATATGACGACGGTTTACGACCGCGAGTTTCAGGAGATCGCCGAGGCCGCCGCTCACGACATTGCTCACGAAAGATTTGAAAAAGGGCTCGACGAGACCAAGGTCGATTTCTTAAACCGCGGCATCTATTGTGCCCTGTCAGGCCCGACGTATGAAACGCCGTCGGAGGTCCGTATGTATCGCCAACTCGGTGCAGACGCCGTAGGTATGTCCACCGTGCCTGAAGCGATCGCGGCACGTCACATGGGCCTCAGAGTTCTCGGTATTTCCTGTATTACAAATCTCGCGGCCGGGATGAG
>JBGAUY010000095.1:0-4937 GCA_044228425.1 Pyrinomonadaceae bacterium | reverse complement strand
CTCTCGATACGTTTGATAATCGGTCATGGAGCAGAGCGAGGACCGGAACCAAAGAGCCTTATGTACGAGGCGAACGCGAGTTCATTCAGATCGATCAGCCCGCCGGACGTGATAGCCTCTCGATCCAAACCATATATCTCGAACCGCTCGATACAGCGGTGCTGTTCGCTTTACCCAAAGCAGTAGCGGTGCAGAGCAACTTTCCGCTCATCGAAAAAGATGCTTATGGCTCAATTACCTTTAGGCGAAATTATGAGCGGGTGAGTTATAAGGTTCTATCGGACCGCTCGCTCCCGGATAAGTCGCGGCTGCAAGAGGACAATACCGGCTACGGACCGGAATCGCAAAACTATCTGCAACTGCCCGAGAGCTATGACAAGCGCATTTTTGATCTCGCTTACGGTATCGCCTCAAAAGAAAAGAACCGATACGACCGTGCAGTTGCAGTCGAGAAATATCTACAAAATAATTTGGGCTACACGCTTGAGCAAAAGGCGAGCGGCGAGGAACCGGTAGCGGATTTTTTATTCAACGTGCGTGAAGGGCATTGCGAATATTTCGCGTCAGCAATGGCGGTGATGTTGCGAACGCAGGGTATCGCGACTCGTATCGTCAATGGGTTTCACGGTGGCGAATATAATGAGACGGCTGATATGACAGTCGTTCGAGCGGGCAACGCTCATTCGTGGGTCGAGGTCTATTTTCCGAAAGAGAACGTATGGGTGCCGTTTGATCCGACGCCGTTCGCGGGGCAAAATGCTGCGGCCTCGACCGGCATCGTTGGGCAATTTAACAAATACGTCGAGGCTCTCGAAGCGTTTTGGATTCAGTATTTTGTTGCGTTCGATAATCAAGAGCAACGTTCGCTCGTCAAGACGCTCCGCAACGGATTCGTTGATTATCAAGCACGGTCCGCGTCGTATTTAACTCACGCGCAGGACATTCTCGCCGAATGGTGGAAAGAAGTTCGCGGTGACAAGGGAATGCAGTCGAGCCTCGTCGCCATCGGATATGCAGTCGCGTATATCGTCGCCGGTATTTTGGGAATTGTATTAATCGTTTGGCTCGCGCGAAAGATCGCGAAGATGAGCTTTTGGCGGCGAGTACGAAGCCGTTTCTCAAACCAACGACGCGACTCCGTTGTGGAGTTTTACGAACGCATGCAGCAGGCGTTGGCGAAAAAGGGAATAAGCCGCCAGCCGTTCCAGACCCCGCTTGAGTTTGCTTTTGCGGTTGGTTCGGCAGAGGTTGTGAGTATCACTGAGAAATATAATCGAGTGAGATTTGGTGATGAAGCCCTGTCGCCGGCCGAAGCCGATGAGATCCAAGATCTTCTTGAAAGACTAGAAGAAAATGAAACAGGATGAACATGGTAAACAAGAACGATCAATTGATCCTGTTAACCTTGTCCATCCTGTTAAATAACAGAATCGCGATCAGAGACTATTTATCGTCGCTGTCGTCGTCTTTTTTATCATCCGAGGTCGCTGGAGCCGTAGGTGCGGCCGGAGCCGTACCGGTGACCTTTGCCGTACCCGATTTTGTAGCAATTGTCTTGCCCGCTTCATCGGTCAAAGTGGCTTCGACCTTATAATCGCCCGGCAGCGGGGTTGTGAACGTAGTCCATACGGTTGATGACGAGGTGAGGTCCATCGACTGTTCGCCGACCTTGTCACCTTTTGTCTTACCGGCAACATTATCGTACGTCACTTTCCACGCAAGCTTATGCTTGCCGCTCGGCAGCCCAGTAGCATCGACCATTGCATAGATCTCTTTGCCGGTATCAAACGAGCTCGCCGGCTGTTTGCCTTCCTTATCTTTAGCGAACTTGATGTCACTCAAATTTGCCGTCGTCATGCTGCATTCAAAGCCAGCCGAAACAAAAATGAGCAAAGCAAGCCCAAGAATTAAAGTTGTCTTTTTCATAAGAATCTCCTAATTAAATCAAAAATTTATCTATCGCTTAAGTGTGGTTTTGAGAAGTGTAATCAATCGGCGGCAAACTCGCAAGTCGGCGCAATGATAAGACCTAACGCGTGTGATAATCTAGTTGTTTGCTTGGTACGCGTTATGAAGAAAGTCGGATTCGTCAGTCTCGGATGCCCAAAAAATCTCGTTGATAGCGAGGTGATGATGGGCCAACTCGCCGAGGCCGGCTATGAGATCACAAACAATGCCGAAGAGGCCGATACGGTCGTCGTGAACACGTGCGGATTTATCGAATCGGCAAAGCAGGAATCCGTCGACGCCATCCTCGAAGCCACCCGCTGGAAATCCGGCGGTGCGGCGAGCCGTGTCATCGTCGCGGGCTGCCTGGTCGAACGTTATCGCGACGATCTGATGAAAGAGCTGCCCGAGGTGGATGCGTTTATCGGCACGTCGCAGGTCATGGATATTCTCAAGGCGGCTGACGCGGAATTTGATGCAAAGCAGCTAACCATCTCGCCGATCGGTAATAAATCGGCCACTTATCTTTACGACGAGTATACGCCGCGCTTGCGGGCTACAGATTCATACACCGCATTTATCAAGATAGCCGAGGGCTGCGACCGGCCGTGTGCGTTTTGCTCGATACCGGGGATGCGCGGCTCCTTTAGATCACGCCGTTTTGGTTCGATCATTGAGGAAGCACGGCAACTCGCAAAAGATGGTGTGAAAGAAATTGTTTTGATCGCCCAAGATTCTTCCCGCTACGGCGAAGACCTCGGCGAGGTCGATGCTCTCGCGGCATTGATCCGTGCCCTCGGCGAGCTCGATGGCATCGAATGGATCCGTCCGATGTATGCATTCCCGACGCACATTTCTGATGCGTTTTTGTCCGCGATCGCTGAGACGCCTAAAGCGGTTAAATACCTTGATATGCCGCTGCAGCACGCCTCGCGTAATGTGCTAAAGCTGATGAAACGCGGAGGCACGCGCGAATCGTTAGAGCGGCTGATCGGACGCGTTCGCGATGCAGTCCCGGGAATTGCGATCCGCACGACTTTTATCACAGGCTTTCCGGGCGAGACTGATGAGGATTTTGAGGAGCTTATAAAGTTTGTGCAAAACTGCCGCTTTGATAACGTCGGCGTTTTTACCTACTCAGATGAAGAGGGCACCGCCGCCTACGATCTGCCGAACAAGGTGGATTCTAAAATTGCGATGCAGCGACGCAACCGTTTGATGAAAGAACAGGCAAAGATCAGCAAACAGCTCAACAAAGCCAAGATCGGCAATACTTACAAAGTTTTGTTTGAGGGGCTGTCCCAGGAATCCGACTTACTGTTCCAGGGCCGTCTCGAAGGGCAGGCTCAGGAGATCGACGGCTACATTTTGATAAACGATATGCCCGAGGATCTCGATCCGCAGATCGGCGCGATCTATAACGTAAAGATCACCGAAGCTCACGATTATGATCTCGTAGGTGCGATCGTTTAGTCGAGATTTCGTGTAGTGTGTTCCGTCACGCTCGCGGCGGGGACTTTTTCGAACTCTCGATCATCTTTTGGAAAGACAATATCATCTGAGCGGGTGTGGGCAGCATTTAGGCTGCCTGCTAACGGAGCGGTGTCCAAATTAACGCCTGTATTCGGCGACGCGGTTGGTGGCTTTCTTTTCGTGTATTTCTTTGTAGGGAATAGAAAGCCTGCACCAAGGGTCAGCATTCCCGCTGCGACAAATAGCATAAATACCATCTTTCCGTACGACTGTGGAAATAGCTCAAAGTCTTTGAGAGCACCGTTTATCAGACCGATAACCAAACCCAGCATAAAAAGAGCGATGCCGATACGAAACAGCTTAAAATTTGGGCGGCTAGTTACTACCGGCTCACTTTCAGACTCTCCAGAAACAATGTCGGATACACCATCGAGCGATAGCCCACAAGTGCGGCAGTAGCTTGTGCCCAGATCAAATTGTTTACCGCATCGCGGACAATACATTTTGTTTGTCATCTGTTTCAGGATACGAATATTCTCGACCTTAAGTTCATGTCCTACAATTTTGTAGGGAAATCACACCGGTCAAACTCAACCCGACTTTATCCTTTTCTCTTCCCGATCCATCGATTAGAATCTCATTTTTGAAGTTCTAATATTTACCTTGACCAAAACTTTTTAAGAAAATTCTACTAACCAGGAGAGATAATGAACGCTAAGAATGTATTGCATTACGCCGTCGACCAAGAAGCTAGGTTTGTTTCCGTACGGTTTACCGATCTGATCGGATCGTGGCATCACCTCACGTTTCCGATCGGCCAGCTGTCAGAGGACAGTTTTGAGGACGGTTTTGGGTTTGACGCCTCGTCGCTTCGCGGCTGGGCGGCGATCCACGAATCGGACATGTTGCTCGTCCCGGACCCGTCGCGGTTCTGGATCGACCCTTTTACCGAGGACACGACGTTGTGCCTGATCGCAAACGCCGTTGACCCTATAACCAAGGAGGGTTACGACCTCGATCCGCGTTCGGTCGCGATGCGTGCCGAGAGCTATCTGAAATTTACCGGCATCGCTGACACGATCAACGTCGGGCCAGAGGCGGAGTTTTTTGTCTTCGATGAGGCCCGTTTTCACAACGACCAGCACTCTGCCGGTTTTCATGTAAATTCCGACGAGGGGCACTGGAACTCGGGTCGCGAGGGTGATGACTATTCAGCAAACAACGGCTATCACATCCGTGCCAAAGAGGGCTATGTTCCGGTCGCCCCGCTTGATACGCTTGTCGATTTGCGTAACACGATGTCAACGATACTCGGCGAGGTCGGTATCAACGTCGAATGCCATCATCACGAGGTCGCGACCGCCGGACAGTGTGAGATCGATTTCAAATTCTCAAATCTGCTTCACACGGCCGACAATCTGATGCTGTTCAAATACGTCGTCAAAAATACGGCCGCCGCCGCGGGCAAGACCGCAACATTCATGCCGAAACCGATCTATGGCGATAATGGTTCGGGT
>JBGAUY010000028.1:0-36353 GCA_044228425.1 Pyrinomonadaceae bacterium | reverse complement strand
CAGATCTTGCCTCTAAAAACGAAGGGATGGTAGAAATACCGCCGGGGCAAATTGCTGCGTTTTGAAATTGTCTGCCAGCTTTTTAGATCGGTCGTGCGGTATATTTCGGGTTTGAATGTAGATCGCTCAATGTTGCCGTCAAAATAGCCGAGCCCATACAACGCGTCTTTGAAATAGACATAATCAAGAAAGGCTTGATTATTGATCACATTTGTCAGTTCGGACTTTGCCCACGCTTTTCCGTCAGCACTGGTCCATGTGCCTTGCGGATGGATCGTTAAAAGTTTGCCGCCGAGAGCGAACATCTGAAAGTTATAACTCTTTTCCCACGGAGCCTCATCAAGCACCTTTGCCCACACTGCTTTCGAGTTTGTAGTTGTCGTTGGAGTCGACTGAGCGTTGCCGGTCGTCACAGGCCCAATCGAACAGGCTGGTAAAACTATAAGACAAAACAAAAGTAAGCAAGTTTTCATACTAACCGCCACTCACTGCGTTAAAGATATGCAGGTCGCCAGAATCCACCTTTGTTGCCAGGCCTTTAAGGCGTTTCACATCCTCGCTCCCAACAAAAATATTTACATGCTGCCGGATCTCACCTTGTTCATTCAAGACCCGGTCGCGTAGGGCGGCGTGCTGTTGCCATAGCAAATCGAGAACATCGCGGACGGTCGTAAATTCTCCCGATAGGCTGACCTCAACCTCGCCGTTCGAGAACGGTTTAAGATGACCACTTAGGTGAACTGTTACTGACATTTTTTCTTATCTTTGCGTTCTTTGCGGATTCGCGTTAAATTTCTTACGCAAAGTCGCAAAGAACGCCAAGGAAACCCGCAAGGTTAACGCACTGAGTATGCCTTAACGCAACAGATCTCCGGCAGTGAGCCTTCGATCAGTTTCCATGAGTCGCCGTCGTTCGACGAGCCGTAGAGTTTGCCGTTCTTTGTGCCGAAGAAAATATTGTCGCCGACCGAGGCGACCGCGTCGCGGAGGATGACCTCGTAGGCGTTCTTTTGCGGCAGGCCTTTGGTCAGCGGCTGCCAGGATCTGCCTTCGTCGCGGCTGCGATAAACGCGGAGCTTGCCTTCGCACGTGTAGCGAACACCGTCGCTGTCGAGCGGCACGATAAATACCGATCCGCTGTCCGAAACCGTCAGGCCAAAGCCAAAGTTTGACGGCAGCCCGCTCTCGATCTCTTGCCAAGTAACCGCACCGTCGCGGCTGCGATAGACGCCGTGATGATTTTGTAGAAAGTAGAGATTTTTCTTTCGTGGATGACGTGCGATCTTATGCACGCACTGGCCAAACTCAGGATTCGGGTCGGGCATAAAGTATGCCGAAACACCTGTATTAGTTGAATTCCACGTTCCACCGCCGTCGGACGATTGATATACGCCGCCGGTCGAGATCGCTACTTTCAAGTCGTTCGGATTTTTGGCGTCGGTCACGATCGTGTGCAGGCATAGGCCGCCAAAGCCGGGGTTCCATTGCTTTCGATGAGGATGTTTCCAAAGCCCTGCGTTCAGTTTCCACGTCTCGCCCCGATCGTGCGATTCAAACAAAGCTCCGGGTGCGGCACCGACATAAAGCGTGTCCGGGTCAGCACCCGGTGCGATCTGCCAGATATTCTCGAGCGATTTCTTTGTATTGGCCGGCATCTTGATCCGCCGTTTCTCAGGCTCGTCCCAAGTTGCGCCCATGTCGGTGCTCTTACACAGCTCGGCACCAAAATGCCAGCTCACCGGCCCTGCCCACATCTCGTTGCGGCCCTTACGCTGATCAAAAAATGCCGAATAAACAGCTCGCCCCGCAAAGTGCGGCCCCTTTATCGACCATTGGCCATTACCGCCGCGACGTAATATAAACAAGCCTTTTGCTGTGCCCACCAATAACAATGTGTTCGTTTTTGCCATCTAGCACCTCAAGCATTCACAACATTTTGGATATCGACATTTCTGTTTCGCAGATCGAGCCCGCCTTCAAGCACCGATTTTAGATTGGCAAGAAAAAACGTCCAGCCATACGAACAATCGACGTAAATGCTATGGTTTTCGTCTTCGGGTATGCGGCTTTGGGTCAGCTCGACGACCATCTCGCCACTCTCATTTTTGATCGTGACGGTTACAAGACAATTCTGAGTGAAAGTGAAAGCAAACCGATCAGTTCCATTTGCGTCCTCAATAATGCCGCTTTCATTGACATCATCAAGGTATCCGTGCCAACGCCAAAGATACGCGTCACCCTCAGAAACCACAATTTCACGGTCTTTTGGTTTGCCGTCAAACCCGACGTATTCTGCCGTTCGCAAGAACCATCGCTCGATCTGTGACGGTACGGCCCAAGCATCATAGATCGTCTGTACCGGTGCGTCAACGGTGATCCGCCGTGTAAATGTACTCCAGTCTCGCATCTAGAACCAGCTTTTCTTTCCCCCTAGCAAACTGCCGAGAACGCCTCGAACGAGCTTTGTCCCGATCGACCGTGCCATACTCGTGCTGGCTGACCGAACCGCGCTCTTGCCGATTGATTCCCACATCGAGTCAGGTGCTCGCGCAGCAGCTTTTTCAGCTTTGATCTGTTCTTTTTCCTGTTTGGCAACCGCCTCTGCTTCGGCAGCCGCTTGCTGCTCGGCCAGCTTGGCTTCGTGCAACACGGACAATTTTTCAAATGCCGATTCCCGATCTATCGGCGTTTCATACGCACCGGCGACAAGCGAATTGGCGATCAACGCGGTCCTTTGTTCCGGTGTTATCGGCCCAATATGGCCGACCGGCGGCACGACAAAAGCCCGATCGACCATCGTCGGCACACCTTTTTCATCGAGTGTTGAGATCAGCACTTCGCCGACGCCAAGCTCCGTGATGACCGTTTCGGTATCAAGAGCCGGATTGACGCGGAACGACGACGCGGCTGCACGGACGCCTTTTTGCTCCTGCGGAGTATATGCCCGCAGTGCGTGCTGGACACGGTTGCCAAGCTGCGCCAAAACCTTTTCAGGGATGTCGGCCGGGTTTTGCGTTACAAAATAAACGCCAACCCCCTTGGAACGGATCAGCCGGACAACCTGCTCGACCTTATCTACCAAAGCCTGCGGTGCATCTGTAAATAGAAGGTGTGCTTCATCGAAGAAAAATACGAGCTTAGGTTTTTCGAGATCGCCCGCTTCGGGAAGGGATTCAAAAAGTTCTGAAAGCAGCCACAACAAAAATGTTGAATAAAGCTTTGGAGCCTGAACAAGCTGATCGGCCGCGAGCAGATTCAAAACGCCTTTGCCCCCGACACTCTGCATAAAATCGTCAAGTTTAACAGCGGGTTCGCCAAAGAAAAGGTCGCCGCCCTGCTCATCGATCTGGAGCAACCCGCGTTGGATCGCACCCACCGAAGCCGTCGAAACATTGCCGTATTGCAAGGTCAGTTGATCTGCATTTTCACCGACATGCATCATCAACGACTGTAGGTCTTTGAGGTCGATCAGCATAAGGCCGTTGTCGTCAGCATATTTAAAAGCGATCGACAACACGCCTTCCTGCGTTTCGTTTAACTGCAAAAGCCGCGCAATAAGCAGCGGCCCCATTTCCGAAACGGTTGCCCGTAGAGGATGCCCTTGTTTGCCAAATACATCCCAAACAGTCGCCGGAAAGCCTTCAAAAACAGGCGTGATCCCTAGTTGTGTGTTTCGCGCATCTATCTTAGGATTGCCGCCGCCGGCCTGTGTGCATCCGGTCAGATCACCCTTGATATCTGCCATAAAGACAGGCACGCCGCGTGAGCTAAAACCCTCAGCAAGCCGCTGCAGCGTTACGGTTTTACCCGTGCCGGTCGCACCGGTGATGACACCGTGACGGTTAGACATCTGCGGCAGTAAATAAAATTCGCCATTTGGCGTTGCATCTTTTTTAGCAACTAGTATTGGTTCGGTCATATTTTTGGTTTACTAACAATTTTCGTATTTCCAGTTTCGGCGTTTTCCTTCGCTAAGCCATTCGATCGTCGTCGCTAGCCGTTTGTCGCGCGTCGCTTCGGTTTTGGCTTCGGTCACCCACTCGACGTATTCGCGTTTGCAGCTCGGCGGAAATTTATCGAACGTCTCCGCCGCCCTATCATTTTTTGCCAATGCTTCGAGCATTATCTCAGGCACGACAAGCTCTTTTTTCTCGTGTTTAGGTTTCGTCACCTTAACACCGTCGTCGTTGAGTTTCATTGCCTGTTTGATGAGTTTTTTCATCACGGCATCTTTTGGCAGATCGGCAAGCGAGGTAAGCCTGCCAAAGCTGCCCATCGCAGTCTTTGTTTCGGAAAACTCGTCCGATTCCATCAGGCTTTGCTTCCAAAACCCAAAGGTACAGTGCTGCTTGAACGACGCAAATCCGCACAAAATACCTTTGTATTCAAAGCTCGGCATACTCCATTTGAGCGTCTCGGTCACATCGGGGCACGTTTCGTGAACAAGCTTGCGCAGATGCGTCAGAACCGGCTTTGCAAAATCCTGCGACTTTTCGATATAAGCGTCAATACGCGGGTCAATGGTCGGCATCAGAAAAACTCCTTGCGTGATATTGTGACGGTATTATATACGATTTTCTTTGCGGATAACCAATTTTAGACCCGACCATTTTTCATCGACAGCGCATACCTTTATATCAACCAGCCCGAGCGGAAAGGCGGCCTCGCGAACTGTGTCCTCGGTGATCTCAGTAGGCAGCTTTGCAGCCTTTTTATACCACGACACCCAGATCGAACCGTCCTGTTTTATCAGCCTTAAACATTCGGCCAATTTGCCAAAAAGCTCGTCGCGGCTGTTTGTAAAGAGATGGATAAGATCGACGTTAGTTGGTGGTGAATCAACAACCGTCACCTCCTCCGGAAGCGGAGCGACCAGATCGTCATAATCGTCAGGAGCATTGACCGTTAAAACGACAAAGCCCTCTTTGATCCCAAGCTTTTTCGCCAGCGGCGTGCCCGAATATCCTGTCATCATAAGAAGAATTTACCACAAAGAGCACAGAGAACACGGAAAGGATCCCGAGCTTAAATAATGATAGGTCTATGACTCAATCTCCTCCGTGGTCTCCGTGGCTAACGTCTTTGAAATGACATTTTGTCTCACGTTATTTGTCAAAAGCCAGCAATTAATTGATAATCAATAGTTTTGGAAAGCTACTAGAAATGCTTGGCGGCGTTAGCCGCAAACATAGAATAAAAACAATATGAACAGTTACGTGATCTATATGGTTCCCGCTTTAGGGATTTTGGGCTTGGTCGTGATGGCGATCAAATCGGCTTGGGTCAGCAAACAGGATGCCGGCGACGACAACATGAAAGAGCTCGCGGGTTATATCGCCGACGGAGCCATGGCATTTTTGAAAGCCGAGTGGACAGTACTTAGCATATTTGTTTTGTTTACCGCCGCCTTATTAGCCTATTCCGGCACGATCCACACGGTCAACGGCAAAGAGATCCACTCGAGCTGGATCATCTCGATCGCGTTCATCATCGGTGCGGTGTTTTCGGCAACGGCCGGATATATCGGGATGAAAGTCGCGACTAAGGCAAACGTCCGCACCACACAGGCGGCCCGCACCAGCCTAAAACAAGCACTAAAAGTGTCGTTCACGGGCGGAACCGTTATGGGGCTCGGCGTTGCCGGTTTGGCGGTTTTAGGCCTCGGCGGATTGTTTATCGCGTTTCTCGCTATCTTTGCCGGGCTCGGTGCGAATACTGTAAAAACCGCTATCGAAGTATTGACCGGTTTCTCGCTCGGCGCTGAGTCGATCGCACTGTTTGCACGTGTCGGTGGCGGTATTTATACCAAAGCGGCCGATGTTGGTGCGGATCTGGTCGGAAAGGTCGAGGCGGGAATTCCCGAAGACGACGTTCGCAACCCTGCCACTATCGCGGATAACGTCGGCGACAATGTGGGTGACGTTGCAGGTATGGGCGCGGATCTTTTTGGTTCGTATGTAGCAACTATTTTGGCAACAATGGTGCTGGGACAGGAAATAACGCTAAAAGATAATTTTGGCGGCATGTCGCCGATCCTTTTGCCAATGGTCATTTGCGGCCTCGGCATCGTTTTCTCGATCATCGGATGTGCTTTGGTTCGGATCAAAGACGAGACATCGAGCGTTCAGAACGCTCTAAATATTGGCAACTGGTCGTCGATGCTGTTGACGGTCATAGCTTCGTTTTTTGTTGTGATGTGGATGCTGCCTGAGGGACAGATCGCGTTGCGTACCACTTCGTTTAATAAATGGGGCGTCTTTTACGCGATCGTTGTCGGAACCATCGTCGGCGCGATCATGAGTTTTGTGACCGAATATTACACGGCGATGGGCAAAAAGCCGGTGAATTCGATCATCCAGCAATCATCGACAGGACACGCGACGAACATCATCGCAGGTTTGTCAGTCGGTATGAAATCAACGGTCATCCCGATCCTCACTCTCGCGGGCGGAATTATCGCTTCGTACTATTTTGCAGGTCTTTATGGTGTTGCTATTGCTGCCGCAGGCATGATGGCGACGACTGCAATGCAGCTTGCTATTGACGCATTTGGCCCGATCGCCGATAACGCGGGCGGTATCGCCGAGATGAGTCAGTTACCCCCCGAGGTGCGTGAACGCACCGACAACCTTGATGCCGTCGGTAACACAACTGCTGCAACCGGCAAAGGTTTTGCTATTGCTTCGGCAGCTCTTACGTCGCTCGCATTGTTTGCTGCTTTTGTCGGTATCGCTGGTATTTCGGCTATCGATATTTACAAAGCGCCCGTGCTCGCAGGCCTGTTTGTCGGCGGAATGATCCCGTTCATCTTTTCAGCATTGTGCATCCAGGCCGTTGGCCGGGCTGCGATGGATATGGTGCAGGAAGTTCGCCGTCAGTTCCGCGAAATTCCCGGCATCATGGAGTACAAAGCCAAACCGGAATATGAGAAATGCGTCGCGATCTCGACCAAGGCCTCGCTTCGTGAAATGATGATGCCCGGAGCGATCGCTTTGATCACACCGGTGCTCGTCGGATTTACGATGGGCCCTGAGGTTTTGGGAGGCTTGCTCGCCGGCGTTACCGTGTCGGGCGTACTGATGGGTATTTTCCAGTCGAACGCTGGTGGTGCTTGGGACAACGCCAAGAAATCGTTTGAAAAAGGCGTCGAGATCAACGGCGAAATGGTTTACAAGGGATCGGAACCGCACAAAGCGTCAGTCACGGGCGATACTGTCGGCGATCCTTTTAAGGACACGTCAGGCCCTTCGATGAACATTCTGATCAAACTGATGTCGATCGTCTCACTGGTAATCGCTCCGTACATTGTAGGGATCGGTTCGAGGTAGGTAACGAAAGAAAATGATTAGACAAGGATCGGTTTCGGCCGGTCCTTTTTTCTGCCCCCTATTTCATCAGATCTATAAACCGCTCGAACAGATATTCCGAGTCATGCGGCCCGGGAGCGGATTCGGGATGATATTGAACCGAGAAAACCGGCAGCGTTTTGTGCCGTAATCCAGCAACCGTCTGGTCATTTAGATTGACATGCGTGACCTCGACATCCGCGGGCAGGCTGCCGGCGTCGACGGCAAAACCATGATTGTGGGCTGTGATCTCGATCTTGCCGGTCGTTAGATCTTTGATCGGCTGGTTGCCGCCGCGATGGCCAAATTTTAGCTTGTAGGTCGAGCCGCCAAACGCCGAGCCGATCAATTGATGGCCGAGACAAATGCCGAACATCGGCTTTTGGGAAGCGGCGAGCTTCTTGATCTCATCAACAACAGATCTCATCGACGCCGGATCTCCGGGGCCGTTTGATAAAAAAATCCCGTCGGGTTCAAGAGCTAAAACCTCGTCGGCAGTCGTCTCAGTAGGAACGACCGTCACGCGGCAGCCAAACTTGGCAAACTCACGCAAGCTGTTCGTTTTAACGCCAAAATCGTAAGCAACGACGTGATATTTCTCGTCCGTCGTCGCCGGGTAATTGTAATTGTCTGTAACAGTAACCGAGCTTGCGAGTTCACGATCTTGCATCTCAGGCGTGGCCAAAATCTTATTGAGCAATGATTGCGTGTCAAGATCCATCGTCGACAGTCCTGCACGCATCGCACCTTTGTCTCGAATGTGGCGGACAAGCGCACGAGTATCGATATGCTCGATGCCAACGATATTGTTCTTTTTTAGATAATCCTGCAGCGAGGTTGTCGAGCGAAAATTTGACGCGATGCGGCTCGCTTCCCTGACTACAAATCCCTCAACCCAAGGGCGACGCGATTCGACATCTTCTGCATTCGTACCGTAGTTGCCGATCAGCGGATAGGTCATCGCGACGATCTGCCCGGCATAGCTCGGGTCGGTCAGGATCTCCTGATAACCCGACATTGACGTGTTGAAAACCATCTCGCCAAACGCCTCGCCAAACGCTCCAAATGAAACGCCGGTGAACGTCCGCCCGTCTTCGAGAACTAATATTGCCTTGGTCATTGCTACGATTTTAACCCAAACAAAATCAGAAAGAAATTAACCACAGATGAACACAGATGCACACCGATAAGAAAATAATCATCTGTGTCTATCCGTGTTTATCTGTGGACGAAATTCTTACCGCTCGTCGGCTCGCAGGTCGTCTTCGTCCGCCTTTGGTGTCGGAGTTGGCGTGGGGACGTTACCGTTATACTGGCCGTGTTCCAGAAAGCCCACGTTTTGCGGTTTCCAGTAGCGAAAGAAAGCCTTGCCGTAGATATATTTTTCTGGCACGAGCCCCCAGTAACGCGAGTCGGACGAATTATCGCGGTTATCGCCCATCACAAAATAATGGTGATCCTCGACCTTTTTGGGCGGCCAGCTCGGCAGGCTCTGGTTGTGTTCGGTGTCGAGATAATCTTCGTTCAGTTCGATGTTGTTGATAAAAACCTTGCCGTTCCGCAGCTCGACAGTCTCGCCCGGCAGTCCGATGACGCGTTTCACGTACGATTTATCGGGGTCGTTCGGGAACCAAAAAACAACGATGTCGCCGCGGTCGATATGTCCCCAACTTATGCTCTGTATCTTGTAATAAATGAGCTTATTGACCAGCAAACGCTCGCCGTCGTGGAGCTGCGGCAGCATCGAAGTGCCCTCAACAACGACCGGTTGGACAAAAAATACACCAAAAAGGATAAAAACTACGATGATAAGAAAAATGTCTCGAAAAAGCTTAAGCCCCTCGGTGAGCAGGCCTTGCCGAGACTCGCGTTTAACGCGCGTTACCTCGATGCCACCATCGTCACTTGCCGAAACGAAGCCTACCTCAAGTTGGTTTTTCTTATCTCTATCGAACATAATCTAAACTGCTTGGCGGGCACCTGCGTTCTCGACCCGGCCACAATTATAATCCGCTTTGATAACGGGCTTTGTCAAAAGAAATCTGAAAGCTATGAATGACGAGATACGAGCAATTTTCCCCGCGACCTCTTATTACACCTATCTTAATAGCGCCGCTATCTCGCCGATCCCGACGACCGCTCTCGACGCCGTGACGCGTCAATTAGCGGATGTCGCGGTAAATGGATCTTTGCATTACCAAGATTGGGTCGATACAAAAGATCGCTGCCGAAACATCGCCGCGGAGATGCTGTGTGTTCGCAGTGATCAGATCGCCTTCGTCCGCAACACCTCGGACGGCGTCGCTTCGATCGCAAACGGACTGAAATGGAAGGCGGGCGACAATATTGTTAGCTTCGAAGGAGAATTTCCCGCCAATTTTTACCCATGGCGGCGGATCCGCGATGCACGGTGTCGAGCTTCGACTTGTCGCGAGGTTGATGGCCGTGTCGATATAGACGGGATGCTCTCAATGCTCGATCGCAATACAAAGGTCGTCGCCATCAGTGCCGTTCAATACGCATCGGGCTCTCGTGCCGATCTCGAACGCATTGGCCGTGCCGCCCACGAGGTAGATGCGCTTTTCGTCGTTGACATCATCCAAGGTTTTGGTGCAATGCCGTTCGACCTGCCGGCCCAATTTGTCGATGCCGCATGCGGAGCGAGCCATAAATGGCTGTGTGCTCCAGAGGGCTGCGGGATGATCTATCTGTCTGACCGTGCTAGAGAGCGGGTTGAGCCGACGCTCGTCGGCTGGATCAGCGTCGAAACGCCTTGGGATTTTGCCGACCGCGAGCAGCCTTTCAAATCAACTGCCCTCGCATGGGAATCAGGTACCGGATCCGCTGCCCTCTTTTACGGCCTCGAACAAAGCCTGTCGCTACTTCATACTACCGGAGTCGAGAACATCGAGATTCATCTTGCCGGCCTGACAGATCAGCTTTGCGATAATCTTGCAGGAAAAGATTACGAGATCGTTAGTTCACGCACACCCGGAGAAGCGTCACAAATCGTCTGTATCAAACATCGCGGCGGCCTGACCTCAAATCAGATCGCCTCACATCTCGAAAGCGAAAAGATCATCGTCGCACCTCGCGGCGACCGCCTGCGCATCGCACCGCATTTTTATAATAATTCGAGTGATATTGACCGACTGGCGGAGGCACTGCCGTAACTAGTCGCCCAGTAGCCGATCAGGCACGATGTCAGGTGTAAATCCGTCGAGGTTTAGCCGCGTCATGCCGCCTGCGTCTGTGTAGGCTGTCATTGCCGCACGTCGGCGATTCCTGAGCATAAAATAAACAAATCCGACGACCAGGCCGCCCACGATCGAAAAGCCGATGCCCATCACGATCACGAGAACCGTCGAGAAAAATATGTCGGCGGTCGTCAGGATAAATGCCCGCTCCGGCGTTAGGATGAAAGGATTGTCGCCAAGCCAATGGATCTGCTTTTCGTATTTGACCTGATCGAGCAGAGCATTCGCGGCGGAGATATTGGCCGCATCAAAAACGAAAGCATTGTAATTACCGATCCGGCGATAGGCCGTCGATCCCGACTGCGGATCGTTACCTAAAGCCTCAGTAAATTTGGCATCGGCATCCACCGAACCCTGCGGCGAGGTGTATTCAATGATCAGCAGTTTACCGGCGTCGTATTGTGCGGCAACCGCTTCGGTCCCCGCGGTGAAATCGATCAAGCTAAGGATCGGCCTTTCACCAAGACCTGCGGTAAGTTCAGCGGCATTTGTAGCAAAAGTCACCTTGTCACGCCGCGATTCCCAATCCGGCAGATGCTTGATCAGCACTGGGATGCCATCTTCTTCAGACACTTCCTGGCTTTTGTATTTAGGTGCGGCTACAGCTTGCGTGAACACACTCGCAGTAAAAATAAGAATAAACAGCGCCGGGACAAGCCCTTTCATAACACATCTAAATAGTGACAGAGACATCTACACCCACTCCTCAACCGGCGCCAAACGGAATGTAAATTCTAGCATTTTTCGCGTTCTCATCCACGCCACTTTCTACTACACCAAAACGTGTAGTAATTGGTGCGGCAGCGCACTATTGCGTTGGCGAATCTATTTTTGGATGAATCGCGAAAACAAATGTATGCCTGCAAAAACCGAACGAATAACCGTTCTAAGGTCGTATGTGCGGAAGAATACAGAAATATCAAGAGTTTGGCACGACAATTGAAAGGTACATAGCCGAGGGGGGAAAAGACAATGACAACTGAAACATTAAATTTTCCGGTTTTTCATAGCGAACAAGGTATCGAAGCAGACGAAGTCAGCTTCGCAGTGGCAAGAACTTTTGAAGACATTACCAAGGTGGCCGATCTCGAATTGGCCAGGACGGCGACGGGCGGCGACATGGCTGCTTTCGAGGAGCTATACAGACGCCATCACCGCCGGGTTTACTCGGTCTGTCTAAGGATGTTGCAAAATACATCCGAGGCCGAGGATCTGACGCAGGACGTCTTTATCCAGCTCTATCGCAAGATCGGAAGCTTTCGCGGCGATTCGGCTTTCACAACATGGCTGCACCGTATGACGGTCAACCAAGTCCTGATGCACTTTCGCAAGCGGACGGTAAAGTTTGAAAAAACTACCGAAGAAGGCGAAACGCCTGATCAGATCGTGTCGGGAACCAGCAACCCGATGAAGATGCAGATCGTCGACAAGATCGCTATCGACAACGCGATCGAACAACTTCCTACGGGTTATAAGAACGTTTTCGTTCTGCACGATGTCGAGGGTTTTGAGCACGAAGAGGTAGCCCGTATCCTGGGTTGCTCCGTCGGAACATCTAAATCGCAGCTGCACAAGGCTCGTCTCAAACTGCAAAAGCTTTTGAAAAAGAAGGCAAACCCGAGGCTCGTCGGACTGAACGCTTAATAAATACGAAATAATAGGTAACTAAAGGCTTCCCTGGAACGGGAGGCCTTTTTTATTTAACGCGATCGAGTTTCATTTCAAAAAACTTTGTCCAGGTCTTTCCGTCGCGCGAAAATTCACCGCCCTCCGTCCAGTTTGTCGGGGTTATTTGAATTAGGTATTTGATCGTTCCGCCCGGTGTTTGAAATCCCCATTCGTATCCGTCGCCGGCGATCTTAAGATCATATTCGCCGCTGAGCCCGTTGATAAGATAAGTTCGCATACGGTAAATGGCAGCTTTGTCGTCATATGAAAGCGCGGCCAAAGTTTCGTGTACGACTTTGCCCTGGGGGTCGACAAATTTTCCTTCGATCAGCAAAGCCAGCCCATCGAGCTTTTTCTGGACGTTCTCAGTGCCGGTAAATGTCTCACGCTTTGGCCCCTGTTGTATCCAACCGGACCCTTTCCATTGGCCGATCATCTTTTCGAGCCTTTTCATCTCGACCCTTTTTGCCTCGGCGGTATTTGGTTCCTGAGCGGACACCGAAAGCCCCAGAAACGCGGCGATCAATATTAAAAAGATAGTAAATTTCATAATTATTGCTCCTCGAACAAACGTTCAGGCTCGATTATTACGTTTATGAGATGGTGTGTCTTGTAGATTCGCGATATCGCGTGATCATTTTATGAGTTCGCCGTGACTGATGTCGCGCAGGCTCTCGGCAAACGACTTTGGCGAGCGATTGGTGATCGAAACAAATTCGTGTGTCATGTGGGCCTGATCGGCGAAGCCCAGCTCAGCTGCGCGCTCCGCCCATTTTTGGTCACGATTTATGACAAGATCGACGGCGGTCGCTCTGATGCGTTGAGTCCGCAAAAATTGTTTTGGTGTGAGGCCCGAGCTCGATCTGAACCGGCGTTGAAATTGGCGGGTGCTCATTCCAAGTGTTGCGGCGAGTTGCTTGACACGCACCTCGCCGGGGGCAACTCCAATTGATCGAACCGCGTCAGCAACCTTAGGATCGAATGAACAACCCTCGCCGACGAGTTTTCGCATTCGCATCTCGTAAATATAAACTGCCTGCTCAAAGGTTTCGGCAGCGGCCAGATCATCTGTTAGACCGTCAGCCAGATGCGGCAGTTCAGCCGGTGTTTTTGGCTGCAGGACGCGTAAAAGTTTGGTCGGATCACTACGGATGATCGCCGAGCACGCCGCCGGGGACAACCTCATTCCCCAAAAAACGTCTCCGGCAAAAACAGGCCGTTTTATAGTTTCGAGCTGCAAACCGCTGACGCCGACGATGTTTACGCGACGACCAGTATTGCGAAGGTAGAAGAGTGAGGAGCAGCCATCGGGAAAGATCTCGTATTCGAGATTGTCTGCCGCGTCGGCCGGTACCGCGAATTCCCACAAGCTCAAGATATATGGCTCAAGGTCGCGAGACGGGGCGGCCTCACGGTAATGTATTTGTGCCTTTTCCATACAGCACGCTCACAATGTTGATTTGTGAATGTTAATGTTCCGCCGTTCAAGCTCGGCAACAAATTTATCCGGGTTGATCGCTTTTTCCTGCGGTGTCGCACCACGCTCTAGGACATCGCCGCTTGCCATCATCTGAGCGATGATCGAAGCGGGAAAGGCGGTCGTCCGCATCATTGCGCTCATGCCTGTCGCTTCGTCTTGTTTATCGACAATGTCGTAACGCAGCCGTTTTATTTCACCGCCGTTCTTACCTATAAAATCTAACCGGACGAGCACATAATCAGGTCCGTCGGCGGGGAGATGTCTTTGCAGCAGATCGCCAAAGACCTTTCGCGGCGTTACCTTTTGAAAATCGACGAGCATTTCCTCGCTTGAACAAAGCCCGAGATCGATCATCGTTTTGAATTTGTCACAGTGTCCGGCGTAGCGGATGGTCTTGTAATCAAGCTTGCTGATCTTGCCGAGGAAAGTGTCGGGCAGCGTCGATGTGCCGCCTGATGTTTGAAACGCCTCGAGTGGCGGAAAGCCTTCGAATGAGAGTTGTTCGATCTCGGTCATTGATTCGACGGTCGTGAGATTTCCGTTACGGATCACCCGGGCGGTTTCGATATATTCATTTATCAGGCCCTCGACCGAAAACACAAGCTGGTAATTCAGCGGCGGTTGCGGGTCTTGCGGCAGGCCGCCGACGCGGATGTGGATCTCATCGACCGTGTCAAATTTTGCGGCTCCGTGCATTGCGAGCACGGATACCATCCCGGGTGCAAGCCCGCAGTCGGGGATGATGTTGACGCCGGCTGCTTTCGCATCTGCGTCGAGAGCGAGCTGCTCATCAACGATGTAATTATTTCCGCCTAGGTCACAGAAGTTGGCTCCGGTTTCGATCGCTGCTTTTGAAAGAGCTACGTTGTACCAATAGTTGACGCAGGAGATGACAGAGTCGTGTCCTCGCATCAGATCAGCGACATCCGAGATATTTGCCGCATCAACGTGATGGACGTCGACGCGCGATGTCCCGACAGCCTTCGCAACGGCATCGGCTTTTTTCACGTCAAAATCCGCGACCGTCACCCGCTCTACGCCGGGCGAATTGTGAATAAGATCAAAAACGGCGCCATGTCCCATACGTCCGGCACCGAGAACGAGTATCTTCATTTATTTATTTTGTTGTTGGCAGTAGGCAGGAGCAGTAAGCAGCAAAGATTTGCGAAGCGACTGCCTAATGCCGCTGCCTAGTGCCTACTGATTTACCAGTCATCCAGCGGCTCAGGTTCCTGGGCGGCGATGACGGCTCCGGCGTATTCGAAAACTTTCTTTTTCCACTCGCGAAGATTTTCGGTCAGCATCAGTGCCGCCTGCGGATGAGCCGCATTGCGTTCTAAGCGGATGACCTCGGCTGTTACGGTGACCTCGTCGTCAGGCTTTTCGGTAACGGTCAGGTGAACTTTTCCACCGACTAGCGGCAGATGACGCGGCAGGTAAATGAGCGTGCCATGCGGCCCGACGTTTTCCGTGAGACCTTCTTGGATCATCTCTTTGCCGTTCTCATCTTTCCAACGGACACGGATCGGAAATGAGATAACATGTCGCCCGCCGCCGCGTCTTTCGTTCATAATGATTTCCTCTAAAAATTAACCGCTATCCGCACCCGAATATACGCGAATTCTGCAACAGAAGTCTATCAAAATCAAAAAAAAATGACACGCGTAAGTGCCTTAAAATTCAGCAATTGCATATAAAATAAGGGCTTGCGGTTTTTAGAGGGGTGGACAAGGGTTGTCCAAAATGCTATTCTTGTTTCAAGTTTCGGCCAAAGCGGTACGAAAACAGGTAGAAATGAATCTGCCGAAACAGTCTTCGTTTAACGCGTAGTGGCTGCAGACCCAAATCTCAGACGCTATTTTTATTTTAAACGGGGTACGATTAATCGGAGAAGAAGAATGAAAAATCTCGTTAGAGGAGGCGCCGTCTTATCAGTTTTGGCGTTGTTCGTAGCATTTATCTACGCACAGACCAATACGGTGGGGAACGACCTCATTATAGCGAATGATTCGCTTGCACAAATTGAAAATAATTTAGTTGATACTACAGTCGTCAATAATATAGTTGGTAATAATTTAGATAATACAGTCAGCATCGACGACGAAACGAACATAACCGACGACGAAACGAATAAATTGGTCAAGAAAACCGGTTCGAGCACAGCAGCCGGAGCAGGAGCAAGCCGCGGTGCTTTTTCAGCAACCGCATATTGCCTACAGGGACGCACCGCAATGGGCCATGGCGTACGCCGCGGCATCATCGCAGCCGACCCGAGAGTGTTAAAGCTCGGTTCGAAAGTGGTCATCAACGCAGGAGCTTGGAGCGGAACGTATCTAGTTTCCGACACAGGCGGAGGCATTAAGGGAAAGAAGATCGATATCTGGGTCCCCGGTTGTGCCGAAGCAAGAAAATTTGGACGCAGAACTGTCCAGATCTACTCAGCACAATAAGCTCGTATCAGAACCACCCGCATCAGCGGCCGGATTCTTACAAAAACAAAATTAACCAACCGCCTCAAAATATCGAGGCGGTTTTTTTGGTGCAGCCGCCGAAATGTTTCAATCGCGAACGTCGGCGTCGGTCGCTATTCGGCCGCGCGGTGTATATTGTAACGAGGTGGGCATGAACAACGCAATTTCTTATAAAAAGCAGGAAACGTTATTAATACTTTTAAATATTTCCGTGCTTGCGGCATTATTTTTTGTTCATATCAGTTTTTTGTCGCTGCTCGGACGGCCGTCACCATTGCTGTTGGCGACGCTCGCGGTCCGCTTTGTGATACTTATTTTCGAACTGCTCTGGGTCCAGCGTCTAAGCGACGAAAGCAATATTCGCGTGGTCAATATACACGTCTATGTTTCGATCGCTCTCAATATTTCGTTTGCGTTTTTGGCCTCTATTTCGGGCGGCACGGCTGATAGTCATTACTCTGTTCTGATGATCATACCGATACTCTCGGCGGCTTACAGATTCAGCTTGATCCGGACATTATTTGTTGCTGGTATAGCGATCGGCCTTACGTTTCTGGAAGTATGGCTCTTTTTTATTGCCCATCCACCTGCGGACATTAGTGAATATTTTGAGGCTGCCACGGTGTCACTGATCTTTCTTGCAGTAGCGATCGTCGTTTGGCTGCTTGTTGGCAATCTTCGAACCGAGGAATCGAAGTTAAGTGAAAGCCTGACCGAATTGCAACGATTGCAGGAAAAACTCGTCGCCGAAGAAAAGCTCGCTGCGGTAGGCCAACTCTCCAGCGCGATCGCACACGAGATCCGTAATCCAGTAACGATGATCGCCAGTTCGTTGAAAATGGCGGAGGATCACGAGCCCGGTTCGGCTATTCGACTCGAAATGTTTAATATCGCAACCGAAGAAGCAAAAAGACTAGAAACGCTGACAACAGATTTTCTTGCGTTTGCAAAAACTAAGGAACCTGATCTCAAAGTTGTCCTTGTGATCGACGCTCTCAAATATATCGCCAGCCTGGCGAAGGCCCGAATGATCGAAAAAGGGCTTAACCTAGATGTAAAGTGTGATGCTTCTCTTTCTTTTAGGATGGACTCGGGATTGATGCAGCAGGCATTGATTAATTTGTTGACAAATGCGATGAACGCGGCGGAGGCGAATGGAAAGGTCACGATCGGAGCCGAAACCATCGGCCAAACCTCTGTCCTGTTTGTGGAAAACGAAGGCGAGGCGATCCCGGATGAGGTCTCGAAGCGGATCTTTGAGCCATTCTTTACAAATGGAGTGAAGGGGACGGGACTCGGGTTGTCGATCGTTCGAAATATCGCCCGGGCTCACGGCGGCGATATATTTCTTGCTGCCAATGAAAATGGTATGGTGAGATTTGAGATCAGATTTTAGTTAGGTCGTAGACAAAATATGGCACGTATCCTGATTATTGACGACGAGCAGAATATGCGGCGGATCTTGACTTTGATCCTGCAGGAGGCTGGGCATGAGGTAGTCGAAGCCACAGGCGTAAGTTCGGCTCTCGCGACCCTTGCTACTGACCAATTTGACCTGGTGATCTCGGACAAAAAGATGCCGGACGGCGATGGTTTTGATCTGCTGCGGTATTGTGTTGAAAACGAGCCCTCTCTTCCTGTGGTCATCCTAACGGCAGTCGCGACCGTCGAACTTGCGGTCGAAGCAATGCAGGCTGGCGCATTTGATTTCATATCCAAGCCTTTCGTTCCTGAGGTGGTGACCGCTGTCGCAACCCGGGCGACCGAGCGAACAAAACTTTTGCGGGAGAATGAGGTTCTTCGCGAAGAGGCAAAACGTTTTGCATTTGCGGACGAGATCCTCGGCGTCAGCCCGGCGATCACCAGACTGAAAGAAACGATCGGCAAAGTTGCTCCGACAAACGCGACGGTTTTGATAACGGGCGAAACCGGCACCGGAAAGGAGCTTGTCGCCCGTGCGATCCATCGCGGCAGCACTCGTTCAAAGGAGACGTTTTTGGCGGTAAATTGCGCGGCAGTTTCTGAACAATTGTTGGAATCCGAGCTTTTCGGCCATGAAAAAGGAGCATTTACAGGCGCCGACAAACCTCGACAGGGCCTTTTCGAAGCGGCCCACAATGGCACGCTTTTCCTCGATGAGGCGGGCGAGATGTCGATGGGCCTCCAGGCAAAACTGTTGCGGGTGCTGACCGACGGCCAATTTCTGCGGGTCGGAGCCACAGTCCCGCGAACGGTCGATGTCCGGGTCATCGTTGCCACGCATCGTAACCTTTTAGAACGCGTTAAAGAGGGTCAGTTTCGCGAGGATCTATATTATCGTCTCGCCGTTGTACCGATGGAGATTCCGCCTCTTAAGGACCGACCCGAAGACATTCCGGTCCTCGTTGACTTTTTGATAAAAGAAGTATCGCGCGAGCTAAAGACCCCGTCGCGTCCTATCAGCAATGAAGCTTTAGATAAATTGCGGAGTTACAGCTTTCCCGGGAATGTCCGAGAATTACGTAACCTCATCGAGCGTGCCTGCATCCTCGCTTCATCCGGAGAGATCACGACCAACGATCTTGTCCTCTGGGCCGCGACCGGATCCGGAACAACGCCCGACGCCGAAGCGGACAAACTGCCCACCGGCCTGCAGATGCCGGAGTATCTCGACTTGATCGAGGCCCGCCTGATCAAAACTGCATTGCTCGAGTCAAATAACGTCCAAGCCGAAGCCGCCCGCGCGCTAGGCATTTCCCGGAGCGATATAGCCTACAAGATAAAAAAGCACGCCCTCTAACAAGTTGTAAAAAAATTCGGACATGTACGGCGATCTTGTATAAAAATTGATACAAGGATAACATTCCGCCTTTTCCTCCCGCCTCGTAAACCCCACAAATACAGAGTTTAGTATTCTTCAACGTTAGGCACACGCCTTGCACTAAGGACCTGTGTCCAGTAAAAGACTGAAGAATATTTGAGGAGAACCTGTACCAATGAGAAACACTTTTAGAAACCTGCTTTTAACCACTACCGCATTGGCCATCTCGGTGGCGGTGAGTAGCTGCTCGTCGAGCGAGAAGATCGCACCGACCAGCGGTTCGGCAACAACGGCCGGATCGAGCAAGGGCGTTAAGACGCTCGAAAATCTACAAACTGCATTTAACGGCGAGAGCAATGCGAACGCCAAATACCTCGCCTTTGCTAAAAAAGCCGACGACGAAGGTTACACCAAGGTCGCGAGCCTATTCCGGGCGGCCGCCAGGGCCGAGGAGATCCATATGAACAATCACTCGGCAGTGATAAACAAAATGGGCGGTACGCCTGCGGCTGATGTTAAGCCTGCCGAGGTAAAGACTACGGCCGAAAACCTGAAAGGCGCAATCGAAGGCGAGACCTATGAACGCGACAAGATGTACACCGATTTTATCGCTGAGGCTCGTAGCAACGGCAACACCGATGCGTTGAAAACGTTTAACTTCGCCAAAGTCGCTGAGGGCGAGCACGCAAAATTGTACGCCGAGGCTCTCGCAAATCTCGCCGCTTGGAAAGGCGGAAAGACGACGTTTTTTGTTTGCTCGACCTGTGGCTATACAACGACGGACGCCAATCTCGAGAAATGCCCGGTCGATTTTACGCCGAAAGAAAAGTTTGAATCGATCAGCTAACAGTTAAGTTATCAAGGGGGAAAGCTGCGGGTGACACACCTGAACCGTAAAACTAGCACCCGCAGCTATATGCCCAAGGAGTAAATATTATGTTTCCACCAATTCCCAGCTGGGACGGCCTGCACCCAATAATCATTCATTTTCCTATAGCCCTATTGATCGTAGTGCCGTTGATCAACCTGATCGGAATCTTTGTGCCCAAGAGCGGCCGTGCTTTCCTAATATCCGCATTTATTCTCATGCTGATCGGCACGATTGCGACCTTTGTCGCCGTATCGACGGGCGAGGCTGCGGGTGAACTCGCCGAACATATGAACAATGTTGAGGCGGTCCTCGAAGAGCATGAAGAGCTTGCCGAAACGACCCGTAGCGTTTTTGCGGCCTTAACCGTGGTTTTTGGAGTGATCTTGTTCGCCCCTATGCTATTCAAAAAAGAACTATCGAGGGTAATCACCATTCCGCTCAATCTAGCCTTTTTACTCTTTTACGGATCGGGCGTCGTGCTCTTGATGAATACAGCCCATCAAGGTGGACGGCTGGTTCACGAGCTTGGCGTTAGAGCGGTAATGACCTCGACAACCGGAACTGTTTCGAATCCCGGGACCGAAACAAATAAGACGAAACAATCAGACGATGATGACGACTAAATCAAGGAGAAATATCATGAAAACAGTTATAACCAGTACCGCGCTCTTCGTAGTAGTTTCACTGATGGTCGCCTGCGGCGGTAAAACCGAGAGCAAGCAAAATGAAACTAAGACCGCTCCGGCGATATCAAACGGAAACGCCACAGCGCCAACGGCAAGCAACGCCCCGCTTGCCTCGGATGGCGATCGAGACGATATCAGATCACCGGCAGTAAATAATACCAACGCAACGAATACGAAATCCACGGATCGCGATGATGTTAAATCGGCTAAACCCTCTAACTCAAAACAACCCAAAAAAGTCGGTGATGCCGACGATCGTGGAACGAAGGATAGTGACGGCGAAGACGATGACCGCCAAAACTGAATTCCTTTTTACCTACAAACTGCTCACACGGCCGCCGGGAGATACCTGCGGCCTTTTAATTTGATACCGGAAGACTCCGCCGACGCATTTGAGTAACGAAATGCGGCGACGAGGCTCCTGCACGGACCGGAGTGACCGGCTGCTGACCCTAATTGCCTAACCGCTTCGAAAATTATATAAAATGGGGTGTTGGGAGAGAGGAATTGGGGGAGGAACTGGGGTTATGAGAGTGGTGTTCGGCGTGGTGGTTTTGGTGTTGGGGCTGTCGGCAGGGGCGATTGGGCAATATAAGAAGGGGAGCGTTGAGGCTAAGCTGATAGAGCTTGATAAGGCGTGGACGTTTGCGGAGCTTAAGGGCGACAAAAAGGCGGCCGGTGCGTTGGTGGCGGACGACTATGTCGGCACAACCCAGCGAGGCGAGGTCGAGAACAAGACGCAGTATCTGGCCCAGTTCGCTCCAAATGCCGATATGGTCAGGTCGGACGATTATAAGGTAAGGGTATTTGGCAACATGGCGATAATGACGCACCGCGCGACGGTCGAAGGCGTACGAAACATATCCTTTCGTAGCACACACGTCTGGATGAAACGCGGCGGCAAGTGGCTGGTAGTTGCCCACCACGGCGGTCAGATATTGCCTCCGCCGGAGTGAATCAGTAGGCAGTAGGCAGCGGCGGGAGGCAGGGATCGATCACGTTTTATAGCTAGCGGCGTGAAGGTCTTCGCGGCGGGGAAAGTGGAGCAGCGTGCCGATGATGCCGAGTGCCGAGAACACAAAGAAAAAACGGAAATCGAAAACAAAGGCGACAAATATCCCGAACAACGAGACCACCTCGCACATAGCACAGCCAAAGATCATCGCCGACTGAGCGAGACCGACATTCTGCGTTGCGACCGCCTGATTGTTAAAACGCTTGCGGAGCGTGAACGATGTGATCAAACTGACGAGAGCAACAAATCCCAGAAAGCCTACCTCAATGGGCGAATCACCCAACAGCGGCGGCCTCAGATCAAACCGAAACAATTCGGGCTTTGACGCAAACACGATCACCGGAAACAATAGCTGAGACATAACGACCGAGCCCCAGATGATCATCATCGTGTGAAGCACGCCTTCGATGTTGATGTTGTCGTTTTTCATGTTGAGATAATAGCCGCAACTGACCAGAGCACGCAACGGCTTACTCGGTAGCATCGAGCTCCTCTTCTAAACGCTGACGCTCGTAAAGGTCGGCGTATTCGCCGTCGAGGGCAAGCAGCTCTTCGTGGGTGCCGCGTTCGATGATGCGGCCATCAGCCATGACACAGATCAGATCGGCGTCGCGGATCGTCGAGACACGGTGCGAAACGATGAGCGTCGTGCGATTTTCGCGAACGTCGCGCAGGTTGTGCAGGATCGTTTCCTCGGTGTAGGTATCGACCGCACTCAGCGAATCGTCGAGTATCAAAATACGCGGATCACGCATCACCGCCCGGGCGATAGCGGTCCGCTGCTTTTGCCCGCCCGAAAGAGTTATGCCGCGTTCACCTACGAGCTGTTCGTACTTGCCAGGAAAATCTTCGATGTCGGCGGCAAGCCCTGCGACTGTCGCGGCGGCTTCGACGGTCATCTTGTCAGAACCGCCTGCGTGAGCGGGCGGGTTCTTCTCTTCGCCGGGGACTAAGAGCCCACCCGCTAACGCAGGTGGTACTGACTCGACCCCGAACGCAATATTCGCCGCGAGCGTGTCGCTGAATAGAAACGTCTCCTGCGGCACAAAACCGATAGCTTGGCGGAGCTGGGCGATGGGATATTCACGCAAAGGGCGGCCATCGACCAGGACGCTGCCGTCGGGCGCATCCAGCAGACGCGGTACGAGGCTCATCAACGTCGATTTACCGCTGCCGGTCTTGCCGACAAACGCGACGGTCTGTCCGGCATCTATTTTTAGATCAATATCGTGGAGCACCGGTTTGCCGTTGTACGCAAAGGTCAGGTCGCGAAATTCGATGCTGCCTTGAACAGGAGGCTGTTCGCTTGCATTTGCGTCGTCCTTGATCGCGGGCTCGGCTTCGAGGATGGCGTTAAAGCGTTTTAGCGAAGCGGTGCCGCGTTGGTAGAGATTGACGACGTAGCCGAGGGCGATGAGATACCAGATCATCCGCTGGAGATAGAGGATAAACGCCGTGAAATCGCCGGCGGTTATCTCGCTGCGGACAGCCATCGGAACGCCGACCGCAACGATGATCACGAATCCAAGCCCGATAAAGAAAAACAAAAGCGGACGCATCGCGGCGGCGTATTTTACGAGCTTCAGGTTTTGCGAGGCGTATTCGCGGTTTAGGACTTGGAACTGCTCGATCTCGGCATCCTCTTGGGCATAGGCACGAACGACTCGGACGCCGGTCAGATTTTCCTGCGCACGGGCCGTGATATCTGAGAAATATTCCTGAATTTTCTCAAACCGCTTGTGTATCCGCTCGCCCAAAAATTTGACCGTCAGCGTCACGAGCGGCATCGGGATGAGCAGCAGCAGCGTGAGCTTGACCGAGATGTTGAGCATTATCGGCAGCGAGATGCAGAGTGCAAATATCGCTTGAAAACTGTACAAGATCATCGGGCCGACGATCTGTCGGATAGCAGCTAGGTCGTTGGTCGCCCGGGCCATCAGGTCGCCCACGCGGGTCTCGTGAAAATACTGCATCGATTGATCGACCAGAGACGCGTAAAAATCCTGCCGCATATCAAACTCGATATGCCGCGACGTGTTGATCAGCAGCCGACGCTGCAAAAACAAAAACACACCGCTCATGGCGTTGATGCCGAGGATGACGAGCGGATAGTAGATGATCTTTTCGCGTGTGACACTAGCACCAAGATCGTCAACCGCCTGACCGACCATATACGGAACAAAAAGCCCAAACGACATCGACACCAAAATACAAAGGATCCCAAGCAGGATCGTCCCTTTGTAAGGCTTAAAATATCGTGCAAATTTGCGTAACTGTTCCATTACCGAAATTAATTAACCACAGATAAACACAGATGGACACAGATGTATTTCATTGTTCCTATCATCAGTGTTTATCTGTGTTCATCTGTGGATCAAACTCTTGTATAGGTCGAGATCCCCGTTGCGATCAGTTTGCCGTCTTCGCCGTGGACGTCGGCTGAGACGGTGAATATCCGTTTTCCGGCACGAACGACCTTTGCCGTGCAGGTAAAAACGCCGGTGATATGGGGCCGTAAATAGTGGATCGTGAGGTCGATCGTCGCTGTGGCCTCTTCGCGTGCGAGCCGTGTGCGGACGGCAAATGCCATTGCCGTATCGATGAGCGTCGCCGTCACTCCGCCGTGCAAAACGCCGCTTGGCTGGCGCAGGTCGTCGCGCATATCGATGCTGATCTGAGCCTCGTCAACCTCTAGCTTGACCAGTTTCATACCGATCAGTTTTGAAAACGGCAGCGTGTGCAGGGCGTTAGCCGCAAATTCGCGGTCGGCGTCGGTTATCTCGGTTCTAGGGTGTGTATCGCTCATTTTGTCTTATCTGGTGCGGCAGTTTTTTGGTAGCCGGACGGTATCGCGAACGTGCTATCGTCAACGCTCAACTTCAAATTTCGAAGCTCATAAACATATTCCGGAGAGCCGTCCGCCGCTAAAAAATCCTGCCTAATCATCATCCCGCTTGCGGTGTCGATCGAGATCAAGATGCTGCCCGGACGCTTGTCGATGGGGCGGACCCTGTATTTGATGATAGTGCCTTCGCGGCCGGTTTCGTCAAAATCGTTGTGCTCGTAGCCGCGAAAAAAGCTGCGGGCGATGTCGCCGATCTCGCCGGAGCCCGGCTTTTCGTTCATCTCCCAGAATGTTTTTTTGCGGTGGTCTATTCCATAGAGCTTGTCGCTGCGGATCTGCGAAACGGCCATCGCTGCACCAGCGAAAATGTCGTACCGCCACTTATCGCCGTTTCTTGCAACCGTCCAACGCGTCTCGGCCCCGCCCGCAGTTACGATCACATCTGCTTGATAAACGTCCGGCTCCTTTACCGTGAAAGGAAATTCGCTCGTGCTTTCGCCGGTCAGCGAAACCTCTTTATTTTGGTTGGTTTGCGACGAGCCGCACGCCTGCATTACAAGCGTGAAAGCAAACAGTAGCAGGAAAGGCCGGGGCAGATTTGACAAAAACATTTGAGGCTTTAAATTTTATCATAACGAACGAAGCGAGCGACTGGTGACAAGTGATGAGTGACAAGTTAAAGCAGGATAACTTGCAAAAATTACAAGCGAAGTTTGTCGTCGGAGCGGCGGCTTTGCTGCCGTTTACGCCGCTGCTGCTCTTGCAGGGACAGATCACGCGTTGGAAGATCGGTGTCCTGCCCGACGCTGACGGCCCAAGGCACGGTCGGTACGGTGATGGGCCGAATCCCGCAAAGCTCTACGTCACCGGCGAATCGACCGTCGCGGGGCTTGGGGCGAGGACGCACGAACTCGCGCTTGCCGGGCAGTTTGCCAAAAACCTGAGCGAACATATTGGCCGTCCGGTCGATTGGCAAGTACTCGGGCTTAACGGCGTCACCGCCCGACGAACGATCGACGAGCTCATTCCGCACATGCCGGACGAACAGTTTGACTATATCCTGCTCGGCATCGGCGGCAACGACGTGATGAAACTCTCGAGCCCGCGCAAATGGCGCACCGATATGCTCGAGCTGATCTCGATAGTCCGCCAAAAAAATCCGGACGCGGTCATCTTTATCTCAAACTGCCCGATGATCATCTATGCTCCGGCCCTGCCCGAACCGATCAGATCGATCCTCTGGCGGCTGTCGCAGATGCACAACGCAAACATAGTCGAATTTGCACGCGGGATGGACCGCGTCTTTTACTATCCGCAGCCGGCCGATGTCAGGCTCGAAGGTTTTTGGGCCGACGGCATACACCCGTCCGAACAGGGCTACGCCGACTGGGCCGAAGCGATGATCAAATACTTTGCCGCAAATCACGAATGGTGAATCCGGACGAGATCCGCGAAATATTGGCCGCTCATCATGAGTGGCTATTGGTCCGCGAAACGGGCCGCACATTTCCGCTAACAAATCCTGAGATCGAAATAACCGCAGATGGCGACAAGACGCTTGTCGGTTTTATCGGCGACGACGGATTTCATGACTGGCGGCTGCATCGGCACGAATTTGACGGCAATGAGTTATCGCTGAGCTTAAGCCGTGAGTTTGGCAAACGCGAGACAATACGGCTCGTGCCGCGAATTGCGGCCAGCACCCTCACCGCCGAGGTAGAGCTTGCACGGCTTGAAAAAGCCAACGAGATCGCAAACCTAATAAAGGCGAATTTTCCCGGCATCAAGCTCGGCCGCGTCGCTCTAAATACTGAGGGCGGACGTCTCGCTCAAATACTTTTTGACGACGCCGACAAAAAGCCGCTTGCCGCGATCTATGATGTAACCGGCAAACTGACGGTCGAGGTCGTGCTGTCGTCTGCGATCCTCTGGCTAGAAAAATTGGGCTCACGAAAAAAGCCGGTGCTCGATATCCGGATCGTGTGTGAAAAGCGGCACGCCAAAAATATACAAAAGCTCCACGCCCTGTTGACCGACCGCTGGAAAGCAAAGATCACGTTATTTGAGATAAAACGAAAGACCGAACCGCCTATGCTCGCCGAGCTGCCAAAGCGAAAGATCCGCGATCTGTGGCGTGAAAAGGCCCGCCGTCCGACGGCTCAGGAATTGAAACATCCCGGCGGTATCGCACAGCGGATCATCCGCCTTTCGCCGGATGAGATCGATGTCGTTTATTCGAGACAGGGCGAAACACTACGGTTTTTGGGGCTGCCGTTTGCCCGAGTGCGGACGATGATGGGCATCGAAAAGGCGTGGTTCGGCGTTGGCCGCGACCGACGGATATTGAACGACGAGACGTGGGATAATCTAGTTGAGATCGTCGAGCAACTCAAGCTTTACCGCAACGCCGAGACGCTGAATAAGCGCCATGAATATTACCGTACTGCACCCGAAGCGTGGCTCGAATCGATACTTCGACGCAACATTAGTTTGCTTGACGCAAACCTGATCTTGTCGCCAATTTATCACCAGTTTCGCTCTGCAAACGACAAGATCGATCTGCTTGCCCTGCGAAAAGACGGGCGTCTCGTCATCATCGAGCTAAAGACGCAGCCCGACCGTTCGAGCGTTTTTCAGGCTACCGATTACTGGCGAAAGATCGAGCTGCAACGGCGACGCGGGCTGCTCGACGAGGCGGACCTGTTTGACGGACGCACTATCGCGAACCAACCGGCGATCATTTATCTAGCCGCTCCGGCATGGAGTTTTCACCGCGATTTTGAGTTTTTTGCAAAGACGATCTCACCCGAGATCGAGCTGTGGCGGTTTGAATTGCATGAGAATTGGCGTGAGCAGGTGCGGGTTGTAGCGAGGGAAGACTATCGGGGATTAAGTCAGTCAGGGCTTACAAAGCGATAACCGATACCACGGACGGTCTGTAGGATCTTTGGGCTGTTTGGTGAGTCTTCGAGCAGTTTGCGGAGGCGGACGATGAAATTGTCGATCGCACGCGTGTCGGTGTCCTCCTGCAGATTCCAGACGTCTTCGAGGATAGATTTGCGGGATACGGGGCGGCCTTCGTTGGCGATCAGGTAACGCAGCAGATTGACCTCCATCAGCGTCAGCCGGACGCTTGTCTCGTCGTGCCGCAGCTCAAGATTTACGAGGTCGATCTCGCGGCCGTTGATGTGGAGCGTCTCATCCTCGGCGGCGGGTTCGGCTTCGTTTTTCATCCACTGACGGCGGCGAAGCAAACCGTTAAGACGCGCGAGGAATATTTCGAGGTCAAAAGGTTTTGGCAGATAATCGTCGGCCCCGGCGGCGAAACCGCCCAGCACATCTTCGGGCCGTCCGCGTGCCGTCAGCATCAAGATCGGCGTGTAATCGGAGCGTTCACGCATTACCCGTGCAACCTCAAAACCGTCGATCCCGGGCAGCATCACATCCAGCACGACAGCATCAAACGCCGCCGCCGCCAGCAGCTCAAGCCCCGTCTCGCCGTCACCAGCGATCACAGTCTCATAACCCTCAGCCTCAAGGTTAAATTTGAGGCCGACGGCCAGATGCTCTTCGTCTTCGACGATCAGAATTTGCATAGTTCAAAGTTTCAGGTTCAAAGTTCAATGTTGCGGTTCAAAAAACTTTGAACCTTAAACTTTGAACATTGAACGGCTTACGCCTTTGGCAATTGGACGATGAAAGTGCTGCCTTTCCCGAGTCCACGGCTCTCGGCCTTGATGCGGCCGCCGTGTTTTTCGATGATCGACTTTACGATCGGCAGGCCCAGGCCGTTGCCTTTTGCGGCGGTCAGTTCGGCATTAGGCACGCGGAAAAATCTCTTAAAGATCCGTTTCAGATCGGCCCGCTGGAGCCCGACACCGTTGTCTCGGAATAGAATATCTGCCTTGCCCGAACGCGATTTTGTCATCCGCACGGATATCTTTGGTTCGCCGCCGGAGTATTTGATGGCGTTGTCGAGCAGGTTGGCAAACGCCGTCTGCAGCTCGCCCCGATCGCCCATCGTTTTGATCGTCTCGGTCGGTGCGGTGTATCGTATCGCCGACTCGTCTAGATTGTTCTGCCCCTGAACGATCTTGATCGTGTCGGTCAGCAATTCGCCAAGGTCGATCTCGGCAGTGTTCATCTGACGCTGCTTTTCACGCGTCCGGCTCGCCTGCAAAACCTGCTCGACGGTGCCGAGCAGACGATCGCTGTCCGACAGCATTATGTCGTAAAACTCCGCCCGCTTTGCCTCGTCCACAGGCCGTGATTTTAACGTTTCGAGGTAGAGCTTTATCGAGGCGATCGGCGTCTTTAGTTCGTGAGTGACGGCGTTTAGAAAAGCGTCGTGCTGTTCGTTACGGCGGATCTCTCGCACGAGAAAGATCGTGTTCAACGTCAGCCCGGTGATTATCAGTGCAAAAAATATTACGCCGAAAACCAGCAGAGCGACCTCGCGGACATTGAGCAATATCCACCCGACGTTCAACGCCGCCGCGATCACGATCAGGCAAATGCCCAGGATCAAAAAGAATATTGCTGTCTTACGTCGCCGCATGTTCTAACTCAAAATGTAAAACGGAAAATGGAAAATAGAAACCTCAGGGTTCACTTTCCATTTTCCGTTTTCAGTTTTTCGTTGAATTAAGCTGCTTTCTTCAGAGCCTTAACCCCGTCGATCTCTTCGGATAGGTCGATCGAGTGGACATCTTTAATGATGCCAAGCATTTCTAAAGCGCGGAGCTGTACCCAGTTGATGTCAAACTCACGCCACGTCAGGCCGTGACGTGCCGAACGCGGGTACGCATGGTGGTTATTGTGCCAGCCTTCGCCAAATGTGACGGCAGCGACAAGGCCGTTGTTTCGCGAATCGTCGCCTGTTTCAAACCGGCGATAACCCCAGAGATGTGTTGCCGAGTTGACGAGCCAAGTAAAGTGCCAACCGAGAACAGTGCGTAAAAATACGCCCCACACGACCATCTGCCAACCGCCGATCGCCATCAGCACTCCGCCGAGGATGACCGACGAGACCCAGTAATATTTGTCGATAAAAACGAGGTACGGATCGCGGATCAGATCGGGCGAATATTTTTGTCGTGCCGATGCGGGCTGTATCTGTGCAGTGCCGCGAAAGATCCAGCCGATGTGCGACCAATATGTGCCGTTACGGGGACTGTGCGGATCGCGGTCGGTATCGGTGAACGCGTGATGTATGCGGTGCGTCGTGACCCAAGAAACCGGCCCCGACTGGATCGCCAATGTGCCAAACGTGGCGAGCGTACGCTCAAGCCACCGCGGGGCTTTAAATCCGCGGTGCGTCATCAGCCGGTGATAACCGATGCCGATGCCCCAGCTCGCGGCAACCCACCACGTAATAAAAGCGGCGGTCAGATTTTGCCAGCTAAATGTAAACAACGCTGAAACCGCTACGATGTGAAAGATCGCGACAAAGATGATCGTGTCCCAATTCAAGCGGCCCGCGTTTGGCCGGTTTAATTCGATTACGTTTTGCACAATAAATATCCCCTGTAAGTTCTGTATAAATACCGGCGAAAGTTCGCCATAACATAAGGCTAACAGGTTGCGGCGGCTGTGATTGTAAGAGTTTTGTAAGGAAATAAGACGTGTGCAGAGCTGTTGAATTCCGACCGCAATGCCACTAAAGTAAATCTCGGCCCATGGCAAAAAAAAGCAACACCATTATCAATATCGAATACGCCGCCGCCCGCGTCGGGCTCGGGTTGATGGGACTGCTGCCGCGCTCATTGGCGGTGCGACTGGGTATCTTTATCCTTAGATCGACATCGTACGTGTTGAAAAGTATTCGACGGACAGGGATGCATAATCTTGAGATCGCCTATCCTGAAAAGAGCGTCGATGAACGAAAGCGGATCCTTGACGGCACGTTTGAGAATCTCGGACGCGTACTAGGGGAACTCAGCCAGTTTGATAAATACACGCCTGCGGATCTGGCAAAGATCGTCGATTTTGAGCTTGATGAGGAATCAAAGGCCCTCTACGCAAAATGCAAGGCCGAGGGCCGCGGGGCGATCCTGACGACCGGGCACATGGGAAACTGGGAAATGCTCGTGTTCGCCTTTGCCGCTCTGTACGAACCGATCAGCTATCTCGCCCGCCCGCTCGATAACCCTAAGATCGAAGCGATGCTGACTAATTTTCGCACCCGTTTTGGCAACACGCCGATCAACAAAACAAATTCGGCCATGCTGGCGATCGACATTTTGCGCAAAGGCGGCGCACTGGGCATCCTGTCAGACGTCAACGCTCACCCAAAAGAGGGCGTGTTCGTGCCGTTCTTTGGCGTGCCGGCGTGTACGCCGACAGGTGCGGCGATGATCGCGATACGATCGGAGTCATTTATTTTTCCGGTTGTCTGTGTTTGGGACAAACCCACAAAGCGTTACAAGTTGATCCACGGCAAGCTGCTCGAACCCGCAAACACCGGCGATCGTAAACGTGACATCGTCGAAACTACCGCCGCGTTTACACTCGAGATCGAAAAACTGATACGCCAATATCCCGGACAATGGATGTGGATACACAAACGCTGGAAAACCCGCCCGCCGGGCGAGCCCGAAATATATTGACCCGCCCACGGGACGTGCTTTGCCAGCCGTTACTGTCTATAATGTTTTCGTATATTGAGTTTATTAATTAGAGGACGGCAAACATTATGTCTGATGGATCGGTTGCGGAAAGGGTCATTAAGGTTTTTGCGGCGTTTAAGAAAGTGGACCCCTCGGAGATCAAGATGGAGACCACTTTTGAGGAACTCGGGCTTGATTCGCTCGACGGGCTCAATCTGATATTCGAACTTGAGGAAGAGTTTGACCTCATGGTGCCGGACGACAAAGTCCAATCGATGAAAAGCGTCGCCGAGGCCGTCGAGGGCATCCAGTGGTTGCTCGATAATCCTGACCAGATACCCACGATCCCGCCGCCGCCAGCGGCTTGAGCCTACATAAATGAAAAGAGTTGTAATCACCGGCGTCGGTGTTGTTTCGCCACTGGGCAACAACGCCTCAGATTTTTGGGACGGGCTCAGTGCCGGACGCTCCGCAATCGCGCCGATGCAAAAGCTCGATACCTCGACGCTGCGGTTTCACAACGCGGCAGAGATACAAGGTTTTGACCCGAACGAGCATTTCGAAGAGAAAAATCTCATCTGGATCGACCCGTTTGCCCAGTACGGCATCGTCGCGGCGCGTGAAGCTGTCGCAGATTCCGGCATCGAATTTGACGAAGCCCTTTGCGACCGCAGCGGCGTCATCACCGGCTCGTGTCTCGGCGGCAAGATGACCGAGGACGAACTTTATTACAAACTCTACGCCCAAGGCCAACAGCGTCACCAACCGATCGCCATCCCGCGCGGCATGAGCAACGCCGTCGCGAGCCATGTATCGATGGAGTTTGGGCTGACAGGGGCGACATTTACGACTTCGACCGCGTGTTCGTCGGCCAATCACGCGATCGGCCAGGCATTTTGGCTTGTCCGCCAAGGCACACTCGACGTCGCTCTGACCGGTGGAAGTGAGGCGCCACTTTGTTATGGCAACCTCAAGGCTTGGGAAACAATGCGTGTTGTTTCGCAGGACACTTGCCGGCCCTTTTCCAAAGACCGCAGCGGGATGATCCTTGGCGAAGGCGGAGCGATGTTCGTCATGGAATCGCTTGAACACGCCCAAGCCCGCGGTGCAAAGATCTACGCCGAGATCGCCGGTTTTGGTATGTCGGCGGATGCCCATCACCTAACAATGCCGCTCGCGGCCGGAGCCGCCAAGGCGATGCGGCAATCGCTGGAGGATGGCGGCATCGCTCCCGAACAGGTCGGTTATGTCAATGCCCACGGGACGGCGACGCAGGCAAATGACGCGATGGAATCGGAGGCTTTGCGGATCGTCTTTGGCGACCACACCGACAATATTGGTGTCAGCTCGACCAAATCGATGCACGGCCACGCGCTTGGCGGAGCCGGTGCTATCGAATCCGCCGCGACCGTTCTCGCCCTGCACAACAACCTGCTCCCGCCGACGGCAAACTTTACCGAGCCCGACCCCGAATGCAACGTTGACGTCATCGCCAACGAGGCTCGTCCTGCCGAGGTCGAAGCCGCAATATCAAATTCGTTTGCCTTTGGCGGGCTCAACGCCGTTCTTGCGTTTAAGAAATGGACCGGTAACTGATGTTAAGAAAAGCACTCGGCATCTTTTCAGAAAAGTACAAGGACCCGTCCGTCTGCGAATCGTGCGGCGAAGAATACATCTGCGGAGCGACCATCAAGGGTTGCTGGTGTATGAAATTAGAGGTCTCGGTCGAGGCCCGCGCCGAAATGAAAGCGAAATATAAAAAGTGCTTGTGTCCAAATTGCCTTGCCTCCTACGCCGAGATCACCACGAAACGATGAAAAATCTAGGTAGTTTGAGGAAGTTTGTTTCAGCATTGTCGATCGCACTGCTCGCAGTATTTTCGGTCATTGCACAGCAGCGCCTGCTAGTGATCGGCGGCGGTGATCACCCGCCGGACGCCATCAAGAAATTTGTTGGATGGTCAGGCGGCGAAAAGGCGCACATTCTGGTTATTACCTGGGCAACATCCGAACCTGATGAGAGTTTTATGGAGTTGTCGAATGAATTTAAGGAATACAAACCAGCCGCAATCGAAGCATCACCTGTCGCACCTATTGACGCCGACGAGCGCACAAAATTTATTACGCAGCTCAAACAAGCAACAGGTGTTTATTTTACCGGCGGCGATCAAAATCGCATCATGGATGTGTTAGGCGACACGGACTTGCTAAAGATGCTCCGCGAAAAATATGCGTCCGGCACCCCTTTTGCCGGATCGAGTGCCGGCGCGGCGGTGATGTCAGACCCGATGATGACTGGTGATGCCGATCTAAAAATACTCGACGGCAATAAGGTTGGAGTTAGAATGGGTCTCGGCTTGATCCCGAACGTTATATTTGACCAGCATTTTCTCGTCCGGCAGCGTCACAACCGCCTTTTCGGCCTTGTCATGGTCAACCCTAACATGCTTGGAATTGGCATTGACGAAGACACCGCCGTTCTCATCCAGGACAACCGACGATTGCAGGTTGTAGGAGCAACGCAGGTTATGTTTGTTGACGCGAAGAACCACAAAGGCTCGATGGTTGTGGATATTTTGAAAGCTGGTGAGTGGTTTGATCTTAAAAAGCGAAAACGTCTTAAGTCAGCAGGTCCTCACTGAGACCAGGTAACAAACATACCGATAGCCGCCGCGAACATCACCACAGTCGCGAACCAGCCGAGCACATTTGTCCAAGGGCCGTTTGTCCGCTCGCCCATCACGCTTTTGTTATTGGCGACGAGCATTATGACAACCAGCAGCGGCGGAGCGACAACGCCATTGATAACGGCTGTCCAAAATAATGCTGAAATAGGGTTGATACCCGCAAAATCGATAACAACCCCGACTATGGTCGAGGCAGCGATCACCGCATAAAACTTCTTTGCGTGACGCGGCTTTTCATCCAGACCGGATGCCCAGCCAAAAGTTTCCGCCACAGCATATGCCGCCGATCCGGTCAGCACCGGAACCGCCAACAGTCCAGCTCCTATCAAACCGATGCCAAACAGCACTGTCGCAAAATTTCCGGCAAGCGGCCTGAGAGCTTGTGCCGCCTCGGTCGCCGATTGGATGTTAGTCTGCCCGCTGGCATGCAGCGTCGCCCCGGCTGAGACGATCACGAAATAAAAGACGAGGTTGCAAAACAGCATACCTACGATCGTGTCGAGCTTTTCTTTTTTTATCTCTTTGTCGGTCGCCCCGCGGCGGGCATTTACATCGCGACGGCCCTCGCTCTTTTCTTCCTCGACCTCTTCGCTCGCTTCCCAAAAGAATAGATACGGCGAGATCGTCGTGCCGAGAATGGCAACGATCGTCGTGATGTATTCGCTCGTAAATTGTATCTGCGGTACAAGCGTGGCCCGAGCGACAGCGTACCAATCCGGCCTCGCAAGAAACGCCGCGATGACGTAAGCAAATAGCGACAATGTCAGCCATTTGAATATCTTGACCATCACCCGGTACGAGCCCCAGACTTGTAAAACGACGATCGCTACCGCAATCGGTATGACCATCGCCGAGATCGGTATGGGCACGAACATATTTATCGCCGCCGAGATTGCCGCGATGTCAGCTCCGGCGTTGATGGTATTGGCGATGACTAGGCCGATGACGACCGGGTAGAGCAGCTTTTTGGAATAATATCGATTTAGCACTCCGGCTAACCCGCGGCCCGATACCATCCCGATCTTTGCGCAGATATGCTGTACAACGATCATCAACGGCAGCGTGACGATCGCCGTCCAGAGCGTTGCGTAACCGAGAGCCGCTCCGGCCTGAGAATACGTCCCGATCCCGGATGGATCGTCATCCGACGCACCCGTTATCAACCCCGGCCCGAGCCGGTCGAGGAGGCGTTTTATTGGATTGTCTTTTCGATCCATGATAACTAAGTCAAAGAATAGCACTAAACTTTTAAGGCTATTGAACCAGTGGCAAGATTGGCTTAGATTAATAATATATGAATGACAATCGCTGGCATCAACTCGTAAACGATATCAAAGGCGAAGATATTGTTCTGATGGTGGAGGCCTGCGAAAATCTACAAAAGGAAGCAGAGGCTACCGATGTCCCAAGGTTATTAGAACTTCTGAATCACGAAAGTTTTGTTGTGAGGGAAGCTGCATCTTGGCCATTAGCGATCATTGGAGATACTACAGTGATTCCCGAGTTGTTTACAGCTTATCAACGCGGCTTAGACGAGGGACATGATAATGATGGGTTCTCTACCGCATTGATAGAGCTTGTCGAACTCCATGCCCAACCCGCCCGGCAAAAACTTCTGGAGTTAAAGGAATCCCCAAATACTAATTTCCAAAAATACGCGAACTGGCTGTTAGAGTTTTGCTAAGACTTTCTCGCCTGCGATTGCACAGCCGTAATCGCCACTGCATCGACAATATCCGCCGCCGAACAGCCGCGCGAGAGGTCGTTGCAGGGGCGGTCGAGGCCTTGGAGGATGGGGCCTATCGCTGTGCCGCCGGTGAGGCGCTCGGTAAGTTTGTAGGCGATGTTGCCAGCGTTGAGGTCGGGGAAGATGAGGACGTTTGCCTTGCCGGCGACATTTGAACCGGGAGCTTTCGAAGCACCTACCGACGGGACAAGCGCGGCGTCGGCCTGGAGTTCGCCGTCGATGGCGAGGTCGGGCATCCGGACCTTTACGGTCTTGGTCGCTTCGACGACCTTTTCAATAAGCTGATGTTTTGCACTTCCCTTTGTCGAGAATGAGAGCATTGCGACCCGCGGCTCGACCTGTAACAAAGCACGGCACGAATCTGCCGACGCGATGGCTATCTCAGCAAGCTCGCTTACGTCAGGGTCGATAACGACGCCACAATCGGCGTAGATCATCGCGCCGCTCGCACCAAACTTTTTATCCGGCACAACCATTAGGAAAAAACTCGATACGGTTTTCATTCCGGCTCTAACGCCGATACATCTGAGCGCTGCGGCAACTGTATGCGCGGTCGTATTAGTCGCTCCGGCGACCGAGCCGTCCGCTTTGCCTTCGCGGACCATCAGGTTGCCGTAATACAGTGGGTCTTTGACAGTTTGCTCAGCTTCCTCAAGCGTGACGCCTTTGGCCCGACGCATCTGGTGATAGAGCGTCGCGAGTTTGCCGAAATCGGCTGACTTGCGGTGATCGAGTATATCGACGCCGTTAAGATTTGCTCCGGCCTCAGATGCGAGCGAACGGATCTTTTCTTCGCTGCCGAGCAGGGTGATCTTTGCGATGCCTTGCGCGGCGCAGATCGCGGCGGCTTCGACAGTGCGGAGATCCTCGCCC
>JBGAUY010000027.1:0-37545 GCA_044228425.1 Pyrinomonadaceae bacterium | reverse complement strand
TATGATCTGCAACAGACCTTAGATGCGTATGGAGCCAAGCTGGCTGAGGTCCGTACGGAAGATCAGCTGAGGGCCCGCGTCATAAAATCTCTGCTCCAGATGATCACGGCGCAAAAGGCATCAACCGAAAATTTCATTCGAGCGGTTGTCATTGCTCAGCAGTACCAGGTCTGGGGAGCACAATCGCAGGATGCCCTATCCCGGGCGTCGTCATTGCAGAACAGCATATCGGCGAAGATAAAGGAGTCACTAACCGACAATTCGGCACTCGAAAAGGAATCGGCCACATTTCGAGATTACTTGTTTCCTGCGATCCGATACTGGCTTGGGTTGGCGCCGCGTCCGAGCGGGTACGTACTTGGCATCGAAACATATAGCCGTAATCAGTATTACCTACTTGTGGTCTACTCTAATGGCTTGGCGGACAAGATCGGGTTTAAGCCCGGAGATACCATAAAGACGGTTGCGGGACACGATCTTTCGAAGTCACTAGATATCGAAGATCTGAAATTGATAATCAAGGAAAATCTAGGAAAGAAAATAGACGCTATTGTTGAACGTGACGGTAAGATCGAAAGTATTAAGTTAAAGATCCCGAAAGAGATACCGGCGGAGGCGATCATAAAATAGGCTACTCTAACGGCCGCTTCGGATGATATCTGTTGTTGTTTCTCTCGTACCAAGTACGGTCTCCTCAAAATTGAATCTATGTCTATTTGTGTTAATCTGTGGCTAATTTTCTTATGAATCTCAAATATCAAACAGGTTTTGGAAACGAATTTGCGACTGAGGCTGTCGAGGGAGCGTTGCCGGTTGGGATGAACTCGCCGCAGCGGGCTCCGCTTGGGCTTTATGCCGAGCAATTGTCAGGGACGGCGTTTACGGTTCCGCGTGCGGGTAATAAGCGAACATGGACATATCGCATCCGTCCGTCCGTGATGCACAAGCCCTTTGAGCGGATCGATAACCGCCGCTGGCAGAGCAAACCGGATGACATTGATGTAACGCCCAATCAACTACGTTGGGATCCGCTGCCGATCCCGACCGAGCCGACCGATTTTATTGACGGCATCACGACCATCGCTCTCAACGGCGACCTGATGTCGCAGGCCGGCATCGGCATCCATATCTACACCTGTAACAAGGGCATGGGCGACCGTTATTTTTATAACGCTGACGCTGAGATGCTGATCGTGCCTGAAATGGGAAGGCTAGGTTTTCTAACAGAGCTTGGCGCATTGCAAGCCGGTGCGGGTGAGGTTGTTGTTATCCCAAGGGGCGTCAGATTTAAGGTCGAGCCGCACGCGGACGACAAACAGTGCCGCGGTTATATTTGCGAAAATTACGGCGCAATGTTTCGCTTGCCCGATCTCGGCCCGATCGGGGCGAACGGCTTGGCCAATCCGCGTGATTTTGAGACGCCGGTCGCTTGGTACGAGGACCGCGAAGGCGCGTTTGAACAGATCGCAAAATTTGGCGGCAATCTGTGGTCGTGCAGTGTCGACCATTCCCCACTCGATGTTGTTGCTTGGCACGGCAACTATGCTCCGTACCGTTACGACCTGCGCCGATTTAACACGATAGGTTCGATATCGTACGATCATCCGGACCCGAGCATTTTCACCGTGCTCACCTCGCCGTCAGGCGAGGCGGGTGTTGCGAACTGCGATTTTGCCATCTTCCCTGAACGCTGGCTTGTCGCCGAAAACACGTTCCGTCCGCCTTGGTATCACCGCAACTACATGTCCGAATACATGGGCCTCGTCTACGGCCAGTATGACGCTAAAGAAGAGGGCTTCCTGCCCGGCGGCGGCTCGCTTCACAACCAAATGTCCGCCCACGGCCCCGACCTCGATGCTTTTGAAAAAGCGTCTAACGCCGACCTCAAACCGCAAAAACTCGAAGGCACAATGGCGTTTATGTTCGAGTCACGCTACATCATCCGCCCGACAAAATTTGCGATGGAAACCTCGCAACTGCAGGCCGAGTATTTTGAGGTATGGCAGAGGTTGAAGAAAAATTTCAAAGCTTAACGAATCAATGCTTTGACGGTTCTCAAAATTCCTTGTAGATCTGTTAAAAACTCAGGCTCATTCCATATTGAGAGGTCAAAACGGCCTCTCAATTTTTCTGCCTGGCCAAACCCGATCTCGATCAATAACAAACCACACGGGCTTAGATGTTCCGGTGCCTCTTCAATGAGGCGTCGTACAATATCGAGGCCGTCGTTTCCGGCAAAGAGGGCGTTGTGCGGTTCGAAATCTCGAACCTCTTTTTGCATATCCGTCAGATCGGCAAAAGGGATATACGGCGGGTTAGAGACGATGAGGTCAAACCTGTGATCGACGCCTGCGAAGAGATCACCTTTGATGAGTGTGAGCCGGTCGGCAACGCCGTGACGAGCCGCGTTGCGCTCGGCGACGGCAATCGCCTTTTCGGAGATATCGACACCGATGGCAGTTGCGTTTTGGACGTTGTGAAGTATTGAGACGGAGATACAGCCGGAGCCGACACCGATCTCGCAAAAAACGATTTCGCTGAGTTTATTGAGTTCACGGATCGCTTCTTCGACGAGTGTCTCAGTCTCGGGTCTAGGTATCAAGACGTCCGGCGAAACCTGAAAATCCAATCCATAAAATTCCTGCCGTCCGGTGATGTATTGAAAAGGTTCGCGGTACGCGCGGCGAGCAATAAATCCATCAAATCGAGCCGCTTCATCATCGGTCAGTTCATATTCGGGATGTGCAATGAGAAACGCTGACGGTTTGTCGAGAGCAAAAGCGAGCAGCGACGACGCTTCGCGGCGCGGGTCGGCGACACCCGCGAGTTTTAGAGTTTCTGCGGCAGTCGAAATTGTACTTGAGATGTTCATTACTGGGCGGGGCAGTTACTTACGTGCGGGCTGCTGATACTTCGCGGGCGGGGACTCCGGCGACGGTGGTGTGATCGGGCACGTCTTTCGTGACGACGGCACCGGCGCCGATCATAGCGTTTTCGCCGATCGTTACACCTGCGAGGATGGTTGCGTTGGAGCCAATGCTGGCACCTTTTTTGACGTTGATCGGAATGACCGCCCAGTCGGCTTCGGATTGCGGTGAGCCGTCGGTATTCGTAGCACGCGGAAACTTGTCGTTGGTGAACATAACGCCGTGGCCGATAAATACGTTGTCCTCGATGGTCACGCCTTCGCACAGGAACGAGTGCGAGGATATTTTGCAGCGGCGGCCTACACGCACGCCTTTTTGGATCTCGACAAACGCCCCGACCCGCGTCTCGTCGCCGATCTCACAGCCGTAAGCGTTGACGAACGAATAGATCTTTACATCCTCCCCCAGCGTTACCTCGTTGAGGCGGATGAAATTTTTTTGTAAATATTCGTCTGTAAAAATAGTTTTCATCTCAATTGCCACGTTCTTTAGAGCGTGGATAGCAAGCTAACAAAGTTTTCGGCTTTAGCCAAATTTGGGCTAAAGCCTAGGATTCATAAAAGCAACAAACCCCCAGCTAAAGCTAGGGGGCAATTGAAAGATCATAACTCTACGAGCTTTCCACCATTCTTGATCGACTCGCCGGATGCCTCTAACACCCGCACGACATTTAGGCCCGCGTGGCCGTCGGTGAGCGGCTTTTTATCATTCAAAATACAATCAATAAAGTGCCGCGTACCCGCAGCAAGGGCCTCGGTCTGGTCGAGTTTCGGGCTTAGCATATCGCCTGTTCGGTATTGCACGAGCGTGTCGTAGACGCCGTCGCGGGTCGTTACGTCGATGCCTTTGTCGTAAATTTTCAGCTTTTCGCTGGTTTCGTTGTCGTCAAAAACGATCATCGACTTGCTGCCGCCGATCAGGGTTTTTCGGATCTTGACAGGTGCGAGCCAGTTGACGTGAAAGTGGGCGATGAGGTTATTTTCATATTCAAGCGTAAGATATGCAATATCTTCAAGACCATTGCCGACGTGGCAGCTGCCGACGGCAGAAACTGCAACAGGTTGCTTTTCAAGCAGATAATCTGCGATCGAGAGATCGTGCGGAGCGAGATCCCAGATGACATTGACGTCGTGTTGGAACAGGCCGAGATTGACCCGCACGGAATCAAAATAATAGATATCGCCGAGACGGCCGGAAGTTATGATCTCTTTCATCTTGCGAACGGCACCGGTGTAGATAAATGTGTGATCGACAAAGAGCTTGAGGTTTTTTTGTTCGGCGATCTCGATGAGTTCCTCGGCCTCGGTAGAACTGACGGTCATCGGCTTTTCGATCCAGACATGTTTGCCGGCGAGCAGGGCTGTTTTAGCGATCTCATGATGCTTAGAAACGGGCGTTGCGATAACGACAATATCTATGTCCGGGCGACCTATAACGGCGGTGTGATCGGTCGAGGTCTCGATGCCGAAGAACATTTTTTGCATCTTGGCCAAACGGCCTTCGTCCAAATCGCAGGCGACGACCGTTTCGACCTCGTCGGCCGCTAGAAAATTTCTAATTAGATTAGGGCCCCAATAACCGGCGCCGATGACAGCAACTTTCATTTTGTTTAGTGCCCGCCTTTTGCCAACAACATTACAGGCAGCGTCCTAAGAATTATACTCAGGTCGAACAGCGGCGACATATTGTCAATGTAAAAAAGATCGAGAATGACCATGTCGTTAAAATCGACCGCCGAGCGTCCGGCGACCTGCCACAGGCCTGTACATCCGGGAATGACGGACAGGCGGCGGCGGTGCCATTCCTGATATTGTTCTAGTTCGTACGGCATACACGGCCGCGGACCGACGAGGCTCATCTCACCTTTTAGAACATTAAATAATTGTGGCAACTCATCGAGCGAGGTCTTTCGCAAAATGCGTCCGATCGAGGTTACTCGGGGGTCATTGGTTATCTTTTTTACCTCGTCCCCAGAATCCTTTGCCGCGATCAGGTCCGAAACGAACTCGCGATGTACGGTATCGTCCGTCCCGTCCTGCATAGTACGAAACTTATAGAATTCAAACGGCTTACAGTCTTTGCCGATGCGTGTGTGATTGTAAAATACCGGCCCTTTTGACGTCAGTTTTATCAGCAGGGCTATGATCGTCATGGGTAACGCCAGCACCACCAAACCGATGACGGTCACGCAAACATCGAAGATGCGTTTATAGACACTAAAGAGGGCGTTGTCGTAATTTTGCGGCATCTTGACAATTGGGACGCCGAGATATTTTTCGAGCAGAACCTTTTCGGGGATGATGTTGTAGAGCTCGGATACGAGGCGCACGTTGGCATTTGTCGCCTGGGCCTTGTCGATGATCTCGAGCAGATGCGCGTGGGTGACATCACTCTCGGCGATGATGATCTCTTTTATCTCAAATCGTTCGACGAGATCGTTTAGCTCACTGAGGTGGCCTACATTTGTAAGGTCGTCAAAAATCCGTTCGCCGATTTCGATGTCGTCATTTACAAACCCAACAACGTCAAAACCGTGGCGATCGTCAACGTCGATCTGAGCTGCGACCATTTTTGCCGTGCGGTCGCGACCGACGATCAATACCTTGCGGCGGATGATCTTTTTCTGCGAAGCGATGGCGAAAAGTGGCCGGAAAACAAGGGTGCGAAACGCCATTATTGCCACGACGCTAATGCTGAAAAACAAAGCGAGCACGAGCCGCGACTCTACAAAATCAAGTCTTTTGAATACGAATGTGATCAGAACGAGACCGATAATGCCATAGAGCAGCGATTTGGCGATCGCGAAAAGCTGCGTGCCAAACGACATAAAATAATCGAGCTTGTAGAGGCTGAAATGCTGAAAAATAACGATCCAGATGACGGAATAGACTAGGATCAATGCTCCCTGCGTTCGCACAAGCGGCCGCGACATTAGGTCTATCCACGGCACATCGTAAAAACGGATCAATATCGCCGCAACCCAAGCCGCGAGTAACAACGCATAGTCGCATGCGGCAAGTACAAACTTATATTTAGGGTATTGTTTGAACATCTACAAATAGCCGTCGATCTGGTTTATTACAAATCTTTCGACGCGGTCGGTCAAGGTGTTTGCGGATCGTGGTTTTCGGCGTTCCAGACGGATCTTTGCCAGATCACGGGCATCGCGGATAAATGTGATGAGACCCTCGGCTTCCATCTGCCGGTCGAGAGCACCTTGGCGCCCAGCAAAAATGCTGTAAACGGGCACGCCGAGGAGCGCGGCTTCGCGGTTCATCGTCCCGCCGCCGGAGATGAGCAGGTCGGAAGCAAATGCGAGGGCGAGACCGTCGACGGCTTCATCAAGGATCACAGATCGGCCGGTTGCGTCAGGAATGTTCGCTAGTCTGGTCCGTATCTCGTCCGCCTGTTCGCGGGTACGGGGTACAACGACGGTAACAACATGGGCATCGCTTAATAGGAAATACAGAATATCGTCGAGTAGGAACTCGCTCTTTTCCGAGTGGTAGTTTGCTGTCGTCGCCGGAGGCCGCACAACGGCTAACACTTTGTTGTCAGAGCCATCAATGCCGCGTTTCTCACAAAAGCGTTGGCGAAAATCAGAGGCCAGTTTGAATTTGCTGACGTAAAGCTCCTCTTTGATGCCCAGATACTTTACTCGTTTACCGGCGGGCAAACTGATCTCATCCAAAACTGAATCGGGGATACGGTCGGGCACGAGTACTTTATCGGAGAATCGATTAAAGATGTTCGTTTCAGTAAATTCGTAATCGTACATCGTGACGACCGGTATTCTCAACCATCTTGCCGCAAGCACCATCGAGCGCGAGCCATGACTAAGAGCGACGGAGATCTGTTTTTGAAGCTTGTTGACGTGCGAGACTAGCTGTTTGAGGCGGACAAGTAGGCCGCGGATCTTGTTAATTTTGCCTTTGCCATAATGCGAACCGATGACGGTGTAGGTGCCGCCGAGGCCGTAAAGCTCAAGCAGCTCAATAGTTTGCGAATGGTCGCGGGCGGTCAGGATAACTTGGACGCCAAGCTTTCGATAATGCTTAATTATCGGCACAAACAGCGGCACGTGTGGCGAATTATCGAGGTCGATCCAGATGGCCTTTTCGTTCATCGGGTCTGCCGCCTATTTGTTCGCGGTGGTGGAAAGGGAACCGGTACTTTTGAGCGTCGTACACACATGCTCGATCTGCTGCTCGGTCAGCTCCGCGTACATCGGCAGAGACAAAAGCTCGCCCATTTGCTCGTGAGCGACAGGGAAATCTGCGGGTGTGAATCCGCGCTCTGCGTACGCTTCGAGAAATGGCAAAGCTATCGGGTAATGCAAGCCGGTATCGACGCCGGCTTCGTTTAGCTTGGCAGCCACATTATCACGGTTTTTTACGCGGATAACATAAAGGTGGTATGTGTGACGCGAATATTCCGGTGCGAAGGGCAGAGTAATGCCGGTACTGGCGAGCAAATCGTTGTAACGCGCAGCGTTTGTGCGGCGGGCTTCGAGCCAACCGTCGAGATGCTTGAGCTTGAGCGAAAGCACGGCCGCCTGGATACCGTCCATGCGACTGTTGCGGCCGATCAGTGAGTGGTGATATTTTGCTGGCTGGCCGTGATTCGCGATTAGACGGCAACGCTCGGTGAGGGCTTCGTCGTTTGTCACAATCGCGCCTGCATCGCCGTAAGCTCCGAGGTTTTTGCCGGGATAGAAGCTGTAGGTCGCAATGTCGCCGAACGTGCCGGTACGGCGGCCTTTGTAATCGGCACCGTGCGACTGGGCACAATCTTCGAGCACTTTGAGCCCGTGATTATTGGCGATGGCCATGACCGCATCCATTTCGGCGGGCAGGCCGTAGAGGTGAACGGGAATTATCGCCTTTGTTCGCTCAGTAATTTTTTGCTCGATCTTATCCACGTCTATGTTAAAAAAATGAGGCTCGCAATCGACAAAGACCGGCGTCGCACCGACATTGTTAACTGCCTCAGACGTGGCAAAAAAAGTATTTGCCGGGACGATGACTTCGTCGCCCGGCCCGACGCCTAGAGCGGCCAGGGCAATTTCTATGGCGTCGGTGCCGTTTGCGACCGCGACGCAATTCTGCGTACCGATATACGCGGCAAACTCTGCCTCAAACGCCGCTGCGTAGCGTCCGCTGACGAACGCCGTGTTGCTGACGACATCGAGTATCGCCGCGTCAAATTCGGACTTGAGGCTGTGATATTGTGCTTTTAGATCTACAAAAGGAACGCGCATATCGTTTAAAGACACTATTTTACCCTAACTCGCCGTACCTTTCGGGTAAGAAAACTCAAAAATACGGCACAAAAGACCATGAGGATATGCGAGGTGGGTAGAATATAACGATATTCGGTGTGGATCAGCGACTGAACAGTAGCGTAATAGAGAGGGACGATCGCCAGGATCGCAAATTTGAAACGGTCCTCCCGTGTGATAATCAGTAACACCAAACCCAACAAAAATAGCGGCAAGATCGTAGCGGTCACAAAGCCTCTCTGTATGAATTTGAGGGGCCTATTGAGGAAATATAAGGGTTGAGGTGTCGTTTCAAACTCATCTCTTTCCGGGGCGATCGCCGGCACGCGTTCCATCCGAAAAGATGTCGATGCACGGTGCAGAACACTTTTGAGATACCAGCCCGGGTTATCAGCGACTACGGAAAGGCCAGTTCGCAGTCGTCGGCGCTCGCGCAGTACGCCGTCAGGATGTAATAGACCGCCCGCGTTATAATCAGGCCTATTTGCTAACTGTGCATCCATTGCCATAACACCAAAATCTGTACTCGGCATACCCAATTTGCCATCGACGTCATAGTCTCCGAGCCCCTCGACGAAAGTAGTCCCCATCCCGAGCGACAGCGGGATAAAGCTGTCAAACACAATATAGTTGCGGATCGTGATGGGAGCGATCATCAAAACGAAACTCGCTACTAACGTAACTGCAAATCTGATACGAACGTGTTTTGGCAACAAGAATAGCGAAAAGGCTGCAAAGAAGAGAGGCAATATTAACGCGTTCGAGCGAAACCAGCACGATAAACCGATCGAGACTCCACACAGAAAGGCCATCGACAATTTTCCGTCCCGAATAGCTCGCACAAAGAAATATAAGGCTGCTAAGATCGGCAACACGGCTAATTCATCCGGGAGCATTACGGATGAATGATATGCGAACTGCGGAGCAAGTGCCGTTAATACGCCACTGATCATCGCGACTCGAACATCAAAAAGACCCATTGCAATAAGAAAAATTAAGACTGGGGCGAGCGAGTTTAACAGGATCTGAACGATCACGAACGCTTCGTTTTCACCCCATAACAGGTAATTGATACCGATAAAGATCGGATAGCCCGGTGGATGTAAGAGCACTGTCGCGTCTGATGGTGGGTTGGGTCCGGCTAAAAAAAGTCGAAATTCACCAGTTGCTAGATATTTCGCATCGTTTTTGTAAAGTTCCGTGAGCCCCCACTGCACGCCGGCCATCTCAACCTTGTTGTTTTGCCAAACAACCACTCGAATGCCCGCCGATATGACGAACAACAGGAGGCAAAGTTTAAGAATGGAGATCCTACTCATTCCTAGTTCTGATCGAGAAACTGCTGCATCCATAATTCTAGCGTCAGTAAGAAAAATACGTTCAGATTATGATCATGGCGACCGGATAGGTTGCCGTCGATAAGGTTGCGGACAGCCGCGGGGTCAAAAATGCCGCGTTTTTTTACTCTTTCTATTGATAATAGGTCATTTACCATCGGCATCAGCGGCCCGCGGAGCCACGAGCGGATCGGAGCACCAAAACCGGCTTTTTTGCGCCAGACGACTTCTCTTGGAAGTAGACGCTCGGCGGCTTTTTTCAGGATATATTTGCGTTTGATGCCCTTGATCTTTAGGTTTGAGGGCAGGCGTGCCGAAAGATCGACCAGCTCTTTGTTGAGAAATGGCACGCGGACCTCGAGGTTTGCCGCCATCGACATCCGGTCGGTCGTGTCGAGATTTAGGGCGGGCATAAACGTTTTGAAATCGACGTAGAGCATCCGGTTTAGCGGCGAAACTCCTGCACAATGTTCGAAATATGCTTTGTGATAACGGTACGCATCATAGCCCGACATCTCGCTCTTTAGATCGGCGGCATATAGGCCGCGTTTCATCTCGTCGGTAAAATATGTGCCAAATCCGAGATAGCGATCTTCAAAATCCATCCCCTCACTGCGCGCAAATTTTTTGAGATTGCGGAGCGGAGCGGTAAATTTTCCCGGCAGTCCGCCGTAGGCGAGACTTTCGATCACCTTCATAGCCGGACGGCGAACGGCGGTTGGGACGATGTCTGTAAGGCCGGCGAGTTTCATCGCCATCTGACGCGGATACCCCCCAAAAATCTCGTCGCCGCCCATGCCCGATAGCATCACGGTCTGCGTGGCACGCGATTGTTCAGAGATCAGATACGACGGTATCGCCATATCGATGATCGGAGCCTCTTGGTGCCGGACGAGCTTTGGCAGCAGGTCCGCGAGGTCGGGCGTGAGCATCGTTTCGTGATAATCGAGGTCGAGCAGCTTGGCGACGCGGCGTGACCACTCAACGTCGTCGGGGATGATGTCGTACTTGAGATCATCGGCGGAGATGCCTGTCGTATAGGCCGAAACCTTTTGCTTAGAATGCTTTGCCATCAATGCGACTATTGACGACGAATCAACACCGCCAGAAAGAAAAGCCCCGATCGGCACGTCAGCGACCATTTCCATTTCAGTGACGCGGTCGAGGGTTTCGAAAACGCGGTCCGTCCATCCGGCCTCACTGCCGCCTTTCTCCTCCGCAGAGTAATCGAGGTCCCACCATTCGTGCGTCGCTATCTCACCGTTTTTCCACGTCAAAAAATGTCCGGCCTTGAGCTGGTAAATACCCTTAAACATCGTGTGCGGCGGCACCGGCCAGAGGAACGTTAGTGATTGGTGCAGAGCCTCGTGATCGAGTTCGGCCGACACGAGCTTGGTCGCAAGGATCGCTTTTATCTCGGATGCAAAGACGAGATCGTTGCCGATCTTTGCGTAAAAAAGAGGTTTGATCCCGGCGCGGTCGCGGGCAAGCGTGAGCGTCTTTTCCGTTTCGTCCCACACGGCGAAAGCGAACATACCGTTGAGCTTATCGAGACATCCCGTACCCCATTCCCGAAATGCTTTTAGCAGCACTTCCGTGTCGGAGCCGCTCGTGAACGTGACGCCGTTTGATTCGAGCTCGGTGCGGATCTCTTTGTAGTTATAGATCTCGCCGTTGAGGATCATTGCGTAACGCTGGTCATCGGTGAACATGGGCTGATGTCCGGCGGATGAGGTGTCGATGATCGACAGGCGGCGGTGGCCGAGACACGTTTTCAACCGATCTGCGCCAAAGGCCTCGGACACAAATACACCTTCGTCGTCGCGGCCGCGATGCTCAATTGCGAGCAGTGCCGCTCCGATTCGCGTTTCAGGATCAGGTGAAATTATTCCGGCAATGCCGCACATAATTCTTATTAATTTTCTCTACAGATGAACACGGATGGACACAGATAGATCAGTGAAAAAAATCTGTGTTTATCTGTGTCATCTGCGGCTAATTCCTCTTTTTCATCGTCGCCCACAGATGCCAGCCAAGAACGCCCGCGAGCGGCAGCCAGCCGACGGGCAGCGGCGGGGCATGCATAAATTCTTTGTGCGTCTCGACAACCTCAAAATCCGTAAAATCCTTTGCGATCTCTGGTGCGTCGTACACCTTAGAATACGGGTTAAAAGGCCCGTCAGTGCTGACGTTGATAAAATTATCCATCGCGAGATATTTCCAAATACCTATCTTTTTGGCGTTGGCGAGATGATCTCCGTAAATGCCGCCGGGCTTTAACCCTAGTCCATACATCGCGAGTAGCCCGAGCCGCCGTGCAACACCGATCGAGACGAGATAATTTAGCGACCATTTTGCATAGAGCATAACGATCAGCTTGCCGTCCGATTTTAGAACCCGATGCAGCTCGGCCTGAGCCTTTTTGATCTCCGGGATATGATGGAGCACGCCGTGGCTGAACACAATGTCAAACGAGTTATCGTCAAACGGCAATTCCAATGCACTTGCCCGCTCGATTCGGTCAAACGACAGATCGTGGAGCGAAAAACGCATCTTCGTACGCTTTACCGATTCGTCCGTAAGGTCGGCTCCCGAATAGATCCCGCCGCGTCGGACGATCTGCTCGCCGTCAGCTCCTTGGCCAAGACCGATCTCAAGCACTCGCTTGCCGGCAAAATCGATGCGGTCGAGGTTCGTTAATATATGCGGCTCTTTGGCGTAACGAAAAGCGTCGTATCGGTCAAAAAAGTCTTCGTATTCAGCACGGGTTTCTTCGGTGAGATCGCCGACAAGATCCGCCCCGCACGGATGCATCTGCCAAAAATCTTTGATCTCGTTTTCCATCGTGTTAATTTTTGGCCTCGATCAAACGGGCGACTGCGTACGCCATCCACGCCTGTCCCCAGCGCATAAATGGCATTTTGACGACCGACGATTTCCGTTTTTGATAATAAAAATATCCGCTCGGGTCGAACATATTTTTCATCGTCCAAGCCGCCGTTTTTTCAGCCATCGGCACCATTCGCTCGTCGATGGCTTTTAGCTCGGACATAGCGGCGATCGCTGCGGCTGCCGAGTGAATATCGACCGGAAAGGTTTCGTTGTCGTAATATTTTGGCGTTCCGTCATCGAGAAAAAACTTGGCTAACCAATACCCGCCGCCGAGGTTGATCGCGTCAAACGTCTCAGACCGCAATTCCTCGATCTCACCAGAGATCCGATAAAGCGATAGCAAAATATACGCCGTGTGAAAATTATCGACCCACGCCTGAATGTCGTTACCGCCGTATGCCCACGCCCCGTCGCTACGCTGCCGGCGGATGACAAAACGAGCGGTTTTTGCGGCGATGTCGAGATACTCCGAGTTTTGTGTCAAAGCTCCGACGCGGGCCAAACACTCGCCCGCGAGCAAGCTGGCGTTGTAGATCTCGGTCCGGTCGAGCGGCGTGTAGCTGAAACAGATCTCGTCGGTGGTTTCGACAGAGCGGTTGAGCCCCGTGAGGATAAAGCCGCAAATTTCCCCAGACGCTGTTAGATACTTTTCATCACCGAAAGCCTCGTAAGCCTCAATAAACGCCTGCTGAGCAAATGCTGTCGGGACGATCGCGGGCGTGCCGAGCGGAGCGTAAAAATTGCGTGACTGCCAGTCAAAATTATAGCCAAATGCGAGCGTCGGTCGGCCATTCTCCGATTTGCCTCGAATCGCGGTTTTCATTAGACGTTCGAGCAAATCCTTTGTTTTAACGGCATGTACCTCGTCTTTGGTTGCACGGTAACGTGACAATTCGGCGAGAGCAAAAAGAGCCAAGCCCTTTGGATTTATGCCCTTTTTGACACCGAGAATCGACCGCAGATCTTTCGGCGAACGCTTGACGGCTTGGAGCAAAGCGAGCCGAGCAATGCGGACGTGTTTCAGCGGTGTGAGCTGAAACAAAACACTATTGAGCCCGTCAAACGGGTCGTAACCGGCAAAATCCTCACGTTCGCAGTACGCAAGCAGCCGGTCGTAGGATTGTTTGAAGTCAATGGACATCGAGGGTCGGTAAAGGGAAAGGTTATCATACCTCGCGCCAAACTCGACGCGCGACAAAGGGGCGGCTTGCCTTTTGCCCTTTACGCGGAAAAGCTAGATAATAGGACCTTACTTTACGGCACTTTTTATGAAGTTTTTCTCGGACATACGGCTACTAATTCTGGCGATCTGGCTTGGGGCCGCTGTGTTTTTTATCGGGGTAGCGCAGACCGCATTTGCCGTGTTGCCCGAACGTGAATTAGCCGGAGCTGTCGTCAACCGAAACCTGATGATCCTCAATATCGGCGGTATCGGGATAGCTCTCTTTATGCTGCTCACGTCGCTGGTCGCGACGGCCCGCATCAGCTCGTTTTGGCTGTGGATCGAGCGGTTTTTGCTGCTGCTGCTCGCGGCGGCGTGTGCGGTGGGGCAGTTTGTCATCGGGTTTTGGCTAGCGTCGCTGCGTGGGCAGATGGGGCGGCCGATCGATGAGGTCGCGGTCGATGACCCGCTACGGATACAGTTCAACACGCTGCACCAATATTCGATATGGGTGCTGATGGCGGCGATGGGTGCGGGGCTGATAGCGTTTTTTATCATCTCGAACCGCAAATTTGCCGGCAAAGTAGCGACGGATGATCCGTACGATTTTTCAAAAGAATTTAAGGCCTAACAATTATGGAATTGATAGAAAAAAAGAACGATTTTGCATCGCGTTTTGGACGGTGGAGCGCGAACTCCGCTCTTCGCGGTTATCCGTATGTCGAGAATGTCCATACGCCGTTCACGCCCGTCCGACGGGCTCTGCCGATGCTCAACTTGGCTCTCGTCACATCAGCCGGAGCATACATCGACGGCACAGATGCGTTTGATCTCGAATCGAAAGACGGCGATCTCAGCTATCGCGAAATACCGGTCGAAGTCGATGCGGGCGACCTACGTTACGCCGCCAAGGGGTACGATGCGAAAGCAGTCACCGAAGACCGCAACGCTCAGATACCCATCGACCGTCTGCTCGAATACGAGGCAAACGGCGTCATTGGCGGCCTTAATAATGTCTGGTGGAGCATCAGCAGCCACATTCCGAACGCGGAACGGGTTGCGACCGAACTTGCCCCGGCGATCGCCGACAGGCTTGCAAGGTACGATATCCACGCGGCCCTGTTCATCCCTGCATCGCCGCTGTGCCATCAGACGCTCGGCATTATCGCCCGCGGCGTTGAAGCCGCCGGTATCCCGACGATGCTGGTTTCGGTCGATGCAAAGCTAACCGATAAAGTGCGTCCGCCGCGAACCGCGTATTACAACGGCGAATTTGGCGCGGTCGCCGGAAAGCCAAACTGGCGTGAGTATCAACTGCGTGTTTTGGACGAGGCCCTGCGTTGGACGGAAACGTTTGACCAACCTGGTTCGCGAAAACTAGCCGTCGATCTCGAAACCTCAGTCGAAGCCGCACGCGGTGAACGATAAGAATTTACCCACGAAACACACGAAAGACACGAAAATAAGGCCTTTCCTATTTCGTGTCTTTCGTGTGTTTCGTGGGCATATCAGTGCCCGGCCATCTGCCATGCTTTGAGCGCCTCGATCGGATAGATCAGCATTATGATATTTATCAGCAGGCTGTCACGGATCCAGACTATCAGGACCGCCTCGGTCGCAAGGAATAGGGCGAACGATTTCCAGAACTTTAGTTTGTAAGCGATCGTGAAACCGGTCGCACAGCACACGATATCCGCAAGCGAATTGATGATCGAATCGCCAAAATAATCGAGCGACAGGGTCACCGTGCGGTAGCGTTCGATGACAAAGCTAGTGTTTTCGGCGACCTCCCACGTGCTTTCGATCAGGACCGCAATAAATAATCTCCATGAGAGCGGCAAACGCCGAAAGACCAGCCCGATCAGCCAAAATTCTAAAACGCCGTGTAGTACATGCGTGAATGCATACGGGTCGATGATGTGTTGTGAGTTGTGCGTTGTCCAGATGTTCCACGACCACGGCACCATATCGCCTGCCTGACACCACCAAACGCGACCTTGGCCGACGAGGATGACGGCGGCCGCGACGATTACGACGAGGCATAGTATGACGGGCGTTTTCTGGAAAAGCCTTGGCTGCTCAAAGTTCGGTTCGTTCATTTTGCCAACATGTCACCGATGAATCAGAATTTAACTTCAGTATGGATCGCAGCAAAATTTTAGCACGCGTTCAGGAACGCACACAGCCCTGGGACATCGTCGTCATCGGCGGCGGTGCGACCGGTGTCGGGTGTGCTCTCGACGCGGCGTCACGCGGGCTGGATGTTCTGCTGCTCGAGCAGCATGATTTTGGAAAGGGAACGTCGAGCCGTTCGACCAAGCTCGTCCATGGCGGCGTGCGTTATCTGCGGCAGGGTAATATTTCGCTGGTGCGCGAAGCTTTGCGGGAACGCGGGATCTTGCTGAAAAATGCGCCGCATGTTGTGCATAAACAGGACTTTGTCGTGCCGTGCTACAGCCTCTGGCAAAAGCTTTTTTACGGTGTCGGGCTCAAGATCTATGACATGCTTTCGGGCAAATTTAGCCTCGGCCGCTCGCGGGTTTTGTCGCGTGACGAGACGCTGCAAATGCTGCCCAATGTCAGTAAAACGGGGCTTTCGGGCGGCGTATTATACGCGGACGGGCAGTTTGACGATACTCGCCTGTTGATCGATATGGCGGTGACGGCGAACGACCATGGTGCTGCTCTGCTTAACTACGCGGCCGTACGTTCGCTTACAAAAGATGCTGACGGAAAGGTCAACGGCGCCCAGTTTGACGACGTCTTAACAGGCGAGAAATTTGTGGTTAATGCCAAATCTGTGATCAACGCGACGGGTGCATATTGTGACCCGATCCGAAAGCTGTCTGACCCATCTACCCAGCCCGTTATCACATTCGCACGCGGCTCTCACATTGTTATCGATGCCCGGTTTATGCCCGGCGATGCGGCGGTGATGATACCCAAAACGAGCGACGGTCGTGTGCTGTTTTGCATACCGTGGCTCGGACATTTACTGGTCGGCACGACCGATGTGCCATGTGAGACGGCGGCTCTTGGTGAGATCCCGACCGACGGCGAGATCGATTTTTTGCTGGAAACTGCGGGCGCGTTCCTTGCCGAGCAACCGACCCGCGATGATATTTTGAGCAGATTTGCCGGTGTGCGTCCGCTCATTAGCCGTGGCGGTGCCGCCAGTACGGCAAAGCTTTCGCGCAGCCATGAGCTGTTTGTTGATGTGGCGGGCCTCGTCACGATAACGGGCGGCAAGTGGACGACGTACCGCCGAATGGCAGAGGAAGCGGTTGACGCCGTTATTAGGGTGGGCGGTCTCAATGCCGGAAAATGCATTACCGAAACAGTGCCGATCAAAGGGCCGATACGGACCGATGGCGAGCGGCTTCACCCCGATCTGGCCTACACTCGCGAGGATGTTGTCCGAGCTGTTCGTGATGAGATGGCGATGACGACCGAGGACGTACTTGCCCGCCGGACGCGGGCACAATTCTTAAATGAACAAGCCGCAGCGGAGCTCGTGCCGATGGTCGAAGCGATAATGGCAGAGATCCGATCTAAAACGTAAGCCGCATTACAAACGCTTCCCACTTACGCTGAAACGCAGTCATATTGGTTGTGCCGAGGACGCTTTGCAGAGTTTTGTACCCCGTCGGGTCGGTCTTTTGGTTTGCAACAAACTCTTTGTAAAACTTTCTGAGTAGCCCCTTTTCTTGCAAGTAATAGCACAAATAGCGGGCCTGTGCGTAGTTAGTGCCCGTGTCTTCGTTGTAAAACGTGGTGTCAGACATCGCGGTTAAGGCTTTGAATGTTGGCACGATCTTTTTTTCGATGCCGTTTTGCAATCCACGCAAACGCCAATTTGTATAGCCGTAGATATGGCCGTCGACCGTGCCGGATTGTTCGTATAGCGAGCCGAGCCCCTCGTTAAACCATGCCGGAGCGTCTGGGAAATTGGCCTCGACAAACGGATGCACGATCTCATGGACAAGCGTGCCGCCGCCGGTCGCGATGTTCATTACGAGAGCCTTTTTCGACGGGGAATAATAGCCGTACGGCGTATCGGGCGTGTCGTTAAAAAATTCTTTGGCGTGATTGCGGTATGACGTTTCGTCCTTAAACAGCCAGATCTCGAGGATGTTTGCCGGATCTTTGGCAAAATAGTCTTGCTTCAAACGGGTGACCGTCCCGCGGACAACACCCTCGGCCCACTGCGTGACACGAGACTCGGTGTCGTCGCCGATAACGATAAATGGCCTCTCGACAATGACTGTAAATCCCCGGCCTTTTAGTTTTGTTCGTAAGAATTGTGCGTGCTGTTCAAATTCCGCGATAGAATTATCGGCCAAAACGGGAACGGCCAAAAATGCCATTAGCAAAAGACCCAGAAAATATCGTTTGGCGGATAACATATTCCTAGCAGGTTTAGATGCAGGAAGTAACAAATTTGCTCCAAAAAATTCAACCAACCCGTTTTTCGATCTTTACACCGCCGTTGAGTTTTTGGTCGAGAACGTTGGCGACAGCTTGAGCACGAGCCTTTGCGAGATCGGCCGTTTCGCCCGCGAACAGACGATCGACCGTCGCCGTAAAGATCGCGACCCAGTGGGTAAAATGTTCGGGCAGGAGCGGCGAGTGGGCGTGGAGCACTTGGTGAAAAGAGAGCGGATTGTTGAAATAGACCGGGTTGCCGAGCAGTATCTTTTCCCAAAAATTGGCGATCATCGGCAGATGATGATCGAGATTCAGGCCGCGAAAATGGTGGCCGATCTTGCCGTCAGCCATCGCCATGCTGTAAAAATCGGTTAACAGACGCTCGATATCGGAGCGAGTTTCGATATCCCGTTTCATCTATTCTGTCGAGACGGTATCCTCGCCGTGGAGCGCTGCGTTAAGTGTGTGCCAGCTAAGCGAAGCGCATTTGACGCGGGCGGGAAATTCTAAAACGCCTGAAAAGATCCGCAGTTTACCGAGATCGTTTTCGTCAGTCTCGATGTCGAGTTCGCCAGTGACCATCTTGTGAAACTCGTCAAAGATAGCCTCGGCCTCTTCACGCGTCTTGCCTTTGACGGCCTGGGTCATCATCGAGGCCGAAGCTTTTGAGATCGCGCAGCCCGAGCCCTTAAATGCGACATCGGCGATCTGGTTGCCGTCCATCAACACGTAAACGCGTAAGGCGTCGCCGCAGAGAGGATTTTTGCCGTCGGCGTATTGGTCGGCATCAACGATCTCGCGAAAATTTCGCGGGTTTTTGTTGTGCTCTAAAATTACTTCTTGATACAGGTCGCTTAGTTCGGACATAGCCCTATTTTATTATGTCCGAACCGATTAACCTAGTTAGAAAAGCCCGACAATATTGCCTTCGGCGTCGATATCGACTCTTTCGGCCGCCGGATGCTCGGGCAGGGCGGGCATTGTCCGCATATCGCCGCAGACCGGATAAATAAAGCCCGCTCCGACACTGGCACGAACCTCGCGGACGGGGAACGTGAAACCTGTCGGAGCTCCCTTTAGCGTCGGGTCATGGCTTAAGGACAAATGCGTTTTTGCCATGCAGATCGGCAGGTTGCCAAAGCCATTTGCTTCGTAATCGGCGATCTGACTTGACGCCTGCGAAGTGTACGAAACGTCTGCCGCACCATAGATCTTTGTGGCGATGGTCTCGATCTTTGTTTTGATCGGCTGGTCGAGATCGTAGAGGAATTTGAATTCGTTCGGGTGGTTTGCAGCCTCGATGACCATTTCAGCAAGCTCGATCGCACCTTTGCCGCCTTCGGCAAAATGCCTTGAGACGGCGGCTCCGAGTGCTCCGGCCTCGATCGAGATGCGTTTTACGGCCTCGATCTCTTCGGGGTGATCGGTGTCGAAAACGTTGATCGCGACGACGGGTGTGACTCCGTGCAGTTTTACATTTTCGATCTGCTTTCTCAGGTTTGCTGCACCAGCTTCGACATCGGCCACGTTATTTTCGAGCATTTCGGGCGGCAGAGGCTTGCCCGCGACGATGCGGTATTTACCGCTGTGCGATTTGAGCGCGCGGATGGTGGCGACGATGACGCAGGCGTCGGGTTTGAGGCCGCTGTAACGGCATTTGATGTTAAAGAATTTTTCGGCACCGATGTCGGCACCAAAACCCGACTCGGTAAAGAGATAATCACTACATTTTGCACCGATCAAATCGGCGAGAATGCTGCTGTTTCCGTGGGCGACGTTGGCAAATGGGCCGGCGTGTACGAGTGCAGGCGTATTTTCGAGCGTCTGCATGATCGTCGGGCGAATGGCGTCGCGCATCAGCACGGTCATCGCCCCGGCGGCACCGATCTCTTCGGCGGTGACTGGTTTTTTGTCGTGCGTCATACCGACGACGATGCGGCCAAACCGCGCCCGCATGTCCTGCAGCGAGTTTGTCAGCGCGAGTATCGCCATTACTTCGGACGCGACGGTAATATCAAAACCGGTCTCACGCGGAATGCCGCCTTCCATACGGCCGCCGAGTCCGACGATGATCTTTCGGAGCGCGCGGTCATTGGTATCGACGACGCGTTTCCAGGTGATGCTGTGCGGATTGATGTTGAGCGGATTGCCGCGAAGCAATTTGTTGTCGATCATCGCAGCAAGCAGATTGTTGGCAGCGGTAACGGCGTGAATGTCACCGGTCAGATTGAGATTGAACGTCTCCATCGGCACGACCTGTGCATAACCGCCGCCGGCCGCTCCGCCCTTGATGCCAAACGTCGGCCCTTGCGAAGGCTGCCGCAGAGAGACGACGGCTTTCTTGCCGAGGTGTTTCATCGCTTCGCCCAAACCAATGAGCGTCGTCGATTTGCCCTCACCAAGCGGCGTGGGCGTTATCGCGGAAACGTCGATATATTTGGCGTTTGGACGGTCTTTTAGCTTATCGAGGACGCTGAGCCGGAGCTTTGCGATATACGGGCTGCCGTAGAGGTCCATGTCGTCAGGGGTCAGGCCGAGCTGCTCGGCTATCTCCTGAACGGGTCGCATTTTTGAGTGTTGTGCGATGTAAAGATCTGAATACATAGGCAAGAGTATCGGCCAAATCTCAGCCAAATGATGTGACATTTCTCACATTCAGATCATTTGGCGTCGAATAAACGCCGGTGGTAATTGATCTGGCCGAGGTGATAATCGAGGTGCGTTGCGAGATGGACCAAAAACCATTCGGTCGTCATCGGTTCCGTGTGGTCGGCAAAGACCGTGATCGGATATTCTTGTGCGAGTTGATCGGGCGTGAGTTTATCAAGCCCCGCAGCAACATCGGCCGTCGTCTCGTCAATCATTTTCAGGAGCTCGGTTCGCGGGGTCCCCTTAGTTGAAAACTCCAGTTCACGCTCACGCACATAACCAGAACCGCCTAATACAGCACCGATAAAATGCCTTAAATTGCCAACGAGATGCAATGCTAGATTGCCGCCGGAGTTGGGTATATCACCATCGACGAGCCATAAATTGGCTTCGTCTTTATATTGCTCGATCTCGGTTTTAAGTTTGTTGAGATCGCGGTCGAATAAGTCTTTTAGGGTGTCGATCATCTGAAGTGCACACTCCTTAACAGTGTTGTTTCTGCCTCAGGCAAAAACTTCGATAACTTTCTGAATAGCATCCGCAAGTTTATCGACCTCTTCGCGGGTGTTGTAAAACGCAAAACTAGCCCTCGCGGTTGCCGGTACGTCAAAAAATTCCATCACCGGCTGGGCGCAGTGGTGGCCTGCGCGGACGGCGATGCCTTGTTGGTCGAGTATCGTGCCGATGTCGTGCGGGTGGATGCCCTCGATGGTGAACGACAGGACCGAGGCCTTTTCGGCGGCAGTGCCGATGATCTTTACCTCGGGGATGTCGGACAGACGCTCGGTGGCGTATTCAAGCAGTTCGTGCTCGTAAGCGGCGGCGGCCTCAAAATCGATGGCGTTGATATAGTCGATCGCGGCTCCCAGACCGATGCCAGCAGCGATGGCCGGAGTGCCGGCTTCGAATTTGTCGGGGATCGGTGCAAATGTCGTCTTTTCAAACGACACGGTGCGGATCATACCGCCGCCGGTCTGATACGGCGGCATCTCGTCGAGCCATTTTCGCTTGCCGTAAACAACGCCGCTGCCAGTCGGGCCAAACATCTTGTGTCCCGAAAAGACAAAGAAATCTGCGTCCAGATCCTGCACATCGACCGGAAAATGCGGCACGCTCTGGGCCGCGTCAACACAGACCGGGACGCCGTATTTATGGGCCGTCGCGATCATTTCCTTGACAGGATTGACCGTGCCGAGACTGTTCGAGACGTGCGTGACCGCGACCATTTTGGTGCGTTCACTAAGCAGATTTTCGTATTCGTCGATGATCAGCTCGCCCCGATCATTCATCGGTATCACGATGAGCTTAGCTCCACGTTCTTCGGCTGCCATCTGCCAAGGGATGATGTTCGAGTGGTGTTCCATCTGGCTCACCAAGATCTCGTCACCCTCGTTGATAAACTTGCGTCCGTACGAATGCGCGACCAGATTAATGCCCTCGGTCGTGCCGCGAACAAAGATGCATTCTTTGACGTCAGGCGCGTTGATAAAACGTTTGACCTTTTCGCGGGCAGCTTCGTACGCGGTCGTCGCGTGTTGTGAAAGGTAATGCACGCCGCGATGAATGTTTGAGTGTTCCTCGGCGAGATATTTCGACGTGCGGTCGATCACCGATTGCGGCACCTGCGAAGAGGCACCGTTGTCGAGATAGACCAGCGGCTTTCCGTTGACTGTCTGAGACAGCACCGGAAAATCGCGTCGGACCTTTTCAACGTCCCAAGTACTCACGGGTTTTGCTGCGGCCATGTTAATGCTTTTTTGCCGGCGTCTTTAGCGTTGCGGCCACCTTTGCCTTTGGCTTAAGCTCTTCGCGGGCGATGTACTCGCGCAGGGCGGTTTCGACGACGATAGCGCGACGGTGTTTTTCTCCGGCGATCTCGTCGATCTTTTGCATGACCTCGTCTTCGATAATTAGCTGTGTTCTAATCCTCATAAATTTATACTTCCAGTTTGACGCTCAGCCGGTTTAACACCGCTGCGTCGAGATCTGTCTTGATCGATTCGATACCGATCTTTCGAATGATTGCCTCCGCAAACCCATAGGTTAACAGATTTTTTGCCAGAGTTTTGGGTAAACCGCGCGTCAACAGGTAAAATAGCTCCTCTTCCTCAAGCTGTCCGACCGTTGCACCGTGCGAACATTTAACGTCGTCGTTAAATATCTCAAGCTGGGGTTTGGTATCGACACGGGCATCGTTTGACAGCAGCAGGTTCTTATTTGACTGCTGTGCGTCGGTGCCGTGAGCATTTTCGCGAACAAAAACCTTGCCGTTAAAAACACCGCGCGAGTGGTCATTGAGCACGCCCTTATAAGTTTGATGCGAAACGCAATTTGGCACAGTGTGGTCGATCACACTATGCGTGTCACTGTGCTGGCGGCCGCCGAGCATATAAAGCCCGTCAACCCACGCTTCGCCGCCCTCGGCGGTAAATTTTAGGTCAATGTCGTGCCGCGAGATCGCCGCACCGAGATTGATATTCGTCGAATCATATCGGCTGTCACGCCCAAGCGAAACCTCGGTCGTACCGACATTAAAAGCCTCAGGCCCGTCCTTTTGAACGCGATAATGCGTCAAGCTTGCATTGTCCTCAACAACGACCTGGACCGCAGCATTTGTAAAACTTTTCGCCGTCGAAGCGTAACTCTCGATGATCGTCGCCTTGCTGCCCGACTCGGCAATTACCAAAATGTGCGGAAATATCGCTAAGCCTTCGTCGGCTGCAAAATTAAGCTCGAACGGCTCGTCGACGCTCGTATCTTTTGCAATGCGGATGATCTTGATCTCACCAAACGCGAGATTCAATGCTGTAAATCCATTGCGATCGATGTTGAATCGAGATAACAGATCAAGATCGACATCTTCCGATTGCCCACCGGCCACCGACCACTGACCACTAACAAGCGAAGCGACATTAGTATATTTCCAATCTTCGTTCTTAGGCGTAGGAAATCCCGACGCGGTGAACGACGCGAACGCCTCTTCACGCAAAGCTCGGAGATCGTCGTTCGTCTCGCCCTTGATAAATTCTTTAAATTGTTCCGCAAACACGGTCTGCGTTGTTGCTGTCGATGAGGTCATCAGTTAGTTCGCGTTCGCGGCCCCCTTGACCCAGTCATAGCCTTTTTCTTCGAGTTCGAGAGCCAGCTCTTTGCCGCCCTCTTTGACGATCTTGCCGTTAGCGAGAACGTGGACAAAATCTGGCTGAATATAGTTAAGCAGCCGCTGATAATGCGTGACGAGAATGATCGCGTTATCGTCGGAGCGAAGCTTGTTGACGCCCTCGGCGACGATCCGCAGAGCATCGATGTCGAGCCCCGAATCTGTCTCGTCGAGGATCGCGAGCTTTGGCTCAAGCACCGCCATTTGCAATATCTCGTTACGTTTCTTCTCGCCGCCCGAAAAGCCCTCGTTGACCGAGCGTTTGAAAAACTGCGGGTCCATATCGACGACCTTGGCCTTTTCTTTCAGATAGTCGTTAAATTCGAGCGGGTCGAGTTCTTCGCCGCCGATGTGCTTCATTTTCTCGTTATAGGCAAGCCGCAGAAATTGCGAATTAGACACACCCGGAACCTCGACCGGGTACTGAAACGCCATAAACACACCGTCGCGGGCACGTTCGTCGGGTTCGAGTTCGAGCAGGTCCTTGCCGTCGTAGAGTACCTCGCCGGAAATGACCTCATAGGTCGGATGGCCGGCCAGCACCTTAGACAAGGTCGATTTCCCAGAGCCGTTCGGGCCCATGATCGCATGGACCTCGCCCTTTTTGACCTGTAGATTGAGGCCTTTCAAAATTTCTTTGCCGTCGATACCGGCATGTAAGTCTTTTATTTCTAACAACATAAATTTAATTAACTATCTGATATTTTTCGGCGATGCTTGGAAGCAGAGCCTTATCCTTTACGTACAATTCAACATATCCGCAGGCGGTACATACGTAATAGTCGAGGTTCGCCGTTTTTGACCACGATATCGCGATCGATACCTCGACTGCGGTCTGATTGATCAGGTGAACATCGTTCGCCCCGCATTTTGAACAGATCGACTTTTCAGACATTTATCGCCTTTTCCATTTCTAATCCCGGCACGCCATACCATTCTTCGGCTGTCGTATCGCGAACCCACGCATAACCGTGCTTTTCGTAAAGCTCCTTAGCACCGGCGGAGAAATATGTCGTATACAGAAATATACGATCAAATTCTGTTCCCGCGGCATATTCGTCGATCGCATCGAGCAGTTTGTGCCCGACGCCGCGGCCTTGAGCCTCGGGTACAACGGCCATACTGCGGACGTAAAGATCACCCTCTTCGACCGTTACGGAAACCGTTCCGACGACACGATCACCGATCGTCGCGACCCACAGTGGCCCGTCGTCAAGCCGCCTCGTTATTTCAACTGCCGACGGCGTCACTATCTCAAAAGCTTCGGGCGTATAGTGCTGGCGATATGTGCCAAACGCTTCGCCAAGCACCTCGGCGATCGCCGCAGAATCTTCCGGTTTTGCAAGACGAACCTCGGCCATTGCTTACGCCGCAAAACTCTTTTCAGCTTCGACGTAGATCTCGCCTTTCAAATACAGAACGGCGCTGCCACCGATCTTTACGCGGTCGCCCACGAGCTCGCAATACAGTTCGCCGCCGCGTGGAGACACCTGGCGTGCAAACATCTCGGTTTTGCCCAACTCGTCTGCCCAATACGGTATCAGCGAACAATGGATCGCACCCGTGACGGGATCCTCGGGGATGCCGATACGCGGGGCAAACATCCGCGACGCAAAATCGCAGGTGTCGCCCTTAGCCGTGACGATGATCTCGTCAAAATCGATGCCGAGCAGGGCGTTGACGTCGGGCGTTAGCTCTCTTACTTGCGTCTCACTTTCGAGCCGCAGCATCACCATATTGCCCTGAGTTTCCCAAACCTTTACCGGCACGACGCCAATCGCTCCGGCAAGCTCGTCGCTTTGCTCGATCTCATTGAGCGGATACGCCGGGAAATCGAGCACAAATTTATCGCCGTCGCGGGTCACTCCAAGCTCTCCGCTCTTATGCGAGTGAAACCGGATAACATCACCGTCAAACCCAAGCTCGTTAAACAGCACATAAGCGCTGGCCAGCGTCGCGTGACCACACAGGTTGATCTCGACCTTTGGCGTAAACCATTTGATATCAAAACCGTTCTCAGTCTTTACAAAAAAAGCTGTTTCAGCGAGATTGTTCTCAGCCGCGATTTCGAGCATCGTCTCGTCCGGCAGCCACTCGGTCAACGGTACGACCGCCGCGGGATTCCCATGAAACGGCTCGCTCGTAAATGCATCAACTTGAAATATTTCTAACTTCATTCCTTCACCGCCGCGATCGCCTGTATCTCGATCTGCGTTCCAAAATGCAATTCCTTGACCGGTATCATTGCCCTTGCCGGTCGATGGTCGCCCATCACTCGGGCATAAGTTTCGTTGACCCGGCCCCATAGCTCCATATCCGAAACATAGATCGTCATCTGCAAAACGTGATCGAGATCGCTGCCCGCTGCATGCAGCACGGCCTCAACATTTCTGAGCGCAAGTTCCGTCTGCTCCTCGATCGAACCCGTGAAAGGCTCACGAGTATCGAGCGACATCGGCAACTGGCCCGACACATAGATCAGCCCATTATGCTCAATGCCGGGTGAGTAGTGACCCTTTGGAGTTGGTTGATCGGACGGTTGGATCGTTTTCATTAGCCTACGCTACCCTCAAGTTTCAGTCCCAACAGCTTCGTCGCCTCCACAGCATATTCCATCGGCAGTTCGCGAAAGACTTCTTTGCAGAACCCGTTGATGATGAGCGAAACGGCGTCTTCTTGAGAGATGCCGCGTTGCTGCAGGTAAAAAAGCTGGTCCTCGCTGATCTTTGACGTCGTGGCTTCGTGCTCGACGCGGGCGGTGTTGTTCATCACCTCGATGTATGGGAACGTGTTTGCCTCCGAGCTGCCGCCGATGAGCATCGAATCGCACTGGGTGTAATTACGCGCACCCTCGGCCTTTGGCATTATTTTTACGAGCCCGCGATACGAGTTGTTCGACTTTCCGGCCGAGATGCCTTTTGAGATGATCGTTGATTTTGTGTTTTTGCCGAGATGGATCATCTTGGTGCCGGTGTCGGCGATCTGGGCGTTGTTTGTCAGAGCAACCGAGTAAAATTCACCGATCGAATTGTCGCCCTGTAATATCACGCTCGGATATTTCCAAGTGATCGCACTGCCGGTCTCGACCTGTGTCCAAGAGATTTTCGAGTTAACACCGCGGCACGCACCACGCTTTGTCACAAAATTATAAATGCCGCCCTTGCCTGTTTCGTCACCCGCGTACCAGTTTTGCACCGTCGAATATTTGATCTCAGCATCGTCCAGAGCCACAAGCTCGACGACCGCCGCGTGGAGTTGATTGGTGTCAAACTGCGGTGCCGTACAGCCTTCGTTATACGCAACATAACCGCCCTCTTCGGCGACGATCAATGTACGTTCAAACTGGCCGGCCTCTTGCGTGTTGATGCGGAAATAGGTCGAAAGCTCCATCGGGCAGCGGACGCCTTTTGGGATAAAGACAAACGAGCCGTCGGAGAAAACCGCCGAGTTTAGCGCAGCGTAATAATTGTCGCCGACGGGCACGACCGAGCCGAGGTATTTCTGGATCTTGTCCGGGTAAAGCTCAACCGCCTCGGTAAACGAGCAAAATATCACGCCCGCCTCGAGCAGCTTTTTCTTATACGTAGTCGCAACCGAAACCGAATCGAACACCGCATCGACAGCCACATTTGCCAGCATTTTCTGCTCGGTGATCGGGATGCCGAGCTTTTCAAATGTCTTTAACAGCTCAGGATCGACCTCGTCGAGGCTGCCTTTTTTCTCTTTTTCTTTCGGAGCCGAGTAATACGAGATGTTTTGAAAATCGATGTTTGGATAATCAAAATTTGCCCAATTATCGGGTTGCTCCATCGTCAGCCATTTACGATAAGCCTTGAGCCGAAACTCGAGCATCCACTCGGGCTCGTTCTTTTTCGACGAGATCAGCCGGACCGTGTCTTCACTGAGGCCCTTGGCGATCGTCTCGGTCTCGATGTCCGTGACAAAGCCGTATTTGTATTCTCGATTTGTGAGTAATTCTGCTGCTGTCGACATACTTTTGGGACTCTGCGGTTCATTGACCCGATTGATCCCTTTTATACTGTGAAACATCGCATCGACCGAACGTTCTGTGCCGACGATCTGGGCGAGCGTGATCTGCGACAGGGCGTTTTCGACGATCTCGTGCAGACCGACGATGACGGGTCGTATGCCGCAATCGCCTTTGTGTACACACGAGTCGAGCACGCCCGTGTAGCTCTCGCAATGTTTTGCGACCGCTTCCTCACCAAGCACCTTGATGATCTCGTTGAGATGTATCTCGCCGGCGGGCCGTGCCAGAAAATAGCCGCCCTTGGTCCCGCGTGTCGATAGGACAAATCGCCTTGTTGAGCAGCCACATCGGCTTGTTCGCGTTCGCAGTCGAGATGCCTTCTGGCTCAGCGATCTGCGCAGCGTCAGGCTGTCGCCCGGCCGCAAACCAGCCAGTTGTACCAGGCATCTCAGGCCGTATTCCTCTTGTGCCGAAATTTTCATAAACCAGTCCTAGACAATAGTTTTGGGCATTACCGTAATGTAAATACTCTCAAATCGTTACTTTTTTGTCAAGATTGAATAGGGCAGATATTTGCCCAGATGGACTGGATAAACACGGATAAAGCGATATTTTTGCATCTCATGTATCAGTGTCAATCTGTGTTTATCTGTGGACAATTACTCGTATTTGCTTCAATTTTCGCCAGCCCGTTCGATCAGGTCCACGTTTTCGAGGATCTTTAGCCGCAGGTCGCGGTCTAGGTTTGGGTTGTCGGCTAGGAATTTGTTGACGATGGCGAGGGCCGCTTCGCTTTTTTGGCCGCCGATGAATGCGCCGAGCCAGCCGTTGACAAAAAATATCTTGCGTGTGCGTTTGTGGTTTGGCAGCTCGGCGAGGGCGCGTTCGAGATAGGACACGGTCAGATCGCTGTGACGGACTGAGTTGAATGGTCCAAACGCCGCTTCGATCCAGCTCTCGCTGATGTCTTTGTTTGCGGTGAAATCGCGCCAATATTTTGCCTTATTCTCGGCGGTCGCGATTCCCGCCTTGGCGGCGTAGGCGTAACGCTTGGCGTCGTCACCGGTCTCGGTTTTCTCTAATAGGGCAAGCAGCTTTGCCGCGTCAGGGTCGCCAAGGATAATGAGGCGTGTGACGATGTCAAATTTGTCTTTGGTGCGAAGCGGCACGTTCTTAGGCTCCCTCCTTGATTAGGAGGGTTGTCCGCTTTAGCGGTCGGGGTGGTAGACGAGCCCTGCGCAAGCATCTCTTTCAACACCTCGCGGCCCTCTGCAGTCGATGCTGTTGTGACGAACGCACGGTAAAACGTGATCCGCTGCCCTGCGGTCGGGGCATGCTGGAGGCGGTCGAGTAGGACTGCTTCGAGGCGTGGTGCGATGGCATTACGCTGTGCGTCGGGCAGGTAGTAATTCATCGCTGTACCGACGCGACCGAGGAGCGACTGGATGATGGTCTCGTCGGTTTCGCTTGGAGTCCCGCCTTCAGGCGGCTTCTTACTCGCGGTGGGCCGGCTAAAGCCGGGACTCCGAGCGCCGCCCAGATTCTGTATCGCGAGCTCAACATAAACCTTCGGATCAAGCTCGGCCTCGCGGACGCTGTCCCGCAACGCTCCCACATCATTGAACGCAGGAACGGGTCCTTTTCGTTTTGGATATTTTTCAGGACGTATTCGCGGCTCTTGTCGTCGAGCAGAAAGATGCCGTAGCCGTAGTCCTGGTAGTTCGGGAAGATAAGGATTGGTAACTTATGGGTGAACATCCCTAGGCGAACTTCACTGTTATTTGCAGTTAGGCGACGTATGATCCTCGTAAAGTCCTGCGTAGTTCTGCCACCATCCTTATCAACGAAAAGAGTTCGAAAAGTCGACTCTTCGACATTCCCGACATCACCGAATGTAGGTTCGACAATCGCTAAATAGCTGGCCTCGGAAATGGGTTTAGGCGGAATATTGGTCATGTTTGTAAAATGGTCGCCCTGCACGATCGAAATACGTATTTTTGTCAGGCCGGGCTTAGTTACCCAATCTTTCGCCCAATCTTTTAACTCAGTTCCTCTGGCTCCCTCAAACTCCTTCACCAGATCTTCCCAACCCGCATTCGCAAACTCATGCTTCTTCAAAAACGCACGTGCGGCGGTTTGGAATTTGTCTTCACCAAGATAAAACTCGGCCTGGCGGAGAAACGACGGGGCTTTGCGGTAAACGATGTTGCCGTAGGCGGATTTTGCGGCGGAGAGGTTGTCGATCTTTTGGTAGATCGGCGTCGTGCCTTTGGTGCTGTCGGTGGCGTAGGCGGCCTGTTTGTTGCGTTCGTAAAAGACCTTCCACGCGTTGGCGTCGGGCATCACTTTTTCCAAGGTCTTGTACGCCATAAACTCGGCAAAACCCTCTTTCAGCCACAGGTCGTCAAACCAACGCATCGTTACCGTGTCGCCAAACCACTGGTGCGCCGCTTCGTGAAGATCAGGTTCGCCCGCGAGATATGGTCGCTCTTGGTCGGCTCGGTCGGAAAAATGATCGACGCCTCACGCAAAAAAGTCGCCCCCGCATGCTCCATCCCCAAAAACGGAAACTCCGGTATCAGCACCAGATCGTATTTTGGAAAGGAATTTGTAGTCGAAATAGGTCTCAAGGTATTTGATGCCCTCGCGGTTGAGACGAAAGACCTCAGCAGCGTGGGGCTTGAACTTGGCGGCTTGGGATTTGCGGACGTAGATGTGTGGTAGGAACAGATTTGATGACCCTGTAGTTATGTCGCTTCTGCTCCAAGTCTTATAGATATCCTTTAGTTCAGGCTTTATGTTTCGAGGCGGATTGTTGGAATTCTCAGGATCTAAGATTGGCGTCCCACTAGTGAACTCTTCAAACGGCCCTACCGCAAATGCGAAGACGTAGGTACTGATGGGTTTGGTTTCTTCAAATCCATAACCATCCGCGCAAAACTGCCCGACCACACACTCGTATCTCGTCCACCTTGCTTGAGTGGAATTTGTTACGGCCATCCATTCCTTGTCAACCTTTATGTCGAGCGTGAACCTCGCCTTCAGATCCGGCTGGTCAAACACGGGGAACGCCGTGCTGGCGTCGGACGGGACAAAGAGCGAATAGATATATTCGGCGCCGTCCTCTTTGTCGACATACCGCGTGATCGCCGACCCGCTCGTCAATATGGGCGAAGTGAAATCGAGCTTGATGACGTTCTCGCCCGCGACGACGCCCTCCTCGAATATCAAATGATCATCGCGCTCAACATAGATCAATGTTTTCTCATCCGGCGATGGACTTGGCTTCGGGGTAACACTTTCTGTAGGTAAAGTCGTTATCCTGCCTGGAGGTCTTTGTAGTCCCGGCCCGATTACAAGGCGCGAAAAGATGGATTTTACAAGTTTGCCGTTTATGGTGACGTTGGAGATGGTCGATTTGTCTTCGTGTCCCTTTATCTTACGCCAATCCAAAATAATTGGTGTTGACGCATCGGCTGACGCCGACGCTACTGACAGCCGTATCTCGATCGTGCCCTTGAGAACCGGCGACATTTTTTCGAGCGTGAGATTTAGTTTGTACCGAACGTCGCTATAACGCGCCGCACGCCATTGAGCCAACGCCTGAGATACGCCCGGTTCGATCGGTGGAGATTGAGTGTTTGCCAACGAGGAATTTAACAGGATGCATAGGATGGGCAGGATAAGTTTTCGGCAATAGTTTGCTGTCAGTAAATTAGGCATCCTGTTTATCTTGTCCATCCTGTTTGAATAAATGTAAGTATAGAACAAGTTAGGCGGCAAACCTTGCGAAAAGGTTGCCGCCCGTATCTACCACCCCGTCATCCGAAGCGGATGCCACCCCTCCTAATCAAGGAGGGGAGCTTTTTAGAGTGAAAAATTAAAATTTACGAATCCGGTTGCCTTGACCGGTTGGCCGTCTTTTACGAATGGTTTGAACTTCCACTTTTTGATCGCGTCTTTGGCAGCGTTTTGCAGCATCATCGGGCCGCTCGTTTTCTGAACCTCGGCAACATCGCCGCTTTCGTTTACGGTGACCTCGACCTTTACGATGCCAGTGGCACGCATGGTTTTTGCTGCGGGAGGGTAAACCGGTTGAGGTTGTGCGGTGGCATAGGCGACAAGTGAACCGACATCGATCGTACCGCCGGAGTCGGTGGTGACGGTGTCAGCGGGCTTTTTGGGTTCTTCTTTGACGGTCGGCGGTGCGGACGAGACTATGATCTGCTTGTCGTTTTTGGCGACTGCGGTTTCGACAGGTTTTACTTCGCGTTCGCGGATCGTCTGCGTGTTATTTGGAACCGGCTGCATCACGACGGGCTGTGTTGGTGTGCTTGTGTTCGTAGCGACCTGTCCGGAGTTATTAGGGACGACCACGCCGTCGTCAACGGCATTGGCGACGACGCTACGCGAATTTATCATCTCTTCGCGGGTGTCGGCGACCTCGTCTTTCCAGCGTTTGGCGTCGTAATCGTCACGGGCGATCATCGTGCGCGAGTTTGTTGCTTCTTCAAGCAGCGCCATCGCGTCATTTGTTTTTGCCGTGTTTTTGCCAAGCTCTTTTGACTGCGTTACGACGATCTCAAGCGTTTCGCGCATCTTGTCGAGATCATTGAGAGCCTCCAGCGGCAGTGTGCGGTCGGTAATAGAGAGGCCGAGGGAACGATAGCGTTCGGCACGGCTGCGGGCACCTTTGACGACCTGGCCGGCGACCGACATATAGTTGGCGGCGGCGTTTGGCTTGCTTGTTTTTTGCTCGTTGTAGCTTTGGTTGAGGAAATCCTGGGCGCGTTTGTAGTCGCCCTGTTCGAGGTAGCTGTTCATCAGCAAAACGCTCACAACTGCTTGAACCGACGTATCGGCCGTCTCGCGGCGGATGTTTTCGAGTTCGTAGATCGCGGCGTTGTAATTGCGGACGACGATAAAGGCTTTTGCCTTAGAGATGCGGTCGCGCATCACGTCGCCGGATGTGGGTGCGGGCGGCTGGACGGTCTGCGACGGCTCTGTTGTCTGAGCCTGTGCGACCAAAACGGAACTTAAAACGACGAGTAAAACCGAAGTACAAATCCTTTTGACATTTAACGGCATTTCTTCTCCTCCTTGAGTTGAATGTTTCCGTAAAGGCCCAGCGAACTCGTAACAGGCTCACTTAAACGACCCGAGAAAATACGAAAATAACTATCTTAAAAAAATCATCTGCCAAGGGCTTTGGTTATGGCCCGCAAAATCACTGCTTTAGACTATTGATGATTTTTTCGCGGTAGCGGTTTGCATCTACTTTTATAGCAGTTTCGTTTAGCGTGAGCAAACGGCGGTCGAGCATGACCAGGCGTCCGTTGATGATAACGGAGCGGACATCCGTCGCTTTGGTCGAATAAACGAGAGCCGAATATATGTTGAAATACGGCGTCTGATTGAGGCTGTCGAGATCGACGATGGCGATGTCCGCTCGCTTTCCGACCTCAAGCGAACCGATCAGATCGTCGAGGTGCAGAGCACGAGCTCCGCGGATCGTCGCCATTTCAAACGCCATTTCGGCGGGTAGAGTTTTCGGGTCGCCGGATGTCAGCTTGTGCAGCTTTGCGGCGGTGTCCATTTCCTCCCACATATTGACGTCGTTGTTTGACGCCGCACCGTCCGTACCTAGCCCGACCGGCAGATCGCGCCGGAGCATTGCGGGGATCGGAGCAGTTCCTGCGGCGAGTTTCATATTCGACTGTGGGTTGTGAGCGATGCCCACGCCGCGGCGCTTGAGTATGTCGAGCTCGCTGTCATTTGCCTGGATAACGTGAGCGGCGATCGTTTTGTCAGTCAAAAACCCGATGCTGTCAACAAACTCGATCGGCCGCATGCCCTTGTGCTTTTGCTGGATGAACTCGGTCTCGGTATTTGCCTCGGCTAGATGGATGACGAGCGGAGCATTGAGACGCTTGGAAACGTCGCGGGCAGCCAAAAGATGCTCTTGTGACACTGTATAAGGTGCATGCGGAGCGATCGCTGGTACTATGAGCGAGTCATTTTGCCATTTTTTGATAAACCGTTCCGTGTACGATATGGCTGTTTCCCAGGTTTTGTTGTCAGGTGCGGGAAAGTCGAGAACCGTTTCGCCAAGCACAGCACGCATCCCGGCTTTCTTTGTCTCGTCGGCGATAGCATCCTCAAAATAATACATATCGCAATACGTCGTCGTGCCGCCGCGTATCATTTCGGCAAGCCCAAGCCGCGTACCCGCTCGGACAAACTTTTCATCGACATTTTTCGCCTCAGCCGGAAAGATGTATTTGGTCAGCCATTCCTGTAGATCGAGATCGTCCGATATGCCGCGAAAAAGCCCCATCGGCACATGTGTGTGGGTATTAATGAGACCGGGTATTACGACTTTGCCGCGTGCATCGATCGTGCGTTTTGCCGTGAGATTTTTTGTGACGACCGCAGTCGGGCCAACGGCAACGATCTTGTCACCCCGGATGGCCACCGCACCGTTTTCGATAACACGGCGGCCTTTGTCCATCGTGACGACGGTTCCGTTTACGATGACAATGTCACACGATGACGGCGCGATGTATTTGTCGCGGTGCGGTATCGTCTGGGCAAAAGTCGATATTGAAAATGCGAATATGAGAAGAAATGCGAAGTGAAATTTGAGCTTATCCATAGCTGAAGTTACACTTTTCAGGCGATTTTTGCAATATCGGCAAAACGCGCCTAATTTTTTATTTGACTCGTTCGCAAAACCCACTATCATTACAAAATATGCCGCTTTCCAAATTTAAGATCAAAGGATTTCGCTCGCCTCGCGAAGCGGTGATCGCCTCGCTCGGCACGCTCGAACGCAGCACTCTCGAAGAGGTGTGGCGTCAAAAAGAGGTCAACGTCCGCGATGTCGTCCGTGCGTTTGGCGACAGGTTTGCCTACACGACCGTTATGACGACGCTCGACAGGCTGTATAAAAAAGGCTATCTCGAACGCAAAAAAGTCGAGCGGGCCTATGTTTATTCGGCGGTGATGTCGGACGAGCAGCTGCAGACCGGAATCGTCAATGACGTACTTATGGGAATGATCGAAGGTGCGACGCGTAATGTCGAACCTGTACTTGCGTGCATCGTCGATGCGGTCAGCGATAAAGATAGAGAGCTGCTCGATGATCTCGAGCGACTGATCAAAGCCAAAAAAGCCGCCCTCGGAGAAAAGTAACGTCGATGTATTACTTCGTCGGGATCTCATTATTATTTGCGACACTCTACGCCGTCAATCTCGTGGCGTCGCTCCTGACCACGTTTGCATGGCGCTATCTTTCCGGTACGGCCGTGGATTGGAACGCTTCGACGCGATCAAACACGCTGTTTCTCCTACGGGTTCTCCCGCTGACATTAGCGATCATCATTACTGGTGGAATCATCGTTCCGGCGTTTATTTTGTTTGAGCCGAACGATCCGCGAGAAACTATCGGCCCCAAAATGGCACTGATCGTTTGTCTTTCGGTCTTTGGTTTGGCAGCGGCGATCTATCGCATTGTTGCGAGCTGGTGGCAGACGCGGCAATTGATCGGCGACTGGATGGTGACATCAAAGGCTGTGGAGATCGAAGGCGTTTCGATGCCCGCATACAAACTCAGGCATCCGTTTCCGGTCATCGCAGTGGTAGGAATATTTAGGCCAAGGATATTTGTCGCGGAGCAGGTCTTTGCAGAACTTGATAAACCGGAGCTGGTTGCGGCACTGTCGCACGAAGCGGGACACATCTCGTCGTTTGATAATCTGAAGCGTGTCGCGATGCGCGTCTGTCGTGACCTGTTGGTTTTCCCGCTGGGCAAATCGCTCGATAACGGCTGGCTGCTCGCAGCCGAATCGGCGGCGGATGAGTATGCTGCGGTCCGCGGCGGCAGCGGCTACGCACTAAATCTCGCATCCGCACTTGTCAAGATCGGCCGCATCACGCCTCTCGAACAAACGCAACGCCTGCCGATAGCCGCATACCTTATCGAACCGGATGACACCTCGCTCGCCCAACGCGTCGAAGGGTTGTTGAGTTTTGCGGATAAGCCGTTTGGAGTTCCGGTGAGGTCACCTTATTTAAATGCGGTGGTTTGGGCAACGGTCGCGATGACGGCGGTTGCTGCGATCTTAGTGCTTACCAGCACTCCGTTTTTAGAAGCAGTGCATCATGTCACCGAAGGTGTTCTCCACCGGCTCCAATAATGCTCGTCAGGATCTATTTTAAAAACTTAGAATCAAATGCTCTTGGCAAAAGCTCGCCCATCATAAGGGTCTCTTTTTTGCCGTGGAGATTGGAAAGGATCACCGGCACGTCGCCGCAAAATTCCCAGATGATCTGGCGGCAGACGCCGCACGGGGGCGTCAGATCTTCGGTATCGACAACGACCGCAATGCGACTGAATTTCGTTTCGCCGCGTGAGATGCCTTTCCAAATGGCGACCCGCTCGGCGCACACGGTCAAGCCGTAACTCGCCGATTCGACGTTGCAGCCGGTGTATACGTTACCGTCCTCGGTCTCGACGGCTGCACCGACCTTAAAATTAGAATACGGAGCGTACGCCCGTTCGCGGACTTCCTTTGCGATGTCGATCAGGCTCTCTTCGGTGTGTACCATTTATTATTTTTCGGCTCTTGCTTGTTCTTGACTTAGTTTTTCACGCACGAGCCCGCACAGGATCTCGACGCTGACGCCGATCTGCCCGCCCTCGGGTATGATGATGTCGGCGTGGCGTTTTGACGGCTCGACAAACTCAAAATGCATCGGGCGGATCGTCCGCTCATATTGCTCGAGCGTTCGTTCAAAGCTGCGTCCGCGCTCGGTAAAATCGCGTTTGAGCCGCCGCATCAGCCTGATATCGTCCGGCGTATCGACATAGATCCGCACGTCGAGCAGGTCAAGCACCCGCGGCTCGGCGAATATCAAAATACCCTCTACGATAACAACTGGCTTAGGCTCAATTATCTCTATTTGATCGCTGCGTGTGTGCGTTTTGAAATCGTACAGCGGCATCTCGGCCGACAAACCTTGCTTCAAACGCAGGATGTGATTGACGAGCATGTCGCTGTCGAGCGAATCAGGATGATCGAAATTGGCTTGATGGCGTTCATCAAGCGGCATGTCCGAGAGATTGCGGTAATACGAATCCTGCTCGACAAGCACGACCTTTTTCTCACCGACCGCCTCGACGATCGCACGTGCAATAGTTGTTTTGCCGGAACCAGTCCCGCCGCAGATACCGATTATCATAAAGTCAATTCTAACAGGATAAACAGGATAGGCAGGATATAGGCAAGAAATATTCTGCTATCTTGTCCATCCTGTATATCCTGTTCAATTAATTTTTGTAAGTATCCTTCGCAGCAATTCCTTGAAAACCTCAGCGACGCGGGCGCCGGTGTCCATCACCTCTTCGTGGTTTATCGTCTCTCCGCTCATTCCGGCGGCGAGATTAGTGATGCATGAAATACCGAGAACTCTGAGGCCCATGTGACGTGCAGCGATCGCCTCCGGTACGGTGGACATACCGACGGCGTCGGCGCCGAGCTGGCGATACATACGGATCTCAGCCGGGGTCTCATACGTCGGGCCGGACAGGCCGCAATAGATGCCGCGGTTTAGAAAATCGACCTTTGTCTCGTCGAGACCCTTTTCAAATCTTTCGTGAGCAATGTCGTGAGCCACTGTTTCGGCGATCTCTTGAAACTCGCGGTCATAGACCGTC
>JBGAUY010000094.1:0-5617 GCA_044228425.1 Pyrinomonadaceae bacterium | reverse complement strand
CTCGCTGACATCCGGGTCAATAACGACGCCGCAATCGGCGTAGATCATCGCACCATTTGCCCCAAACTTTTTATCCGGCACGACCATCAGGAAAAAACTCGAGACAGTTTTCATTCCCTGTTTAACACCGATGCATCGTAGAGCGGCGGCGACCGTATGCGCGGTCGTATTCGTGGCACCGGCGACCGAACCGTCGGCCTTGCCTTCGCGTACCAACAGATTGCCGTAATACAGCGGGTCTTTGACCGTCTGCTCGGCTTCCTCAAGCGTCACGCCCTTTGCACGCCGCATCTGGTGATAGAGCGTTGCGAGTTTTCCGAAATCTGCCGATTTGCGGTGATCGAGTATCTCAACGCCGTTGAGATTTGCTCCCGCACCGGAGGCAAGCTCACGGATCTTTTCTTCGCTGCCGAGCAGCGTGATCTTTGCGATCCCTTGAGCGGCGCAGATGGCGGCGGCCTCGACAGTGCGGACATCCTCGCCCTCGGGCAGGATAATATGTTGGACATCGGCGGCGGCGCGTTGGCGAATCTTTTCGAGGATCATAGCGATTTGTTCGTTGTCCGTTGTTAGTGGTTGGTCGCAACGGAGTGCAACGAACGACGAACAACTAACTACGAACCATCTGAATTTACCATACAACCAATCACCGCCAAACTTGCACAAAGCACAGGTTGTTTTTAGACTGAAAGAACCGCGAGAGGATAGACGATAAAATGAGCAATAAGAACAAGCTGAAAAGGCGTGAAAAGAGCGAGTTAAAAGGCCGTATGCGGAACTTCTTGATGTTTCTGCCAAATATGGTCATGCTGCTCGGTCGTATGCTAAAAGACGCTCGCGTGCCGACGGCTGAAAAGGCCCTTTTCCTCGCGGCAATCGTCTATGTCGTATCGCCGCTCGATTTTATCCCTGACATCTTTCCGTTTATCGGACAGGTCGATGATCTGTATGTCGTTGCTCTGACGCTGCTTAGACTCGTCAATCGCACCGACGAATCAGTCGTCCGCGAGCATTGGCACGGTGGCGGTGACGTTGTTGCTCTCGCCGATTCGATCGCCAATATTGCACCCAAATTCTTGCCAAAACGCATTTCCCGCGTACTCACTTCGCGTGTCGAGCTCGCCCCGGCGGGCAAGATCCTGCGCGGCATTTCGCACAAGGACGAGGCAATCGTCCGCGAGATCGTCGGCGATGAAATCGGCGACATCGACGCCCGTTCGCGGATGGCAAATTAGCCCAACCCAAACTTTTTTCGTTTTAACCCGCAAATTGTTGATTTTCTTGTGGATTTATCGCGCCTTTGCAACTATATTCAACGAAAGCTCGAAAGTTCTGAATATTGAAAAATTTGGCGCGTGTCTGCCGTTTCTTCGTTATAATTGTTTTCCATTGAACATAACGACGAAGCGGTATTAAATAATCCTATGTTTGAACGTTACACGGAGAGGTCACGGCGGGTGATCTTCTTCGCCCGGTACGAAGCTCTCCAATACGGTTCGCAAGTCATTGCTCCCGAGCATATATTGCTCGGTCTGATGCGTGAGGACAAAACTCTGTCCGCCCGCTTTTTTCCGTTTCGCCATGCCCTGACCGTTGACAGTATCCGCCGCGATGTCGAGGAACGCATCGTCGTCAAGGGACGCATCCCGCAATCGTCCGAACTGCATCTTTCGGCTGCCACCAAGCAAATTCTCTTTTACGCCAACGACGAGAGCCGTCAGCTAAAGAACCGCCACATCGGCCCCGAGCATCTACTGCTGGGAATCGTCCGCGAAGAAAAAAGCGTCGCTGCCGAGATACTTTTTGGCTACGGGCTGCGCTTGCAGGATGTCCGCGATGAGATGACGCGTCAAAGCGGCATACCCGGCGTGCTCGCGGCTAATAAAGAAAATTCAAAGACTCCGGGCTTGCTCGAATTTACCCGCGACCTGACCGTCGATGCCGCCGAAGGGCGTCTCGATCCGCTTGTCGGACGTGAGGATGAGGTCCAGCGGATCATCGAGATCCTCTGCCGCCGCACAAAAAATAATCCGGTCCTGATCGGCGAATCCGGTGTTGGCAAAACCGCTATCGTCGAGGGGCTTGCCCAACGCATCGTCGATAAAAATGTTCCGACATTTCTCGAAAACAAACGTATCCTGTCGCTCGATCTCTCGCTGGTCGTTGCCGGGACGAAATATCGTGGCCAGTTTGAGGAACGCCTAAAGAAGATAATGGCCGAGCTCAAAGAGAGCGATGAGAACATCGTCTTTATCGACGAGCTTCATACGCTCGTCGGTGCCGGATCGGCTGAGGGCACGCTCGACGCGGCGAATATACTAAAACCGGCACTTTCACGCGGCGACATTCAATGTATAGGAGCGACGACGCCGACCGAGTTTCGCAAGACGATAGAAAAAGACCGGGCTCTCGAACGCCGCTTTCAGTCCGTCAAGATCGAGCCCGCGACCGAGGTCGAGGCGCTTGAGATCATCAACGGCATCGTCGAGCGATACGAGGCATTTCATCAGCTACGCTATACCAAAGACGCCTTGCTTGCGGCCGTCACGCAATCGAACCGCTACATCCCGGACCGCTTTTTGCCGGACAAAGCCATTGACGTTCTAGACGAAGCCGGTGCGCGTGCCAAATTGCGGTATCAGCACGAAAACCGCGGCGAGCCTTCGTGGAAAGAGACGGTTGAAAATTGGAAACGCGCCGCCGCTAATGAGGATCAGTTGATCTCGTATGAACTGCGTTCGTTAGAAGATTCGTTTTTTGCTGTCGAAGTGACAAAGGATGACGTCGATGAGGTCATCGCCCGTTGGACCGGCGTGCCTGTCTCCTCGGTCAAGCAAAAAGAAGCCGAAAAACTATTGACCATCGAGACCGCTCTGCACGAACGGATCGTCTCGCAGCGGCCCGCGATCTCAGCACTTGCAAGAGCTATTCGCCGTTCGCGTGCCGGTTTGAAAAATCCTCACCGTCCCGTCGGATCGTTCCTATTCCTCGGCCCGACCGGCGTCGGCAAGACTGAGGTTGCACGTTCGATCGCCGAATATCTGTTTGGCTCGGAACGCGCCCTGATCCGCTTTGACATGAGCGAATTCATGGAAAAGCATTCGGTCTCGAAATTTATCGGATCGCCTCCGGGCTACGTCGGGCATGAAGAGGGCGGCCAGCTAACCGAAAAACTCCGCCGTTCGCCCTACGCTGTCGTACTGTTTGACGAGGTCGAAAAAGCTCACCCGGATCTGTTCAATGTGTTGCTGCAGGTTTTTGAGGACGGCGTCCTGACCGACGCGATGGGACAGACGGTCGATTGCAAGCACGCGATCTTTATCATGACATCGAATCTCGGTGCCCGCGTCATACAAAAACGTGCTTCGCTTGGATTCCAAGGCGGTGCGGATTCTTCACGCGAGCGGATGGAAGAACAGGTGATGTCACAGGTCAAGCAGACCTTCGCACCCGAATTTATCAATCGTCTCGACGAGATCATCATCTTTGACGAACTGCTCGACGAGGACCTGCTCCGGATCATCGACCTGCAAGTCGCAAAGTTAAATGTTGTGACAGCCGGCCGTGATCTCAAGATAATATTGACCGACGATGCAAAAAAATGGCTGATCGAAAAGACCTGTGCCGACCGCAGCTATGGTGCCCGTCCGCTAAAACGTGCACTGCAAAAACACGTCGAGGACGAGCTGTCCGAAGCTCTGATCCAAGGCCACGTCACCGACGAAAGCACGGTCGAGATCTATCCCGAGGGCGGCAAACTGGCCTTTCGCGAGATCAGTGCCAAAAAGACCGAGAAAGAACTCATTCAAAAGGCTTGATTTAATTTGAGCCGATAAACTCTTTGATCTTAATAATTAGCTGGTCGCGTATCTCACGAAATGCGGCCAGCTTTTCTTCTTCCGTCCCATCCACCTCTGCCGGATCTTCGAGACTCCAGTGTGTCCGCTCGGCTTTACCGGGAAACGCCGGGCACGTCTGATTTGCGTTGTCGCAGACGGTGATGATGTGATCAAATGCGGTGTCGAGAAATTCGTCGAGGCATTTTGAACGATGACCAGTAATGTCGATGCCGATCTCGGCCATCGCGGCGATCGCCTGCGGACGGACAAAACTCGCAACGGTACCGGCACTTTCCACGTCAAATTTGTCGCCGCCCATCGACCGCATCAACCCCTCGGCCATCTGGCTCCGGGCTGAGTTGCCCGTGCAGAGTATTAATACGCGTTCCTTTTTCATCGTCTCAAGCCTCTGCCGCAAAATAGCGTTTTTGAAAATATAGAGCAACATTAACCAGCCCGATCAACACCGGCACCTCGACGAGCGGGCCGATTACGGCTGCAAATGCAGCACCGGAATTTATACCGAAAATGGCGATCGCGACGGCAATTGCGAGTTCAAAATTATTGCTCGCTGCGGTGAACGAAAGAGTTGCCGTTTTTGAATAATCCGCCCCAGCTTTTTTGCCCATATAAAAACTAACAAGAAACATCACCACGAAATAGATCAGCAGGGGGATCGCGATCCTGACAACATCCAGCGGCAACTGAACGATCAGATTCCCTTTCAGGCTAAACATCACAAAGATCGTAAACAGCAAAGCGATGAGCGTGAGCGGGCTGATACGCGGGATAAATTTGTCGTGATACCAGTCCTTGCCCTTGGCCCGAATGAGCACAAACCGCGTCAACATTCCGGCGATAAACGGTATCCCCAAATAGATAAAAACGCTCTGAGCGATCTGCCAAATACTTACATCGACGGCAACGCCTGCAAGGCCGAAATATGGCGGCAACACGGTGATAAACAACCATGCGTACGCACTGTAAAACAGCACTTGAAAGACGCTGTTAAATGCGACGAGGCCCGCGGCGTATTCGGTATCGCCCTTTGCTAACTCATTCCATACGATGACCATTGCGATACAGCGGGCGAGCCCGATCATGATCAGCCCGACCATGTATTCCGGTTGATCGCGCAGGAAAACTATCGCTAGTGCGAACATCAAAACAGGTCCGATGACCCAATTTTGAACAAGCGAAATACTGAGTATCTTTGTGTTGCGAAAGACCTCGCCGAGGTTTTCGTAGCGGACCTTGGCGAGCGGTGGATACATCATGAGGATGAGGCCGAGAGCGATCGGGACGTTGGTGGTACCTACGTTAAAGCGGTTGATCACGCCCTCAACGCCCGGATACAAATACCCGATCATCACGCCAAGAAACATCGCAGCGAAGATCCACAGCGTCAGAAATCTGTCGAGAAACGAAAGACGTGTCACGGGATTGCAGTTGTTAGCTGACATAGTTCGTTGAAATGGCGTCTTCGCAGCAATAGGTGCTGCTTTCGTATTTGCCCGTATTTTTGTCGAGTCGTACGACAAAAACCTCCCAATCAGTTTCGAAAAGCCCGCCGCCGCTCCGGGCCGTGGTCTTGCAACCGCCGAGTATTCGGCGGCAGAGCTTATCGAAACTTGTTATCTGGATATCTTCTCTAAGTTCCATACTGATCAACAGCAAGCTGTCGCGACTTCTTGCTTTTTGCCGTCGATGTTTGTAAAGGTCGGTACGCAGCAGGTCTTGTCAGCGGCATTTTGCGTCTCTTCCGACAGGTTGTCTTG
>JBGAUY010000026.1:0-41358 GCA_044228425.1 Pyrinomonadaceae bacterium | reverse complement strand
ACGCCGGAGGGACGCGGGCTGCTAAACGCGGTCATTACCATCACCGGACCAGACGGAGCAACTCGCAACACTATGACATCGGGACGCGGGAATTTTCAGTTTAACGATGTCGCGGTCGGAGAGACGTATGTTATCTCGGTCCGCTCGCGACGCTTTTCATTTGCCCCGCAGGTTATTAGCATCACGGATAACCTCACGGGAATTGAGTTCGCGGGACATTAGAAATACTGTCAACTGATAATATGAAAGGGCTTCGCAGACTGCGAGGCCTTTTTTATTTCGCCAGATCGGCTCCCGCGGGGATTATCCAGAATTGGTGTTCTGTTTTGGTTTTTTTCCCGCCGTTGACGATTTTGATCCGCGATCCGTCGAATTTGGCGTTGTTGATGCGGGCGCGGACGATGCGTTGGAAGAACCTGATCTGACTAGGGCTGCCGTAACTGATGATGCGGCCATCGGTGGACGGGTCGATTGAGAGTTCATCGTAGAAGGCACGCAATATCCGCCAGATGGCGTCGTCGTACGTCTTGCCGAGCGTCTCGAAAAGTCTTGGTTGAGGCAGATTTGAAACGTCAGTCGTCTGCGCGACGACCTCGGCTCGAGAGCCTCCGAGCATGATGACGAATAGTAATGTGAACAAGCGTAACTTCTTCATTTGGCGTGAATGTCGCATACTACCGCCAATCGAGATCGTAACGTCTAACGGCAAGGATTTAATACTTTACCGCCGAGCTTTATGGCGTCCTTTTCGTCGGCCGCAGCCTCAGCTTTTTTGCCCAGCGAACATTTTGCGGCGCCACGCGCGATCAAAGCGGCGGGGCGGGCGGTTTTGCTGTCGGCGGCGTACTCGGGTTGAAACTTGAGAGCCGAATCGGCGTCGGCGATCGCCTCGGAGAATTTGCCCCACTTTAGGTAAATTCCCGAACGCTCAATATAGAGATCAATAATGTTAGGCGGCACGCTGTTGATGACATTGTTCATATCCAGGACGGCGTTTTGCCATTGATCGAGTTTTGCGTATAGCAATGCACGGTCTCGAATATATTCCCAACCGTAGGGATAATTGCCGATCGCCTCCGTGTAATCCAGGATAGCTGCCTCGTTTTGGCCGGCGTCCTCGCGCATATGCCCGCGAAGGTTGAACGCAGATGCGTGTTTCGGATCGAGTTTAAGGGCCGCATCGATGTCCGCTAAGGCTAACGGGGTATTCTTTTGAGCGTAGTGGATCCTGGCTCTCGCGACGTAATAGGCGGCCAACAACCCTTTATCTTTTACCATCCCCATCGCTTTATTGGTATCCGCGAGCGCGAGGTCATATTTGCCGATCTTGAGATAGATCTTACTTCGAAAGGTGAGCCACAACGTTGCGTTAGGCTGCTTGGCGATCAGCGCCGTATAATCCGGGATCGCCTCGGCGTCGCGGCCGAGATTTACGTAACTTTCCGCTCGCAGCTTTCGGAAATAACTCTCGTCTTGGAGACGGTTTTCATAGGATAAAGGCAGGAGTTTATTAACCTCCGCGATAACAAGCTCGTATTTTTTATCCCGGAAATAGTGATATGGCCTATCGGTGGCGTATATCTCTTTTTGAGCTGCGGCTGAAATCGTCGCGAGAGTCAGGAAAATTGACATTAGAACGAGGTGTGTTGCGCGCATTTGTATTTGTGGGTATTTGGGATACCTAAATTATTTAATAGATCTAGGAAATTGGAAACGGATCTCAGAATATCGAACACTAAAACAGAAAACAAACGCGTCGATGCCCTTTCGGGGCAAAATACACCAATTACGCTAAGTTATTGCAGAGTCAATCCGCAGCGGCCGCAGAATTTTATGTGGGCGGGATAGGCTCCGCCGCAGCGTTGGCATAATCTCTCAGCTTGTGGGGGAACGCTTTGGTGCGGGGTGACGAAGTTTGCCGGTCGTTGGGCGGTCGGCTGTTGAGCCGGTGTAATGTTTAATCCGCAGCGGCCGCAGAAGCGGGCGTTGTTCGCTAGTGGATTGGCACATCTCGGGCACGGGTATGTGCCGACGGCCGCCGTGACGCCCGCAAAGCTGCCGCTGCCGCATCGGCCGCAAAATCTGACACCTTCGGCAAAACGTGTCCCGCAATTCGTACAGGCAACGACGCCGGGCATGACGCTCGATTGGGGCGAACCGCCGGTGCTTCCTTGTGACGAAGATGGCTGGCTCGATGTACCGAGCGGCGGACGAAGCTGCGCCTGGATCACCTGTTCGTTGGCACCGTCGCGGATCTCGATGACGCGTTCGTCGTCGCGTTCGCCTGCTTTTGAGACACGCAAAATGTGGCGTCCGGCGGGAATGTCGGTCAGCACGACGCGGCCCGAACTACCGATGCTGCCGCGGCGCTCGTCGTTGACATAGACCTCGGCACCCAGCGGCGCAAGCACGACGAGCCGCGAAATACCCGCACGTTTCTTATCCTCGATGTCTTCGGACGCGGCTTCGAGCTCGGCGATCCATTCGGCGACGGAGTTTGGCCGGTCGTTAGGATCGATCTCAAGCGCGTGCATTATTACGCGATCGACGTCCGCCGGGACGTCCGACCTTCTGCATAATGAGCTGCATCATGTCGCCCGTGAACGGCGTTTTGCCGCCGAGCATCAGATACGCGATGGTGCCGAGAGCGTAGAGGTCCGCACGTTTGTCGACGCCCATTTCGGGCTGCATCTGCTCGGGCGACATAAACTCCGGCGTGCCGATGATGCCGCGAGACGACGGCGTGGCGTTTGACGACGTGTCGGTGATCGTCTGGTTGACGATCTTTGCAAGGCCAAAATCGCCGACTTTGACGAAGCCGTCGCCGCCCTTGCCCTTTTGCATGATAAAGATGTTTGCGGGCTTGAGATCGCGATGGAGGATGTTGAGATCGTGGGCCGCATCGACACCGTCGGCTATTTGTCTTAACAATCTGACAGCACGAGGCACGGGCAGAGTTCCCTCTCTGCGGAGCAATTTGTGGAGCGTTTCACCCTCGACGTACTCCATCACAAGATAGAAAATGCCGTCAGCCGTCTCGCCAAAATCCGTTACGCTGACCGTATTTGGATGCTGGATCGACGCGGCGGCCTGGGCTTCGCGTTCAAAACGAGCGATCGCCTCGCCCTCTTGCAGGTCGTCGCTGTTGAGGATGTCTTGGCGCACAGTCTTGACCGCAAGCTTTTTTGTGGCAAACTTTTTGTCTTTGGCAAGATAAACCTGCCCCATTGCCCCGCGTCCAAGACGGCTCTCAAGCAAATAACGGTCAGCTATCGTCTGAGAACCCGGCAAAGACAGCCGCGTCGGCGTCTCGTCCACCGGACACACCGCTACCTCGTCTTCGTAACAAACCTCGCATTTGGGGCATTCTTTCATCGCTCTAGATATTTTCAACGCTACGACGTGAGTAATCAATTACGAATTTCAAATTACGAATTACGGGGTCTCTCAATCGAAATTCGTAATTCGTAATTCGTAATTTGAAATTGTGGTTTGATATAATTCAGGTTCGCTTTTGGGTCGATAGCTCAGTCGGTAGAGCAACGGACTCTTAATCCGTGGGTCGCAGGTTCGATCCCTGCTCGGCCTACCAAAACTTAAAACAGGCTTACTTTTCGTAAGCCTGTTTTTTGTTTATACCTGATCCCGCCATTTTAGGACTTCGTCACGCAATATCGGATTTTGCTGAAAGCTGCCTGTTTGTCCCTGAGCAGCGGTCGCACGCTGGATGTGCCAGTAGCTGAGGCCGAGCTTGCCGATGGCGCGGATGTAACGGCTGCGGGCTTTGAACTTACCGTTAAACAACCCGCCAAGCACCCAACCGGAGCTTTTGAAGGCCGATGTTGCAACTTTTGCGTGTTCTGTCGGAATAAGGCCGCGGGCGATGTCGATGGCGAGCATTTCGTTGAGGATCTTGTTTTGCCGCCGCATGATGTAGAGCGAAAAGCCGATGAAGATCAGGAAAAACGGTATTTCGAGCACGAGATAGCCGACCAGAAATCCCTGCAATCCCCCGATGACCGCCATGCCGTTCCAGATAGCGTGAAGAGCGACGGCTCCAAAATAACCAACGATCGGCATTAGGAAACGAACGGCTTTGTTATGCGATTCGCGAGCGATGCCGCAGCCGATGCCGGTCATCGCGGTGAAGCTAACATGAGCAAACGGCGACATGATACCGCGTAAAACGAACAACAACGCAAGCCCTTCAAAACCGCCACCTGCGAGACCGCGACCGTAATATAGAACATTTTCGACAGTCGCAAAACCCAACGCGATAACGCCAGCAAAAACAATTCCATCGAGGATATCGTCAAAATAACGGCGAAATGCGATGAGCAATATCACTAGGCCGATGCCCTTAGACCCTTCTTCAAAAACAGGTGCGGATATCACTGCTCCGACAAATTCGCCCGCCTCAGGCGAAACGCCGATCGCAAACACCACTCCGATGATCGTATTCACAATAAAAGACACGACCACCGCTACCAACGCTCCCCACGCGAATGCCGCGGCCAGTAACCAAGCCGGTTCAGGATCATATCTGTCGAGCCACATAAGCGGCAAAATATAGATCGCCGCCGGCACGAACGCCACCACCGCAGCTATAACCGCCGGCACGATACCGACGCTTGCGAACATGAGCAGAGCGACGATGATCGAGAGAAAAATGACGACAAAAATCGTAATTGCGATGCCAATGTACTGCCCGGTTTTGCTCGGCTCAGGCTTAACGGCGGCCATGCTGTTGAGGCCAAAATTTGCTAGCGATGATTGAAAATTAGCCGGTTCCTGTGCAGCCGTTTGATTAAATTGCTGTATCTCAAGCTCACGATAATTTTGCTGCGAGCCCTGCGAATCGATTCGCACGGTCGCCGTCACGCCGTTAGTACCAAACTGTATTTGGTCGCCAGAATTGAGCTTGACCGATTCGATCCGTTGGCCGTTGACGAGCGTTCCATTTGTGCTCTGATTGTCCCGGACGTAAAACCCATCCGCCTTTGCCTCAATAAACGCGTGCTGTTTTGACGCGATTCGCTCAGACATCGGGTCAAAGCGGATGCTGCACGTCTCGCTGCGTCCGACAGTCAAAAAGCCGGTTTCGAGCTCGTAGGTTTGGCCCGCAAGCGACCCGCCATTAACGGTTACGAATATTTTCATACTGCAATAATAGAAACAAAAAGCCCAAAGTCAAGCGTATCACCTGACTTTGGGCATTAGTTATTGTTCTAAAAGTTTATTGGGGCTGGATCGATGCCGGCGAAGGCATATCGCCAAACTGACCGAAAACCCTGTCAATCGTGCTCCCGTTCGTGCTGTTGATCCGCAACCACTGATTTGTGCTCGGCCTGTATACCGCAAAATCAGACTTTCCGTCACCGTCGTAATCAGCAGGGATCGGAGTGTCTTCTGGATTGCCCCATGGGAAACTTGACGAGACGCCGGTGACAGGATCGCGGAAATACCAGGTACCGTTCGATGGACGGTAAACCGCCGCGTCGCTGATGCCATTGCCGTCAAAGTCCGCAGAAACAGGTTTGTCGCCGTTCTGCCCAAGCACGATCGTCAGCAATATCGAGGATGAGCTTTGTTGAATATAGAATGTACCGGTGGAAGCCCGCCAAACGCCAAGATCGATCTTTCCATCTCCGTCATAATCACCGATGAGTGGTTTGTCGGTACTTACCTGAGTGAGGGTGTTGCCGGTCCCACGAAATTCTGTCCACAACACCGTTCGCGTCCCGAGAGTGCTACGCCATATTTGCCAAGTTCCGGTTGATGGACGCCATTGGGCTACATCCGTCCGGCCATCGGCATCATAATCCGCCGGTACCGGGATATCGCCGGGCGATCCGTAAATGCCGCTGATAAGATTCCTCGCGGGGCCGAACGGACGCACTTTTCGCACCGTCCACTGAGCGGTTGACGGACGGTAGGTGCCGATCTCTGAAATGCCGTCTCCGTCGTAATCGCCGGGAACAATAACATCACCCGCCGGAGCCGCCCTTAAACGAATAGGTACCGCAAATCCGTCAGAACTGCGCTCGATCTGCCAACCGCCATTCGAAGGGTGATATACCGAGAAATCTGTACGTTTGTCACCATCAAAATCAGAGACGACATTTTTCGGTAACGTTGCAACGCCCGTGGCATCAAGTACCAGCAGGCCATTTGTCATATCACCCGCGAGCACCTTGTCCTGTCCGATCAACGGAAATACCGCCCAGTTGCCGTCATAGCTAGACGGCAGCGCATTTTGCAGATTTTCCGCACCGCAGACGATATCCCAGGGCTCGTTATCCGCAAGCGCACGATTACGGGTCTTTTTGGTGCCTTTAGACGTGTCAGGCACTTCCGCCGGAGGTGCAAACGTCGGCGAAAAAGTATCGTATTGAGCTATTTTCTTTGGAAATGTCGGGTCAGTTAGGTCAAATACCTGAATACCCGCCTGATACCATGCGATATAGAGGTAGTTGCCAACAACAACAGGGTTGTGAGGCGTCACGGCGTTGAGGCCGAGTTCACTAGTTTTAATACTTCTGACAAGCACCGGAGCCGCCGGATTTAGTACGTCATAAACACGCAGATCACCGTCCAGCGTTTCACGGCAAGAATAGAGATATCTGCCGTCCTCGCTAGTCCAGGTACTGTGATTGGTGGTGTTTCCAACGATCGATCCGATCAAAGCCGGTGCCTGAGTCGCAAGATTACCAATGTCATAGATCTCGATGCGTCCACCCCAGCCCGACGTGTACATACGGTTTCCGCGAATGTGAAATGCGTGAACCCATGTAACGTCGATCGGTGTAAATTCCCACTTTAGAACCGGAGCTGCTGGATTTGTGATGTTAATGATCTTGAGCGGCTTTGTACTGGTCGAATTAAAATTCTCAAGCAAATACGTCGCCCCGCCCTGATCAAAAACCATCATCTCGTGGATACTATTATGCCCGCTGCCGCTGGTCGAGTTGACCCTTCCCAAAAGGATCGGGTTAGATGGATTTGTAAGGTCGGTAATATAAACACCGCCGCCGTTGCCGCTGCCAAAATAGCCGCGATTGCCGACGACGATGGCTTCTAGAAACTGTTCGTTAGTACTCGCAGTTCCGGGACGAATAGGGTTGTACCACGTTGAAAGCGTCGGAGCGTCCGGATTCGAAATGTCATAGATCGCGGCTCCGCGGCAATTGTAGCTACCCTGCACAGCGATGTTGCCATCAGCAAAAATATCGGCAAATTTCCAGGTCGGAGTTCCGGAAACCGCAGTGCAGTTTGGCGTGATCTGCGAACGTAGCCGCACTTTTTGTCCTGAGACGTTGGCTACGACAAGCAAAACGGAAAATATTATGGCGGTCAGAAAAGTTGCTCGCGTGAATAGGGTTGGTTTAGAGGCCATTATTTACCGTCTCCAAAATATGATCGCAGAATAGAATCTAAACTCTCTTTTTACTAGCATTTGCCCGAAAAAGCAAGTAAAAAGCCGGGTGCTAATACCAACACCCGGCTTAATAAAATTGTTTGTTTTCTACGAAGCGGCCTGTATCGCCTCACGCATTACTAGATCGAACGTTCCCGGATCGACCTTTTTAAATCGACGATTGCGATTGAGCGAAACGGCGATGGAGATCGTCGGGTTATTTCCCTTAAATTTCATTCCGCCGGAAATAAGCATGTTGTATAGATCATTTACATGCAGCGGACCGCCTGCTTCACGCAATAAGAGCGTGCACGCTTGTGTGATCGTACGGTCGTTGAAACGGTTACTAACAGCTCCCGTGTTATGCGAGATCGACGGAATACCTCGATTTGCACCAATAAATGAGACCGGATTATCGCGCTGATAGGTTCGGGGCATCGTTTCACGATACGGAACTGATGCGGCGGCTCTTTCCCGTTTTGTGCTGACCGGGACCTCAGCATCCTCGATGGTTATTGACTTACCGATGTTCATCGAACGCGAACCAGAACGCCTTGTTACCAGCAATCCATCGATCATCTGTTCGGTCTGAGAGGCGCTGTTTTCCAGGGCACCGATCTCGTTGCGCAGCATATCGACTTCGTTTTCAGCCTCGCGAAGACGCGCCATCAAACGGTTTTGCTCGTTTCGCGTCTGCTGCAAAAACTGTTCAAGTGTTGCTATAAGATTTTCGTCTAACATACTGTTGACAGATGGGTTGTAGGATCGAATTAGGTTGGATCTAGTAGCGTAACGCCGTTGGTAAGATCAGTTGTTTCTCTTCGTTACAAAGTCCAAAGTATCCTCCAAACAAGAACGATACTCCGATTCGGGCAAAACATCAAGACTTTTTCTTGCGCGGTCAACATAGCTTTCGGCGACGAGTTTGATCTCGTCGAGCGTGCCGTTGGCGTCGAGACGTTCTTTTAGCTCTTCGCGGGTGAGGTCGGCATATGATCCGTCAAGCATTACCTTTTCGAGCCGTGGCCTAAGTTCAGGTTGATTTTGCAGCAGCGAGATAAGCGGTAGCGTAAGTTTACCCTCAAGCAAATCGGTCCCTGCTGCCTTGCCGAGCTTTTCTGCATCGGACGTAAGGTCGAGGATGTCGTCGGAGAGCTGAAACGCAACGCCCAGATCCATGCCGTAATTCGAAAGAGCCGTTTGCTCTTCACGGCTCGCACCGCCGAGTATCGCACCGATCTCGCAGCAAGCAGAAAACAGATAGGCCGTTTTTCGCCGCAGGATGTCAAAATAGTCGTTCTCGGTAATACTTAGGCTGCCGATCAGCGTCATCTGGATCAACTCGCCCTCGGTCATTTTCCGTGTTAGCCGCGTCAAAATATCGAGGATCTCCAACGAACGCTCTTTGAGGCTCGTTTGAAACGCCGACATATACAGCCAGTCGCCCATCAGCACCGCCGTATGATTGCCAAACCGTGCATTGATCGACGTCCGGTTTCGCCGCACATCCGCGTTATCGATAATGTCGTCGTGCACCAGCGTCGCCGTATGCAGCATCTCCATTACCGTCGCCATTCTGATGACATTATCGGCTTTTCCGCTACCGCCAACCGCATAATTTGCAAGTATCAACAACGCCGGACGTACACGTTTCCCGCCCGACGCACGCAGGTAATCGCCCAGGTAATTAATGACCTGGATATTCGAACTCGCCTGATCCTGAAATTCAGCCTCGACAAGTGACAACTCGTCACCGATCAAGCCGAATATCTGCTTGGCCGCCGCCGCCGGGAAAAGCTTTTCTTTAATTGGTGCGAAAGACTGCATCGTGTCTAGTTTGACCGGTAATTATCAAACGTCATATCGATGCCAAAATCATTGGCCTTGAGCTTTGCCATTACGTCCTGGAGCGTGTCGCGGTCTTTGCCCGAGACGCGTACGGTCTCGCCCTGGATCGACGCCTGGACCTTAAATTTGGCGTCTTTGATAAAGCGGACGACCTCTTTGGCCTTTTCGATCGGAATGCCCTGCTGGACCTTTACTAGCTGGCGAACTGTGCCCCCCGCCGCAGGTTCGACGCGTTGATAATCAAGCGCCTTGAGCGAGATGCCGCGTTTGACGAGTTTGCTCTGCAAAATGTCGTTCATATTGCGAAGGCGCGTCTCGTCTTCGGCGGAAAGCATCAGATCCTTTGCCTGCAACTCGACCTTTGCCTTGCTGCCCTTAAAATCGAACCGCTGCGAGATCTCTTTCTCGGTCTGGTTTAGAGCGTTGGTCAGCTCGGCGTAATCGGTTTTTGAAACGATATCAAATGAATTTTCTTTAGCCATAAGAATTATTTAACCACAGATAAACACAGATACACACGGATAGGAAAAGAAAACATCAGTGTTTATCTGTGTCCATCTGTGGTTGCAAACTGATCCTAAAAAAATCGAGAAAGTTTCGGGTCGTTTGTTCAGCAACCTTCTCAACGGCGACACCGTAAAAGTCCGCCAGAAACTGAGCTGTATGGACAACAAAGCTCGGCTCATTGCGTTTTCCGCGAAATGGAACCGGCGTCAGGAACGGGCAATCTGTCTCGATCAGCAGCTTTTCAAGAGGTACAACGCGGGCCGCATCCCTCAAATTATCGGCTTTCTTAAAGGTCACATTGCCCGCAAACGAGATCAGAAACCCCAGCGGCATCAACGCCTCAGCCATCGCTGCGGTGCCACCAAAGCAATGCATTATTCCGCGAAAACCTTCGTATGAACATTCCTCCGTCAAGATCTCGACCGTCTCATCATCAGCATCGCGGCTGTGGATGATTATTGGCAGATCAAATTCCCTCGCCGTACGTATCTGCCGCCGAAAAACGTCACGCTGGACATCACGCGGGCTGTGGTCGTAATAATAGTCAAGGCCGATCTCGCCCCAAGCGATCACTTTTTCGCTGTTTGCAAGTTCGACCAAATGCTGCTCGGCCTTGTCATCGTAGAGCTTTGCGTCGTGAGGATGAACACCGACCGACGCATAAACATTGTCATATTTCTCAGCAACCGCCACCGCCCGCCTAAAGCCGTCCGAGTGCGGATCGCCCGTGCCGATATTGAGCATCGCCGCAACACCCGCCGCGCGAGCCCTCTCGACGACCGCATCGCGGTCCTCGTCAAACTGCTCGCTATCGATATGACAATGTGAGTCAACAAATATCATGTCCTATCCTACTGAACGATTTGGTGTTGTTTGGGCAATTTTTACGTGAAAGGAATCAAAAAAACGCCGGATCTGTGAAGCGTTGTTTTCAACCGCTTTCTCAGGAGATATCTTTGGATCGGTCGGAAATTGTATGAGCATCTGATACAAACGGTCGCCAATAACAACGCACCGATGCACGATTATCTCCCTGTCAGATGGGCGATAAAGGAATTCCAACATCAAATATTTGTCGTAATAGACCTGTCGTTCGCCCAAGACGGAAATTCCTCTCAAAATTCCCAATTTTAGCCAAGCTCCAAAGTTTGCCGCCAAATCGGTCCGCTTACCTAAAAAACCTTCGGGATAGGATCTGACATTGACCAAATAATAGGTCTTGTTCAGGTATGTTTCGACCGTGGTTATCTCGATCGGGACTAATCCCTGCTCGGTGTAGTCGACATCAGATCTAGAAGAAACATCGGGCTGCTTGGGAAACGCGACAGTAAGCGTAAAAGTATCTTGTTGAAAATCTTGCCAATTCTCGGCTACATATTTTTCCCCGGCGAAAACGGATTTACTGGTCTTCGGTGCCTGACGTTCCGGCTTCTTTTTCGCTTGCGACAACGCATCGGTAGTTGCCGTCAATGCAAATAGCGCTGCAAGGAAGATGGCGAGTCTTTTCATCGATCTTATTTTAGCCGTGCTCCAACTTTTACATCTTCCAGAAACGTCGCGAGGGCAGGTTTTGGACCGGAGTTGTCTTCGAGACTTGCCGCGCAGATCATGCCCTGAGACTCTAGACCACGCATTTTGCGGGGTTTGAGGTTAGCCACAACGACGACTTTGCGGCCGATGAGCGTTTCTGGGTCGTAGTATTCCGCAAGCCCCGCGAGTATCTGTCGCGGCTTTTCTTCGCCAAGATCGACCTCGAAACGCAGCAATTTGTCGGCGTCCGGGATGCGTTCTGCAACCTTGATCTCGCCGACACGCAAATCGACCTTGATAAAATCGTCTATTGTGATGAAATTGTCGACTTCTGCTTCTACGGTTTCCGTTACTGACGGCGACCCAGTCGCTCTCGCTCCCGGTTCTGACTCGGTTGACCGCTGATCGTTGACTGCTGCCTGCTCTTTTATCTCGTTCATAACTTTACTCTTATCAATTCGCGGGAAAACGCCGACCGTTTCACCGATCTTGGTGCCGGTGGCGAGTTCTCCCCATTTCAAATTTGCCGGATCGAGAGTTGAGATATCCTCGCTAAGCCCGATCTGGCCATAAATGTTCTTTGTCGCTTCAGGCATTACCGGATACAGCAAAACGCACAGCCAACGCAGCGTTTCAGACGCACGGTAAAGCACAGCATTGAGCGTTTCGGCCTGTTTGTCGTCTTTTATCAGTTCCCATGGCTTTGCGTCTGAAATCAGTTTGTCGACCCGGGCAATGACGGTCCACACCGTTTCTAGGGCAAGGCTAAATTCAAAATTATCAAATCGCCGTAAAAACTCATCGCGGGCGTGTTCGATCACTGAAACAAGCTCCTGTTCGTCGGGGCTGACACCGGCCCGTTTGGCGTTGATGTAATTTTCCTCGGCGATCTTACCGCTCGGTATTAGGCCGTCGCGGTATTTAGTGATCATTGAAAACGTGCGGCTCGCGAGGTTGCCAAGCCCACTTGCAAGATCGGCATTTGCACGATCGATCAGGTTTTCATATCCAAACTTGCCGTCCTGGCCAAATACCATTTCGCGTAGCACAAAGTAACGCAATGCATCGACCTGAAAATGCTCATGTAACACATCAACTTCGATCACGTTACCTATTGTTTTGCCCATCTTTCGGCCATCAGCGTCAAGCCACATTCCGTGAGCATAAACCGTCTTTGGTAGCGGCAATCCGGCGGCGTGTAAGAACGAGAACCAGTACACCGTGTGAAACCGCAAAATGTCTTTCCCGACCAAATGCACCGCATTTTGCCAGTATTTTTCAAACCCGACCGATGCTTTTTCGGCGTTGCCGTAACCCAGAGCCGTGATGTAGTTGGAAAGAGCGTCGAGCCAGACATACATCACATGGTTTTCATCGTCGGGAACCGGAATTCCCCACGAAACCGAGCTTTTCTGGCGGCTGATCGAAAGATCCTGCAAACCTCCGCGAATAAACGATAAAACCTCATTTCGACGGGCATCTGGCCGCACCAAACCGGCGTCGTTCTCGATCAAGTTGATCAAAAACTCGTCGTAATCCGACAGCCGAAAGAAATAGCTTTCTTCAGCAACCTTGTCGAGTGGACGTTCGTGGATCAGACAATTGGGCACATCCGTGCCTTCGACAACAACGTACTGCTCCTCGGTCTTAAATTCGGCACACGGGGCACAAAACCAGCCTTCGTAAAAGCCTTTGTAGATCGTGTCGTTCCCTTTCGGCGTCTTATTTTTAGCGATCTCAAGCCATAGATGCTGGGCTCCCTCGTAGTGAAACGGTTCGGTCGTCCGCATAAAAACGTCGTAACCGCCATTATCGGTATCAAGCCGGAAATCATGAAACATCCGCTTTAGCTCGGCCGAAATATGGTTGACCTGTTCCTGCGGCGTTTTTCCGTTTTTCTCTGCCGCACGCTGGATATTTATGCCGTGCTCATCCGTCCCGGTCAGAAAATACGTGTCAAAACCACGCTGTTTCTTGCTCCGTTGGATCACATCCGCAACGATCGTCGAATACAGATGCCCCAGATGCGGCAAACTGTTCGCATAATAGATCGGCGTTGTAATGTAAAAAGTCTGTGTCATTCGTTACCCTTTGATCAGCGACATCGCTTCTGCCCTCGTGCGAGGATCTTTGCGAAAACCGCCTAAAACCGCGGATGTTATCGTCACCGCACCGGGTTTCTTGACGCCTCGCAGCGTCATACATGTATGCTCAGCCTCGATGACGACCATCACGCCGACGGGCGCGAGCTTGTCGAACAATGTTTGAGCGACCTGCTGCGTTAAGCGTTCCTGCACCTGCAACCTGTGCGAAAAGACCTCGGCGATACGCGCGAGCTTTGAAAGCCCGACGATGCGGCCGCCTTTCGGGATATACGCTATGTGGCATTTGCCTGTGAACGGCGCAAGGTGGTGCTCGCAGACCGATGCGATCGAGATGTCTTTGACGATCACCATTTCATCGTGACTGTCGCCCGGCAGCGGCACGATATGCTCGCTTGCGTCGATCCACATCCCTTCGGTCAACTCCGCGTAAAAATCCGCGACACGTTCCGGCGTTTTCACCAAACCGTCGCGATCAGGATCCTCGCCAATGCCCTCAAGCATCAACCGGACGCCATCCGCGATCTTTTTTAGATCGATCTTTCTCTTTACCTTTTTTGCCATATCAGCGATTTATCTCAAACGTCTGATTTTAGCTGTTTTATCGCGAAAACCAAAGGTGACACAGCGGCGGTTCTTTTGCTAAATCCACAATCAAAAGTCTATAATTACCGTTTATTTTACTGGTTTTGATAATACCTAATGACCATTACTGAGATCCAAAAAACACTTCGCGACGCGGTCAAATCCACCGCATTGGCTGAATTTGGCGTCGAACTCGAAACAATAGTTGCTGAAACGCCGCCAAAAACTGAGCTTGGCGATGTCGCGTTCCCGGTAGCATTTGAGCTTGCCAAACAGATCAAACAGGCGACCGGCGAAAAGAAAAACCCGCGTGAGATAGCCGAAACGGTTAAATCCGCCCTAGAAACAGTCGAATTCGTTGGCAAAGTCGAGGTTGCCGGGGCGGGATATCTCAATGTTTTCTTTGATCGGGCACGTTTTTTGGTTGAAAACGCGGCATCCGCGCCTCTTCCAAATGCCGGCAAAGATGGCGTAAAGGTTTGCGTCGAGCATACTTCGGTCAATCCAAACAAAGCCGCTCATATCGGACATGTCCGTAATTCAGTGCTAGGCGATACTTTTCAACGCATTCTAAAAGCGACCGGAAAACGTGTCGAGGTGCAGAACTACATCGACAATACGGGCGTTCAGGTTGCGGACGTAGTGGTCGGCTTTTTATTCATCCAACGGATGAATATAGACGACATAAAGGTTCTGGATAAACAACTTATTGCCGACAATAAGAGTTTTGATTATTACTGCTGGGATCTGTATACAAAGGTCGGTGTCGAATATCAGACAAACGAAGAATTAAAGGAAAAGCGGGCTGAAGTTCTGCACCTTATCGAAGAGGGCGGCAATCCCACCGCCGAGCTTGCGGATTATGTCGCAACGCGCAATGTTGAATGCATACTCGACACGATGGAACGGCTCTCGATCCGTTACGATCTGCTTCCTCGTGAATCTGAGATATTACATCTGCATTTCTGGGATAAGGCATTCGAGCAAATGAAACAGCTTGGCGTCATCCATTACGAGCCGGAGGGTAAGCAAGCCGGTTGTTGGGTGATGCCGTTTGAGGAGCACACGGGCAACGAAGAAAACGAAGGAGACAAGATCCTCGTACGATCAAATGGAACAGTCACTTACACCGGTAAGGATATTGCCTACCAGATGTGGAAACTTGGCATTCTAGGCCTCGATTTCAACTATAAACATTTTCACACATACCAAAACGGGCAGGATGTCTGGATAACGACGGCTGACGAAAACCTGAGCGAACATCCCGCGTTTGGCGGCGGTGAGACGATCTATAACGTGATCGATTCTCGGCAATCGTATCCGCAGGACATCGTCCGTAAAGGCGTTGCGGCTATATCGCCCGAACGCGGTGAAAAGGCCAGTATTCACCTCTCCTATGAAATGGTCGCATTGTCACCGGCCGCCGCAGAAGAGCTGGGGTTTAAGCTTTCCGACGAAGACCGTAAACGCCCTTTTATTGAGATGAGCGGCCGAAAAGGTCTCGGAGTTAAAGCCGACGAAAGCCGACGATCTTATCGACCGTCTCGAAGCCAATGCCCTCGCCGAGGTCGAATCGCGGCATTCTGACTCAACTGACGAAGTAAAAAAAGGCATCGCACACCAACTCGCGGTCGGTGCCCTGAGGTATTTCCTGCTCAAATTTACGCGAAATACCGTGATCATATTCGATTTCAAAGAAGCATTGTCCTTTGAAGGTGAAACTGGCTGTTTTTGCCAATATTCGGCGGTTCGAGCAAACTCGATCTTTAGAAAGCTTGCTGAAAGCGACAACATCGACGCATGCCGAGCTCGTATCGCGGATCTTGACGGAATTGATGCGATCCTCTCAACGGAAACGGGTAGCGACATCTGGTCGATGGCAATTTTGGCGTCGCGATTAGAAGAAACGGTCGAGGCCGCAGCCAACGCGAATGAGCCCGCAATTCTTGCAAAATATACATTTACGCTTGCCAAGGCGTTTAACCTGTTCTATCACAACCACAAAATCCTGATCGAGGCTGACGACACCAAACGGGCGTTGCTGATCGTCGTCGCAGATATCGCAAGAAAGGCTTTAACCTCAGCTCTCGACGCACTCGGCATCGAAGTACCCGAAAAGATGTAAGTTGACAGACGGTTTCCGAGTCTGCTAAAAATGCTGTAATGAATTTTGTTCAAGCAAACATCCAAACGATGGCCGATTGGCGAACACGATGGCCGATTGGCGAACCAACGCAGGTTGGTGGCAATTAACGGCGCGGGTTGGGTTTTGATTTGATGGATTTTTAGTAGAGATCAAGAACCTTTTTACCAGATGCCGTTCGAAATAAATTCGAGCGGCGTTTTTTATTCCACCAAAGAGAGACAGAGGACACAGAGAAAAAGAAAGTGAGTTCATCGGAGGCAAACAATACCAAGATAAATGTAATTCCTGTTGTCGAGACGATGCCGGCTGACCTGTTGACGCCGTTGAGTGTGTATCTGAAGCTGGCCGCAACCGCGAAAAACTCGTTTTTGCTTGAATCGGTCGAGGGCGGCAAGAGTTTGGCGAGGTATTCGTTTATTGGGGCGGATCCGGAAAGTGTGTTGGACACAGGCCGAGATGACGCATTTGCCCATTTGAAGAAGCACTTCGCCGACTTACAGGCCGGACCTGACCCTGATCTACCCACATTTATCGGTGGTGCGATCGGATATTTAGGCTTTGGTTGCTCGGAGTGGTTTGAGCAGTCTCTCCGGCAAGAGAATATTGCTGCCAAAGACGCGGCGTTTATGTTTTTCCGTTCGACCGTCGCGTTTGACCATGCAAAACAGGTTATCAGGATAATTTCACTCGTATTTACAGACGAAGCGGCCAACGAAAAAGATCTGCAAATGCTATTTGACACAGCGACGGAGCGTAACCGGACGATCAAAGAACGGCTTGAACATGGTGAGATTAACATCCCGGCAAATAGCGATGTGTCGTTCAACTCTGATATTTCATCCAACTGGAAACGCGAGGATTTTGAGGCCGCCGTCGCCGAGATCAAAGAGTTAATAAACGCAGGTGAAGCCTATCAAGTCGTGTTATCACAATGCTTTACCAAGCAAACAAATGCGTCGCCGGTCGCGATATATCGTGCGATACGCTCGATAAATCCATCGCCGTATATGTTTTTGCTGCATTTTGAAAATAAGGCGATAGTAGGAGCGTCACCAGAGATGCTCGTTCGTTGTGAGAACGATCGGCTCGGATATCGCCCGATCGCCGGAACGCGGCCAAGAGGTAAGACTGTTGCGGAGGACGACGCACTTGCCGAGGAAATGAGGCTTGATAAGAAAGAGGTCGCCGAACATCTCATGCTCGTTGATCTTGGCCGCAACGACCTTGGACGGGTCGCTGAATACGGCAGCGTGAAAGTCGACACGCTGATGAACGTCGAGAAATATTCGCACGTCCAGCACCTCGTTAGTTCCCTTTCCGCAAAACTGAGAAACGGCTTCGATCGTTTCGACGCCCTGGCGGCGTGTTTCCCTGCCGGAACCGTTTCGGGAGCTCCAAAAGTGCGTGCGATCGAGATCATCCGCAATCTCGAACCAACGCTGCGTGGAGTCTATGCGGGTGCGGTAGGCTATTTTGATTACGCCGGAAATATGGATACATGCATCGCGATCCGAACGCTGGTGCTTGAAAATGGCGTTGCACAAATACAAGCGGGTGCAGGGATCGTCGCCGATTCGGTGCCGGAATTGGAGTTTGAAGAGACAGTGAACAAGGCAAAAGTACTGCTAAAAGCGATAGAGATAGCCGAGAGCGGCTCAGTATAGATGAACGACCGAATTTTAGAACATTATCTCGAAGAATTTAGGCTCGGCTCGGATGTACCGTCCGACGAGGCTGAGACTCTGTTCGACGCTCTGATCGGACACGACGACGTGCGCTTGCTTGCCGATGTGCTCACATCTTGGAACGAAAAAGGTACGACCGAAGACGAGTTGTTCGCTTTTGCATCACTAATGAGGAGCCGTATGAAACTCATTGAATCGCGTCACGAAACCTTTGTAGATATCGTCGGTACTGGCGGCAGCAGTTCGAAATCGTTTAATGTATCGACCGCAGCGGCGTTTGTTATAGCGGGCGCGGATATTCCGGTCGCAAAACATGGAAACCGTGCAGCGACAAGCAATTCCGGCAGTTCTGACGTGCTTATAGAGCTTGGTGTGGACGTTGATATTGAGCATAACAAAACCGAACAGCACCTTAACGAGCAAGGCCTCTGTTTTATGTTCGCCCCCAGATTTCACTCGCTGTCGCCAACGCTCGCGTCGGCACGACGTTTAGTTGGACAACCGACGATCTTTAACAATCTCGGCCCGCTGTGCAATCCGGCGTTGGCCCCACATTCGGTGATCGGCGTTTGGGATAAGCATCTGATCGAGAGTACGGCAAATGTTCTCCTACGGCTCGGGGCGGGGCGTTCGTGGGTGGTCTATGGTGAGAACGGACTTGATGAGATCAGTTTGAAAGGGGCCACGATCGTTGCTGAGGTCGTAGACGGCGAGGTGGATATTTTTGAGATCAACGCCGCAGATTTTGATGTGTTTACCTTAGGAAAAGATCTGCCGGAGAAATGCTCATCAGCCGAAAGTGCGAAAATTATTAGAGCGATTTTGGCTAACGAAATGAAAGATCGCGACGCGGAAAGATTGGTGCTCCTCAATGCCGCCTCCGCGCTGCTCGTTTCTGAAAAAGCTGACACGCTGCCGGAGGCTTATGAGATCGCAAAAGCTAGCGTCCGAAATGGTTCGGCGTTAAATAAACTCAATATTCTCTCAACGCATAAGTAATGACTGAGACATTTCTAGAAAAAGTAGTTGCAAGGACCCGCGATAAAGTCGAACGCACGAGATCGCTGGGTTATTCGACGGCGATCGAACGGCGGGCTAGGAGTGTGAGAGCCCCGAAAGAACCTAACCGTTTTCACGCTGCCTTATCGAGGCGTGACCGAACCAATATCATCGCAGAGATCAAGCGGGCTTCGCCATCACAGGGCGTTATTAATGCCAATATTGACGTTGCAAACGTCGCCCGTAATTATGCCGCGGGTGGTGCCGCTGCGATCTCGGTGCTCACCGAAAGCGAGTATTTTGGCGGCGAGATACATGACCTCGCAAATGCGGCTAAAACGGTTGACATTCCCGTTTTGCGTAAGGATTTCATCGTTGATAGCTATCAGATCTATGAGGCCGCGGCCGCCGGAGCAGAAGCAATCCTGCTGATAGTTGCCGCACTGAGCGAACAGGAACTCCGTGAGTTTACGGAGATCGCAGACGACCTCGGATTAGATTCGCTGATCGAAGTTCATACGAGCGAAGAACTCAAAACCGCTGAGAAAGTTGGTGCTGAGATCATTGGCGTCAATAACCGAAACCTTCAAACTCTCGAAGTCTCGCTCGATGTTTCGCGGGACCTTATTACAAAAAGGCCTGCTGACTCGCTGATGATAGCCGAAAGCGGGCTTTCGACACGGGCAGAGATCGATGAACTGAAAGGCTTAGGTTTTGACGGATTCCTGATCGGCGAGACGCTAATGCGAACCGAAAACATCGCCGAAACATTAGGAGGTTTGATCTGAACAAGCCCCATTTAAGATATCGGGATCAGACGCCCCGTGAACGCACGTGGACGATCCACTTTATTTCGATAACAAAGGTGATAAAGGGATTGATCCTCGTAGCCGTTGGTATTAAGCTGATGACGCTGATCGGTCGCGATGTTGAGGCGTGGGCGAGCGATTTTGTAACACGACACGGCATTGATCTGGCGAATAGGTACGTTCACGCCGCGATGGAAAAGCTTTCGGGTGTAGGCAATACGCAATTGATGCAAATGAGCGGCGTTGCATTCGGCTATTCTTGCCTACTCTTTACCGAAGGCGTCGGCCTGTGGCTGCAAAAACGCTGGGCCGAATACCTAACAGCGATCGCGACTTCGCTCTTTATTCCGCTCGAATTGTACGAGATATACGAGCGGTTTACGTGGGTGCGGATCGGTATTTTGGCACTAAATATATTTATTGTTTGGTATCTGGTGACGCGGTTGAAAGATGAAAAGGCTGAGCAGCACAGGACTCGGATCAAGGTCTGCGGTATCACAAACGTCGAAGACGCTCTGTTGGCTGTCGGTGCGGGGGCAGACGAACTAGGGTTTAATTTTTTCGAAGGCAGCCCACGTCATGTCACGCCCGAGACTGCAAGCTCTATTGCCGAAAGATTACCCGCGGATACTCTCAAGGTCGGCGTGTTTGTAAATGAGCCGGCGGAGCGAATACTTGAGATCGCAGCAGTTGTTGGCCTAAATGCTGTCCAGCTGCATGGCGATGAAGATGCGGCCTTTATTGATCAGATCCGTAAGGCATCGGCACTGACGATCATAAAGGCACTGCGGGTGTCGTCTCAGTTTCAGCCAAAGGACGCCGCCTTATTTGGCGCCGATGCGATCCTACTCGACAGTTATTCGAGTAAAGAGCATGGCGGAACAGGGGAAACATTTGATTGGGATATAGCAAAACAGGTATCGAACCTTGTTCCGGTTTTGTATCTCGCAGGCGGCCTGACCCCGGAGAATGTTCGCGGTGCGATCGCAAAAGTGCGGCCATATGCCGTCGATGTATGCAGCCGCATTGAATCCACGCCGGGCAAAAAGGACGAAGACAAATTAAAGCGGTTCATCGCCGCAGTAAGAAAAGAAAAATGAACTACGAACCGGACGAACATGGATATTTTGGAGAATACGGCGGGCGGTTTGTGCCGGAGACGCTGGTCGCACCGCTTGATGAACTGACGGCGGCGTATTATGGCGTTCGCGATGATGGGGCGTTTCAGGCAGAGTTTCAAGACCTATTAAATAATTACGTGGGCCGGCCTTCACCTTTGTACTACGCCAAGCGGCTTTCGGAATCACTTGGTGGGGCAAAGATCTATCTCAAACGCGAAGACTTAAATCACACAGGTGCTCATAAGATCAACAATTGTATCGGCCAGATACTACTCGCCCGCAAAATGGGCAAAAAGCGGATCATTGCCGAAACCGGAGCCGGACAGCACGGCGTCGCCACGGCGACGGTTTGCGCTTTGTTCGGACTGGAATGTGTCGTTTATATGGGCACCGAAGACATGCGGCGGCAGGAGGTCAATGTTTTCCGGATGCGGCTGCTGGGAGCGGAGGTTCGCGGAGTTGATTCCGGTTCGCGGACACTAAAAGACGCGATAAACGAGGCTTTACGGGATTGGGTGACTAATGTCGACACCACTTATTACCTGCTTGGGTCATCTCTCGGACCGCACCCGTATCCGCTGATGGTTCGTGATTTTCAGTCAGTGATCGGACGCGAGGCCCGCGAACAGATATTCGAACACGAAGAGCGTTTGCCGGACGTTCTAATCGCTTGCGTCGGCGGCGGATCAAACTCGATCGGTTTGTTTCATTCGTTTCTCAACGACGATGTCCGAATGATCGGCGTGGAAGCAGGTGGACGTGGAAACACCGTTGGCGAACATGCTGCGAGATTCATGGACGGCGGCAATGTCGGAGTATTGCAAGGGACCAAGAGCTATCTGTTACAGGACGATGCCGGTCAGATCGCTCTGACACATTCGGTATCCGCCGGACTTGATTACGCATCGATCGGTCCGGAACATGCGTTTCTTCACGATACGGGTCGTATCGAGTATGTTTCAGCTAACGATGACGAAGCTTTGGCCGCATTTAAAGTGCTGTCCGAAACCGAGGGTATAATCCCGGCTCTCGAATCATCCCACGCCGTGGCACACGCGATAAAAATAGCTCCGACGATGTCCAGCGATCAGATCATGATCGTTAACCTTTCGGGCCGCGGGGACAAGGACATCAATACGGTTCGTGAGGAGTTGGGTAATTAATGAGCCGAATTACGCAAAAATTAAAAGATCGTAGCCATAAAGGCTTTATACCGTTCGTCACAGCCGGTGATCCAGATCTAGCAACTTCCTTGACGATCATTTTGAAACTGGCGGAGATGGGAGCCGATGTGATCGAACTAGGTGTTCCGTTTAGCGACCCGATGGCAGACGGTCCGACGATCCAGCGTTCATCGCAAAGGGCTTTGGAAAACGGAACAACACTGATCGACGTGTTGCACCTCGCAACTGAGTTTAGAAAGCAGAGTGAGGTACCGCTTGTTTTGTTTAGCTATTTCAATCCGATAATGTGCTTTGGCATCGATAAGTTTTGTGATGCTGCCGCACTTGCGGGCATTGACGGATTATTGCTGACAGACGTTATCGAGGACGAAGCGGCGAAAATATCAATGCGATTAGCTGCAAATAACATCGACCTTATCTCGCTCATAGCTCCGACCACGACGGACGAACGCCTGAAATCCATTTGTGGGAATGCCCGCGGATTTATTTATGCTGTTTCGCGTGCCGGTGTGACCGGAGCACAGGAAACGACAAGTTCAGCGGCAGCACAATTGGTGGCGCGAGCAAGAAATTTTACCGATCTGCCGATGGCCGTCGGATTTGGTATTTCGACCGCCGAACAGATAGCTGACGTCTGGCGTTTTGCCGATGCTGCGGTCGTCGGTTCGGCCATAGTAACTGAGATAGAAAAGTCGGATTCGCCTGATGATGCGGTATCACGGGTCGAGGCCTTTGTCGGACAATTATTGCCGCAGGTTGCAAAAAACGGTGCTGAAAACTAAAGTTAAAGTTTTGCACCCCCAGGGGTTTATTCGCTTATGTTGATCGTAATGAAACCGGACGCACTCGCGTCGGATGTAGATAAAGTTCTTGAGGTGATCGTGACATTGGGCTATCGCGGCCACACCCTGCCGGGCGAAAATCGCACGGCGATAGGTGTGACCGGCAATCGCGGCTCGATAGACCCCGCGCATTTTGAGAACCTGCCGGGTGTCGCCGATGCGATCCGCGTAACCAAGCCATACAAATTAATTTCAAAGGAACTGCGTCCCGAAAAGTCGGTCATCAAGGTCGGCAACGCGACGATCGGCGGCAGCGAACTCGCGATAATCGCCGGCCCGTGTGCGCTCGAAAATCACGAACAGGTCTTTGCCGCGGCTGAGGCTGTTGCAGACAGCGGTGCCAGGTTCTTTCGCGGCGGAGCATTTAAGCCACGCACATCGCCGTATGCGTTCCAGGGGCTTGGAATTGACGGATTGAAGATGCTCGCTGAAGTTCGCGATCAATATGGCCTGAATATCGTCACCGAAGCGATGGACGAGCACGGCGTCGATGCTGTTGCCGAATATGGCGATTGCATCCAGATCGGTGCCCGCAACATGCAAAATTTTTCGCTGCTGCGATACGCCGGACAGACGAAAAAGCCCGTTCTGCTCAAACGCGGTTTGTCGGCAACGCTTGATGAGCTGCTGCTCGCTGCTGAATACATTATGGCTGAGGGCAACTACGACGTTATCCTTTGCGAACGCGGCATCCGCACCTTTGCCGATCACGCCCGCAACACCATCGACCTGTCGATCGTTCCTGCGGTCCATCGCTTGACGCATCTGCCGATCATCGTCGATCCCTCGCATGGTACGGGTCATAATTACATGGTCACGCCGCTCGCAAGAGCAGGTGTTGCAGTCGGATCCGATGGACTGATAATCGAGGTCCATCCACGCCCGGAACAAGCTCTTTGCGACGGGGCACAAGCTTTGACGCCCGCACAGTATGCGGAACTTGTGTCGCAGGTCAGGGCAATTCACGATCTGGTCGCCGAACCGGCACACGCTTTTGTTGAGAGCAATTAACCATTTTCAAACAAAAAAAGATCCGCGCATGTTCCCGAAACTTGCGCGGATCTTTTTTTACCTCTCGCTGGGCGCCTTTTGCCTATTTTGCCAAGCGGAGTTTCATCAAACCGTAAAACTGAATATAGCAGCTGACCATCGAAGCCAAGATCAGGAATGTCATTGGGATATATCGCATCGATTCCGGCAAGATCGTGCCTGCACTCTGGTTAAGGGCTACGCCGAATATCATTCCCATCAGGGCAAACCCGCCGCGTGCGAGTATCCAGTTGGAGAACGTCGGGCGCTCGGCGGTTGACGGTAGAAAATACGGCAACACACATATCATCGCCATCGTTATTCCCATCAAAAGGCCGTCCATCGAATAAGCCTGAACGGCACGGCCATACTCAATTGCCAAAAAGAACAGCACGATCATCGTGTCCATTCCATATCCGCGTCCAGTGGTAAATACTTTGTCTTGTGTGTGCGTCATATTATGTTTCGTGGTTTGATACTGATCTTTAATGGTTATTTTTTGTTGGTCGAGCCGCTGAACTGCTGATATGCAACGCGGAAAAGCTCTGACAAAGCGTTCGCCGTCTCGGGCGTCAGGTTTTTGTCGGCACGCAGATGAGCCTCTACGATGTCGGTGGTTGCCTCGTGCGGGTAATAGATGACCGGCTCGACGTTGGCACTCGAATGTTTCATCAAACGATCGACCGGCATGTCCAGCCATTGTGTCAGACGAGCGATGTTGTCGGCGTCGGGCCGGCCGGTGCCGTTCTCGATACGCGAGAGCGTCGATGCCGAAACCTCGGTCACGTCCGCTACATCACGTAGGCTAAGTTTTAATTCCTCGCGGCGGCGTTTGATCGCTTTGCCTAGCTCCACTGTGCTAATAAGACTTTCATTTTTGAATCCCATAATTATCTTTTCCTCCATGGATTATTAAGTGTCACGGATACACTTTTCATTTCACAGATAAAACATACCACATCGTTTTTTTAAATGCAACACTTTGTTTCGCACTTGCAACACATAAATTATTCTGATACATTGTTTCACAGATGCAACGCTTGCCATCGAAACAATGCATCGATTGACAATTAATAACTGAGTCGTGTGGTCTGACACGCGGCGAACAGGGATCAGCAGAAACTAGCAATTACCGACACTTCAGACTTGTTGGTGTAACTATTGCAGGTATTCAAACGATCCGGTAACTAACACAGGAGACAAAGAAATGAAACGCAACACTATTAACGAAACGCCACAGACAGAGACAACAAAAAATTTATTTTCGGCAGAGAACACAAATAATGTGCTCGATTTTTCGACCACGCTAAAAGAGCTTCGTAAGACGGTCGACCCAAATCTGATCCGCCAGCGAGCCGGCCGGCGCGACCGTGACGGCAATGTGCACATGGTCGAGTATGTTGAGTGGCACACCGTCGCCGACGTCTTGGACGACAACGCTCCAAACTGGGCACACACCGTTAAAGACATCCGGTCGATCGGCGACATCGTTACGGTAACAGTCGCGATCACCATCGACGGCGTCATCCGCGAAGGCATCGGCACCGGTAAGGCTATCAGTGAGACCGGCATCAAAAAAGCCGAGCACGACGCATTGAAACGTGCGGCAGTAAAATTTGGCATCGCCCGCGAGTTGTATAAGAAAGAGTTTGACGCGATCGAACAGACCGACGAGCCGCAGGCTTTTGAGCCAAGAGCAATATCCGATCCCGTCGCAAAGAGCCTGGGCGATATGGTCACGGGCAAACAGCTCGGTATGATCCGTGCGATCGCTCGCGAAGCAAACATCGATGCCGAGGCCGAGTGTTCACAAATGATGCGATGCGGCGTTGACGAGCTTTCAAAACGGGCAGCGTCTGATCTGATCGAACATTTACAGAATCTGCAGCGAAATACGGTAACGCCGATGCGTCGCGTTGGATAACCAAATCCCTGCTAAACGAAGTTTTGAGTTGTGATAAATAAGCCATCCGCTTGTCTCCATGAGCGGCCGTTCCCACGATCACAACTCAAAACCCTTTTCCCTCTCCCACAAGAACTTTCCCGCACATACGTGCGTAATAGCTGATATTCGACTAAGATATGTTCACATTTTTTATAAGGAGAAAACCCCTCTATGTCACAAGAACCAAGTGAAATGGCAGGTTTTGCGGGACCGTCACCAGGCAGTTTTTGCTGGACCGAGATCGCAACTACAGATGCCGCTAAAGCCAAGGCGTTCTACACAAATGTATTTGGCTGGAAATTTATGGAAAGCAATGCGTCCGACGGTGAGTTCGTTTACCACGAATACTCGACCGGCGGCGACTATCCGGCGGGCGGAATGTACGAAATTACGCCCGAGATGTGCGAGCCCGGCGGGGCTCTTCCGCCGCCGCATTTTTTGACATACATCGCTGTCGATGATGTCGATGAAAATGCACGTCAGGCAGTCGAGCTTGGCGGCACTGTCATTAGACAACCGATGGACATACCGAATACCGGACGTTTTGCGGTGATCGCTGACCCGACCGGAGCGATGTTCGCAACATTTAAGATGGCAGAAGGAGGGCACAATGGCTGAATTTAACGTACCAAGCCCAGGCGAAATATGTTGGCGTGAATTGAGAACAAAAGACCTTGGAGCAGCTATGGAATTCTATACAAAGCTGTTCGGCTGGGAACTGCCGCAGACAAAAGTGTCGCCGATGGACTATAAAGAGGTTGTTATCGACGGCGTCGCTCACGGCGGGATGATGCCGATCGACGAAAACTGGCCACCTGATGTGCCGTCACATTGGGCAACCTATATTGCCGTTGCAAATGCCGATGAGACCGTAGCGAGTATCACGGAAAATGGCGGCAGCGTCCGCGTTCCGCCTTTCGACGCTCCGGGCGTCGGCCGCATGGCAATGGTAGCCGATCCGTCAGGTGCGGATTTCGCGATCATTCAGTTCACCGAATCTATGTAAGATATTTGCCCACGAAACACACGAAAGACACAAAAAAAGAGAATTTCTTTCTATTTAGTGTGTTTCGTGTATTTCGTGGGCAATTCCTATTTCTTGTTCCCTTCTGTGTCGAAGATCTCGACGGTAGCCGCGTATTCTTTCGCTTGCGGCAGCACATCACCCGCATCACCAACTATCACTATCGCCATTTCGTCAGGGCGAATGTATTTGACCGCGACTCGTTGGACATCGTCAGCCGTCACGGCACTGACGTTATCGCGATAGGTCTGTAGATAGTCTTCGGGCAAACCATATAGATGTTGGTTGACGATCAGATTGGTGAGTCCTTCTTGCGTCTCGGCACGGAGAGGAAAGACGCCTGTTAGAAAATTCTTGGCATCCGCAAGCTCTTCATCGGCTACCTTTTCATCTCGGATACGGTCAAGTTCGTAGAAAAATTCTTTTAGCGACGCACCGGTAACATCGTTACGAACCTCGGCGGTCGCCTCGATATCACCGGCCAGCCGCCGCGTATTTAGCCGCGTGTAAGCTCCGTATGTATAACCCTTTTCTTCGCGAAGGTTCATAAAAACACGCGACGAAGCCCCCGCACCAAGCACCTGATTCATAACGATCATCGGAAAATAATCAGGATCGTGACGGTCGATGCCAAGGTTGGTGATAACTATATTTGACTGGGCGGAACCCGGCCGGTCAACGATGGTCAAGCTTCGTGAATCACGTTTTGGCGGGGCGTCAAACTTTTGATCCGCGACAGTTCCCTTTTGCCAGTCGCCAAAATGCTCGTTGAGTTCGGCAATAAGTTCATCACGTTCGACATCGCCAACGACGATCAGTATCGCGTTGTTCGGGATAAATTTGGCAGCGTGAAACCTTGCGACCTTTTCACGATCAAGCTTTTCTATATCCGCAGCTTGTGGTGAGACGACAGCATACGGATGTTTACCGTAGACCAGCCGTGCGGCCTGTTCGCCGGCAAGAAACCCAGGCTGCGAACGCTGAAACTTGAGGCTCTCGATCGTGTTGCGGCGATAAAGGTCAAGCTCGCTCTCAGGAAACGTCGGACGCAGCACCACCTCGGCGAGCAGTGAAAGTATCTCTGAACTGTATAGCGACAGAGACGAGGCAGAAACGATCGTAAAATCATCCGACGCGCTCGAGCCGATGCTTGCACCAAGCCTCTCGATCTTTTCGGCAAGCTGTAGGCTGGTGTAATTTTCGGTCCCCTCGGTCAACATCGCAACCATCGCCGAATTAATGCCCTTTGCGTCAGCCGGATCATTAATATCGCCCGAGTGAAACGCAAGACGGATGCTAACAAGGGGCAAGCGTGTTTCTTCAAAAATAACGACACGCAAGCCGTTCGCGAGCGTTGTCTGAAACGGCTGCGGGATATCAAACGAAGTCGGAGCAAGCGGCTCAGGTACTGTTTTTCTTAATTCTGGTGTCATAGCTTAATAGAGTAGAGTAGTGGAGGAGAAAAGGAGTAGGGGAGTAATATGGTCGGAAATATTTACTTTTCTCCTCCACTACTTTACTCCTCTACTCCCCTACTTCTTAACCTTGTCCGGCGGGAACAACGTCGAGCAGCGAACGGTTTTCGGTGTTTAGATAGACCCCAACCGCGTGTCGTATCTGTTCGGCTGTTACGGCAAGCATCTCGTTGAGGTCGGTGTTGATCAATTTCGGGTCGCCATCGTACAACGCATATTCGGCGATAGCCTGTGCCCGCGACATCGACGATTGCCGCATACGGACTGAGTCGTTGATAAGCTGATTTTCGATCTTTTCCATTTCCTCTGCGGTCGGGCCGTGGGCAGCGAGATCGTGGATCTCGTGCATTATCGTCTCGCGGATCTTACTTAGATCTTTGTCGGGTTTGGGAATTGCCCCAACGAAAATGCTTGAGGGCCCGCGACGTTCGTCGGTAAAACCAAATAGTTGGATGACCGACTCTTCGCCCTTTACGAGCTTTTGATAAAGCCGCGAGCTGTCGCCGTCATACAGCACCTTGCCCGCAAGGTAAAGAGCATTAAATTCGGGTGTGCGGCGTTTTGGTATTTTCCAGCCAATGAGAAACGCGGGGAACGGGGCGAGCGGATCTTCCCATTCGCGGTAGTTGGCGGCGACCTCGGCGGGTTCGCTGACATCCAGTTCCGGTGGCAGCGGCTGCGAAGGTATATCGCCAAAATACGTCTCTATCAACTGCTTTGCCTCATTCGTTTCAAACGCTCCCGACAGCACAAGCACAGCATTATTTGGTGCGTAATATATACGGAAAAATTCCTGCACGTCCTCGACCGACGCTTCGTCAAGATGTTCCATCGAACCGATCGTCGAATGCGAATTGGCAAAATTCTTATAGATCATCTCGTTGATGAGATCAAAGATCTGCCCGTATGGCTGATTGTCATACCGCAAACGTTTTTCTTCTTTAACGGCCTCACGCTGGTTGTCGAGATTCTCTTGCGTGACTGCCAGCGATCGCATCCTGTCCGATTCGAGCCACAGCCCGAGCGGCAATTGATTTGCCGGTAACGTCTCGTAATAGTTAGTCCGTTCGCTCGACGTGGTGCCGTTCATCGTGCCGCCGGCTTTCATTATGTGCTGAAAATGCCCGGCTTTGGGCACGTTCTCAGACCCTTGGAACATCATGTGCTCAAAGAGGTGAGCAAAGCCCGTGCGGTCAGCACGTTCGTTACGCGAACCGACGTTGTAATAGACGGCGAGCGAGACGACCGGAGCGACCATCTCGCGGTTGAGCACAACGCGTAGGCCGTTGGCTAGGGCGTATTCTTCGATATCGAGCGGCGGTAATTTAAATGAATGGGTCATATTTACTTTATATTTTATGAGAACACTTCCGCAGGTAAAAATCAAAGCACCTCAAAACGCGAAAATTTGATCTGAAAATTTGGAAATACACCCCGTTTCGGTATATAAAGTAGGCATACCAAATGTGTGATCGGCGGTAATTAAGTGCCGTTAATTCCGCCGATCTTTTTTTACAGACAGGCCGCCTCGCGGGTGTGCCAGTCATGGGTCTATTTGTTTTTCATTTCGCCTATGTACCAAGCTGGCCGCATTTTAAGTATCTTGCTGATCGTAACTGCTGCGACGGCGAGTTTCCCCGCTCAGAGATCACCATTAAATGCGCCGGCCGAGCCTTTCTCGATCAAACGAGGCAGCACGTTTGCGGCATCGGGCGGTTCGACGACAATTCCACCAAATGCAGAACCCGAAACTAAAACATCACGCATTGCCGCAGAAATACGCGAAGCCGAAGACATCATTGCGCGCTACTACATCGACGGACGCAAGATCAGCCGTGCCGAGATGACCGAATCCGCCCTGACAGGGGCTTTGCACACGCTTGATCCGCACTCCAATTTTCACGGGGTCGCCGACTGGAAAGATCTGCTCGACGAACAAAAAAGCGGTTATACAGGCATCGGTGCGACGATCGCAAATTTTGAGCGTTCGGGTGTTCTCGATACATTTATCTTAGCGACATTTCCCGGTTCGCCAGCATCGAAGGCACAGCTTCACTACGGCGATAAGATCGTCGCCATCAACGGCGAAAAAATGACCGGCAAAGCGTCGGACGACGTTCGCGATAAGATACGGGGAGCGAACGGCAGCATTTTACGTTTGTCGATCGAGCGAGCGGCGACGGACCGTATCGAGACGATCGAGTTACGACGCGGACGCGTATCGCAGCCGTCGATACCTGACGCGTACATTTTGCGTCCGGGCGTCGGCTATATTGAGCTGTCCGAAGGGTTTAACTACACGACGAGCGAGGAGTTTGACGCCGCGATGCGCGAATTGAAACGACAAGGTATGCGTTCGCTCGTTTTAGACCTCAGAAATAACGGCGGCGGTATCGTTGATCAGGCGGTAAAGATCGCGGAGAAATTTCTGCCGGCCGGGACGCTTATCCTTTCGCAAAAGGGACGCACGCGTATCGACAATCGCGTTTGGCGGTCGGCAAATACCAACGCGGAAACAATGCCGCTCGTCGTGCTTGTCAACGAGGACACCGCGTCCGCCTCAGAGATCGTCGCCGGAGCCTTTCAAGATAACGACCGTGCAATGATCGTCGGCGATAAGACTTTTGGCAAGGGCCTCGTCCAGAGCGTGCTCGACCTGCCAGGCAGCACAGGACTGACGTTAACGACCGCACGTTACCTGACGCCGTCAGGCCGATCGATCCAACGAGACTACACACGGATGGATCTTTACGACTATTTCAATCACACCGAAAACGCCGCCGCTCTTGTCGGTTCGTCGATCGCTATGCGAACGGTGACCGACCGCACCGTCTTTGGCGGCGATGGCATAACGCCCGACGAAAAGGTCAAAGCTGACGAGATCACTGCTCTGCGTGCTGCCCTGATCGACCCGATCTTTTTCTTTGCCCGCGAGGTCGTCTCTGGCCGTGTCGTTGGCCTGGAATCATACACCGCGACATCATTCAACATGGGCGAACGAGTAACGCCCGGAGACCTTCCCTCAACCGAGGCTCTCAAAACTGCGTTCCTCTCATATGTAAGGAGACAAGGAACGTGGAAATTTAGCGACAAACAGCTCAATGCCGAGGCCGCGTTTATTAAGCTCCGGCTTCGCTACAACATCATAATGGCTTCGTATGGCGTAAATGCGGCTCAACAGGTCGTGACCGAAGACGACCCGCAAGTCGCCAAAGCAGTCGAAACCCTTCCCCGTGCCGGCCAGCTTGCGCAGTTGGCAGCAAAGCAACGGCTCAATAAATAAAAAACTCTGCCGCCCTTTTCAGAGCGGCAGAGGCTAAGCCAAATGCAGTTTAAGTTAGAAACTAAGCTTACCCGAAAATTGGATACGTCTCGCGCTGTTTGTTACATCAGCATTGATGCGTCCAAATATGCTCGTTCCAAAACCCGACTGTGTAAACCCCGCGGGCAATGTGGAAGACGGGGCCGCGAAGTTTGGCGTATTGGTAAGGTTTCTAGCGTCAACCCGCAGATCAAAATTCACGCGCTCGGTAATCTTAAACTTGCGAAGCAATGAGATATCAGTCTCCCAATACTCCGGAGCTATAAAGAAATTGCGTCCGGTGTTACCCGCGTCGCCTGGATTGGGTTGTGAAAATAACGCTCTTTGTGCCGCATCAAACCACCAGTTTCTAAGCAAAGGGTTTGCTGTGTTATCAAAGTTGCCTTGAACCAACCGGCCCATGTCCCGTGTGCAACCTGAACAATTCGCAAATGATCCGTTGGTCTGGCTAAGCGTAAAAATACCTGAGTACGCGGTGAACGGTCTTCCCGATGTAATTCGCAAAGTGCCGGCAACCTGCCAGCCGCTGATCGCATAATTGAGAGCGGACGGCGCATCCGAACCAAATGCTTTGCCTTTACCAAACGGTAGTTCATAGACATAAGTTCCGAGGAGCGAGTGCCGCCGGTCAAAATCTGACCAGGCGTAGTTTGCACGCCGGTTATAGTTATCAACCGGATAGTTACCCGCTGTTTGCGAGTTAGGCCCGGATCCACCAGATGTTGCGATCGTGGTAAAGACAGGGTCGAAGGATCTGCTATCCTTTGAAACCGCCCAAGTGTAACCCAGCTGATAGCTCAGGCCGCTCTTCATTCGCCGTTTGAGTGTAACCTCAATCCCGTTATAGAAAGAGTAGTCGTTACTGTCGATAACAAACAGACCTCCGGTAAACTGTGAAAATGGTTGGAAAAACGAGCTAAACCCCGTAATATCCAACATACGTTGCCCGGTTTGGCCTGCCGTGCAGAGCCCCGCTGTGACAAAAGTCGAGGTGCAGGTTTGCTGTGACATTGCTAAGGCGAGCGAGCCAATACTACCTTGTGTTATGCCTGTTCCATTAAGGGCTCTAAATCTGGCCGTACCATTATTATTCGCAGTGCTTCCACTAAACAACAAGTTGATCAAAGGACTGTTATATGCGGCATTTGCCCGTACAGCATTAAATGCTTGCAAGAATGTTTCTCCTGTACCCGGAAGCGTTCCATTTATGGCGACTTGGTTCACGTTATACGTTCCCATCAAATTCGTAGCTTTTTTGCCGATGTAATTGACCTCAATTACATTGCCGCCAAAGATCTCACGCTGGAAACTCAAACTCCAATTATGGATCTTTGGAAACTTAATGGCAGGATCAATAACATTCAAAGAGTTTGTACTAAACGACGGCGGAGTTGCCAACGAAGCAGGAGAGCCGGTCGGTGCTACCGAAGGCAGGCCATTCCTTAGCAGTCCACCACTAGCACCATAAGCCGTGTTCGAACCGAGCGCAGTATTACCCGGTGTGTTCTGAAAAATGAATGAGCTGAACAGGAATGTCGCAAACCGATCTGATGCCATTCGATAATTTGCACGCAAAGAGGTCTTGCCGGTGCTGAACGGATCCCATGCAAATCCTACCGACGGTAAGATTAGACCATAGCTGTTTTTATACAGATCGCCTGGAACCCATTTAATGTTGTTTGCTGGCGCAGATCCAAGCGTGATCGGCCTATCAGGTACCAAGATAGGACGTCCTCCTGCTGCTGTAGGATGAAATCTCATCTCCCATCTCGCCCCAATATCTACTGTGAAATTCGGACGAAACCGCCATGTGTCTTGGGCATAAAAATCCAGTTCCGGATGATTTGCATCAAACAGCCAGCGTGTTCCAGCAGGAGCAAATGATCCAGGATTATTAGGATCATTCACATACGCCTGTGTGATCGTTCCGACCCGTCCAAGCATGTCATTGATCATATTCTCAAGACGTGTTCTATCCGCCGAGTTGATCGCGGCACCGGTTGGCAGGGCGGTTGGGAAAGTAAAGTTGCTATTCACCGTCCTACTAAAATTATATGCCAGCTCAATCCCGCCTCCTGCGACGCCAGACCTATCGTCAGTGCTACGACCTAATCTGAAATTAATACCAGCTTTGATGACATGCGGCGAAAAGTCGTAGGTTAGATTGTCAACAAACTGCCACGTTCTAAATTCTCTAGCGTTATATGAAAAATTGAGATTGCTGTCCGTCGGCAGATTAAATACAAAAGCATAAACTGGGTCAGGTTTTGGTGTGTCAAACTTAAATCCAAATTGAGCCCATCCAACCACGAACTCATTAACAAGCTTGGCAGTTGGTGACCAACGCCAATTTGCAGCTAGGTTCTTAGGTGATCTAAATGTATCAACAAAATTTGGTGAGTTTGGAAAACGCGGTCTGCCGTTATTTGCCGAGTCGCCAAATGTGTTTTGCTGTCCCTGAGCATATCGCACGTAAAAGTTGTTGTTATCATTAAGCTTAAAGTCAAACTTAGTAACAAAATCATACTGCCTTTCGCGTTGTGGAGCATTAAATAGGAATCCAGCAATATTTAATCCATCACCAGTTGCACTAAAGCTATTTGGCAACGGCATCGCATTGATATATCCCATTAGGGTCGTATCAAGCGGTATTGTTGTTCCTGTCGCAATATTATATGAATTAACGCAAGGTGTCGTAGCTGGAACACCTGGAAATGCCGGACTACAAGTTGGGTTCACCGGATTTCCCGCCGCATCGACCGAGCCTGTTCCGTTTACTCCGCCTTGAACCCATCTAAAAATCCCCTGCCGTGCAGTTTGTGTGAATACAGTCCTTGTAGCAAGAACACTGTCGTATGCCCTAAGCACTTGTAGATTTACAAAGAAGAAGGCCTTATCGCGAAGAAGTTTGAAAGGTGTCCCCTCGCCAAATCCGAAGTTAGAGAGAGGCCCGCTAAAGCTGCCGCCGAATATATTCTGAACAAATTGTTCTTTAGGGGTGTTGTTCACGTTCGACGCATAGCTTCGAGCATGAAATCTGGGAGTCTGGTAATATTCAAAAACACTACCGTGGAAATCGTTCGTTCCAGACCGTGTTACAAATGTCACTTGTGCACCGCTGCTACGGCCAAGCTCTGCAGTAAAGCCGCTCGTTACGATCTGAAACTCCTGAATCGAATCTGGATTAGGCCTAAGCGGCGTAAAGTTAGATCCGCCGGCGGTTGACTCATTTATATCAATACCGTCAAGCGTAAAGTTAAAAGCACGGTCTCGAGATCCGTTAACGTGGACACCACCGCCTGTATTTGATCCGTTGGCAACACCCGGTTGGAAGTTAAGGATATCAAGAGGGTTGCGGCCGCGTGTTCCAACAATCGGAAGAGCCTCGATCGTTCGCTGCTCAACTGTGCCGCCAAAATTACCAGAGCTACTTGTTTGCACTTGCTCGGCCGAACCCGAAACCGTTACGGTCGCCGATATATCACCCGGTTGCAAAACAATATTCACCGTCGCAGGTTGGTTAATAAGAGCAGAGTTGCGAGATGAAACAAATCTTTTAAAACCCGCCTTTTCGACTACTACGTCATACCAACCTGGCTGGATCAGGTCGAAAATGTATACACCGTTATCACTCGTTTGAGCTGTCAGGGTTGAACCAGTACCTTCTTGTTTGAGCTTGACCGTTGCCCCTGCAACGACCGCACCCGACGAATCAGTAACGGTACCCGTAATACGCGAGGTCGTACCTTGCGCAAAATTTACGCTCGCGAGCGCAAAAGTAACTGCAAAAATCGCGAACGCCTTAAAAAAGTGCTTTCTTAACATCTGTTTCCCTCCCAAGAAATAGATCGCCGATCAAATTTTGTGATATGTAAACGTAAACTTAACGGAAATTGTTATGAAATATAGCACAGTTTTACAAAAGTGTTAATTAAAGTGGGGGTTATTAGCAGATTTTTTTGATTATTTTTTGAACTGTAAGATCAGGCCTTTTGCACCGACTGCCCAGCCGTATTTTTTGTCCATATACAGGCCGTAAATACGGTCTCGGGTACCGCTTTCTTGACGGATCCAGGACTTGCCTTTATCGCCCGAACGGAGGATCGTTCCGGCGTATCCAACGGCCCAGCCATTCTTGTCATCGGCAAAATCGACACGCATAAATGTATCTTTGAAATTCGTGCCGACCGGTTCCCAAAATGAGCCGCCGTTCTCTGTGCGGAGGATCGTGCCGGATTTGCCGACGATATAGCCCTCTTTGCTGTCACGAAAATCAACGTTGTATAGCGGCATCGTCGTGTTGGAATTTTGCTTGACCCAAGTATTGCCTTCGTCAGTTGATGCAAGCACTACCCCTTTGTCGCCAACGATCCAGCCGCGCGAGTTGCCGTCAAAATCGAGATGAAACAGCTCTGTTTTTGACGGAACGGTGATCCGCCGCCAGGTATCGCCGCCGTCTTCCGTCCTCATTAGGAGCGAATCGACCACAATATCGTCATTGCCGCTGGTCCGCAGGACCGATCCGACGACATAACCGCGTTTTTTGTCCGAAAACCGGATACTCAAAAACTCCGGGCGTCCCGCGCCAAACTCACCACTGCGGTAAATCCGTATCTCCTGCCAAGTCTTGCCGGCGTCGCGGGTGCTATACATCTTTCGCCCGGCGACGAGATAGCCGTTGTCGTCGTTGCGAAAATAGATCTCGTTAATGTTTTCGTCGGTGTTGAGCGGATACGGCGTCCAGGATTTACCGCCGTCCGTGGTCGAAGCAAGATAACCACTGTCGCCCGCGATCCAGCCTTTGTCGGAACCCGTGAAATAAACGGCGACGAGATCACGCTCGGTATTTGCCGACCGCTGTACCCAAGCGTTCTGGGCAAATCCACCGACGCCTAAACCAACGACAAGTATTGACAGGACGATAAAACTTTTCACTACAAAGCCTCCGAAAAAAAAGGTGATCTTCGATAAATAGAATAAACATTCCACGCCCGAAAATCACCTTATTTTAATGTTAATGGGTACTATTTCGTTATTCTGTACACCATTCCCTTCCAGACGACGACGACCTGATCGCCGAGCGAGAGATACGGGGCGAGGCCCGGCTCTCGTTCGATGAGTTTGAAGTATTCGTCGCTAGCAAACTTCACGCCGGTTTCCGGCCGCTCCGAATTCGGATTGAAATCCGAATCGACCCAGACGCCGTTTTGATTGATGAAGTTTTTATTTGCGACAAATTGATTGTTCATAGTGTTCCTGAGAACGATCTGCTCTCTCACATCTTTTTTGTCTTCATCATACAGCCCCGAGTTTACCTTCATCGCATTTTGCTGCGTGCTCAGCGTAACGGCGCCCGCCCCACTCTTTTCCTTGGCTCTAGTCTGTCCGGCGACCATCATGTCCATTGCTGCAGGAGCGTCACGGCTGACGTTTGCCATCGAACCGTCAGTCGCTAGATACGACGTATATGGCGTCACGAGTCCGTAGCGTGTGCCAAGCTGGACAACCTCGTCGCGGACCTCTTTGGTCTCGCCGTTGTTGCGGATCTGTTCGAGCAGCCAGCCGACGCGGCGGCTCGCCCACAGACGCGGCAAAAAGCTATTCTCGTCCGAGCGGACTGGAAAATCAAGGTTCGTATAATTGAACGAACGCGATTCTGTTCCGGCTTTGCCCGTCAGCCGAAGCGTGATGTTCTTAAGATCATTGGTGTTCTTATACCGCCCGATGATCGTCATCTGCATCCCGCGGAAAAGATCGGTCAGCTTTCGAGGATAAGTGTATTCCGTCAGCAACGGGCCAAAATCGAGGTCGAGATCGGCGAGAACGGGTGAGCTCACCTTTTGGAAAAAGCTCGAAACCTTGATCTCAAGATCCTCTTTTGGTTGGACGTATTCAGAGATGCCCGAGTTTTCCGTACCGATCTTGTCGAGCAAAGTCGTATTAACATCGTAGCCAAACCCGAACGGGAAGATACGCACATCGACGTTCTTAGCATTTTTCAAATTGGCAATGATCTTGTCGACGTTCGTTTCACCAACAGTCGGCAAACCGTCCGTCATAAAGACGAGCATCTTTGGCCGATCACCCTTCTCAAATTGCTTTAGCGACTGCACGAGCGAATCGTTGATATTTGTTCCGCCGTTCGGCGCTAGGCGTTCGACAAACTCTTCGCCGCGTTTTTTACCTGCGGCGTTTGCCGTGATCAGGCCGCGTTCCATCATGTGTTCCTCGCCGGCGAAGTTGATGACGTTAAACCGGTCGCCGTCACGCAGCGTGCGGATGCCAAAAAGCAGAGCCTTTTTGGCCTTATCCATCTTGCCCTCATCGGCCATCGAGCCCGACGTATCGAGCACAAACACTATATCCTTACTGACCAGCTCTTTTTCGGAAATGTTGTCTTTCGGCGAAAGCATCAGCAAAAAGTAACCGTCCTTGCCGGGTTCGCGATAGGTGACAAGCGACATGCCAAAATCGTTGTTTGATAGCCCGTAGAACAACGAAAAGTCGCTATCGTTGCTCGTCGTTTCAAACGAGATCTTTGCGGCCGTTTCACCTTTGTTCGTCACCTCGATCTTATGCGAAGGCGAATAGATATTTCGCAAGGCTTCTTTCCCCGTGATCTCGATCGAGCCTGACACGGTGCCAAACTGCTGCTTTGGCCCAAGGGGGACGAGCTTGCCGTTACGGCGGTCATATACGGGGTCCTCAAGCTGTCGCGGCCCGCGGTTCGCCCAGACATTTCGTCCGGTGCCGAGCGGATAACGGTAAGCGACCGTTCCCGAATCGGCCTTGAGCACCTCGGTGTAGGTCATTTCGAGTTTCTTGTCCGAGTTTGGTGGAATGGGAAAAATGGATGCCTGAAAAAGGTCTTTACCGGCGTATTCGAGCAAGCCCGGATCGCGTTGTCGACGGACGATTGCGTCGTATATCCGACGAGCCTCTTCGCGCGAACGCACCTCGCCAACCAGCTTTTTGCCGTTTTCCCAAATCGCGAACTCCACGATCGATGCCGTTTCGGGGATCGGAAAAAAGTACGTGCCCTCGAGCGTGTACTGCGTGTCATTCCTAAACACCTGTTCGACGTGCGTCGTCGCCACCTGGCCGTTGATCCTGGTGTCGAGCTTGATAGATTTGACCGGCAAAGCGTTTGGCAGCGGCTGCGGTATTGGCCGCGGCCTGCATGGACGCGTATCGCAGACTATCGGGATAATAATGCCCTGTGCGGGTGCGGTCGAGGTCAAAAGAAAAGCGGAAAAAGCAATGCCCAAAATAGCGGCAAAAGATCTGTGCGTCATAATGTTCTCCCAATTGGTAATACAGCCCCGGTGCCTGAACGGTAAGTTAGACATTAAGAGAACGGACGAGGTTGTATGTTCTTGCAGGATATTTCTATTGACATTCTGGTCCGGTCCGGACCAGATGGACCAAGATGGACCAAGATGGACCAACCAACCCCTAATTTTGCAATTTTGGGGAACAAAATGCTTCGGATGGCGTCTAATAATTTGTTAAGATTCCATTGACCTTTCGAAAACCTAGTTATGCAAAGACGATACCTTTTGGCTGTTGTGCTTTTACCGTTTGCGTTTGTCGCAACGCGGGGGCAGATCGCGGGCGTCGAGTCGCCGGTTTGTAATGCTCAGTTTGCCCAGTTGCTCGTGCAGCAGCAGGTGATGGAGAGCAAGCCCGTGGCTGAACCAGTAAAACGCATCAAGATATTACTTCGTTCGGCGGATTTCCTATGGAAACTCGACCAGCCCACCGCCCGCTCATATTTTTCCGAAGCCTGGAAAATGGCTGACGACCGTTTTAAAGAAACCGGATTTGAGAAAAAAGAGCCGGGTGAGAAAAACAAGGGGTTTGTTACGGTGCTGCCAGACCAGCGGATGGAAGTAATCCGTGCTATCGCCAAACGGGATTCAGTGTGGGCTAAAAAGCTGTCGGAACAGATGCTCTTCGACTATGAAAAGACAAAAGACGGCCGCGATAGCTTTGACGAAACCCGTGAGATCGACGGACTGCTTTTTCTTGCCCAGCAAAGCGTTAAGACCGACCCCGAATTAACCCGTTCTTTGGTACGGCGGCTGATGCGGTACCCGCTCTACAACAACTGGTTCTTTCTGTTTTACGGGATCGCAAAAGAAAACCCGTCTTTGGCAGACGCTCTTTATACTGAGGCCTTGCAGAATTACCGAAATGAAACACCACGGAGACTATTGTTTCTTTCGGCGTATCCATTTGCCAACGAACGCGTTTTTGGTATCGACAAATATCAGATCGGCACGTCGCTGCCAACAAATCCGATCGCGAATCAGGCACTGCAGCGACAGTTTCTAACCGTGTTTTTCAACCGCATCGCCGTTTTCTCGACCAGCGAAGCCGACATCAATCGTCCGCCCGATCAGTATTACCAGCCTGAGCCGCTTTATATGGTGTCAGCACTGCGAGAGATCGAACCGATCATACTAGAACGTTTTCCCGATCTGTTACAGCGATTTTCAACCGCTAAGGGACAGGCCGCGTCGTTGATGAGCGCCGAAATGCAAAAATCACTTGCGGAAAAGGATAAACAATCCGGCCCGCTCGGACAGAGGTTTGAGGATAGGTTGGCTGCGATTGAAAAGGCCGATGAGGAAGGTAAACTCACGGATTCGATGATCGTAAACCTGCTCACATGGGGCCAACCAACCGAGGAACAATTTATCCAGATCTTGCCGTGGCTCGATAAGATCACTGAGGAAAATCCACGCCGCGAGACGATCGCGTATTTTTGGTTTTTGCGGGCGAAGTTGGCGATCAAAGAACAACGATATGATGACGCCGAGAAATATACTGCTAAGGTGCCCGAACCTGAGCATCGAGCGATACTGATGTTCGACGTCGCTGCGATTCAGGCAAAGAGCGAGAGCGATATGCCGAATCTGTTTGAAACGCTCAACAGGCTTTCGAAAATTACACGCAGCTCTGACAATTCCGTTTCGAAAGCGCAGATACTACTCGGCCTCGCCAATATGTATGAGCGTGTAAATCATTCAGTCGCTCTCGACGAGCTGGGCGAATCTATCCGCGTCACTAACAGCCTTAAAAACCCCGATATTTTTACAACCACGATCCGCAGACAGATCATAGGCAAGGGATATGGGTTTTACGCTGTGATCAACACGCCCGGTTACGACCTCGAAAAGACATTTGAAGAGCTGAGTAAAAAGGATTTTGAGATGTCGTTGGCAAACGCTAAGGCACTCGATGATAGGTATTTCCGGACTTTAGCGGTGATCGCCGTCGCGGGAAATTGCGCCAAAAACGCAAAACCGATGCCGAAACCAAAGCCTTAGTTACTTGTCTTTCGGATCGTCCGTCAGAGCGTCGTCGATGTCTTTTTCGAGTTTGAGACGGAGTTTTTCGACAAGTTGGTCGGATTTTTGCAGCGTAACAGAGAGATTCATTTTGTTGCTAACGATCTCTGTTAGCAGAGCTTCGAGATTTGAGCGTTCGGCGGCGAGGCTTTTTCGGCGGTTTTCGCGAATGTCTTCCGGTTTCATCGAACCGGCGAGCTGCAATGTCCGCTCGATCATCTCGGGGCGTATGTCATTACTGATCTGATCGATCCGTGATTTGACGGTATTCTCTTTTTCGATCATTTCGAAAAGCTGCTTGCGAAGGCTCTCGCTCCGCTGCTCCGCACGTGTTAGGATGTCGAGATTAAGCAGCATCCTCTTTTGTTTTTCGTCGTAGGTGCTGTTTTGATTTCCCTCAAGCTTCTTAAGGCGTTCGTTTAACTCGCGGAT
>JBGAUY010000025.1:0-41566 GCA_044228425.1 Pyrinomonadaceae bacterium | reverse complement strand
CAGCGCAACAGACGTTGATGCTTGTAAGCCCGACCCGCAATGTTATCGTGCCGGATTTAATAAGCTCGATCTGTACCGAATAAAGCAGGGACACCTGCCGATGACCCACGGCGAATGTTTGGTCATAGAGGACACGGTGCCGGGAATTCAAGCTGCGAGAGCTGCTGATCTGCCTGCACTTGGGGTAACAAATACGGTTTCGGCGGACGAACTGCGTGTCGCCGGGGCCGCAGCGATCGCAAAGGATCTGCGCGATTGGATGCCCGAATCGATCCGACGCGTTTTTGTTTAAGATATATGGCTGAACATTTTATTTCACGGGAACAGGCTGAGGGCGATCTGCTTTCGGCCGCTGCTTTTCTCGCCGAGAACATCAAAAGCTCCGATGGCCATGCTGAGGCGATGAAAGCCATCGTCCCACTATACCTCGCCAAGGGAAACGTCGATCTCGCCGCCGAGCTCGCAAATGAGGTTGCCGAGCCGTTTTCGCGCGACCAGATATTGATTCTCGTCGCCGCAAAATGTGCCGAGACAGACGATGACGAATACGCTTTGCAATTGGCGGACGCGGTCGAGGACCTGGGGATGCGGTCACAGGCTTTTGAGCAGCTCGCGTTGATCGCAGCCGCCAAAGGGCAATCGGATGAGGCGCGAAAGATCGCCGGGCAGATTGAACACACCGATTTTGTGACCGGAGCTATCGCGGTCGATCAATCGGCCAAAGGCGACGATGCGGGTGCTCTCGCAACGCTCGACACAATTGATTTTCCAACCGCTCGGGCTATTGCGTTGCAACAGATCGCTTCGACAAAGATAGAGGGCGGCGACACTGTCAAAGCCTCCGATATGCTTGACCGCGCGTTCACCGCTGCGAATGAGATCGAGCATGACGAGGAAAAGATACGGGCACTGTGCGATATCGGTAACCTGTTTATAGAGGCAAAACGCAACGACAAGGCGATCGAGACATTTGATACGGCGAAGGGGTTTGCCGAGGTTCTTGACAATACCCATCAGGATTTTTTCCTCGTCAATTGTGCTCTGGGCTTTCTCTACGCGGGCAGCACGGACCTTGCCGATAGGACGCTTGATCTTGTGACGGACAAGACGCAGATGGCGTCGGCTTTGCTTGGGTTTGCACGCGATTATTGGAAAGAAGATCAAAAAGAAGACGCGTTTGAGGCCCTGGATGAGGCGCATGAGATCATCGCGTCGCAGCGGGAGTTCGAAACTCGCGACAGTCGAGCCCGTAATGCAATGATATCGTCGATCGCCGTTCAGTTTGCCGGATTTGGTAGCGCGGAACGCGGCATCGAGATCGCCCGCGAAACCCAAGACCCCGACGAACAAATGGCGTCGCTGACGCAGATCGCCCAGATATTGACGATCCAAAATGACGATGTGCTTGCGGCTCAAACGCTTGAGTTGATCGCTGAACCGGCTAATCGTGTGTTTGCTCTGATCTCAGTCGCCGATGCTAAAGAAAACCGCGGAGATAAAGACGACGCCATTGTAGATCTCGAAGCGGCAGTTGCTTTGGCAGGGAGCGTCCCTCAACTTTCGTCACGCTCAAACGCTTTGAATGAGCTTGCGACGCGGTTTGCGGCTAACGGTAACACCGAGCGAGCAAAAGGACTCGCAGTTGAGAGCATGGATGCCATCGGCGGGATCCGGGATGAGAGCAGCCTGGCCGTTGCTTTGGCGGGGCTTTCGACGGTTTATGACGAGGCTGGGTTCGAGCTTGGTGATGCAGAGCGTGACCGCATCAGGACGCTGTTGTTTCGGATTCAATAGATATCGTTTGCGATAAGGTCTTCGAAAGAGTCGCGTTTACGGATCTGTTTCACCTCACCGCTCGAACGAATAAGTACGACCGCCGGTAAGAAGCGGCCGTTATATTGCGAAGCCTGGGCGAGCGAATATGCTCCGCAATTTAGCAACGCTAAAACTTCGCCCGGCTCGACACTTTCCGGCAGTAGCCGGTGATCCGGCAACCTCATCTTTCTCTCAATATCAAAATAAACATCACCGCCGTCGCATAGCGGCCCAGCAACCTTATACGGAAAATTATGCTCCGCAGACGGGCGGTTCGCTGAAATGAGGTCGTAATACCACTTATAGGTTTCCATCGAGAGCAGGATGTTAAATCCCGCGTCGGTGAGGAGCCAGTGTTCGTCGATGAGGTTGTGACTAACTACTCCGCTCTCATGGTCCACTATTCCAAAGCTAATTCCTGCTTTTTGGCCGGCTCTTTGAACCTTAGCTAGTTGTTCGTGTAGTTCGATACTGCTCTCGGTGAGTGGCCGGTTTTTTTTATTTCTTACCGATGTAAGACATATTCCGGCATCGGAAATAATGCTTCGACCCGGTTCTAACAAAACGGTGAGGTTCGTAAGTAGGTGTTCTGAACCGGTAACAGTAGATTTTAGTCTGACTTGTTCCCAAGCTGCCCTTATTGCATCAATCGGCTCGAAATGGGCGGAGAGGATTTGTTGATGGCCGGCTTGTTCTTGAACAATTTCCTGCTTTTGAGAATATCGATCCTCATCTCGAAGATAATTGACCGGAAATCCGCCGCCGAGGTTGATGTGTTTTAGCCGGATGCCGGTTTCGTTAAAAATTCTGAGCATACTCTCAAAGAGCATCGCCAGAGCTTCGGTATAGACGATCGGGTCCGGATTTTGTGAGCCAACGTGCAAGTGTATGCCGCAAAGATCGAGATGCGGTGAATCTTTGTATGTGTGAAATGCCGAAAAAGCCTCGTCGGGCATCATGCCAAATTTTGACGTGAGCAGAGCCGTTTGCAGGCCGGAATGGGTGCCGCTTTCGATCTCGGGAACGAGCCGTAAGGATACGATTGCACGTTTGCCAAGCCGTTTTGCGGTTTCCTCGATCAGTGACAATTCGTACAGCGAATCTACTTGAATTGCGTAAATGTCTGCATTTATCGCGTTTTCGATCTCCCAAACCTCTTTGCTTGTGCCGTTATAGATTATCTGCTCTCCGTTAAACCCCGCCTTTAGGGCTTTCCACAGTTCACCGCCGGAATTGACTTCGATATCGATGCCGGAGCCTTTGACCGCTTGTAAAATGCCCATCGTGGACATCGCTTTGGCGGCGTAGCAGATCTTTAGCGGACACGGAATTGCGTCACCAGCCCGCTGCAGACGGGCGATGTTGTGACGGATACGGGATTCGCTAAAGACGAACAGCGGAGTGCCGTGTTCGCTAGCGAGTGCGGACGCAGAAACGCCGTCGATGTGCAGCTCGCCATCGCGAACGTCGAGAAAATTCTCTATCTCCCAAGCTTGAGTCATAATCGGTCGGAAAAATGTCCACAGATTAACACAGATGAACACTAATAGCTTTTAGTATCTTATCCGTGTTTATCTGTGTCCATCTGTGGACAATTATTTCCTGTTTAGTTGGATACCTGTCCCTCGTTGATAAAGCCCCGGCAGTGAGATCGGCAGTCGTCCCGTAATGTCTTGTCCGCCGGTGATCGCGGTTGCGGCTGAACGCTGTAGGCTGGACATATCGCCATAGGCGACGAGGTATGCTTTCATCTCAGGGAACGCACCGAGAATGTATGGATTGCCAAAGCTGACGCCGATGACATCGCGTTTTGCGGCGATCAGCTCTCGCAATATAGCCGCACCATTTTCAGGCAGTCCGACGCTATTTTTTGCACCGGTGCGGACACGGCCATAAAGCCCGACGATGACGATGTCGGCAGTTTCAACCGCCTTTTTTGCTGCGGCGATCTGTTCGGCGGTCGAATTTTCCTGTAAGTATGCTGATTCGAATTTAATGCCGTTCGCCCGCAAGGTGTTGATGAGACTAAACATCGTCGCGGTTCCGTCAAAGCCATTGGAAATTCCGAGGACGGCAGTCTTTTTCGTCTTGTCGAGCGGCAGCAAATTGCTGTCGTTTCGGACAAGCGTGATCGATCTCGCGGCTATCTCGTTGGCGAGAGCCTCGACATCTCGGGTCGAAACAATGCGGTCGATCTGGTCGAGCGGGGTGATCTTTTGTTTGGCGAGGCCGAGTTGATATTTCCACGCTAGGATCTTGCGGACGGATTCGTTTAGACGGGTCTCGGTGATGCGGCCCGATCTTACGGCTTCGATCAGGCCAGCGATCATTGCCTCGGTGTCGGCTGGTTTTTCCAGGATGTCGGCTCCGGCGAGAAAAGCGCGCACGCCCGCCTCTTTTTGATCAAAATACAGCGTGAGGCCGCTCATCCCCATCGCGTCGGTGACGATCAGACCTTGAAAATTCATCTCTTTTCGCAGGATCTGCGTTTGGACTATTGGTGAGAGAGTCGCGGGCAATGTCGCTTTAAGCTCAACGATCTCTGCACCGTCCTCGGCTTCAACTCGCAGAGCTTGTTTGAGCGGCTTGATCTCGGTCGGGTCGATCTGCGGCAGGCCGATATGGGCGATCATTATCGAACCGACACCGGCGGCTATTGCTTGGCGAAACGGCACAAGCTCGGTCTTTTCGAGGCTTGCACGAGAATGGTCGATGATGGGCAGTCCGCGGTGCGAATCGACATTTGTATCGCCGTGGCCGGGAAAATGTTTGGCTGTCGCAAGCACGCCTTGCCCTTGCAGCCCTTGCGAAAATGCAGCGCCAAAACGGCCGACTGTCTCGGGGTCTTCGCCGTAAGAGCGTACATTTATTACCGGATTGTCGGCGTTATTGTTGACGTCGAGAACAGGTGCGAAAACGTGCTGGATACCCATTGCTTTGGCCTCGCGGCCGGTCACGACACCGATCTTGCGGGCGTATTCTGGGTCGCCGGTCGCGGCTACCGCCATATTCCACGGAAAGTTGGTCGCATCGCCAAACCTCATTCCGATACCCGTCTCAGCATCGATCGAGATCAGCAACGGCACCTTGGCGTTTTCCTGCATCCGGTTGACGAGATGGACCGTCTCGTACATCGGTGCTCCAAAAATGATGATGCCGCCGACCTTGTTATTTACTACGTCGCGTTTTATCGCCTGAAAATATTCGCTGTCCTGATTGGCAAATTTCGCGTTAATGCCGATGTGGATGAGCTGGCCGACCTTTTCTTCGACCGTCATTTTTTTGAGGAGTTTGTCGGCGTAGGTCCAAGCAGCTTTTGACGGCTCAAGTCGTGTTGGCACCTGAGCGGCGACACTCGCGTTTGCCGTCAAGGCAAATATTACAGTTAGACTAAGTAGAAACTTCATCATTCTTTACAGGTATTATAAGCGTCGCGATCCACGCGACGGCGAGCGTGACGAGGCTGCCGATGAGGGCGTACCAGGTCCACGCGATCTTGGTGCCGAGCAAAATATAGATCATCAGCGAGATGCTCACCGTCATGCCGATCAGGGCGTGGATCTCGCGAGCACGTTTCAAAAGTGTGCCGACAAGAAACACGCCGAGCACAGGGCCGTTTATCAGGGAAGCGACGGACAGGGCGAGGCCGAGTGCGGATGAATTTGCGTCCTTAACCGCGATGGCGACGGCGATCTGGACAAATCCGACGATCAGCGTCAGCCAGCCGGAAACTTGTAGGAAATGTTTGTCGGCCTTGTTTTTGGCAAAGGGTTTGTAAATGTCATTGACCGCCGTGGCCGCGATCGAGTTTAGCGAAGACGACAGAGCCGCTGCAAATATTGCCGCGATCACGAGACCTGACAAGCCGGTCGGCATATGTTGCGTAATAAAATCGGGGAAAACCTTGTCGCCGCCTGAGAACGGCATCGTCGCGGGAACACCGGAATTTGCCACGCCCGCTTGGGCGTAATCGACCAGATCATATGGTGCGTAGAACGCAAACAGCAGCACACCGATGAATAGAAAGCCGATAAATTGCCCCAGCACGACCGCACCAGACGAGAGCAAAGCTGTTGCCGCAGACGAAGGCTTATTCGTGCAGAGGTAACGCTGGACGAGATACTGGTCGGTGCCGTGCGTCGACATCGTCAGGAAACAGCCGCCGAGCAGCCCCGACCAAAACGTAAAAGTTTTGGTCATGTCCCAGCCAAAATCAAATAGGCTAAATTTGCCGTATTGCTCACCCAGAGACATAACGGTGGAGACTCCGCCGTCGATGTGATTTATCAGCACGACCGCCGCGGCAATGGCTCCGCCAATGTAAATGACGAGTTGGACGACCTCGATCCAGATTACGGCTTCCATTCCGCCGTAAAATGTAAAAACGATCATCACGAGGCCGAGTAGGATGATCGAACCGACGACGATGGTGTTCGAATCCGCTGTCGGGACAAATGCCGTATAGACTGCGGCCAACACCAATGCCGTCAGCAGCAAACGGATGCCGTCGGCGATGTTTCGCATGATGACAAATAAGCTCGACGCGATCATCTTTACCTTGACGCCAAAGCGGTCGCCGAGCAGTTGATACACCGTTTGCAGCTCGCCCTTAAAATACATTGGGATGAAAAAGAGTGAGATGACAATGCGGCCGAGCATATAGCCGAAAACGAGCTGCAGGAATTGAAAATTGCCGTTTTTGCCAAAAGCGATGCCGGGTACCGATACAAAGGTGATCGTGCTCGTTTCGGTTGCGACGATCGACATCGCGATCGCCCACCACGGCACCGAACGCGAGCCGACAAAATAGTCCTCGGTCGTCTCTTGTTTGCCCGAAAACAGTACGCCGAACAGCGTAATGCCGACGAGATAGCCGACGATGATGATGAGGTCGAGTGTTTGCATCCGTTGCGACATAATAACCGAATTTCGCTGAATTTATTAACGCAAAATCAAATTCCTACCTCCGCGCGCTTGACTTGTAATCCGCTTTAATGGAATTTATGTATTCAATAAGAATATCTGATCGACAATACGGTTTACCGATATGGAAATACGACAGTTAAAAGCCTTTTTGGCGATTGCTGAGGCTAAGACCTTTACGGCCGGGGCAAAGATGGTGAATGTGACCCAGGCGGCGATCTCGATGCAGATACGTCAGCTTGAGGACGAGGTCGGGATACCGCTGTTCACACGGACGCCGCGCCGCGTGATATTGACCGAGGCCGGTGAGCATCTGCTCGAACGCGCCCGCCGGATGCTGCGTGAGCATGACGCGGCTGTCGCAGAGATCGCCGAGCTTGGCGGTGTCGAGCACGGGCGTCTGCGGATCGGTTCGGCGTCGGCGGAATTTGCGACCGTCCAATTGCCTCACATCCTACACGCATTAAAAGATGCATATCCGAACTCCGAACTGAGCGTCAGCGCCGGGACGAGCCAGACGCTGGTCGATAAGATAATGCACGGCGAGACGGATATCGCGTTTGTTTCGCTGCCCGTAGAAAACTCGAGCATCACGACCGATCTGCTGTTTAGCGACGAGATCGTCGCCATCGCTCATCCGAAACATCCGCTTGCGAAAAAACGCAGTATCAGCGCGGCCGACTTGGCAGAAGAAAAACTGATACTTGGCGAACGCGGCGGCAACACGCGGCGGATGATCGACGATTTTTTTAACGCGGCAAATGTCCGTCCAAATATAGTCATGGAGCTAACGCGGCAAGAGGCGATCAATCAGATGGTAGAAAACGACCTCGGCGTCGGCACCGCCGGGGCCAAGACCATCAACGACGAGATCCGCGAAGGGCGGCTGATCGCATGGGAGATCGAGGGCTCGGAGATCAAATGGGAACAAGGCCTAGCCCGCTTGCGCGGCGGTTATGTCTCGCCGATCGCAAAAGAATTTATGCGGCTGTGCAAAGAGAGCTTTGTCGAAAGAAAAAAAGAACTAAAAGCACGGAAGTAATTGACCACAGTTAAACACAGATGGACACAGATAAGAATTTGAAAGGGTTTTGGCATTTGCGAGGTGGCCGTCAATTCGGAATAAGAAAGCTTCTTATTATCGCTTTTCTTATCTGTGTCTATCTGTGTTCATCTGTGGACAGATCTCTTGCTCAGGGTTTGCCGGTTGCGGCTCCGCAGACGGTTGGGATGAATGCGGCGAAGCTTGCTCAGATCGACGCTCTTGTTGAGGCTGACATTGCCGCTAAGAAACTGCCCGGAGCGGTCGTGCTCGTCGGGCACAAGGGCAAGATCGTTTTTCGCAAAGCTTACGGCAATCGTTCGCTGGTGCCGTCGGTCGAAAAGATGACGGTCGATACGATATTTGATGTCGCAAGCTTAACCAAACCCATCGCGACCGCGACATCGATAATGATCCTCGTCGAGCAGGGCAAGCTGCGGCTTAACGACACCATCGGCAAATTTATCCCCGACATTGACGACGAGAACGCCAAAAAAGTCACCATACAACAACTCCTGACGCACACATCCGGCTACGCACCCGATTTTGACCTTCGCGAAAAATGGATCGGCCGCGACGGAATGCTCGCCGCCTTGAAGAAAGAAAAGTTAAAAACCGCTCCTGGGACGAAGTTTGTTTACTCGGATATTGGGTTTATCGTGCTGGGGGAGATCGTTGAACGAATCAGTAAAACGGAGCTAGATCTATACTCTAGGGGTAACTGTTTTGTTGGATTGAGGATGATTGATTCATCCTTTCAACGTCAATATCCAACAAGCGATATTAACCGAGTTCCAACTGGTGATAGCTTTATCGCGTGTAATTCATGTGGACGTATTGCTCCTACTGAAAATATTAAGGGGCAAGGTAGCTACTTAGGGGCAAAGTTTGAGGGGCTCGATAATACGGGTGAGCAAATTTTGCGTGGGTTCGTTCATGATCCTACATCAAATCGAATGGAAGGCGTTGCCGGTCATGCCGGACTTTTCTCAACGGCGGACGATCTTGCTCGTTACTGCCAAATGATGCTGAACGGTGGCACGCTGGATGGAAAGCGGGTGATGTCGGCACAGACGGTTGCGAAAATGACGGCTCCGATCGTTGTGTCGGAAGACGGAGCGACGCGGGGGCTTGGGTGGGATATCAATACTTCGTTCTCGTCTAATCGCGGTGAGCTTTTTCCGCTTGGGTCGTTTGGGCATACGGGTTTTACGGGGACGAGTGTTTGGATAGATAGGGTTTCGCAGACGTTCGTTGTGTTTCTGTCAAACCGCGTTCACCCCGACGGCAAAGGCGATGTGACGCCGCTTCGTGCAAAGGTCGCGACGGTCGTAGCGTCTGCGGTCGAGGACACGCCGGTCGAGGTTTATCGCCTTGCCGAGAGTACATATAATTCGGCGGTTGCGGCACAGGTGGCCCGGTTCCGGGCCAGTAGTCAGCAGCCAGTAGTCAGTAGTCAGCCTCAATCTCTGAACACAACTGTTTTAAATGGGATCGATATTCTAGAGAAAAACGGTTTTAAGGAGCTTTCAGGCAAACGCATCGGGCTTGTCACCAATCACACTGGCCGCAACCTTGCCGGAAAACAGACGATCGACATTCTCAATGAAGCAAAAAATCTAAAGCTTGTTGCGTTGTTCGCACCCGAGCACGGTATTCGAGGCGAACTGGATACCGAGAAGATCGACGACAGCAAGGACGAAAAGACGGGGCTGCCGGTTTATTCTATGTACAAAGACGGGATGCGGCGGCCAAAGCAGGAGCAGCTTGCGGGTCTCGACGCGATCGTTTACGACATACAGGACGTCGGCACGCGGTTTTATACCTACACGGCGACGCTAAAAAATGTGATGGAAGAAGCCGCCAAGGCAGGGAAGCCGGTCTTTATACTCGACCGTCCCAATCCGCTCGGCGGCGTCGCGGTCGAAGGGGCGCTGGCTGACGAAGACAAACTCAAATTTATTGCTGCCCACACGATACCGGTCCGTTACGGCATGACGATCGGCGAGCTCGGCATGATGATGAACACCGAGCGAAAGATCGGTGCCGACGTGCGAGTCATCAAGATGGAGGGCTGGTTGCGAGGAGCGTGGTTCGACGAGACTGGGCAGACCTGGATTAACCCGAGCCCAAATATGCGAAGCTTGACCGAGGCGACCCTTTACCCCGGAATTGGTTTACTGGAGGCAAGCAATCTCAGCGTCGGACGCGGGACGGACACGCCATTTGAGGTTATCGGTGCCCCGTGGATGGACGGGCAAAAGTTGGCAAAATATCTAAACGAACGCGGTATCAAAGGAGTGCGTTTTGTACCCATCAGGTTCAAACCAAACGCCTCGGTGTTCAAAGACGAGCAAGTCGGCGGCGTTAATATCATCATAGTCAATCGCGATGAGTTTAATTCCGTGTGGACGGGGATCGAGATCGCGGCTGCTCTGCGAAAACTTTATCCGACGGAGTGGAATGTCGAAAAATACGCAAATTTACTGCTCAACAAAGACATTTTCGAGCGGGTAAAACGCGGCGATATGCCCGAGGAGATCGAACGGGCGGCGAAAGCGGGCGTTGATGATTTCTTAAAACGCCGGACACCGTTTCTGTTATATAAATAAAAAAGAGCCTCGCAGGTGCAGCCGCGAGGCTCTTTTTCCCTTGCACGAAAAGCCTTTAGAACTCTTCGCCTCGGGGCTTGCCTTCACCAAACTTTCGGCCCTTAAAACGCTCCTCAAATTTGGCCCGCATTTCGGCGGCCTTGGCTTTCTGTTCGTCGGTAAGGATCGCAAAAACCTGTGCTTTTGCTTTTTCTTTCTCGACGATCAGCTTAGCCGTGATATTGCCCTGCTCGGCGGCGAGTGCCTCGACCTTTGCCTGATCGAACGCACCGTTTGTGCCAAGCTCGGCGATCTGTTTGTGATTGGCGTGCATCTGCTGCATCAGAGGCTCGACGTTTGTACGGCTAGCTTCCATGATCTCTTTGACCTTGGCTTTTTGCTCGTCAGTCAGATCGAGTCCGCGAAGAGCCATCATCGCCCCGCCGTGATGTTTGCCAAAACCCGACCCGCCGTGATGACGTGCCACCTTTTGCCCGATGACAAAGATCGCTCCTGTCGCTAAAATTACCGCTGCTGCGATACCTAAAATTATCTTTTTCATGATGTATAAACTCCTATATGATTCCAAAAAAGGGACGCTAATTATTGTCGTCCACATGTGATAGACGAACGGCACACAGGCGCGAATGTATGGGATTTGTAGGGTTGTGTAAAGAATTGTAAAAGGCACGCACACGGCCATTTTTTCGCGTAGAATACGGTTTGTATGGATAAGATCCTCATCATCGATGACGACGAAGAATTGTGCGAGCTGGTCTCGGAGTACCTCGGTGTCGAGGGCTTTGAGGTTGAGTCGGTCAATGACGGCGAGACAGGTTTGACACGTGCGCTGTCGGGCGATTATGACATGGCGATACTCGATGTGATGCTGCCAAAAATGAATGGTTTTGATGTGTTGCGTAATCTTCGTGAGCAGTCGCAGTTGCCGGTCATAATGCTGACCGCACGCGGCGACGACATGGAGCGGATCGTCGGCCTTGAGATCGGGGCTGACGATTATCTGCCGAAACCTTTTAATCCGCGTGAACTCGCCGCAAGGCTCAGGGCTATACTTAGGCGTGCTACGGCTGACGAGACCGACCCGACTGATGACGACAAACTGAGCGTTGACGGCGTCGAGGTTGTCGCATCGGCTAGGACGGCGACTTGTGACGGCAACGACCTGAATCTTACATCAGTAGAATTCGAGGTTCTTGCGGAACTTTTGCGCGAGGCGGGCAAGATCGTAAAGAAAGAGGACCTGAGCGAACGCGTGCTTGGGCGGAGCCTGTCGCCGTTTGACCGCAGCCTGGATATGCACATAAGCAATGTCCGCAAGAAACTGGGCCCGCGTGCCGACGGCAGCGAAAGAATTAAGACCATACGCTCGGTCGGATACATCTACACTGTTGTATGAAGCTCTTCGTTAAGATATTTTTGTGGTTTTTGGTCGCCCTCGTTTTGATGGTCGGCGTCGTGATATTTATCACTCGCACATTTCAAACCGAGCCGATGTTTGCGCGCTGGCAACGAAATGCCAAGACGCAAATGACCATTTATGGCGGCACAACGACCCAGATATATAACGCCGAAGGCGAGGCGGGGCTTCGCACCTATCTGGCTCGGCAAAAAGACTCTGAGTCGATCAAAGAGATCGGTCTTGTTGATATAAACGGCAATGCGGCTTTTGGTGACGCGTCGAGCACGGACACCGCCGAATTGCGAAAGCGGGCGTTTGAGAGTGGTACGTCAGAGATAGATGTTTCCCCTGAGGATGCCGCGTACGGTGCCGTGCCGGTTTCATTTGTGGATGGGAAAAAGTTTGTCTTGGTCGTCAGGTGGTCTCCGCCTAGAACTCCGTCCTTATTCATGGATTCCTGGCTGGGTTATTTGCGGCTGGCGGGCTTGCTCCTGACCGCTCTCATCGTTTGTTACATATTTGCCCGTTATCTGACATCGCCGATCAAAAAGCTCCGGACCGCCACGCAAAAGTTGGCTGAGGGTGATCTGAGCAGCCGCGTTGTGCCGATGGTCGGCCGCCGACGGGATGAGATCGCTGACCTCGCACGTGATTTTGACGTGATGGCAGAGCGGATCGAAACGCTTGTCGTTTCGCAGCGACGTCTAAACAGCGACATCTCGCACGAGCTGCGTTCGCCGCTGGCGAGAATGAATGTCGCGTTAGAACTGGCGAAACAAAAGTCGAACAAAGACACCGAGCCGATGCTCGCCCGAATTGAAAACGAATCTCATCGTTTGAACGAAATGATCTCCCGGCTACTGATCCTCGCGAAACTCGAAACAAATAGTGAGATCGTCGAGCCCGTCCGCGTTGATCTTGCCGAGATCGTAAATGACGTTGCAGAGGACGCCGATTTTGAGGCGCAGGCAAAGGGCCGCTCGGTCACGGTTTCGGCACAGGAGAATTGCACCGTCATGGGCAGCGAAAATCTGCTGCGGAGCGCGATCGAAAATGTGCTTCGTAATGCTGTTCGCTATACCGCTGAGGGCACCGCCGTGGACGTTTCGCTAAAGACGAGCAACGGCCACGCGGTCGTGCAGATATCTGATCACGGCGGCGGCGTTCCTAATGACGAATTAGAGAATTTGTTTCGTCCGTTTTACCGCGTGGGTGAGGACCGCACGCGAAAGACAGGCGGAATCGGGCTTGGGTTGGCGATCGCCGAACGGGCGATACTCGCACACAAAGGCACAATATCGGCAAGGAATACCGACCACGGGCTGTTAGTTGAAATTCGTTTAGATAAAGACGCTTTGTCGAACAACTAGCCGTTATTCTTCCTAACCGCAGCAAATGATCTGATCGCGAGTATCGTAAAAATCAGGCAAACCACTGCCATTGCGATCTGTGACACGATCGCCGCCGACATTGTTAGCTCAGACATTTTTGAGATGAGCCGCCCGGCGGGCATGATAAAGCCTAGCAAAGAGACGATGACGGCGCAGTGCATTAAATGCTTACGCAGGCTCTCTTTGGCGTTCGCCAATACTCCTAGTATCACAAACACCAAACCGAAAAATGCCGGTATCAAGGCGGTGACGCTTGCCTTGTCCGACATCATTCCGTGGACATAACCGATAATCCCGATAATTATTAACAAAACGCCGCATGCGATGGATGTATTAGGCATACACCTATAATATCGCGTTTAAGGGCGTTTAGGCGAGACGGCGGTTATCTTTGCGAGCAATTTGTCGGCAAGATCTTTGTTTAGCGATGTGAGTAGGGCGTGTTGTTTCTTTGCCCGGACGAGATCTTTTTGTTCGACGTAAGCTTCGCCAAGGCCTTTGATCGCATATACATTGTTCGGCTCGATAGCGAGCGCATTGTTGTACGAAACGATCGCGAGGTTTAGCTGGCCTGTCCTTGCGTAGGAATAAGCAAGGTAAAGATGGTTCGAATGATTCTTTGGCTCGGCTTCGATGGCCCGTCTATATGCGGGAATTGCCTGAGCATACTCGCCGAGATTGTAATAACAGCGGGCGAGCGAACGGTTGCCGGCAAATTTGACCGGGTCGATGTCGTACGAACGCTGATATGCGTCGGCAGCTGCTTTGTATTCTTTTTGCTTTTCATTGGCGACGCCGATCTCGTAATACGCTTCGGCGTTGCGCGGGTCGATAGCGATGGCTTTTGAGTATGCGGCGAGGGCCTGATCAAAATATTTTAGGTTATCGAGTGAGTTGCCGAGATAGACGTACGCATCAACCATGTCGGGTTTGCTTTTGATCGCGTTGCGAAAAGCTGGCACCGCACGGTCGTATTGCCCCAAAGCGTAGTAGCTCATCCCGAGATTGTAGTTCGCTACAGAATCATTTGGCGTCAACGCAATAATTTTGCGAAAACTGTCGATCGCTGCCTCAACCTCGCCGTTTTTTAGTTGCTCGGCAGCTAGTTCGTTGAGCGCACGCGTGTCCTGAGCCTGTGCGGCGGTTGAACAAAACAGAAAAAGCGTTGCTACGACTACGGCTGAATAAAAGACTCTCATACCGTTGTAAATAGGCTCAATAACGTGGATTCTTCAGAAATTAGAAGCGTGTTTGCGTGACAAATGACGGGAAATATTTCTCAAAACTCAGTAGCTGAGCGAGTCAAACGCGTCGCCGGCAGCTTTGGCAACACAAATATCTCCATCAGACACGTTTCTGAACGATTCGTACACACAAATAGCTCTTTCGGCGGCCTAGATACTTCATTCGGATACGTGTCTGAAGCAAATATTTATGTGGCTTATTGTTTCGAAAAGAAGTTTTTCGTTGACGGATCATTTCCGCATGTCTTCGATCATGTCGGCAATGGTCTTTTTTAGATGAGCGGTGACAATGGCGTATTGATCGCTTTCAGGGTCTTCGCCGACATTGCTCTTAGCGATAACGTCGCGGGCGTAGAACGGCTCGCCGACGACGATCTTGACCTTTGCCGGACGGATACGCCACGAGTTTCGCGGCCATACCTTGTAGAGGCCGTCGATCGCGATAGGTACTATCGGAACATCAAGCTCCGTAGCAAGAATGGCGGCGCCTTTTTTGAAGCCGTGGAGCTCACCGTCAAAGGCGCGTTCGCCTTCGGGGTAGATGTTCAACACCTTGCCGTGTTTGATGCCGATGGCGCCGGCTTTCATTGCTCGCATCAGCTCGGTGTCGGGGTTGACCGGCACGACGTTGAGCAATTTTGCGACGTATCTCGTCACGCCGTTATTAAAAAACTCGCTCGCACCGACGTGGAATATATTTTTGAACAGCGGGTAAGGATAATTGGAGCAGATGACAAACGGATCGAGAAAGCTCTGATGGTTGGGGGCAATGATAAATGCTTTATCGAGCTTATTATCCTTATTGAGTTTTGTTAGTTTTTTGAGGTTTTCGATACCGGAAACGTCTAACCGCATAAAGACCTTAAATATGACCCAAAAGATCTTGTAGACCACGAAGGCAAACGTCCCGAAGATCGGACGGTTCTGAAGGACGCCGCGGACCTCGGGGAAATCATCGTCTGCATCACGCAATATCTCGCCCCAGTTTAGCTCGACGGAAACGTTCTCAACATCCTCGCCGCCGTGTTTATTAACAAGCTCGATGACGTTTGCAACGGTGAGGGCAGTCGCGGCTTCGTCGCCGTCAAATTCGGTCGAGAACGCCTGCTCAAGCGCAGCGAACGTTTCTGCGCGGGCTAGGCTGTCGAGCCCGAGATCGAGTTCGAGACTCATTGACGGATGCACGGTATCGCCGTCCTTGGCATTTTGGCGGATGGCGGCAACGACCGCTTTTCCGGTAGAGGATTCGACTAACGCTGTTTCGGCGGCGGTAAACTCCCAAGCCTTTGATTCTTTGGCTTCGGTAGCGATAACGCCGGTTTCGATCTCTTTTTTGAGCTGAAAACGCTTGATCTTGCGGGTCGCGGTTCTCGGCAAGATCTCGGCACGGATCACGTAATCTCGGACACGCTGATACTCGGGTAGCTCGCGGCCGAGGCTGTCGAGAGCGTGGCGGATCGCTTCTTTTGAGTTGGCGATCTTTGCTTGTTTTAGATAATCAAAATCGGGTACTACTACGGCCGCTAGCTTTTCGGCTCCCGCTCGGGCCTCGGATTCATCCTGAATGCCGATGATCGCGAGTTCGGCGACGAGCGGGCATTTTAGATAGTGAACTTCGAGGTCCTCGGGATGGACGTTTTTGCCGGATGGCAGGACGATGACATCTTTACCGCGTCCGACGATGTAAAGATGGCCGTCGTCGAGGCGGCCAAGGTCGCCGGAACGGAAAAATCCGTCCTCGGTAAAAGCCTCGGCGTTCGCGGACGGATTTTTGTAATAACCGGCAAAGACCATCGGGCCTTTGATCAGCACCTCGCCGACGCCGTCTTTGTCGGGGTCGTTGATCTTGATCTCCGCTCCGTGCATTGGCTTGCCGACGCTGCCGACGCGGTTGTCGTCCTCGTAAGTCGCGGTCGCGGCACCGCTCGTCTCGGTTAGGCCGTAACCCTGCAAAATAGTAAAACCAAGCCGGTGAAAATCGATCGCGACATCCTCATCAAAGCGCGACCCGGCGGAGATCGCGACCCGCAACTCTCCACCAAAACCCGCGTGAACTTCGCCAAACATTTTTCGCCCCAGGTTGACGCCGATGGTGTCGCGAAGCGTTCCGTTGAGTGCGAGCATCGCTTTGAAAAGCGTTTGCACGACGCTGGATTTTGCTTTGACGCCGTCGAATATCTTTTTATGAAAGAGATACCACAGACGCGGGACTGTGGTGAGGATCGTCGGCTTAAAACTCTTCATCGCCTTGGAAAGTTCGTCTGGCGTAAGTTCTTTTAGGTAGCCGACCTCACAGCCATAGGTCGTCGCGATCCAGAGATTGACGATCTGCAAATACGCGTGAAAAAGCGGCAAGAGTGAAAGGATTCGTTCCTTGTCTGATAGTTTGAGAACAAGATTGACGCCCTCAAGCTCGGCACTAATGTTGCCGTGCGTCAGCGGAACGCCCTTTGGCGTGCCGGTCGTGCCGCTGGTGTACATCAGGACAGCCATGTCGGCGTCTTTGGCAGGCGGCGGCTGTTTGATAAAGCTGTCGGGAACATCGGTCTTTGCCCATTCTTCAAAATGTTGAAAGCCGTTCGACGACGTTTCCATATTCCACACAACTGCGGGAATATGGCGGCCAAGCTTTTCCTCGATCTCCGAAAACCGGTTCACCTGATCCGGCGATAGGAAAGCGACTTTTGCTTCGGAATTCTCAAGAAAGTTTGTGATCGTTTCGATCTCGCCGTGCGGGTCGAGCGGGACGATGACCGCACCGATAAACAACGTGCCGAGATAGGCTGATGCCCAATGCGGATGATTTTCGCCTATGAGGACCACGCGGTCGCCAAACTGAACGCCTTCTTCGGTCAGGCGATAAGAAATTGAACGTACCTGCCGCAGTAGGTCTCCGTATGTGTAAGTATCGGTGTCGCTGCCGACGATACGCATCGCCGTTTTGTCGGGACGCGACTCAAATGATTCGATCAGGCGCTCGCAAAAAGATGTTGACATAATAAACTTCGGGGTTTAATTAGCTTAGTCTGCAAGCAATTTGAGTGCAAGCGTCCGTGCTTGTGTGCGGATCTCAGGAATCGCCGTCGATTCCCACAAAATGCCTTTCAAAGCGGTGCCGAGCGTATAGACGACCTTTGACGGGTCACCGGTTTTGCCTATGACTTGACCTTCTGGAGTTGCGTCGATGCCGAGGTCGAGTTCGTCGTTACGGATATGTTTGCGGGCGATGAGATTGCGGACAAACTGGGAATCGATTTTTGCAAACGAGCTTTCCGAGCCGATGCAGTTGACGAGAGCATGGGCCTCGACGCTCTGCGGTTTATTGAGCGTCTTGTATTTGACCGTAAATTTTCCTCCGTCGTGGGTGATGTCGGTCAGACGGCCTTTGAGGATCGCAAGTCGGCCGTTTGCTTGCATTTCGTCCAGAATCGCCGCGACCTCAGCAGGCATACGGTGTCGTGCGACGTTCCAATAGCGGCTCAGGTGCTGTTTGAAATAGCGTTTTTCTGCGAGCGGAAGGTTTAACCACAACTCTTGCGTAGCGGGCCGGAGGCTGTCGATGACCGCACGCCAATTGCTACCGTTGGATTCGGCGGCCTTAATATGACGCCGGACAGCTTTGAGCATATCGGTGATACGCGTCATTGGTTTTAGCTCATCTGCGAACGCGGGATACGTGTGGCCCAACTCGTGTGATGCGGGCAGTAAACCGCGCGTTGAGATCGCATAAATTTTGCCTTTATGATCGTGGCGATGAAAATGCAGTGCCACATCCACCATCGACAAGCCCGTGCCGACAACAAAGAGCGAATTGTTGTCTTTGACCGTTTCGTAAAGCCGCGAATTCCAAGGATCCTGAAAGTACATCTCCGACTCTGTAAACGACAGATCAGCAACGCTCGGGTGCGGCGGCATAAAATTGCCAAACGCCAGCACAATGCGCTCGGCCCGGATGATCTCGCCGGAGCGGAGAATGACCTCGCCCGAATCGTTTTTGACGGACATATCGACTGCTTCGTCGTCGATGATGTTGAGCGTGATGTGCTTTAAACGGCTTTCGGCCGCGTTCGTGAAAACCTCGCGCAAGTATTCGCCAAAGATCTTTCGGGGAACAAAATCATGCGTGTCAAATACGTGTCCTTTTTCGGTCAGCCATTTGTGAAAATGCTCGATATCGTCGGGGAACGCTCCCATGCGGCCTGCCGGAACATTTAAAAGGTGTGTGTCCTTTGACGTGCCAAATGCAACGCCGCGGCCGATCTTTGACCGGCGCTCGACTAGATTTATCTCAAGCTCGCGGTCTCCGGCGTTTCGTAAAAGATTTACCGCCAGCAATGTGCCACTCGCTCCGCCGCCGATTATCGTGACCTTTTTCGTCATCTATTTTTATGCCGCTTTTCCGGCTACTTTCCGAGGTTCGCCCAAAATACGATATCTGACAAGTCCGATCGGTACATTTTGCCCGACACTGAGGGGAAAATTCGCGGTTTCTGTCTTTGGCCGGTTGACCATCACAATATCTTTACCGGGCAGATCGACCCGCACGGTCACCCGCTCAAATGCACCGACAAAGCTCACTTCTTCGACCACGCCGTCAGTGAGTTTTTGGTAATTTTGCGTCAAATTTTCGGGACGCCGCAGGAAAACATCTTCGGGGCGAAATACCAATTTTACCGACTCACCATCCTTTACTTTTATATCCTTTTCGACCGGTAAGCTGACCTCTTTCGTGACAAATTTGCCCTCCGCGATTGTTCCGTCGAGAATGTTGGCGGCACCGAGAAAAGTGGCGACATGCTCGGTTCGCGGCTGGTTATAGACCTCGAACGGCGTGCCGATCTGCTCCAGACGGCCTTGGTTTAGGACGGCAATGCGGTCGCCAAGTTCGAGAGCCTCTTCCTGATCGTGGGTGATAAATATTGACGGCACCTTAATTTGTTTTAGCAGGATGCGTATCTCGCGTCGGAGCATAGTGCGGATCTGCGCATCGAGTGCTCCAAAAGGCTCGTCAAATAGCAAAACTTCCGGCCCGTAAGCCAATGCACGGGCAATCGCAACACGCTGCTGCTGGCCTCCGGATAGCTGCGAAGGGTATTTTTTTCGGTGCTCTTCGAGGTGGACAAGCTCGATGAGTTCATCGACCTTTTTGTTTATCTCTTTCTTCTTTGTCCTGCGTATTCGCAACCCGTAGCCGATGTTTTGTTCGACCGTCATTTTGGGGAAAAGGGCATATGATTGAAATATCACACCGGTTCCGCGGCTCCGGGCTGGCACGTCTGTCACATTTTTGCCGTGCAGGATGACCATCCCCGAATCTGCCATCTCGAGCCCCGCAATGATGCGCAAGATGGTCGTCTTGCCGCTGCCTGACGCACCCAGTAGCACCACGATCTCGTCCTCATCAACACTAAAATTAATATTGTCGAGCACGGCGGCTTTTCCGAAACTCTTTGTTACCTCTCTGACGGTCACGGCAGATTTTCCGAAATCCATCGGGGTGATATGTATGTCGGACGGGTTATACATCAATCAGCCTCCAGCCAGTCGCGAGCAAAAAACAAAATGCTAAAGATCGCGAATGAAAACAGTGCTAGCACGATCGCGATGGCATTTGCCGCCTCAACCTGGCCCTCGTTAAATTTGGCAAAGATATAAAGTGGTGCGGTCTGCGTTCGAGAGGCAAGGTTGCCCGACACTAAGATAGTCGAGCCAAATTCACCCACCGCCCTCGCAAACGTCAGCAACGCACCGCCGACTATCGCACCGCGAAGGCTCGGTAGCGTGACGTGCCAAAACGTCTGCCAACGCGACGCTCCCATTGTCGCGGACGCCTCTTCGAGCGAGTGGCTCATCGTATCGAAAACTGGTTTGATGACGCCGAATGCGAGTGGGAAAGTCACAAAAATGTTCGCCAGGATTATCGCCCACGCGGTGAACATCACCGGCGGCACATTGTCCTGCCCGAACATCCGCGAGAGTGTACCGTAAGGCCCCCAAAGCAACAAGAGTGCAAATCCTGCAACAGCTGTCGGTATGGCCGTTGGCAGCGAAATGATCACGATGACGGCATTGCGCCCCCAAAAGTTGTATTTGGAGAGGACATAGGCGGCAAAAAGGCCAAATAGGACGTTGAATACGGTCGCCCAAAAGCTTGTAACGATAGAAAGTTTTAACGCAAATACAGCCTCGGGCTGCATCAGAGCTTCCCAAAACGTACCTAAGCCGCTGCTGGTGCCAAAGATAAATATCGACGCAAGCGGCAGCAGTATTAGCGGCAGCATGATCGCGATCATCGTGCCGATACTGACCGGTTTGACGAGGTCAAATCCGCGAACGTGCCTTATTTTTGACAGATTTGTACTCATCTATTTTGCCGACTGTACCTGATCGCGAAATATCTTTTCGATCACGTCGGGATACGCCTTATCCCAACCGCCAAACATTTCTACCGTAAAGGGCTGTTCGATCTTAGCAAACTCTTTGTTCTCGTTGTTATAGGTTTCGTTCGTGATCGAGCGAAAATGATATTTGACGAATGCCTTTTGGGCCTCGTCCGTCCACAGATAATTGATAAACGCCTCGACGATCGGCCGCTTGTTAGCGTTGAGGTTGCGGTCGAGTAAAACGACCGGATGTTCGCTAAAGATAGTTGACGATGGTACAACGACATCGATCTCGGCACCGGCGGCTTTCATCAACAGTCCTTCAAGTTCGTATGTAATGAGAGCGTCGCCATAGCCCGTCTCAAACTGCGTCCGGGCTTCGCGTGCTGAGCCGGGGGTCGAGATCACATTTTTCCAGACCGCTTTAAGCGTATTTATGGCTCGCACCTGATCATGCGTGCCGGTCTCGGCCTCGGCCTCGGATTTCTTTAATTCCGAGCCGTATATCGATAATATCGACCATTGAGCCCCGCCGGAGCTTACCGGATCGGGATGAATCACTTTTATTCCGGGTCTGCCGAGATCAGGAAGATCCTTTATCCCCTTAGGGTTACCTTTTCTAACCAGGATCACGAACGGCGTTTTGTTGATGATGCCCTTGTTCGGATAAGCGTGCCAGTCGGTCGCGGTCGCTTTGCCGTCGAATAGCCTTTGCGCATCTCGATCGATCGAAAGGATAGCCAGATCCGACGGAGCGCCTTGGAGGATCTGGTTTGTTACGGTCTCAGAACCGGCAAACGAGGAGACAAAGGTCACATCGACACCGTGCTCGCGTTTCCATTTTGCGGAAAAGCCCGGATAGATCTCTTTTTCCATCACCTCTTTCATTATCGAAAAACCGTAAACCGTGATGGTCTGGCCACCGGCGGTCTCTTTCGGAGGGCTGGGAAGACAGGCATTTGAGACAAACACCGCTGTGCAGATCAGGAAAGACAGGATGATGTTTTGCACCTTCATAGCGGTTTGCCGAAAGACAAAGAGGTTGTGAAGCACATTCACAACCTCTTACGCGAAATGGCCTCCTTCGTTAACGCCTGCGAGGTTAGCTGTCGGGCTGGAAGCGAAGAAGTCTTCCTCTGTTACTCAGATAAGCCCCGTCCTGACGACGTCAGTAAATGGTTCCCCCGCTCCCGAATAAATCGGAATTCGGCAATAGATTTTGACTAATACTACAGGATTTAAAGAGCGTAAGGCAAGATTTTTGTTTGCGTTTTCTACAGATGAAATTTCCAGGTTGTCCCAATTACGTGCAAGTCACCGGGAAGCGAAAATCTGTCGTTTTGCCTCAAGTAATAAATGTCCAGGGTCAAATGTGGGTTTATTACCTTGCTGACACCGACGCTAAGGCGATTTCGGGAAAATTTTCGGGTTGTCGAGACGTAAAAAGGCTCTTCGGTAATAAAAAACTTTGCGTTTGAAAGCAGTTTTTTGGGCAATTCCTTTTCAAGCGTGATCGACGGCCTGTATCGCCACGTATTACCCGACCTGCGAACACGATACTCGTAAATACTGCGGTGTAGAAGTGCAAACGACCGTATGGGAAATTTAAGTATGCCGCGCAGACTATACCGATGTTCGTAATGAAATACGCCTAAGATGTTACGAGTTTCGATGTACGTATAACTCGGCAAAACTGTGACCGTTTTGTTTATTTTGAAAACTACGCCGGCTCCGACCCGGCCCTCAGTCAAACGCGTGATATTTTGCCCAAACCTAAGGGTCGGTTGCACGACAACGTCGATCTTTTTATTGATCGGGATCGTGAGCAGAAAATCGTTCCACGATTCTAGATCTTCGCGATCGACGACCTGTGCATTGTACGTAGCAGCGAGCGCCAAGAATAGGGTGGAAAACGAAATGATTTTGACTAATAATCCCATTTACTCGAAATACGGTTGAGCTAAGTTTAGTGAACTCCACGGATGGAAATCAAACGCGGATGTAACAAAAACGTAACACGACGGTAACAAGGGTTTACGGGAATTATCGGCGGGGAAAGCGGATGCGGAGTGCGTTTGGGACGATCTCATAGACGGCGGGGAGCTTACCGGGGAGTTCGCCGTCGGTTTCGAGTAATATTTGTTTTGCCGGATCGACGGATGATATCTCGATTCGACGGGCCAGGGTGTTCTTGACCTCTTTGAGACTATCGTGTGTGCCGCGATAGATCGAGTGTACGTTCAAGAAGATCTTTGCCGTGCCGATATCCCCGATATTTACCACGTTTAAAAGGCCGTCGTTGATCTTGGCGTTTGGTGCGATCAGCATGCCACCGCCAAAATAACGTGAATTTGCCACGCAAAATGCGATAGTTTGGAGCGTCTTTTCATCCCGGTCGTCGAACCGGACGCGGACCAGATCGGGTTCGAGACTCATAACTTCTTGCAGCGTAGAAACTGCAAAATTTGCACGGCCACGCATCGATTCGACCGGCAGCCAGTCAAAGACCTTGGCGGATTTGACGCGTTTAACGATGTCAGCGGCAAGACCGACGGATGAGACGTTTAGGAAAAAGCGGCTCACCTCGTTGCCGGAATGGTCATGAAAGGTGACCTTGCCGACGTCCATCTGTTTTGTCTCACCATCACGGAGAGCTTTAGCCGCCTCACGGTTTGTCAGTGGCAGTCCGAGCGTCCGCCGCAGATCTCCGCCCGTGCCTGATGGCAGGACACCAAGTTCGACATCCTTGCCCGACAGCAAAATACCGTTTGCGACCTCGTTTATCGTACCGTCACCGCCGCAAGCGATGATAAATTTTCGTCCGGTTTTTGCCGCACGAGTCGCGATCGCGATGCCGTCGCCCTGACATTTAGTAAATGCGACGGCAAAAGGCCCGAAATGCGCCCGCACGTCGCTCGCCGTCTGCGACCATTTTTCGCGCGTCGAACCGGAGGCTGATTTCGGATTTACGATGATCAGCGGGAGCGACGTGTCGCCGGATGTACTTATGATATTTGCCACAATGTTGCCTGTGCTAGATTTTGAATCCATAGCGGTCAGATAGTCAAAGGCAAAAAAAGATAGCGGCCATAAAAGCCGCTATCAATAACGAGGTTCATTCGCAGAAAACTAACGAATTGCCACGGTCTGCCCAAACGTATAACGCTCATTGTTTTGCTTATATCGCTGGCTCAACGGCACGGTTTTTGGAGCAACTGCCATAAATGCTTCGATATCGGCGATCGTTCGGGGCAGTTTGCCGCTCATCCATTCGACGCCGGTCTCGGTCACGAGCATATCGTCCTCGATACGTACGCCGATGTTTTTGTATTTCTCAAAAACGGGGCGAACCTTTTCTTTGAACGCCTTGAACTCAGGCGTGTCGGGCAGATTGTCGAGAGCGTCTTCGCGAATGTATATGCCCGGTTCGTTGGTAAAAACCATGCCCGCCTGGAGCGGCAACGCGTAATCGCCAACGTCGTGGACGTTCATTCCGATCCAGTGGCCGAGGCCGTGCATGAACCAGATGCTCGACTGCTGCGAAGCCTTGTCGGTGACAAGGCCGAGCTTGAAAAGGCCTTCGTTAATGACGTTACGGGCAATGGTGTTCAACTGGCCGTACCTGACGCCGGGCTTTGTCGCTTTAGCCACAGCCTCTTGTGCGTCAAAGACGATCTGATAGATCTCGGCTTGTTCCTTGGTAAATTTGCCGTTTGCCGGAAACGTACGTGTGATGTCGGCGGTGTAATGCTCGTATTCGGCGGCGGCATCCATCAGCAAAACCTCGCCTTTTTTGACTTCGCCTTGCGACTCGACGTAGTGAAGCGTGGTCGCGTTTGGCCCGCAGCCGACGATCGACGGATAGCCCCAGTTGTCAGCATTGCGGCGGCGAAATGTATATTCGACTTCGGCGTGGACCTCGTATTCCCATTTTGCACGGCCGATCGTCGCCATCGCACGCATGTGTGCCTCGGTCGAAATATCGACGGCGTGTTGGAGCAGCTTTAATTCATAAGGCGATTTGATAAGCCGGAGGTCTGCGAAGATCGACTGTGCATTTTCGACCTTGTAACCAGTAAGTTCCTTTGAAAATGTGTTTTCGACGGCAAACTCGCGCATCCCGTCACGATCACGGTCGCTCTCGGGTAATAACAGATAGACGTTTTCAGCACCGGCGGCGATCGAGACGTTTTCTTTCGAGGTGAAAGCTTTCTTTTCCTTTAACGCGGTAAAAAATGCAGCACGCTCGGACGAATCGACGAGGTTTTTGAGTCCTGACGTGCTCATCGCCTGTTCGCGAGAATACATTTTGCCGTTCCATATTTCCTGAACCGGTACCCGTTTTGGCAAAAAGAGCGTTTCCGTCACCGTGCCGCCATTTTTTGTGATGACAAGCGTCGCTCCGTTCTGTTTCAGAGCGGTCAGGTAATAGAGATTATTTTCCTGACGATAGACGTAATCGACATCGTTTGTGTAGAGCTTTGGCTCGGCGGAGAAAAGGATGAGCACGCTCTTGTCGGCCATCTTGGCTGCAACGGCGGCGCGGCGTTTTGCGAGTTCTGCCTGACGTTCGGCGTCGGTGAATTTAGGTGCCGGCGGCGTGATCAAAACGCTGGTCGGCCCGAACGCAAATGTCGGCATAGCCGCAGCCAAAAAAGCACAAAGGGAAATAAGCACGATAGTCTTCTTCATTTTATTACCTCAATATCTCAAAACTTAGGTCTTTCGACGATGTATTTCCAAAATAATCTGCGGCAAAGACGCGTAAAGTATAGATGCCACTGGCGAGCGTCGCGGCGTCAAAAATATCCTCATGAAATTCATCGCCGCTAACCGAATTTGTGACGATGTAATTAAAAATTGTCTCGCCTGTAGCACCGGATCTGCTGCCGTTCGAATATACCAGCGGGATCGATGCCGCTGACGGCAGACGGTCAAAGACGATCGTCCATTTGGTGTCCGCCACGGCGGAGCCGTCGAGTTTTAGCACCTGATAGCCGAGTTTGAAAACGCCCAAACGCCGCTTTTCCGCGTTGCCGTCGGCCTGATCGTAGGCTCTGACCACGATACTGGTCCGGTCACGCAGAGTAATACGCGCGTTTTGCTTCGTGGTTTCGATTTCGTGCCAATTTTTATCAAATAACGTGACGTTTTCTATGGTGGGAGGCCGCGAATCCGTAAGTCCCGGCAGAGCGAGAGCATCGAGAGCGTTCATCTCGCTGCCGCTGCGTCCGGCGATCAGGTGGACGTGGTTCATCGAATTTAGAGTGCCGATAGGCTCGCCCGCTTTGAATTTTGCACCACGCGGTGAACGGACGCCGATGAGTTTGCCGCCCGGTTCTTTTTCAAACTGAAAGCGTGCGTCGCCAAACGGTACTGACTCGACATTACGTCCCAAGCGGATATGAATGTAGCCGAGCGTTGGCATCCTGATGAGTTCGCGAAGCGTGCCAAAATTTTCCGCCGCGATAGGCCGCAATACCTTTTCATCGCGGACAAAACGTGCCGTTTCGCCATAAGCCCCGGCGATGTCGAGGCCGTTGTGGTACCAGACATCATCGTTGCCGGGTTTCATCTCGCCGCGTATCTCGCCGAGCGTTCCGGCGATGTCACGCTTGGCGGTGGGCGGATCGTAAGGCCATCGGGCAGGTTGTAACTGACGGAATTCCTCGGGTTTATCGCGCATGGAGGCGATCTGTTCTTTAGTTATCGCGGTGCCGTTGTTTTGGAACGAGATACCGCGGACGAGCCTATTTTCACTGTCCGCTACGAGCAGATTACCTGCCGCGTCAAAGGTGAGACCCGACGGGCGATTGAAACGCGAGCGGTGTAGAGTGCCGTCGCTCAGGCCGCGTTCGTCCGCAGAGATCGTCTGGACAAGCGGGAGCACCTCGCCGGAGATCATCCGTATCGCATTGCCGTCGGCGATATAGATCTGGCCGCTTTTGTTGACGGTGATGGCTGTGGGCTGAACGAACGACGCGGCGGATAGCAGCCCGTCTTTTAGATGTTGCTCGCCTGTTCCGGCAAGCGTCCATGTAATACCTGTTAGTTCGACGACGCGGATGCGGCGGTTACCTGCATCTGCGATGAGCAGCTTGCCTTGCCAGACGGCGATGCCTGTCGGCGTGTCAAATTTTGCTTGATCGCCGAGACCGTCAGCATAGCCCTTACTGCTGCCAGCAAGCGTCGTGACCTTGCCGTTTTCAATTACGCGGATGCGGTCGTTGTAAGTGTCGGCAACAAATATCTTGCCATCCGCACCGACTGCGATACCGACCGGAGCATTGAATTGGGCGGTCGCTGCATCACCGTCAGCAAGGCCTTGTTTGCCGACCACTCCCGCAAGAACCGTCACTTCGCCTATTGCGTTAACCGATTTGATCGTGTGCGAACCGCTGTCGGCAACAATAAGATCGCCGTTTTTGGTGAAAGCGATGCCCGATGGAGTGTCGAGTCCTGCGGCAAAAACTGTCGCCTTACCGCCTGAGACGCGCCAGATCTGATCGTTCTGCCCGTCAGAAACGAATACGTCGTTACCCTTGACCGCGACGCCAAACGGCTCGCCAAATTCGCCACCGGTTCCAGCGAGCGTCGAGACAAATTGATATGGCTTTACGCTCGCCGTTGTACCCCACCAAAACCACACCACACCAGCTAGCAGCGCAAGCAAAATCAAGCTCACCGCGGCTGCGGCTATTGAGTTTTTTATGGTGAATGGCTTTCGCGTGCGGGGCAAGTTCATTTAGTGCAACTAGAGGCTTCTTTTGATAGTATTACGGCACAGCATTTTTTTCGAAGATCAGGAGATATAAATTATGTTTTCACTACAAGATCTGCTTGGACAAGAGCAGGGAACTCAGGCGGTCGATCAGATCAGTCAGAATGTCGGGGCGGACAGTTCGCTGGTCAATTCGGCGATCCAGATGGCGCTGCCCGCGCTCATTAACGGCCTTGCAAATAACGCCTCGACACCCGAAGGAGCCGAGAGCCTTAACAACGCTCTCGATCAGGACCACAGCGGCGGCGGTGTGCTGGATAATCTTGGCGGCCTTGCCGGTATGATCTTTGGCGGACAACAAGAGGCGGCTCCTCCGCCGCGTCAAGCGGATGCAGGCGGCATACTCGGCCACATCCTCGGCACCAACCAAGGTGCGGTTGCCCAAGAGGTGAGCAACAAATCCGGCCTCGGGCTTGGTCAGGTCGCTCAGATCCTGATGTTTCTCGCTCCTATCGTGATGAGCTATCTTGGCAAACAAAAACAAGAGCAAAACGTAGGTGCTGACGGGCTCGGCGGATTGCTTGGCGGGCTTCTCGGCGGTAATCAGCAAGCCGCTCCGCAGTCATCCGGCAATGCAATGATCGATATGGCGTCAAATATGCTCGACAGCGACCACGACGGCAGTGCAATGGATGACATCGCGTCGATGGCGTTCAAATATATGACCAATAAGTAGTTCGGATACTAATTTTTCGCAAAGGGCACGAGCTTTCGTGCCCTTTTTTTATTCCTCATCGCTAACTTTGAGCCTAAATTTGTCAGTTTTACTTCTGGAATCGTCGATTCCAGCCCTCGAATCGTGAATTCCAGTCCTCGAATCGTGGATTCCAGTCCTCGAATTGTGAATTTTAGGTCTGAAATCGTGGGCAACAGACCTTTTATCGTGAGCAACAGGCCTGTTGGCGTGAGCAACAGACCTTTTATCGTGGGCAACAGACCTGTTGGCGTGAGCAACAGACCTTTTATCGTGAACAAAAGACCCGTTGACATGAACAAAAGACCTTTTATCGTGGCAAAAATACGAAACAATTGACTAATTGCACCCGTAACCATCCTCAGTAGAACGACATCTAATAAGTTTTAATTGCACAGTTAGTAATCGAGGAATTATATGACCACACAGAGTATTGTCCGCCGGATGTTTGCGGGCACGATGATAGTTATTTTTGCTTTGTCTGCGATGGTGCAGGCACGGCCGATGCCGCAGAATGTTTTTGTCCAGCAGGACGAAAAGCGTAAGCTGCCGCCGGTTAATTGGATCCGCAGCCGCAAGATCGACGTTAAGCATCTCGATATTGATCTGCGGTTTGACTGGGACAAGGAACAGGCGATCGGCACAACGGTCGTGACATTTGCACCCTTTGCCGATACGGATACGTTTCAACTTGACGCGGCTTTGATGACGATCGAATCGGTGACGCTCGTTGGCGGCGGTGCTCTCAAATTTACCTATGACGGCAAAGCGGATAACGATAATCTAACGGTCACGCTCGACCGCGTATATCGCGGCGGTGAGGACGTTAAGGTTGCCGTAGTCTACAAAACGAATTATGTGAACAACGCCAGCGATAGCGGCATTCTCGGCGGGTTTGGTCAGGGCTTAAGGTTTATCAAACCGACTGCTGACAATCCGAACAAACCGCGTCAGATATGGTCGCAGGGCGAATCGGAGTTTAACCGTTACTGGTTCCCATCATACGACTCACCAAATGATTTTCGCACGACCGACATTCGCGTAACGGTCGCAAAGCCTTTCTTTGTCGTCTCAAACGGCAAGTTGATGGAGACAAAAGAGAACGCCGACAACACCCGCACGTTTTACTGGAAAATGGAGCAGCCATACACAAACTACCTGACATCGATCGTCGTCGCCGAGACGACGCCCGTCGTGCAGGATTTTGACGGCATTCCGGTCTATAACTACGGCTATGTTAACGAGACGAAAGAGGTCGCCGCGACGACGAAGAATCTGCCCGCGACGATGCGGTTCTTTTCGGAACTGACGGGCGTTAAATATCCATATCCTAAGTATTCACAGGCGTTTGTCGAAGATTTTGGCGGCGGAATGGAGAATATTTCCGCCACGACGCAGATCGAAGAGATGATCCACGACGAACGCGAGCTGCTTGATACCGACAGCGAAGGGCTGCAGTCGCACGAGCTTGCACACCAGTGGTTTGGCGACTACGTCACCTGCCGCGACTGGGGGCAGATATGGCTCAACGAGAGCTTTGCGACGTACATGCAGCATATGTGGACGGAGAAACTTAAGGGCCACGACGAGTTTCTTTACGCTGATCTACGCAACAGCCACAACTCTGTTTTGGGATCGTGGGCACAAGGCCAGCGTCGTCCGATCGTGACGAAATATTACGACAACAAAGACGGACTGTTTGATAACTACGCCTATCCCGGCGGCGGCAGCGTGCTGCACATGCTACGCAAGCATCTCGGAGACAAATTATTTGCGGCTTCGCTCAATCATTATCTAAAATCCAATGCACATCAGCCGGTTTCGACCGAGGATCTGCGGATCGCCGTCGAAGAAACGAGCGGCCAGTCGATGGATTGGTTCTTTGACCAGTGGCTGTACAGGATGGGGCATCCGGTATTTGAGGTTACTCAGGCTTATGATGCGGCGGCTAAAAAGCTGACGCTCAACGTCAAGCAGACGCAAAAGATCGATCTCAACAACGAGTATCCGCAGACCGAGTTTTTCCAAAGCTATGTTGATGTAAACATCGACAACAAGGTGACCCGCGTCTGGATGAAGCCGCAGGCGGAGAATGTGTTTACATTTGACGCCGCGACCAAGCCAAAGCTCGTCAATTGGGACTACGAAGACACGCTACTCAAGGAGATGAAGTTCGACAAATCGACCGACGATCTGCTCTATCAGATGGCGAACGACAAAGACGTACTCGGTCGGCGTTGGGCGATGAATGAGCTTGAGGCAAAGGCCGCTACGGAAAAAGAACGCGTCGTTGCGGCTCTGATAACCTCGGCCGAAAAAGATCCGTTTTGGCGAATTCGTCGTGCCGCACTGTCGGTGATCGCAAATATTTATTCGCCAGATCCGCCACAAGGACAAGTTCGTCCGGCGGTAAAGCTAGATGCAAATGTTGAGGCGGCGCTATTGCGGCTTGCCAAAGACACGCAGCCGCAGATCAAGGGCGACGCTCTCGAACTGCTCGGCGAGACGCAGGATAAAAAGTACGGCGATCTTTTCCTTGCAGGGATGAACGACCGCAGTTATGAGGTGATCGATCAATCGGCACTCGCCATAGCGCGGGTTAAAGACCCGCGTGCGTTCGATGCGTTGTCAAAACTGACGACGACGCCTTCGTGGAAAGGCCGGATTCAGATCGCGGGGTTGAATGGGTTGGCTGAGCTTGGTGATAAACGGGCGTTTGAGATCGGATATAAGACGGCGACGGACAAAACTGCACCTGCCGCCGCCCGATCGGTTGCTCTCGTAATTGTCGGTTCGACCGGCAAAGGCGACCCGCGTGCGTATCCGCTGATCTTTGAAAAGCTCAAACCCGCAGTTGCAAGCAATAGCTTTCAGCCGATCTTCAACGGGATCCAGGCGATCATCAAGCTCGCCGATCCACGCGGACAAGAGGCTTTTGATCTGTTGAAAGAGCATTTCAAAGGACAAGCCGGCCCGTTGCAGACGATTGCCGCGTGGGAAGCAGATTTCAAAGCGGCGTTAAAACCGTAGTTGAAAAGCATGCTAATGAAAAAAGACCGCCCCTATTTCGGGGTGGTCTTTTCCATTGTCGCTGTGTTGTTTTTAGTTAAGCCTTAGAGTTCGCAGACGCGATAGGCTGAGTTGTAAGTTGTGTTATTAACAAACGTCGTGATGCCCTTGAAGCAGGCTCCGTTTGATGCGAAACCGTTGAATTCGAGTTCGCCGTCGATGGTGAAATGCAGCGATTTATTGGTCAGCGTATTTTGATCCCACAATCCTGTGTACATCGGATAACCGGTCACGCCGAGTGTGCCGCCGAGGTTGAGATCGAGCGACAGGCCGGTCTGGATCGAGCCTGGAGACATCTCACACTCATAAAACGATGTCAGCCCGCGACCGGTGCATGACGACACGATGTATGTGCCGGAGCCGATCACATTGTCCGGATAGCGGATCGCAGGCGTGGTCGAGCGCGTGTTGTTGGCCGCGTTGACTTCGTTTGAGGTGGTCGTCGTGACGCTCGACTTCATTGTCGGGGCGGTAGTTGCGACCTGAAACTCAAATGTGAAAGTCACTGATTTGATCTGATTATTGTTAAGGCTGCCAAAATTACAAACGAGTTTGTTTGAAACAACATTGCATGTGCCGCCGTTTGGCGTAATGGCAGCAAGCTTGCCGAGAATGTATTTGCTCGGGCTGGTATTGGTCAGCGGAAACTCGACCGTCATGACCACGCCGTCAGCGGTACGATTGCCTACGTTTTTGACACGGGTCGTGTACTGATACGGGGATTCGACGAGCGGCGTTGCGTTGCCCTGCCACGTCATTACCTCAAGGTTTGGCGCCGGCGGTGCTGCGACTGCGGCGGTTGTGCCGAATGCGGCTGTGATAAAAAGAAACGACAAAGCGAAAATGTTTTTTAACATGTGAACTATCTCCTGATTGTTTTTAATTAGCGACCTAGGTCGTGTAACAGGAGAACGGCAGGTTGTAATTTTTCTTGCAAAAAGAATTTTTGTCCGGGCTTGTGCCCAATATGTTGGGTTGACTCAAGACGCACAACTCACTAGACTGTATAACTTACTAGTGGTGAGTTATTGCAACTTGCGGCCACGTAAAATAAACCGCTAAACAGCAAAGAGTCGAACGAATCTTACGAAACTCTGTGCTTGTTTGGCACAGGGTTTTTTAGTTATATGTCAGAATTTCTCGATCTATTAAAAGAAAAGATCATCGTCTTTGACGGTGCGATGGGGACGTATTTGCAGTCGTTGAGCCTGCCAATCGAGGACTGGGGCGGGCCGAATTTTGAGAATTGCTCTGAGAATCTGCTTTACACGCGCCCAGACGCTATTGAGGCGGTGCATACGGCGTTTTTGGATGTCGGTTGCGATGTCATCGAGACAAACAGCTTTGGCGGCAGCGAGGTTGTGCTGGTCGAATTTGGCATTGCCGAAAAAACTTACGAAGTTAATTTCAAAGCGGCGGAACTCGCAAAACGTGTTGCTCATGGATATTCGACACCTGACAAACCGCGTTTTGTTGCCGGTTCGATCGGGCCGGGAACTAAGCTGCCGACGCTTGGGCATATTACTTATAATGATCTGAAAGACGCGTATCGCGAACAGGTTCGGGGGCTGGTTGATGGCGGTGCCGACCTAATGATGGTCGAGACTTGTCAGGATCTGTTGCAGACAAAAGCGGCTCTCGCGGCGATATTTGAGCATTTTGAGAAGAACAAGATCAAGCTGCCGGTGATCGCTTCGGTAACGATCGAGATATTTGGGACGATGCTCAACGGGACCGAAATCGGAGCCGCTTTGACCGCCCTTGAGCCGTTTCCGATCGATGTGATCGGCATGAACTGCGGCACCGGGCCAAAGCACATGGCCGACAGTTTTCGCTATCTCTGCGAAAATTCGCCGATCCCTGTTTCCGTTTTGCCAAACGCCGGCCTGCCTGAGGTAAAAGACGGCAAGCAGCACTACGACGAAACGCCGGAGAGTTTTGCGGCACAGGTCGAGCATTTTGCAAACGATTTTGGTGCAAATATCGTCGGCGGTTGTTGCGGCACCTCGCCTGAGCATTTGCGGCAGGTCGTTGAGCGTTTGAGCGGCATCTCGCCAAAACAACGCGGAGCGCAACTGACACCCTCTGCCTCATCTATTTATTTTCAACAGCCGTATACACAGGACGCTTCGTTCCTGATCGTTGGCGAGCGGGTCAATGCTTCGGGTTCGAAAAAGATGCGTGATCTGCTCGACGCCGAGGATTGGGACGGGCTGGTTTCTCTCGCCAAATCGCAGGAGAAAGAGGGTGCTCACATTCTCGATGTCAACGTCGATTTTGTCGGCCGCGACGGAGTCGCAGATATGCATGAGCTTGCGTCTAGACTAGCGACGGCGGTCAAAATTCCGCTCATGTTCGACTCGACCGAGTGGGAAAAGATGGAAGCCGGGCTCGAACACGCAGGCGGCAAATCTCTATTAAACTCAACAAATTACGAAGACGGCGAAGAGCGATTTCTGAAAGTTTTGGATCTTGCGAAACGCTTTGGGGCCGGCGTCGTCATCGGTCTGATAGACGAAGACGGCATGGCTCGGTCGTTTGATGACAAGGTCAAGATCGCCCGCCGTGCCTACAAACAAGCCGTCGAATACGGCATCGAATCGCACGACATTTTCTTTGACCCGCTCGCTCTGCCGATCTCGACCGGCATTGAAGAAGACCGCAAGAACGCGGTCGAGACGATAAATGCGATCAAGCAAATTCACGAAGAAATGCCGGACGCGAATATCATCCTCGGTGTTTCAAACATTTCGTTTGGCCTCAATCCGGCGGCACGAGTGGTTCTCAACTCCGTGTTTCTGCACGATTGTGTCGATGCCGGGATGAACTCGGCGATCGTCAATGCTTCAAAAATCTTGCCGCTGATGAGGTTTTCGGAGCTTGAGATCGACACCGCTCGTGATCTGATCTACGACCGTCGAAAATTCGAAGGCGATATTTGCACATACGATCCGCTCGGTGATTTCTCTAATATGTTTCAGGGTAAATCGGCACAGTCGATCAAGCCCGACATCTCAAATCTGCCGATCGAGGAAAAACTCAAACATCACATCATCGACGGCGAACGCATTGGGCTCGAAGACTCGCTCAAAGTCGCACTCGAAAAATATCCTCCGCTTGAGATCATCAACGACATTCTGCTTGACGGGATGAAGACAGTCGGCGATCTGTTTGGTTCGGGGCAGATGCAACTGCCGTTTGTACTGCAATCGGCGGAGTCAATGAAGGCGGCAGTAAAGTTTCTCGAACCATTTATGGAAAAGGTCGAGGGCTCTAATAAAGGTGTACTTGTACTTGCGACAGTCAAGGGCGATGTGCATGACATCGGCAAAAATCTCGTTGATATTATCCTCACTAACAACGGCTACAAGGTAATAAATCTGGGCATCAAACAGCCGATCGACGACATTCTTCGTGCCGCCGAAGAATCAAATTGTGACGCGATCGGGATGAGCGGCCTGCTTGTAAAATCGACGCTCATCATGCGCGATAATCTCGAACTCATGAATGAACGTGGGATCAAGGTGCCCGTAATCCTCGGCGGTGCGGCACTGAATCGGCGTTATGTCGATGCGGATCTGATACCGCTGTTTAACGGCAAGTTGTTCTATGCTCGTGATGCGTTTGACGGGCTGCACGCGATGGATGAGCTTACGAGTCCAGAGTCCGGAGTCGGGAGTGCGGAGTCGAAAGCCGCCGCGGCGAATGGGTCGGCACCGGGCGCGATAGAGACTGGGTCGAACGACAGTATTGAGACGGTCACGGATGCTGAGGATCTCGTTGGCGAGGACGCAAAGCTTGGCAAGGCTGCGGCCCGGGTTTCGACGCGTTCGACCGGCGATACGACGCATACGACGCGGTCGGAGATCGCTGTGGTCGATCAACTGCCTACGGCTCCGTTTTACGGCTCAAAGGTCGTTGAGATCACCGACCTGACAAAAGTGTTTGATTTTATTAATGAGACCGCTTTGTTCAAAGGGCAGTGGCAGTATAAGCAGGGCAAGTCGTCGAAAGAAGATTACGAAGAATTGCTGAAAACGACGGTTTATCCAAAATTTGCTGACATCAAGGCACAGGCGATACGCGAAAAGCTGCTTGAGGCAAAACTCGTTTATGGCTATTTCCCGTGTAACAGCGATGGTAACGAACTGATCATTTGGGAAGATGATCTGAAGACAGAAAAGTTGAGATTCTCATTTCCAAGACAGCCGATAGATCAAAGAGGCGGAAAGAATCTGTGCTTGGCGGATTATTTTGCGGCTAAGAACCCAGTCGCTACCGCTACCGGTTCTGACAAAGCCGACCGCGTTGATACTGTGGCATTTCAGCTCGTTACAATGGGCCGCAAAGCTAGTGAGCATTCGGCTAAGCTATTTAAGTCAGATAATTACACTGATTATTTATTGTTCCACGGATTATCGGTCGAGTCGGCCGAGGCACTTGCTGAGATGTGGCATAAGCGGATTCGCGAGGAATTGGGAATTGCAGGTGCGGATGCACCTGAGATGGCGAAACTCTTTCATCAGGGCTATCAAGGCTCGCGTTACAGTTTTGGCTATCCCGCGTGCCCGAATCTAGAGGATCAAACCAAGCTGTTTGAGTTGCTCCAACCCGAGCGTATCGATGTTGAGCTGACCGACGAATTTATGCTCGAACCTGAGCAATCGACATCGGCGATCATTGTCCATCATCCGGACGCTAAATATTTTAATATCGACTAGAAAAAGCCGGTGAAAAGAGCGATCTCTTCACCGGCTTTGGTTTGTGATAAGCAACCTGTTACGGTATCGGCCTAAAATCGATACCCGTCAGAGTGTTGTTGACCGAAGTCGACTGCGGTGCGAAGGTAAAACGCCTACCCGCAGCGGTGATCGTGTAGTTTCCACCGGGAACATTTGCCGCACTGAATTGGCCAAATGCGTTTGTAAATACAACGATCGGCGATCCGGTCTGAGGTGCAAGTGTTACTCTCGCCCCTCGAACACCGCGATCCCCAACTCCAAAAACACGGCCTGAAACGGTAAAGCTCGTCGCGGTGATAGTAAAATTGGTATCCGAAACGTCAAAGAAAATATTAAGCCTTGCTCTCACGAGGATCCGAGCAGTTGTTGTCGCAACATTAGGGATCGTAACGGTTTGTGATCCGTCATTTGGCGTATTAGCAGCGAGGACCATCGAGTAGGTCATGCCGCCGTCGGTCGAAAGCAATATGTCCACATTTGCGGCGTTGACAGGTGAAAGGTTGCTGTTTGCGACGTTCCAGGAAACTGTTTGTGATGATCCTCCGGTAACGCTGACAGCTGTATTTGGTGCGGTTACGGTGAAAGGTCCGGCCAGCGAACTGACCGTCACCACTGAAGTTGCCGTGTTAATACCGCCGCCGTTTGCCCGGTTGTCGCGGACAACGACCTGAAAATTCATCGTCCGGTTCATCGACGACATTAGTTCACCCGTCAGACAAGGCGTCGCACGGCCGCAGTCAAATGTTGACGGCGGTACGTTGGCATTATTGAGAATATAGTTGAGCGACGGAAAATATCGAGTACCGCTCGTTGACGGTAAATACGGCCTGAATATAGGACGAGCCGTACCGTCGCCATCGGAATTGGGTACGGCTGTCGTGCCAGTCGCCCCGCCGGTATTGTATTGCTGCCAGTCGTAGGTCAGCGTGTCGCCATTTGTATCGGTTGCACTGGCTGTGAGAGCAAACGGCGTTTGTATTGGAATCGTAAAGTTGCCCGGGCCGGTAACCGTCGGCGGAGTATTACCAGTCGGTGTCGTTGCCGCACAGTTGTTGCCCGTACCTGTTTGGCTATACGCGACGATCTCTTCTAAGCTGCGGACATGAAAGGTATCAATACTATTCCGAGCGAGGTCTTGATTGCCGCAGATTCCCGCATAGGCCATAATTGTGATACCGCTACCCGGCTCATACGAGTTTGCGGCGCTGCGGTTTCCGCCGCCGCAGCTTCCTGAAGCGCCATTAAAAGTGTGATTACCGCCCCACTGATGCCCCATTTCATGGGCCACGTAATCGATATCAAATGGATCACCTACCGGATTACCCTGACCAGTGACACCGCGTGCCTTACTTGTCGTGCATGGGACCTGGAGATTGGCCACACCACCGCCGCCCGTAGAAAAAACGTGCCCGATGTCATAGTTTGCGGTGCCGATCACAGCATTGAGCTTTGTTTGGTTCTCGCCCAGCATAGTACCGCCATTTCCATTTGTATAGCCGTCGTTATTGGTCGTACACGCAACACCTCCACAAGCTGCTGTATTGTCGGTCGCAAAAACAATGAGATTGTTAGTTGCAACGATATTCATATGTATAGCGAGGTCGCGTTCATAAACGCCATTAACGCGGTTCATTGTAACGACCTGTGCTGCGAGACAGCCTGCGGTGGTCCCTCCTCCGACCGCTTGGCAGTATTCCCAATTGCCTGCAACCGCCAGGCGGTAAGTCCGAAGCTGTGTGCCTGATGCCACGTCGGGGGCAGCGGCAGGTGCATACTGCTCTTCACGTTTTGCCGACTTTACTTCGGATATTGAGCTAAACCCGCCATCGCCAACCTCGCACGAAAATTCTTCGGTTTTTCGGACGTCGGATTTGAAATAGGTCATATACACATCCGGCGTATTCGCCGAATATGGATCTAGCATTATTGTGCCTGTCGAGGACAGAATAATGGCGTGAAAGCCGCTTGGCAGCAGGTCAAAGCGGACCGTCGCGGTCGGGTCGTCGATACCTTGGCCGCGATAGGTCGCACCAAGTTCGGGGAATTTTTTGAGCAGTCCGGGTTCGACAACCAGCGAATGCTCGACCGCGAACCGTGCCAGAGTCCCGTCCGGCATCGGCAGCGACAAGATCAGATCTCCGTCGCCGGAAAACTCTTCGGGTGCCTTATCAAGCAACTGTCGCAGGCTCTCTTTGTTAAGTGAGAATGCGGCAAATCTATCCGGTGTTAGGGTGCGTTCGACCGCGCTTTTACGGAGGTTCCCGGAATCGACTCGAGTCCAAATCCCCTCGTTTGCCGCCAAAATATTCAACGCTGAGAACATGACGATCGTGAACACAACGATTGCGAAAGAGGGGAACTTCGGTTGGTACATCTAATACTCCTGCTTGCTAAAATTTGCTTATTAATGTTACCTGCTGACAATTGGTCTTGTCGAACCCTAAAACACTACGCTTTGCGGTAGTAGCAATAGGGCGGCCTGAGCCGAAACCCCGCAAAAATGTTAATATCTATTTTTTGCAAAAATGACCGAAGAGCTGACCAAGACATCCAAGAATACGCCCGTCGTAAAACAAGAGGCTCCGCTTGTTCCGTTGCGCGATGAGATCGGTGTACTCGGCCGCACGGAACGCATTGGGTTTTGGGTGACGCACTGGATGAATCTTGGACTGGCGAAACGGCTGATGACGTTTGGACAGCGGCATATCGGATCGCTTTGGATCTATCTTGCGACATACAATTTGATGAACGTATTTGGCATTGAAAATGTTGAAAATACTGATGTCGATACGCCGCTTGTACTGGTCGCCAATCACCGCTCTTTCTTTGATATGTACACCGTGTCGAGTGTGCTGTTTCGACGGACAAAGCGGCCGATGGAGCTTTATTTTCCGGTGCGGGGCAAGTTTTTTTACGATAACCCGTTTGGCTGGTTCGTCAATCTGGTGATGGGCTGGTTTTCGATGTTTCCACCTTTTTTTCGCGAGGCCCGCGAGGCTCGCAAGAGGGAATTTGATAAATTCTCGATGCGGCGGCTCGTACAACTTTGTGCCGAGGGACGCGGACATATCATTGGATTTCACCCTGAGGGGAAACGTAATTTTTCGGCTGATCCGTACTCGATCCTGCCCGCACAACCGGGTATCGGCAAGGTCATTTATTCCGCCCATCCTCAAGTTATTCCGGTATTTATTACGGGGCTCGGCAACGACCTGCCAAAACAGATACTTGGCAATTGGACAGGCGGGCCAAAGATCCGGATTTGGTTTGGTGAACCGCTCGACCTGAGCGAATTTTACGAAAAGGGCGACCGTCTGCGGACGCACAAAGAACTATCCGATCACCTTATGGCAAAAATCGCCGAACTTGGCGAAAAGGACCGCGAAAAATTTGCTACTGATTCGGTGGAGCCGAGTTAGAGTTGGTTTCGGTAGATGCGACCTGATTTTGCGATTCAGCCTGTTTCTGTTTTTCTTCGGGTGACTGCCATCCAGCCTTTTTTAATAACTCGAGAGCAAACCTTATCGGAACGGCCATATTCGCGGCCGTATTCTCTGTAAAGACACCAAAATTTACACCGATCACTTTGCCGGCCTGGCCAAATAGCGGGGCACCTGAGCCGCCCTCGGCAGTTTTGGCGTCATGCACAATGCGTTTTGCGTCGAGGTCCGTGATGGCTCCCTGCGTGGTGAGCGGGACGATCTTTTGCGACTGGGCGAGAAAGTTGATCAGGTTTTGACGTGAATTGCCAAAACGCTGGTTGATGGATTTTGCTTCGTCGTCGTCGACCATCGCAAGCAAACGGTCAGGGCCGCTCGGGTAACCCATCGTGACGACAGTTTTGCCGACGGCTGCAGATTCGGTATCAAGATCGAGTGGTACGGTTGGTATCTCGGACGGCAGCATGGCCGGGTCGATCACACCAACAGCGAGGTCTTCGCGTGCGCCAAGTTGTCTTACCCGTAGAGGAAATGGCTGGGCAAAATTCGGGAAATATATAACAAGCCGTTTAAGCCGAGCACGGCCATTGGCGGCACGCATCATTTGCTTTACCTGATCGTCCTCTTCCCACGGTTGGACGACGTGGCGGTTGGTCAAGATATATCCGCCTCCGACGTGAAACCCTGTTCCGATAAAATCGTATTCGACCGTCGCCCCGTTGCCATCGGTCGTAAGGCCGATCTGTGGCGGCATCACCGGACGGCCCGGGTCTTCGGACTCGGTCGGTTCGTACGGGTTTGGACGAAAGCTCTGCGGGTCGGCGTAGCGGAGCACTTTGCCGCTGCGTTTGTCGACCAGGTCATAGACGCCGACGATCAAACAGATGGCACCGCCGTACTCGACACGCAGATTTGGCGCGAGCGAAACGGTTTTCATCAAGTCTTTGTTGGTCTTATCCAGCTCGCCGATCTGATCGCTCGTTTGGCCGAGTTTGTCCTCGAGTCGTTTGATGATGTTGGCCTGTTCTTCAGATTGCTTTCGGCTTTGACGTAGCTCGGAGTTGACAGCAAAGCCTATGTATAACACGCCTGTAATAAATGCCGCGATGAGCACGAGGGCGATAAGTTTAGTCGTAAGCGAGATCTCACGGGAGAGCTCGCGAACGAATTCGCGTAAGAAAGCTTTTGCGTCGTCTCGTTTGGCGGACGAGGCCGACTCTAATGCGGCGTCTTCGATAAAACGCGAGATCTGCGGCTGTTCGCGGTTCGTCGTGATCAGCGAAGATTTTGTCTCAAGCGAAAAGAAAGCGAATGATATGTCAGAATCATCGACCGCGATGACGTCGCCGTCCGTGATCGCGATAAAACGGCGGATCGGTTTGTCGTTGATCTGAAGGCCGAGCTCGGCGTTAAAATCGACGATCCGATACACGCCGTCAGCGTTTTCTAGGTCAAACCACGCCCCCGAACCATCTTTACCGGGCGTATGTATCTGTAGGTCAGAGTGTTCGTCCGAGCCGATACGAATACGTTCCTGTGAAAAGAATTCGGTGCGTTTCTCAAGCCCGACCGTGATGTGGATTATGATGCCGACTGCCATGGATAGTGAATAGTTAATAACGAACAGTGAACCGTGATTAGCATACCAAAAAGCTAGCGTATTAAACTATATTTAATTGATATGGCAAAGCCAAAATTTATAAATAATCGTGTTGAACTCGAAAAACTCGCCCCGATGCTAAAAGCTCCGATAAAGCGGCAGGTTTTTGTCTGTACGGGCAAATCATGTGCGGCCGTCGGCGGGCAAGAGGTAATGGCCGAATTTGACCGCATCCTCGTCGAGAAAGGCATCCGTCAGGGCAAAGAGACAAAAGGCCGCAACCCCATGGGCGAAGTCGTCCTCACCGAATGCGGCTCGATCGGTTTCTGCTCCATCGGCACCGCCGTCATGGTCTATCCCGACGGCACAATGTACGGCCAAGTCCAGCCCGAAGACGTGGCCGAGATCGTCGAGGAGCATTTGGAGAAGGG
>JBGAUY010000024.1:0-43557 GCA_044228425.1 Pyrinomonadaceae bacterium | reverse complement strand
CCACTCTAAACTTTGCACTCATATTCAGGGGTATGGTGTCAATGGTTAGCATGGAGGTCTCCAAAACCTTAGGTCCGGGTTCGAGTCCTGGTACCCCTGCCAGTTAGATAGGAGAGAAGAAGTGTCAGAGATGGTCACACCCGTTGAGGGTAAACATAAAGAGGGAATCGGCGAGTTTGTAAAAAAGACCCGCAGCGAACTCGACAAAACATCATTTCCGTCGTCGAACGATGTTAAGAATACGACGATCATTGTGATCATCAGCGTTCTCTTTTTCGCGGCATACTTGTTTCTGGTCGATCAGGGATGGGTGTACATTTTGCAAGGCTTAACTTGGTTGGTCAATAAGATCGCCGGAGCCTAGAAGGATATTTGAACATGAAGCAGTGGTATTTTATCCACACATATTCGGGTCACGAGAACAAGGTTGTCGAGAGCCTGAATGCGCGCATTCGCGACATGGAGCTCGGCGAGCAGATCACTGGAGTTTTGCTCCCGAAAGAAAAGGTCGTCGAGATGCGCGGTAATAAAGAGTATGTTTCCGAGCGGATGTTTTATCCCGGATACGTGCTTGTCGAGATCGAGTGCGGCGACAGCGGAAAGCCGCCTGATAATGTTTTTCACGCGATCAAATCGACTCCAAAGGTTACGGGATTCTTAGGCGGTAAGATGCCGACCCCGCTGTCACAGGCTGAGGTTGATCAGATCGTCCACAACATCGAGGTCGCGACCGAAAAGCCAAAACCAAAGTTTACCTACACGGTCGGCGAGGTCGTCAGGATCAAGTCGGGGCCGTTCGCGAGCTTTACCGGCAAGGTCGAAGAGGTCAACGAAGACAAATCGACGCTCAAGGTTTCGATCACTATTTTTGGCCGTTCGACACCGTACGAGCTGACGTTTTTAGAAGTAGAAAAAGTTACGTTTGCAGAAGAAGAATAAATGAGGACATTCCCAGCGTAAGCGGGATCGTTAATCGAAAACAGTTATGGCAAAGAAGATAGAAGGTTACATCAAGTTACAGATCCCTGCCGGTAAGGCTAATCCGGCACCGCCGATCGGCCCAGCATTGGGTCAGCACGGCGTTAACATCATGGAGTTTTGCAAGGCGTTCAACGCTAAAACGCAAAACGACGACCCGGATATGAAAATCCCGGTCGTAATCACTGTTTACGCGGATCGTTCGTTCACATTTGAAACGAAAACTCCGCCGGCGGCCGACCTTTTGAGAAAGGCTTCGGGTATCGCCAAAGGTTCGGGCAAAGCTAATCGTGAAAAGGTCGGCAGCATCAAACGCTCGCAGATCGAAGAGATCGCCAAAAAGAAAATGGTCGATCTCAACACGACCGACCTCGCCGCTGCAATGCGGACGATCGAGGGAACGGCTAAGTCGATGGGTTTGACAATAGACTAGACCGACGCGAAAGCGTCAGAAAGGGAGAACGCTAATAACGTTCGTTAATACCTGGAGGTAAAATGAAAAGAGGAAAGAAATACTTGGCGGCTCTGGAAAAGATCGAGCCGCACAAGAAGCACACACTTGAAGAAGCGGTCTCTAAATTAAAAGAGGTCGCATTTGCAAAGTTTGACGAAACCGTCGAACTGACGATGTGGCTGGGCGTCGATCCCCGTAAGGCAGATCAGCTCGTCCGCGGCACCATCGTATTGCCGCACGGACTTGGTGGCGATGCTAAAAAGGTCGTCGTCATCGCTCAGGGCGACAAGATCAAAGAGGCCGAAGCAGCCGGTGCGGATCTAGCAGGCGGCGATGAGCTGGTCGAAAAGATCAAAGGCGGCTGGCTCGACTTTGACGCACTGATCGCCACGCCCGATATGATGGGCAAGGTCGGACAATTGGGTAAGGTCCTCGGTCCTCGAGGCCTGATGCCAAATCCAAAAACAGGAACCGTCACGATGGACGTTAAAACCGCCATCGAAGAGACCAAGGCCGGTAAGGTCGAATATCGTGTTGATAAAACAGGCGTTATTCACTCCCCGGTCGGCAAAGTGTCGTTCGACGATGTTAAATTGGCCGAGAACACCAAGGTCCTGATCACCGCCGTGATGAAGGCAAAGCCGACCACAGCAAAGGGACGTTACCTAAAGAAAATTAACTTAGCCGCAACGATGAGTCCGGGCGTATTGCTCGATGAGCTCGCGTACGCGTAAGTGAGGAGCGAGTAAAGAAATGAAATCAAGAGAAACAAAAGCACAAGATCTGACCGCCCTCACCGAATCGCTGCAAAATTCAACGTCCGCTATGGTCGTCAGCTTTTCGGGAGTGACGGTCCAAAAAGACCAGGAATTTCGCAACTCTTTGCGTGAAGCCGGTGCGAAATACGAAGTTGTAAAGAACACTCTAGCCCGAATCGCCGTTAAGGGAACGCAGTTTGAAGATGCAAGCGAGCATTTCAAAGGCGTGACCGCGATCGCATGGACCGAAAATGATCCGGTTGTTCTTTCGAAAGCAATTTCGAAGTTCATGAAAGACAACGCCGACGTTTACACCTTTAAAACGGGTGTCGTCGATGGCAAGCTGGTTGATCTTAAACAGCTAACAACGATCGCAAATCTGCCGAGCAAAGAAGAGCTTATTTCTAAGTTGTTGTTTGTTCTCAACAGTCAGGCACAACGCATCGTCACGGTCATTAATGCCGTGCCGCGTGATCTGGCAGTTGTGATCGATCAGATCGGTAAGCAAGAAGGCCGTGCAGCGGGAACGCCCGCTGTCGAAGCTGCTCCGGCGGCCGCACCTGCGGTCGAAGAGGCTGCTCCTGCGGAAGCGGAAGTCGCCGAAGCACCGGCAGCAGAAGAGGCTCCAGTAGTCGAAGCTGCGGCTGAAGAAACAGTCGAAGCAGTTGCGGAAGAAGCCCCGGCCGAAGAAGTTGTCGAAGAAGCCCCCGAGGCAGAAGCTGAGGAAAAGGCTGGATAATCAAGTTTTTTTGATCTCAAATTTGAGATCTTAGAAAGCCGTACCAAGGAAAACGGGCCGTGTGATTTGTCAGGTCACAGGCTTCGGACAAGTAAGGCGAGGTGATGCAACCCTCCACTAACGTGTCCCTGGGTTCTAGCGGCAAAAACAACCGTTCGTGGTTCGTATAGAGCCCGCGAGCAAGTTATTAACAGAACCCTAAATAGGAGATAGATAAAAGTCATGGCTATTAAAAAAGAAGATGTAGTTGAGTATTTGAAAGGTATGTCGCTTCTCGAAGCGTCTGAATTGGTCAAGGAACTCGAAGAAGTATTCGGCGTTTCGGCGGCTGCAGCGGCCCCTATGATGATGGCTGCTGGTGCCGGTGCAGGTGGCGGAGACGCTGCTCCTGCAGCCGAAGCTAAGGATTCGTTTGACGTAGTTCTGCAGTCGGCCGGCGGCAACAAGATCGCTGTCATTAAGGTCGTCCGCGAAGTCGTAGCCGGTCTTGGCCTCAAAGAAGCCAAGGATCTGGTCGATGCTGCTCCGAAGACCCTGAAAGAAGGTGTCTCGCAGGGCGAAGCCGATGAGATCAAGGCCAAGCTGACCGAAGCAGGAGCAACCGTCGAGCTCAAATAGTCGATCATATTTGCTGAGACGCTCGTTCGTTTGAGCGAGCGTCTCAGCATTTGCCTTTATTAAAAGTTATTGTTAAACTAACTGGTTCGCGCTCTATCTATTTTATCTTGAGTGCGATGACCGGTTGGATCGGAAACGCAATTATTGTTTCCGTTTGTTTTAGACGCGAGGCTCTGCGGCCCGCAAAAGTGGAGAGTGGGTGTCTCTTTTCGGCACGCTCGGAAAATCAAGATAGCAGCTATTACTGCTTAAAAAGCGGTCTGGGTAAACTTTGCCCTCGACCGCGTTTGCTGTCTTTATTCGCAGAGATTTTTGCAGGAGCCTTTTTGTTACGGGAATCGTATCAGCAAAGCTCGCGAAAATCAACAGGTTTTTTTCAGCCCGCTATTAATATATATGATCAACAATCCTCTACAAAATAACTCGAACGGACTCGGACGACGCACAAGCCAGTCGCCGGTGCGAGTGGATTTTTCTAAGATCTATACGTCAGCACAGATCCCAAATCTGATCGAGGTCCAACGCGAATCCTATAACCGGTTTCTGCAAATGGATCTGATCCCTGAGGAGCGCGACTACATCGGTTTGCAGTCGGTGTTCTCGTCGATCTTTCCGGTGTCAGATTTTCGCGAGACGGCAACGCTTGAGTATGTCGAGTATCAAATCGGTAACTGGCAGTGTAAGTGCGGCAACCTCGAGGGCCTCGAGCACTTACGTGCAAACTGTAAGAATTGCTCGGCCAAGATCAAGGTAGACCCGTTTAACCCCGCCGAAGTGCTTTGTAAAAATTGCGGCACTTTTAACGCCGTCCGACCAAATCTCTGCAACAACTGCGGTGAACCGGTCGGCCTCAAACACAAGCACGATCAGCAGGAATGTCAGGAACGCGGCATGTCGTATAGCGTCCCGCTCAAGGTCAAGATCCGTTTGACCGTGTACGACAAAGATCCAGAGACTAACGTCTCGACGATCCGCGACATTAAAGAAGAGGATGTTTTCTTTGGCGAGATCCCGCTGATGACCGACAACGGTACATTTATTATTAATGGTACTGAGCGCGTCATCGTATCGCAGCTTCATCGGAGCCCAGGTGTTTTCTTTAAGGGTGAGCGTGATGATTATCTCGCAAAGATCATCCCGTACCGCGGTTCGTGGGTCGAATTTGAATACGACCAAAAGGGCATCCTGCACGCGCGTCTTGGCAAACGAAAGATCATCGCGACTGTATTTCTTCGTGCTCTCGGCCTGTGGTTAAACCCGCAGATCGATATGAAGACCGTCTCGGATCAGATACTTGAAGAAGTCGTTAAGAATGCCGAATATCCGGATTCAAACATTCTCGAGCTTTTCTATGTGACGGATGAGATCGTTATCGAAAAGGGCAAGCTTTCGATCAGCGTGAAAGAGAGCGGCGACACGCACCTCGTTGGTATGCGTGCCGAGGACGATATTAAGGACAAGAAAGAAGATGTCGTCCGCAAGGGCAAAAAGATAACTAAGAGTGCGATCGCTGACCTCCGCCGCATGGGCGTTGGGTCGGTTGCCGTCGCGATAGCTGATCTTGAGGGAGCATTTGCTCTCGAAGACGTCATCAACACCGAAACGGGCGAGGTCATAGTCGAATCAAATACCGAGATCCCGGCTGGCAAGATACAGCAGATCGTCGAAGAGGGCATTTCGAGCGTCAAGGTCTTTTTCCCGAAACGTGACGTTATCGGCGAGATCATCGCAGCGACATTGAGAAAAGATCCCATCGGCAAACCGGTCGATGCACTGCTCGAGATCTATCGCAAAATGCGTCCGGGCGATCCTCCGACCGTGCCGACAGCTTACCGCTTGCTCGAAGGCATGTTTTTTGACACGCGTCGCTTTGATCTGTCACGCGTCGGGCGTCTGAAATTTAATATCAAGATGGGCCGTCCGGATTTTGACCGTATCAAAGATCCGCTGCTTGCACCGACCGATTTCATCGAGGTTGTTAATTACCTGCTCCGCATGAAGCGGGACAGCGAAAATTACACCCAGGACGATATCGATCATTTGGGTAACCGCCGCGTCCGCGCGGTCGGCGAGCTGCTCGAAAATCAATTCCGCATTGGTCTCGAACGCATGGAACGCGCGATCAAGGAGAAGATGTCCATCCAACAGGATATGTTCACTACGATGCCGCGTGATCTGGTCAACGCAAAGCCGGTAACGGCCGCAGTTCGTGAGTTCTTTGGGTCATCGCAACTTTCGCAGTTCATGGACCAAACTAATCCGCTGTCAGAAATTACGCACAAACGCCGGCTGTCGGCGCTTGGACCAGGTGGTCTTTCGCGTGAACGTGCCGGATTTGAGGTTCGCGACGTTCACCCGACGCACTATGGCCGCATCTGCCCGATCGAGACGCCTGAAGGCCCGAACATCGGCTTGATCTCGTCGCTGTCGTGTTTTGCACGTATCAACGAGTACGGCTTTATCGAGTCGCCTTACCGAAAGGTCGAGGACGGCCGCGTTATCGAATACGTTCGCGTTTTGAACGGTGGCGATACCAAATTCAAACCCGGCGAGCACGTCCCGCTTGAGGATGTCGAGGCGGCTAATAAAAAGATCAAAGATGGCAAACAAGCAGACGTTGAGCCGTGGCCGTTTTATCTGACCGCTTGGGAAGAGGATCGCTACATCATCGGCCAGGCAAATATTGAGCTTGACGCCAAGGGCAACATTGTCAATGAGCGTAACGCCGCCCGGCAAAAGGGTGAATTTATCACCGCCGACCGTGCCGAGACGCAGTACATGGACGTTTCGCCTAAGCAACTCGTGTCGGTCGCCGCGTCGCTTATCCCTTTCCTTGAGAACGATGACGCCAACCGTGCGTTGATGGGATCGAACATGCAACGTCAGTCGGTGCCTCTTTTATGTGCCGAATCGCCGTATGTCGGGACCGGTATGGAAAAGATCGCGGCCCGCGATTCGGGTGCGGTCGTCATTGCACGCCGCGACGGCGTTGTCGATTTTGTCGATAGCGAACGCATCATCGTCAAAGCCGACCATCAGGTTGACGGCACGATCTCGCGAGAGGTGACGGCGGATATTTATTCGCTCGTTAAATTTAAGCGTTCTAATCAGAACACCTGTATCAACCAGCGTCCGATCGTGGAGGTTGGCGAACGCGTCAAAAAAGGCCAGGTGATTGCTGACGGCCCGTGTACCGATCGCGGCGAACTCGCCCTCGGCCGTAACGTGCTCGTGTCATTTATGCCTTGGCGTGGTTACAACTTTGAGGATGCTATTTTGGTTTCCGAGAAGCTGGTCAAGGACGACTACTATACGTCGATCCATATCGAAGAGCTTGAGATCGAGGCCCGCGATACCAAGCTAGGGCCAGAGGAGATAACACGAGACATTCCGAACATCGGTGAGAACATGCTCCGCGATCTCGACGAGAGCGGCATTATCCGCATCGGTGCTCAGGTCAAACCTGGTTCGGTTTTGGTCGGTAAGGTAACGCCAAAGGGCGAGACGCAGCTGACCGCTGAGGAAAAACTGCTCCGTGCAATCTTTGGTGAAAAGGCCGGCGACGTTAAAGACGCGAGCTTGACCTGCCCTCCGGGCATCGACGGTACGGTCGTCGACGTTCAGATCTTTACCCGCAAGGGACAGGATAAGGACGAGCGTTCACTTGATATCGAGGGAATGGAAGAGGACGATTTTCACCGCGATCTCGAAGACGAAATTCGTATTCTCGAGGAGCAGCGTAACGAGCGTATCTATGAGCTCTTTGACGGCCGCAAGCTGACAAAAGACCTTGTCGAAGATAAAGAGGTCATCGTCAAAAAAGGCGAGACGCTCAACCGCGAAAAGCTGCAGGGCGTCGATCCTAAGCTCTTGAGAAAGGCCGACGTTGCCTCGGGCAATATCGACATCATCGCCGAGATCAAGGAGTACGAGCAGCGTACCGAACGCCAGATCAACATCTTGCGTGACATCTACGACGAAAAGATCACTAAGCTCAAGCAGGGCGACGAATTGCCGCCGGGCGTGATCAAGATGGTCAAAGTCTTTGTCGCCATGAAGCGTAAGCTGTCGGTCGGTGACAAAATGGCCGGACGCCACGGTAACAAGGGTGTTATCGCCCGTATCTTGCCTGAGGAAGATATGCCGTACCTGCCCGATGGAACTCCGGTCGAGATCGTGCTCAATCCGCTTGGTGTGCCTTCGCGTATGAACGTCGGTCAGATCCTCGAGACACACCTCGGATGGGCTGCCCGCGTGCTCGGACTTCACTTTGCGACACCTGTTTTTGACGGTGCAAGCGAAGAAGAGATCAAGGGCTATATCACTCAGGCCAATGAGAAATACGACGAACTCGGCATCCCGGCTTCGGTCGGCCCGTCGGGCAAGACGCGTCTCTATGACGGTATGACCGGTGAGCAGTTTGAGCAAAAGGTGTGCGTTGGATACATCTATATGTTGAAACTATCGCATCTGGTCGATGACAAGATACACGCTCGCTCGATCGGGCCATACAGTCTAATCACGCAGCAGCCTCTGGGCGGTAAAGCTCAGTTTGGCGGCCAGCGTTTTGGCGAAATGGAGGTCTGGGCACTCGAAGCCTACGGTGCGGCTCATATCCTGCAGGAATTGCTCACATGCAAATCCGATGATGTGGCCGGCCGCTCGAAGATCTACGAGACGATCGTCAAAGGCGTTTCAAACTTTGAGCCGGGCATACCGGAATCGTTCAACGTGCTCGTACGCGAGCTGCAGTCTCTGTGTCTTGATGTTGAGCTGATCCAAGAAGATCAGATCGATCCGGATGAGATCATCGCAGGCGTTGACGCACTGGTGGGTGTGGACTAATTTCAGGTTCCAAGTTCCGGGTTCCAAGTTTTTGCGAACCCGGAACATAAGAATCGGCAGAAACTTGGAACTTGAAACTTTGAACTAGGAACTATAAAAAACATGTTTCGATTTAATAACGATAACAAGACGCAATTGACCACAAATTACGAAGCGATCCGCATTTCATTGGCGTCGCCCGATAAGATACGTTCATGGTCGCACGGCGAGGTCACCAAGCCGGAAACGATCAACTACCGAACGTTTAAGCCGGAGCGCGACGGCCTGTTTTGCGCACGTATTTTCGGACCGGTCTCTGACTGGGAATGTCTCTGCGGTAAATACAAGCGGATGAAACACCGCGGCGTCATCTGCGACAAATGCGGCGTTGAGGTGACGCAGTCTAAGGTACGCCGTGAGCGTCTCGGCCATATCGAGCTTGCCTCGCCCTGTTCGCATGTGTGGTTCTTTAAAGGGCTGCCGTCGCGAATAGGCCATCTGCTCGATATCACCTTGCGCGATCTCGAAAAGATCCTCTACTTTGAGACGTACATCGTAGTCGACGAGGGTGACGTGCCTGATCTGAAGCAAAAAGATCTGCTGACGGACGAGCGTTTCCGCGAACTGTCGCGTGACTATCCTAATCAATTCGTCGCTAAAATGGGTGCCGAGGCGATCAAGGATCTGCTCCAGCAGATCGACATTGCCGAGCTGGTCGACGAGCTTCGTGCCAAGATGAAGGACGAGACGTCGCAGCAGAAAAAACTCAAGTATTCTAAGCGGTTGAAGGTTTCGACATCGTTCCTGCGTTCGGGCAACAACCCGATGTGGATGATCCTCGATGTCATTCCGGTCATTCCGCCCGAGCTTCGCCCGCTCGTGCCCCTAGACGGCGGACGTTTTGCGACATCTGATCTTAACGATCTCTATCGCCGTGTCATCAACCGTAACAACCGTTTGAAGAAACTCATCGAGCTGCACGCTCCTGAGGTCATCGTCCGTAACGAAAAACGTATGCTGCAAGAGGCAGTCGATGCGTTGTTTGACAACGGACGCCGCGGCCGCGTGCTGCGTGGTGCGAACAATCGCCCGCTCAAATCGCTGTCGGGAACGCTCAAGGGTAAACAGGGACGTTTTCGTCAGAATCTGCTCGGTAAGCGTGTAGATTATTCGGGACGTTCGGTCATCGTCGTCGGGCCGGAGCTGAAACTGCACCAGTGCGGCTTGCCGAAAAAGATGGCGTTGGAGCTGTTCAAACCCTTTATCTACAACAAGTTGGAAAAGGACGCCCACGCCGCCACCATCAAACAGGCACGCGAAATGGTTGAGCGCCAGGAGCCGATCGTCTGGGACATTCTCGAAGAAGTTATTCGCGAGCATCCGGTTCTCTTGAACCGTGCACCGACGCTTCACCGTCTCGGAATTCAGGCTTTTGAGCCTGTGCTCGTCGAGGGTAAGGCTATCAAAATCCACCCGCTCGTCTGTACGGCTTTCAACGCCGACTTTGACGGTGACCAGATGGCCGTGCACATCCCGCTGTCGCCTGAGGCACAGATCGAGGCAAGCGTTTTGATGCTTGCGTCAAACAATCTGCTCTCGCCGGCTTCGGGTCAACCGATAGCTGTGCCGTCGCAGGATATCGTTCTCGGTTGCTATTACCTGACACTCGCCCGCGATGAAATGAAAGGCGATAACAAGGCATTTGGCACCATCGACGAAGTGCTGCTCGCACTTGATGCGGGACTCGTCGAGACGCAAACCAAGATCCGTCTGCGTTGGAAAGGCGATCTGATCGACTTGGGCATGGAGCACAACAATCAGGACGTGATGCGTGCGACCATCCGCGAGGGCATCGATCAGGTCATCGACACAACCGTCGGACGTGCCATCTTTAACGAACGCCTGACGCGTGACGGCTTGCCGTTCGTCAACGGCGTGATGAAAAAGAAAGGCCTGCAGTCGCTCGTGACGTTTTGCCATCTCAAGCTCGGCCACGACCAAACGGTCGTCCTGCTCGACGATCTCAAAACGATGGGCTTTTTGTACGCGACGCTTGCTGGTGTTTCGATCGGCATCGATGACATGGTCACCCCGTCGTCGAAAAAGGGCATTATCGAAAAGGCTTTGAAAGAGGTCGAGAAACTTCGCAAACAGTACGAAGACGCGACCATGACGGACATGGAACGTACCAACAAGGTTACGGCCATCTGGTCGGATGTGACCGATCACGTTTCTAAGGAAATGTTTAAGGCCATGCACACGCGTGAAAAAGAACGCAAAGAGCTCAATCCTATCCTCGTGATGGCCGATTCGGGTGCTCGTGGTTCGGACGCTCAGATCCGTCAGCTCGCCGGTATGCGCGGCCTGATGGCAAAACCGTCGGGCGAGATTATCGAGAATCCTATTCTCGCTAACTTCCGCGAAGGTTTGGACGTTCTCCAATACTTTATTTCGACACACGGTGCCCGTAAGGGCCTCGCCGATACGGCACTCAAAACGGCTGACTCGGGTTATCTGACACGCCGTCTGGTTGACGTCGCTCAGGACGTGATCGTTTCGGAACAGGATTGCGGCACGATGCGCGGTGTCTGGGCCGAGGCTATCATCCGCAACGGTGAAGAGGTCGAATCCCTGCGTGACCGCATCGTCGGCTGCACATCGCTCGATGACATCATCGATCCGGTTGACGGCAGCGTGATCGTTGCGGCAAACGTCGAGATCGATGAGGATCTCGGTGCAAGCGTCCAGCTTTCGGGCTTGCAGAAAGTTCGTATCCGCTCGGCTCTGACGTGCGAATCGCGTCGCGGTATCTGCGTCAAATGTTACGGCCGCAACCTTGCGACCGGCAACACGGTTGAGATCGGCGAGGCTGTCGGCGTCATCGCCGCACAGTCGATCGGCGAACCCGGCACGCAGCTTACGATGCGTACATTCCACGTCGGTGGTACGGCCCGTCTCGAACAAGAGACCAAGCACGTCGCCGCGATGGACGGAACGGTCAGGTTCCTTGGCGACACCAAGGTCATTAAGAACCGTGTCGGTGAATTTGTTTCGCTGAGACGACAGTCCGAGATCGCCCTTGTTGACGAACGCGGCCGCGAGGTTGCTCATTACAAGGTCGTGTACGGTGCTCAGATCCACGTCAAGGACGGCCAAAAGGTCAAAGAGGACGATATTCTCGTGACGTGGGATCCGTTCACCTTTGCTATCCTCACTGAGGAATCCGGTACGATCAAGTATCAGGACCTTAAAGAAGGCAAGACGGTCGAAGAAGAGATCGATAAGGTCACGGGCCAGAAACGTCTCGTGGTCAAAGACTCGGATGAGAAAAATCAGCCGCGTCTCGAGATCCGCAGCGGTAATAACAAGGTGCTCAAAACCTATCAGATGCCGATCCGGGCACAGCTGATGGTCGAGGACGCCGACGAGGTCAAGGCCGGTGACGTCATCGCCAAGATCCCGCGTGAAACCACCAAGACCAAAGACATCGTGGGCGGTCTGCCGCGTGTCGTCGAGCTTTTCGAAGCACGACGTCCGGGCGAAACGGCCATCATGTCGGAGATCAACGGTACGGTTAAATTTGGCCCGATCTCAAAGGGTAAACGTAAGCTCATCATCATCGGTGATGACGGTAGTGAACGCGAATACGACATCCCGCGTGGTACGCACATCAACGTGCAGGAAGAGGATCGCGTCCGTTCAGGCGAACCGCTGATGGACGGCCCGCTCAACCCGCACGACATCCTGCGTGTTCTCGGTATGGAAGCGTTGCAAAATTACCTCGTAAACGAGATCCAAGAGGTCTATCGTCTACAGGGCGTTAACATCAACGATAAACATATCGAGGTGATCGTCCGCCAGATGCTCCGCTGGGTCAAGATCAAAGAGGTCGGCGATACCGAATTTCTGCTTGAGGAACAGGTCGATCGTTTCCGTTACGAAGACGAAAACCGCCGTGTTCAGGACGAAGACGGCCAGACATCGGTCGGCGAACCGCTCTTGCTCGGTATTACCAAAGCGTCGCTTTCGACCGACTCGTTCATCTCGGCGGCAAGTTTCCAGGAAACGACCCGCGTGCTGACCGAAGCGGCGATCTCAGGACGTATCGATTACCTTCGCGGCCTGAAAGAGAACGTCATCATGGGACGCCTCATCCCGGCCGGTACGGGTATGAAATATTACCGCAACGTCAAGGTCGCGTATGATGCCACGGAAAATCAAAAACCGACGGATGAATACGACGAAATGGGCGACTACATCCGCGGCGGACTCGAGGCCCCTGTGCCAATGATCGAACCCGACGGATTTGATGGAGAGCTCCTAGACGTCGAGGACATCGACGGCGAAGAAGCCGAGATCGAAGCGATAGAAACATTCGACATCGACGAAGCCATGAAGATCGAAGTCGAGGACGACGAACTATAAATGCACCAGCCGCGTGTGGCAGAAGCCCGCACGAAGTAAGGGCATTGTACATAACAAAAGGCCGCGAGCATAAAGTTCGCGGCCTTTTTTTTGTGTCTCCGCGCGTCGGAAATGTGTCTCCGCGCGTCGGAAATGTGTCTCCGCGCGTCGGAAATGTGTCTCCGCGCGTCGGAAATATATCTCCGCTCGTCGGAAATATGTCTCCGCACGCCGGAATTATGTTTCCGCACGTGAGAAATATGTCTCCGCACGCGGGAATTATGTCTCCGCACACGAGAATTATGTATCCGCACGCGAGAAATGTGTCTCCGCACGCTGGAATTATTTCTCCTCACGCCGAATTTGTGTCTCCGCCCACTGACATTTCGCGCAGTCGCAGGCTGGATCCTAGTCTTTACTGAAGCCGATTCTATTGGCACGGTCCGGGAGAAATAGATACGGCCTTCCAATTTTTGTTACTCCGTACCCATATCATCATAATTCCCATCTTATTGTAGTCGGAGTTTTCCGATCGGAACTGTACTAAGCTTATAAAGGCTCCCCGAACGTTATATTTGCCGAGGAACGACTTCAAAAATTTCTTATCCTCAGAATCCATTGTCGAAAGGAGTGATTTATAACTGGCGAGATAATATTTGTCGCGTTTAGGACGGTTAATTATTCCGTTGGCGGTCATTGCATCGATATAATCCTGAACCTCTGGCAGTGGTTTGCCCTTGAGCGAAATAATATCAGCCAGTTTCTTTCCCTTAACAAATTCGTGTGGCTCCTTAAGAAAACTCGTAAGCCTGGTCTTAATCGCCGCTGGAGTAGCTTCATCATTCTTATCAATATCGTCGGTATTGCAGCAATCACAATTAAAAACATTTCTATCGGATAATGCCTTTTTATGAAAGAATCCCAGAGCTTTTGATTCATTTTGTTGAATTAACCAAATCGTATGGAAAGCATCGACCGTCCTTTCCCGTGAAGTTTTGGCGGCTCGCTGAGCGAAACAGATATTTGTGAGAATCGCGAGCGATGCGAAAGTAATAAATATATTGATAAGTTTATTCCTAACCATTGGAAGCCTCATTCTTATTCGCTACGCACCGAAAATGTAACACCAACCGGTCATTCCTGCAAGAACATAAAACCTCGTTGGTGGATAGTAACGTGTGCTGAAAAAAAGGCTTCGCATATCGCGAAGCCTTTTTCTCTTCAAACGATTGATCGTCAGCTTACCAGATCTCGCAAACCTTTTCGCGGATCATCTTTTGGCCGGTTTTGCAGCCGAATGCTTTGGCGAATTCGGGCATGTTGGACATTGGGCCGTTGACGCGCCAGCGGGGTAGTGAGTGGGGGTTGCCGGCGACCTGTTGGCGTTCGGCTTCGGGGGTGTATTTGCCCGCCCAGACCTGTGCCCAGCCGAGGAAGAAACGCTGTTCGGCGGTAAATCCGTCGATGTCGGCCGGTCGCGGTTTGCCCTGGAGCGATTTCAGATAGGCGTAATACGAAACGGTCAGGCCGGCAAAATCGCCGATGTTCTCACCAAGCGTGAGCTTACCGTTGATAAAGAGTCCGGGCTGGACCTCGTATCCGTCAAACTGCTTGGCGACACAAGCTGCGCGTTCATCAAATTGCTTTTTATCCTGATCGGTCCACCAGCTTTTCAGATTGCCGTCAGCGTCAAAGCGGCTGCCCTGATCGTCAAAACCGTGCGTGATCTCGTGGCCGATGACACCGCCGATGGCACCGTAGTTGATGGCGTCGTCAGCGTTAAAATTAAAGAACGGCGGCTGCAAAATACCAGCGGGGAAAGTGATGTCGTTATTCTGCGGGCTGTACGAAGCATTGACCGTCGGCGGCGTCATGCCCATACGGGTCTTGTCGCGGGGTTTGCCGAGGTCTTTGAAATTGCGGGCGATCTGAAACTGATTTGCCCGCAGGATGTTCTGCGCATACGAATCGCGTTTGACCGTCAGCCCCGCGTAACCGCGAAGCACGTCCGGATAACCGATCTTTCGCTTAAAGGTTGAAACCTTGACCTTAGCCTGTTTCTTGGTCTCGTCGCTCATCCATTTAAGCCCGTCAATACGCTCGGTCATCGACACCATCAGATTGTCGATCATGACATTCATCCGCGCTTTAGCGGCGGGCGTAAACGCGACCTTGGCGTACTCCATCCCGAGAGCCTCGCCGAGTGCGCCGTCTACGTTTTGAACGCAGGTTTTCCAACGCGGCTGACGCTCTTTCTGTCCGCTGAGGTGCTTGCCAAAGAAATTGAAATTCTCATCGGCGAAAGCCTTTGGCAAAGACGGAGCGGCGGAATTAACGACCATCCAAGTCAGATACGTTTTCCAGTCGTCCACCGCAACGTCTGCCATCATCGTGTTCATTTCCTTAAAGAACTTAGGCGGAGCGATATTAAAATCATAGTTGGTCGCCACGCCGCGTGTAGCAAAGTAGCTGTTCCAATCAAAGTTTGGCGTCAAAGCCTGAGCATCCGCAACGGTGATCTTGTTGTAACTGTTGTCCGGATTGCGGCGTTCGACCGGTGTCAGGGACGCCGTTGCGAGGCGTGTCTGGATCGCGAGAACCTTGGTGGCTTTTGCTGCAGCTACGTCAGGAGCATCGCCTAGCAGTTTGAACATGGCGGTCATATATTCGACGAATTTACCGCGTGTCTCAGCGTATCGAGCCTCGGTATAGTAATCGCGATTAGGCAACGAAATGCCGCCCTGACCGGCGTTGACGATCATGGTGTTGGTCGACTTGAGGTCAGCACCGGCACCAAAACCAAACAACGATGGCAACCCCATGTTATGGAGTTCGGCGATCTGCTTCTGAATGTCGGCCGCAGTTTTCGCTTTGGATATTGACTTGAGATATTTTTCGATCGGCTTTGTGCCCGACTTTTCGATTGCAGCTTCGTCCATGCAGGTGGCATAGAAATCGCCGATCATCTGAGCGTCACTGCCGGATTTTGCATTGCTGGCCGCCGCTTTTTCAAGCACGCCTTTGAGGATCGTGTTATTCGAATCGCGGAGCATATTAAATGTCCCCCAACTCGCCTCCGACGGCGGTATCTGGGTATTTTTTAACCAGGTGCCGTTGGCATATTGAAAGAAATCATCACAGGCCTCGGTCGTGCGGTCCATGCGTGACGGGTCAAACCCGGAACTCTGGGCAAGCACGCCGCCCCATAGCGACACCATTATTGCGAGAGTCGTAACAAAACGAAAAAGTCGTGTGTGCATTTTTTACTCCTAAAGAAATTTTAGTTAATACGGTTATACATTAAAAAGGTTTAGGCCGCTCATTTGACGGGTACAAAACTGTCCGCGACTCGCTGTCGCAGCTCGGCGGCGAGCAGTTTACGGTCCGGATTTACCACCGGCTCCTCGCCAAAGGTAATAATGGCGGTGTATTCACTGACCTTGAACAACCGCCATAGATGCGCAAAAAAGCTGATATCTTCCCACCAACACGCGGCAAGGTGCGCGGGCATTTCTCCTGGCGGTGTTGAATAGCTGACCGAGGCGTAACTGACGGGAACACCGCCCTTGGCCGCGAATTCGAGAAATGACGAATTGAATTGAAGCACTTCTTCTCCTTTTGTGCTCGTGCCTTCGGGAAAGACGACGACGCCCTCACCCAGATCGAGCCGTTCGACGATCATCTCTCCGGCTCGCGGAATGTCGCGGCGATTGCTACGATCGATGAAAATGGTCCCCATATCTCGGCAGATACGTCCCGCGACAGGCCACGTCTCAACCTCGGCCTTGGCAACAAAAATGCCCTTAGCAGCGTTTCTGATCGCCGGTATATCGGTGTAGCTGAGATGGTTTGTCACTAGAAAGAACGGCGGTTGCGGCGGTGTGCCGACGACCTCGATGCGCATGTTCGAAATACTTACAAAACTCCACGTCCACGCGCCAAATATACGCTGCCGCCAGCGGACCTTATCTGGCATAAATATACGCAAAAAATACCAGCTCCAATACAGGCCGAGCGTCGAGACGACAAATAAGACGGTCTTTACTGCTGCCCTGATTGTTCTCATGCGATATCTAAAGCGGCTGCTTATCTACTTTCTTAAAATTGTATCGCAGTAAAAACCGCATCGGCAACGTCTTGCCGTTACGCTCGGCGGGTCGCCAATTCATCTGTCTGACCGTTTTATCAACCGACTCATCCAAACCGTATCCGGCCCAGCGGACGATCTCTGTCCGCAATATCTTACCCGCCGCATCGAGATCGACAATTATCTCGACCGTCGCAGTGACTTCGTAGAAAGCTGCGTCGGCGGTATACTCGGGCTTGATCCGCCGAAAGGGTATCGGCGCGATAAAATTTTTTGCTTCGGGTGAGTTTGTTGCCGGCGGTTCTTCCATGATCGGAGCGGGCGGCTCTACAACCTCGCCTTTGGATGCGGTACCGATCTTTTCCTTTATCTCATCCGCGACAAACGGTGCGGCGGCGTTAAGAGATCTGTCCGCGGCGGGTGAGTTCGTCGCTTCATATTTATGCAGAGCCCAATGGATCAAACGCCCCGTCCGGCTGCTCACAACATATATCACGGCGTAGGCTTCGTAATATTCGCCCCGACCGGAAGCGTTGCGCCGCTGGTTGGCCGACCTGATCAATATCAATTGATCGCAGCCGATAACCGCGCCTACGCGTCTTGATTCATCGGCAGTCATGTTAAAAGGATCAGCGGGCTTCTTTGAATTGAAAGCTTCTTCGCTCAGGTCGCGGTCGATGACTTTGAGCTTTGTGGATAAAGCTTCATAGAGGCTCTCGGCAAACGCTTTACTTTGATCGGAATTGTCGGGCGTAAGTATCGCGACACGCTGTGCAGACGCAGCGTAAGTAAAAAGTAAAAAGGCGAAAGACAAAAAGAGTAGGCCGGCCTTTCTACTTTTAGATCTTGTGATAAAGCTCGGCGATCTCATATTTTAATTCCGCAGGGAAACAGATGCGGTGGATGCGATAACCCTCTTGCAAGCCACGGATGGCTGGGCTAACAGACGAGATCTCGCGGATCTCGGGCCGCGAGAAACCATCTTCGACATAGATCAGGTTCTTGGGGTCAGATGCATCCTTTGAATAGAAGGAATACGGCACGTTGCCGGCAGAGTCCTCGACAAAATAGTAATCCGGATCAAAACCTGCGTTTGCAACCAGTTGCCGCGATGCAACAATAAATGCCGACCGCTCAGCCTCGGGCATATCGAGGTCAAATGCCTTGAATAAGCGGCGGTCTAGAAATCGTTTTGCGAGATCGGAAAGTACCTTGTCGGATGAATGCTGCCAACGCTTTATACTAAACATTACGTCCGTATCGTCGAGTTCGAGATGCTCAGCAAGGTTCAATTTCTTACCCGCCAGGATCTTTTCCATCGGGGTGCCCGGTGCGTGCCAGACATCGCCGCCGTCCTCATAGATCTGCAAAGCACGTCGCAACAGCACCTTTAATATAGCCTCAGCCGAGCGCAGCGTCCGGTGAAAATAGACTTGGCGATACATATAGTATCGTGCTTGCAGATAGTCTTCGACGGCGTACAGCCCCGGAGCCGACACATATAAATGATCTTTTTCTTCGTTGATCTCGATCGACTTGATTATCCATTCAAGATCGTAGATGCCGTACTTTGCCCCGGTCATCAAACTGTCGCGGAGCAGGTAATCCATCCGGTCAACATCGAGTTGCGACGAGACAAGCTGGGCGAGAGCGAGCGGCTTAAAATTGCCCCGTATGATCGACGCGACATCGTTTGCAAGTGTTGGAGAGTAAGCGTTTAGCAGCTTTCCAATCTCAGTGTCAGGACTCAAGACAGCCTCGATCGTAAATTCTTCGTGGTGAAATCCGAGGATCGATTCGATGACGTGTGAGAAAGGCCCGTGGCCGATATCGTGGAGCAAAGCGGCGACCCGGACAGCTGTTTGAGCATCTTCAGAAATCCTGTAACTGAGCCTCAGCTTTGCGATCATCCGCCCGGCCAGGTGAAACGCTCCCAGCGAGTGAGTGAATCGCGAATGCTCCGCCGCCTGATAAGCAAAATACGCGAGCCCGAGCTGACGTATCCGCCTCAGCCGCTGAAACTCCGGCGTATCGATCAGCGAGACGACAAGCCGCCCCTCGTCCGAGTCGGTATTGACACGAATAATATTATGAACCGAATCGCGGTATATTCTCTCGGACATGAGCTAAGGTAGTTGGCAAAGTGTGTAGGTACGTAATGGTAATTAATATATTCAAGTGAAAATTTATCTTAACATCAGTTACTTAGGTGATATAATTCAGTCCATCAAAACACGATAAAAAGTCATACAGGAGTACGAATTATGATACGTAATTTTTTTGGCGCCAAAATAGGCCGGTGGTTGATCTTGACCAGTTGTTTTTTACTGCTTGCTCAGACGGCATCCGCAAGCAATATTATGGGGACGATTTACGACAGAAATAGGACGCCCATTCCTGAAGTGAATATTGAATTACTAAATGACCTGTATCAAACGATCAATCGGACGATCACTGATTCGACTGGCCGCTATGAGTTTGGCGACCTTCCGGACGGGCGCTACACAATAAAGGTACTGCCGTTTCGTTATGATCTTATGGAACAAAGTCAGCTCGTCGAGATCTACACATCGACAGTGAGAGGGCAAGGGAGCGGTTATGTAATGGAGATCAGAGATTTCGTGTTGCTACCGCGCAAAGGGAGCTTGGATGAGTCTGAAGCAGGTGTGATTTTTGCCCAAGACATTCCCAACGATGCAAAAAAAGCATACGAAAATGCGTTAGAGAGCTTTACGAAAGCCCGACGAGCTGAAGGGATCGCGTCGTTGCAAACGGCGATCAAAATCTTTCCGAACTATTTCCTTGCTCTGCTTCGCTTAGGTAAGGAATATTCGATCGAGGCCAAGTATGGTGAGGCGTTTCCGTTCTTGATAAGAGCGGCCGACATCAATGTTAAGAGCCCAACCACTTTTTATTATTTAGGATATTCGCTCTATAAACTTGGCTATTTTCCGTCGGCACTAATTGCTCTCAGTCACGCTTATGTTCTTAGCCCGTCATCTGTGCCGCTTTTATGGGCATTAGGAGCTGTTGAACGTCACGAAAAGAAACTGATTGATGCTGAAAAGCATCTCACGCAGGCAAAGAAGCTTACACGAGTGGACATACCGGATCTCAATTTCGAGCTTGCGTTGCTGTAAAAATACCGCGATCTAAAAAAATTTGATCTTGCTGCTATTGAATTGGAATCTTTCTTAAAAGCGAGGCCGGATGCAAAGGATGCGGAGAAGATCAGAAACCTCATAAAGGAATACCGCACAAAGGCAAAGTCATAGGCTGGGGTCGGCAAAATATTGTTGAACAAAAAAAAAAAGCCCGTCGCTTACGCGACGGGCTTTATTACGTCTATACGAATTAACGTTTAGAAGTAGAACCGAGCACCAAAGCGAACTTCGCGAGGTGCCTGGAAGCTGTTAGCCAGTCCGTAGTTGTTAAACACACGAGCTGCCTTGTTGGCATTCAGACGAGCCAAAACAAACGACTGGATGCCGCCGTTGAAGACCTGTCTGATCGCGGTCTGCTCATCGGTACAAGCTGCACAACCAGCGGCTGCCAACGAACCAGCACTAAGATTCGCAAGGCCATACTGGGTTTGACGGGTTAACTCATTAGCCTCGTCAAAAAGATTGCGAATATTAAGGAATGGTTCGATGGTAAAGCGGGTGTCCTTACCGAATTTGTATTTATGGTTAACCTGTAGATCGGTTTCCGTAAATGTTGCGGTACGGCCAAGGTCTCCACGTTTGTACAGGATCGCCGACGTTACGCTGTAAAACTGATACGTTGTCGTCAACGGTGTTCCTGATTGAGCGGTCGTAAAGAACGAGACCTGCGTCATATTCGTCTTGCTTCCACCCCAATCAAAGTCATAACCGGCGTACGCCTTAAAGACATGCGGACGGTCAGTGGCCAAGAGTCCGTTGTCAGGAGCACCTGTTGCGGTAAAGCCAAGGAACGGCAGGTCGAAGAAACGGTTAACGTTCGGGCTCGAACGTCCTGCTTCATCCGAGCTGGCCAGACCCGAGTAGTTGCCGAACAAACGGCTCCATGTGTAGCTGGCGTTAAAGAAATAGTTCTTCGATAGACGCTTGTCGACGCGGAATTCGACCGCATCATACTTACGTTCAGCCTTTGCACACGGGAATCCGTTAAGTGTTGCCTGAGCACAAGCAAGGCCGTAGCCCGGGTTGCCGATAACATAAGCTTCGCTGCCCTGAGCAGTCGGGAAGCCGATGTCTTCGATAGCACGGTCAACCTGTTTGTGGGTATAACGTCCGCTAATGATCATCGAGTTAAATAACTGATGCTCAACACCGAATGTATATTCACTCTGACGAGCGGCCTTCATTGCAGGATCGACAGCACCACCAACGGTGATACCGGCGCCCGAATTTGAAGGAATGCGGAAATCAAGCTGACAAACCGAATATCCGTTACCAAGCGTCGGATAGACACCCGGAGAATCTGGGCAGTTACCGCCTGCGATATCAGGTACTGTGCCAAGAATGGTCGTTTTGTTGTAACCGGTGTAGAGCGAACCACGTGCCGGCAGGATCTCGAAGTAGTCGCGTCGGAAGAAATCACCACCGAACGAACCACGAGGCAGCTCATACTTAAAGCGGTCATAGAACCAACCATAGCTGGCAAAGATCTTTGTCTTGCCATTTCCGGTCACGTCAAATGCAACGCCAAGACGCGGCGCGATTTTATCGCCCCATCCAAACTTAATGCCCGGATTTGAAGCAACGAAACTGGGAACGTCTTCTTTTTCGATGCGCACACCCGCATTAACCGTAACACGGTTCATGATCTGCCACTGGTCCTGAACAAAGAGTCCGTTATTCGAACTGCTTGCCTTACCTTTGGTGCCAAATCGCTGATAGTAGCCCGAACCAAGATTGCCTGCGGTAGGAGGAGTGCCAAGCGTGTTCGAGATATCCAAGCCGTAGAAAAGAACTACGATACCAGTATCGCGGTATCCCTGATCCGTATCGTTAGCAAGTTTGTTTAACTGGTAGCCAAACTTAAGGTTGTGGCGGCCGCCAAAATTCAGACCAACAAATGATGCATCCGCGTCAAAGGTTCTACGCGTCGATACATCGTATGCGACCTGGAAATTGTTCGGAAAATTGGTAAATCCAATACTACAGCCAGCAGCGGCTGCGCCGCCCGGGATCGAAGCAGGGTTACCTGACGTGCTGCAGAGCCAGCGAGTCGAATTAGGAACACCATATGAACCAAGCTTCTCATTCAAGAAGGTGCGCCCGACACGGAAATTGAGAACCAACTTCGATGTCGGTGTCCAGGTAGCCTGGCCATTTAAGCTGTTCGAATTCTGACGTCCGCCCTGGTTGCGGAAGAAATCGTCATTCGAAACAAGCGATCCGCTAATGGGGCCGGCTGTCGTAAAGTTAGACAGTCCATATGTATATCCCGGCAGAGCCCCACGGTCTATGATCGGGTTCCACAGGAATGTTCCATAGAGACGGAGCTTGTTGCTCGGCTGAGCATCAATACGGGCAAATGCCTCTTCCGTTTTACGCTTGAACACATAGTTTTGTTGTGTATATGCAACACGGTTTGCCGGGTCTGACGAAGGTAAGCGACGCCCGAGAAGATCGACCGCACCCGTATTAATAGCGTAATAAGGAGTGGTCTGTGTAGCCTCTATGATCTGCGGAACATAAACAGCTGAGAACCAGACCTTATCTTTCATGATCGGCCCGCTGATGCGAGCAACCGGAAAGTAATTGGTGCCGCCAACTTTTTCGATCGGAAAATACTCGAAACCGTTACGAGCACTGCCAAACGAAGTCGCTTCATTAGAGAAACGAAGAAGGGCAGGCCGTGCATCACCCTGCAATTTGCTGGGGATGAACGAAATACCAAAGTTTCCCTTGAAATCGTTGTTTCCACCAGATGTTACGGCGGTGATCACACCACCGGTCGCTCCACCGTATTCGGCTTCGAAACCAGTTGATTTGATCTGAACTTCCTGAAGAAGCTCGAACGGCAGATTGTTGTTTGAGTTGAGCTGGCCCGTACGGAAGTTTGTAACTTCTTGGCCGTCTACAACGAAAACATTCTCAGCACCACTGGCACCGTCGATCTGGAAACCAGCTGCAAGCGGTTCCGGACGGACGTTCGGTGCGATCTTGAGGATACTGGTAAAGGTTGTTCCTTTAGGCAGTGCCTCAAAAACTTTAGCCGAAATATTATTGTTAAGTTTTGTTTCACCCGGATCGATCGTTGCTTGGTCGCCCGTAACGTCAACGACGATGGTGCCGGCTCCGACTTCCAGTTTGAAATCAACTACAGCCGAGCGCTCAGTGTTAACCGTCGTCGCTGATTGTGACGACTTGAAACCCTTGCCTTCGGCGGTAACGCTAAATGTTCCCGGAGGAACGTCCGAAAACCTGTAGTAACCTTCTGAGTCGGTAACAACAGATCTTTTAAAGCCGGTCGTCGTACCAGTACTGGTAGCGGTTACCGTTGCACCTGCAACGACAGCTCCATTCTGGTCGGTGACTGACCCTTCAATGTTTCCCGTGGTCTTCTGTCCAAACGCCACTGCTGTAAAGCAGAGAACGAATGAAAGAGCCACGGTCATAAATTTGAAGTTCTTATTCATCATTTATCTCCTATAAAAATTTGGGAAGTACTAAACTCTATGCGAATTACTAAAATAAATATGCATTTCAGCTATTCGCGGTTAAAGATACGCATACATATATGCAATTCTAGAGCCACCGGTCGCCCGAACGTCCCGAATCATCTAAACAATGGAAATGAAGAACTTACGCTAGTAAATAGAGGGGGGTGATGGGATGGCTAAACCTGCAAACTTTCCAAGTTATCGTAATATATTCACAAATTTGGATTTATGGTTCAAAAATCCAGCAAATGGCCCATTTTTTCTTTCTTTGTCTTTAGATAATGAGCGGCGGGCTGTTCTGATTCGACCTCGATCGGGACGCGCTCTACGATGCGTAGGCCGGCACGTTCGAGGGCGGCCAGTTTGTCCGGGTTGTTTGAAATTACCCTGACCTTACACAGGCCCAGGTCAAAGAGTATTTCGGCGCACTGTTGATAATCACGGAGGTCGCTGGCAAAGCCAAGCTCTTCGTTCGCCTCGATAGTATCTGCACCTTCGTCCTGCAGGGCGTAGGCGCGGATCTTGTTGATTATGCCGATGCCGCGGCCTTCTTGCTGTTGGTAAACGATCGCTCCGCGTCCCTCGGCATCTATCATTTCCATTGTTTTATGGAGCTGCGGCCCGCAGTCGCACTTGATCGAACCAAATACGTCACCCGTCAGACACTGGGAATGGATGCGAACGAGTGTCGGCACTTCGCCGTTCATCTCGCCTTTATACAGCACCACAAATTCTTCGCTGCTGGTCAGCGACTTGTAACCGGCGATCTTAAAATCACCGCGTTTTGTGGGAAGATTGGCGGTTGCTACACGTTCGACCGTTACGGCACGGCTTGACCACGAGCAATCGCTGCCGGTTTCCGGCGTGTTGGTATTCTCTAACATCTTTGCACCTATCAAGAAATAATACTCCGATTTAACGAATTAGTGTAGAACTAAATCGTGCCTGAGCTTTGTATTCGCGAAACGCGAATTGGTTGTAAATTATCAAAAATGTAATTCGTTGATCAGGTAAGTCCGGATTCAAGGGTTGCGTCGCTGAGAGCGTCGCCAGTGACATGGAGTTTTTCGTCGGAGTACTGGAGCTGGTACAGCCGCCAGTAGAGACCGCGCCCGGTTAGCAGTTCGTTGTGGGTACCCATCTCACGTAGCTCGCCGTGATGCAGCACGATGATGCGGTCGCATTTCTGTATGGTCGAGAGCCTGTGCGCGACGACGAGCGATGTGCGGCCGGTCATGACGCGTTCCACGGCTTGCTGAATAAGCTGCTCTGTTTCAGTGTCGATAGAGCTGGTGGCCTCGTCGAGGATTAGGATCGTTGGGTCAAAAGCCAACGCACGAGCAAATGAGATGAGCTGCTTTTGCCCGACCGACAGACCGGCTCCGCGTTCGCGTATCTCGGACTCATATCCGCCGTCCAGTTTTTGGATAAAGGTATCAGCGTGAACCTCTTGGGCCGCCCACTCGACGCGGTCGCGGGTAATGTCGTTGTTACCGAGCCGGATGTTGTTTTCGATCGACCCGCTAAATAGAAATACATCCTGTAAAACGACGGCAAAATTTGCCCGCAGATCGTGCAGCGACCAATCGCGGACATCGACACCGTCAACCAAGATCCGTCCTTTCTGCACATCGTAAAAGCGCATGATCAGGTTGGTGATCGTCGTTTTACCCGAGCCGGTGTGGCCTACGAGGGCAACACTTTCGCCTAGATCAACTTTGAAGGACACGTCTTTCAGCACCCATTCTTCGTCGTTATAGGCGAACCAGACATTTTCAAATTCGATCTGTCCAGTAGCCTTTCCGGTCTTTTTCGGTTCAGCGGGCGTAGTGATCTCGATATCGCGATCGAGCAAGATAAAGATCCGGTGCGACGCGACGATGGCGGCCTGTAGGACGTTAAACTTATCCGACAGGTCACGGATCGGTTGAAAAAGCTGTAGCGAATATTGAATAAACGCGGCAAGAACACCGACGCTCAGAGCCGCCCCGGCGGCCGTAAACCCGCCGAGCGTCCCATAGCCAAAAGCAAATATTACAACCGCGATGCCGACCGCTCCGATAAAATCGACGAGCGGGTAAAATATCGCGTAATAAAATATGGTCTCGATATTGGCGTTTCGATAATCGTCGTTGATGTGGCGAAAACGCGAAAGTGCTTTGTTTTCTGCATTAAATAGCTGAACCGTCTGAGCACCGGAAATGTATTCCTGTAGAAATGCATTGAGCCGTGCGTTGCGCGTCCGCACGCGGTCAAAGCCGTTTCGGGCGTGTTTGCGAAACCAGTTTGTCGCCGTAAAGAGCAGCGGCACCGTCACTAGCGAGACAAGCGCGAGTTTCCAGTCGAGCCAAAACATTATCCCGATGATCGCAAAGATAACGACCAGATCACCGAGCACATCGATCACACCGGATGTGAAAAGTTCATTCAGCGCATCTACATCCGATGTCAGCCGCGTCATCGTGCGGCCGACCGGATAGTGGTCGTAATACGCGATCTCTTGTTTTTGCAGCTTGGTAAACAGTTCTGTCCGCAGGTCAAACATTACCCGCTGGCCGACATTGTTGAGCAATATCTCCTGTGCGTACGAGAACAGAAATCTAAACAGGAACACGCCAAAAAACGCGAGAGCAAAAAGCCAGATGCCATCAACCTTTTTTGGCGTGATAAAATCATCCACCGCCATCTTGGTAAAATACGGCTGCGTGCTGATGAGGATGTTGGTCAGCAACGTAAGTATGATCGCCGCCGCCGCATACCGCCAATAGGGTTTTATATAACGCACGAGCCGACGAGCGACGCGGAAATCGTACGTCTTTCCGATCGCTTCTTCTTCGTGGTATTTGCGGGCTTCTTCGGACACTCTTGTATTAAATCTTAGATTTCAGATATCAAATAAGCAAAGTATAATAGCGGTGATTAGTAATGAACCGTTTTCTCGATCAAAATAAAGATAACTGGCAGCGGCTCGAGGACCTGCTCTCGATGCACCACGGAACGGGCCTGCGCGGTCTGTCGAGGATGGAGGTGCGCGAATTTGGCGAACTTTACCGACGGGCGGCATCCGATCTCGCCATCGCTCGTGCCGAAACACGCGACCCAAAGCTGATCAACTATCTCAACAGCCTCGTCATCCGTGCCCACGGCCGTATCTATCGTGCCGAAAGCCAGGGTGCGAATCTGATCTGGAAATTTTTTGCTGAGGATTTCCCGCAAACCTTTCGCAGCAACTGGCGGTATATGATGCTGGCGTTCGGCGTCTTTGCGGGGTTTGTCTTGTTTGGTTTTATTGCGACGTGGATCGATACCGATTTTACGCATTTTGTGATGCTGTCAGGCATTACCGAACAGATCAATTCGAATAATCACTGGTGGAAAGGGCTAAATGACGCAAACCAGATCGGTGCGACACATATTCTCTCAAACAACATACTCGTTACGTTTCGCGTTTTCGCGATGGGGGCTTTTTTCGGGATCGGGGCGTTTTACGATCTGGCGTTTGAGGGGGCACGATTAGGGAGCGTTTTTGCAGCTTGCTACAAACTCAATCCGCCGTTTGGCAATGCACTTGCGAGCTTTGTTGTCGGCCACGGCGTGATCGAGCTTTCGACCATTTTTTTCTGCGGCGGTGCGGGAATGATGATCGGCTACGCGATGATAAATCCCGGCGATCTGACGCGTAGCCAAGCCCTCAAGAAAAAAGGAATTGAGGCGGCACGGATCGTTATTGGCTGCGCTTGTTTTCTCGTCGTCGCAGGCACGATCGAGGGTTTTTTGTCACCATCAGACATGCCCGCAATAGTTAAAATAGCGACCGGCGTTGGTACAGGAATAGCGATGTACTCTTACCTGTTTTTCGCCGGACGAGTAGCAGACCCTACTGGAGCGGAAGCGACAAACTGATCTTATCCTGCGTCTTTGACAGGTTGTTCGGACACTCATTGAGCGGAAAAATTCGCCTAAATCTCACAAAGTTTCCTGTCTTTTTATCTGTGATCGTGAGCGTGCCGTCCTTGTATGTAAAACCACCTGCACCTAGCAGAGTGCTCGTAAATAGTCGCTCAAACTGCATCGACGGCTCTTCGCAGGCCATCATTGTCGATATGATATCAGTAATCTTGAGTTTGCCGCGGGTGACGTCATAGCTGCCGCCATATACGTTGCACCCGGTTTTGCCACCGAGCTTGCTGTCGGGGCTGATGTTTAGCGTCACCTCGCTTTGGTCGATCGGAAAGGCGATCTTTTGCTCAAAGTTGTAGGATGCTAGCCGCCACTTGCCCTGGGGAAAGTCCTTGGCAAAGATCGGCAGGCTCGCCGTTGCGGCTACAAAAGTCAGTATCAGAATATTTTTTAATTTCGACATAATAGCTTCTCAACAAAAAATAATGTAGAGCATCGCTCTATGTCTAAAGAACGATTCGCAGAGGCTGTGCTTGCAGCAGGCTAGATCCGGACCTTTGACGGGCGTGCAAGGTCGACGCCAAAGGCAAGGTGAGCAGAGCGTTTCATCAACGCCGCGTCGCCGGTTGTCATGATCTCGTCAACGCCCTGGGATTCGATCCGCCACTTGGCGACGAGCTTTACGAGCGAGGCGGCCGGGTCAATGAACTTGGTTGTCGGCGGGACGAAGCTCGCCAATACGGGCGTGATCGCGGGGTAATGAGTACAGGCAAGCAGGATGTGTGAGCAGCCGCGCAACGGGCCAAGGATCCGCCGTGCCTCGGCCTGCAGAGTTGGCGACGCTATATCACCGCTTTCGATCAGGCCCGACAGCGGCTGTGCGACGCGCTGATGTAACGCAACTCCGTGCTCGGCAAATGACCGTCGATAAACGCCAGACAACACCGTTCGCCGTCCGCCGATCAGGCCAAGTCTCGTGGGCTTAGCTTTAAGGCTTGTCTTTACGGCGCTCTCGATAACGCCTTCGACTGGAATGCCGTGATCAGCCAGAAAAGGGATCACGGTGCTCGCTGCGTTACAACCGATGACGACGTGGGTCACGCCGCGGCCTTTTAGATAGTCGATGACATTATCGAGACGTGTCGCGAGTTCGCCTCGCGTCATTTTTCCGTACGGCGTGACGCCAGTGTCCGAAAGGTAGCTTATCGGGATCGGTCCAAGGTCCTGTTTGATCAGCTTATAAATGCTGATGCCGCCGATGCCCCAGTCGATGATCCCAAGACGTTTCATTACGGGTAGGAAAGTTTGACCTCGATGCCGTTCTCGACCGGGCCGCTGTCAAAAGCCACGATCCGCGAGTGCCACGCCATGTTTAGGATCTCCATTTTCTGCCCCGGAAAACGGCTTTCGAGATACCATTTCATCTCGTGTTCAGAGCGGATAGGGTTGTATTCGACCATCTTTTTCCAGTCGGGATGCGAGACGAGTTTTTGCAGCGCAGCGTTAAATTGAGCATTCGCTTTCTGATCACGCATCGTCTTAAGTTTGTCCGTCAGCACACGCGGGTATTCGCCGACCGCTACCGGAACCGTAACCATATCAATAATTAGGAATTTGCCACCGGGCCGCATTACACGCTTGATCTCCGCAAGTAACGGATCCCAGTCGAGATATCTAAAAGACATCAGCGATGTGACCACGTCAAACGAATCGTCGGGAAACGGCAAAACTGGGCCGGTGATCTTGTTGAAATTCAGTTGCTCATTTGCCGCATTTTTGATCTTTGCCCGCTCAATGATCCCGGCAGATTCGTCAACGCCGTTACCCGAATTTATGCGGTCGCTAAGTGCGTAGAGCAGTGCACCATTGCCGCAGCCGATGTCGAGCATATCAAATTTGCAGGACGGCAGATGCTCACCTAGCCAACGCCACTCGTCTTTGCGGACGCGAATATCGACGAACGCCGCATCGTAAAGTTCGGCAACGTGATCGTAGCTTGTATCACCATCCGGCGGACGCGGCTCGAACCGTTTCATTTCTTCGGCGGGCTCGAACCCAAGGCGTTTTTTTGCTGCACCCAAATATCCGTGCGATTTACGGCCTTTGCAGCCGATCGTATAAAGTTTGCCGTCGGTCTTGTCACCGGCGGAGACATATTTTTCTTTGCTGCGGGAAAAGGTCGTGTACCAGAAAAAACCATAGGTCGGGACGTTAAATGTCCTCGCAAAAAACGGTGCAAACCAGCGTGCCGACCTGCAGCAGAAAAAGTACGCGGACGCGTCGTCGGCAAACGGTATGTCCATCTGCTCCCATTCGTATGGCGAAAATTGCTCGGGAAAAGCGACCGTTCCATACATAGGGCCGTACATGCCCGAGTGGCCGACGAAGATGAACTCCTTGATCTGCTTTCCGGATTGCCTCACGTCGTCGATAGCTTTCAGCACGTCAAGCTTGCTTTCAACGGCTTGCGTAATGATGTCGCCGTCGAATCCGCCCTCGCGTTTTTCGTCGGCGAGAGTCTGTGCGACGACGGGAAATTGATGTCCGCCGAGGCGATATTTGGTCGTGTAAATTATTAGTATTACGTTAGTTTGCGGCATTTGTATTAGTAATAAAATAAGTGTTTTTGACCGCAAAGAAAAGCACCGCCGATGTCTTTCGACATTATCGACGGAGCTTTTGATCAGTTCGCTATGGTTCCAATTTAGAAATGGTAATTGATCCCAAACCGAACGTTATTTGTTCTCAGGTCTGACGAGTGTGTAAACACGTTTGTGGTATAAGCAGTTGACGGCCCGGGTATGAACGAAGCCGTTCGTCCTAATGTCGCGATGGTGGCAACTGATGTTGCGTTAAGATTTGTGCTCGTAGTATTCGTGTCGCCAAAATCTGCATACAGATATTCACCCTTTACCGACCAATTATTGCCGACCTTAAATTCAGCCCCGCCGCCTAGCGTCCAGCCTGCTTTGTTCTTTTTGAATGCAGCACTCTCGGTTGCGTTGCCGTACGTGTCGGTAAAGGTCGCCGCATAATTTACGTCCGTCAGGGCCAAGCCGCCTGTGCCGTAGATCATAGCGTTGCCAACAGCAACACCGACACGTGGACGTGCCGTAAGCATCCAGCGAGTCTTTGTCGCCTGATCGATCGTGAATCTTGCGGTGCCGCAGCAGGGATATGTTGTTCCGGACGACACGCCCTCATTGGCCCTCATCGCTCCAAAATCAAGCTCGGCTCCGACGACCAAAGCACCGGACTGATGGTTGTAGCCAAATGTGCCGCCGCCGGTAAAGCCGTTAGGTTTGATTTGTTGGGCACCGGCCGTGTTGATCGCGGTCACGCTGGTTTGCTGAAAATATCCCGTTGATGAAAAGACGGTTGACGTCGCGACATTTGAACGGTTAAACGTCCCGCCGCCATATGCTCCGACGTACCAGCCTTTCCAAGTGCCGTTGTTAGATGCGGAGCGAACGGGTGCAACAGAAGCTCCGCTGCTGTCCGCAGTTGCGGGCGTCTGAGCGGTTGTCCCAGTCGAGCTTGCAGTTATGGTGAGGAGCGCGGCGAGTGTTGTTGACGCGACCCCTGTGAAAAATTTCTTATAGCTGAATTTCATTCTTATTCTCCTTAGTTCATGGCCGTAGAGCGGCCGGTTTTACTTTTATTCGGGCCATGAACGGCCGTCCTAACTCTCTTACCGGTAACAGTTAGTCGCTTTTCCTGTAGCCGGGCAACAATTATCCGGGCCCGCCTGAGCCTCAGGCAGGTCACGCCAACGCGGCGTTCTTTCGGTTTCGTAAGTTGAACGCGAGAAGATAAAAAACTTGCTAAGAACAGCAAGTTTTTTATTGAAAAGTTGTTTCTTTTGAGTATTTAGACCCTTTCGGTGTGCTTTACACGCTCGTTTCGGTGGACCTTATCGAGGTAGCTTTGGGCTGCGACCGTCTTAAAGATATCGCGTTCCTCTTCGTGGTCGGTGACGGGTTCGAGAGCCGTGTCCATATATTCCGAACGGGCTGGATCTTTTTTGATGCGATTGTAAATCAGCCGCATGCGGGTAAATAGAACGGCCCATTTCAGGTGCTTAATTACTGTCTCCGCCGCGTAGCGGGGATAGAAAATAAGCGGATTTTCGATCGGCATGCCGCTGCGTCGATTTTTTCGTGATTTGATACGAATAAATCCTCCCTCGAGCGGGTGGATCGCTTCGATCTCGTGGCACCCTTTGAACCAAGTAACAAAAAACAGCATCTTGCCCGGGCTTGTGCCCGTTGCTGCCGCACGGCGGATGATCGTTTCAGCGTGTTCGAGCGAGTAGTATTTTTCCCACGCGGCGGCGTATGCGTCTTCCCATTCCTGCTTAGACATCTTAGAATGCGCCGTGGTGACGTGTGTGACATCGTACTTGTTCAGGTCGGGGTCCATTTCGACGCCGGCTTCGTGAAGTTTTTTGTGATCCTCAGAACCCGGCAGCGGCGTCAGGCAAAAGAATTCGAGCAGATCGATCGGCAGTTCGCGTTGGATAATACCGATGTCACGCAAAATACTTTCCTTTGTATCACTCGGAAAACCCAAAATGTATCCACAGCAGATCACCATCCCGACGTGTTTCCATTGGAGCAGCATCTTCCGATATTCGATCAATTTGTTTTGCTGTTTTCTGGCACCAATGAGCGTTTCGGGGTTGATATTTTCGAGGCCGATAAAAACACGCTTGACACCGGCACGAGCCGATTTTTCAATAAAATTGGGCAGATGATGACACTGAGTATCGACCTGAATGCTGAATTTGATGTTGAGCTTTTCGACTTCGCGTAGATGGATCAGGCGGTCCAGGATCGCTTCCCAATCTTTGTTTCGGGCAAAATTGTCGTCGGTAATGAAAAATGAATGCAGCCCCTGCTCGACGTTTTCCCGCACGATCCTTTCAATGTCGTCGGGCGAACGTCTGCGAGATACGCGTCCCTGCACATTAATAATAGTGCAAAACGAACACGCATATGGACATCCGCGTCCCGCGTCAAAACTGGTCGTCGAACCGATCGTGCGACGGACGCGGCCGGCTGGCAAAATTGGCGTGGCGACACCGCCGATATTCGGCAGGTCGTCCATAAAATTGTAGAGCGGTTTTAGATCTTTGTTCCACGCGTCGAGCAGAACTTGGCCGAGACGGCCCTCGGCCTCACCGGCAAACAGGATTATGCCCATTTCTGTAGCGCGGGCAACTTGAGGGTCGCGTTCCTTGAGCATCGCGATCGTTCCCGAAACGTGAAAGCCCCCGATTGCAACCGCGATGCCGCGTGCACGAAGCGGAGCAGCGATATCGAGAGCACGTGGAAATTGATTTGATTGCACCCCGACAAGCATCACCATTCCGCCGTCGGCACTTTCGATCAGTTTTGCGATGCGGGGCAAATTGATGCGGGAATTTGTCTCGTCAAAAGAGTGGATCTCGACATTGACGTCTTCGCCAAGCAGTTTCTGCTCTGCACACTCATCCGCGAGCCCGTGCAAAACGGCCAGCGAATTTGACGGCATCGCCGAGCGAAACCACTGTATGACATAGCCGTCATCGTCGTAATGCGAAGGCTTGATCAGAACTAATACGAAGCGTTTTTTCATCTACTGTTGTACGAAATTGTATAACACCGACATTTACAAGAGAAACAATATTATAACAGCCCGCGTTCTTTAACCTTTAAATAACTCTCCAACAGCTTTGGTGCGAGCGTCTGAGCGGTAACATCCAAGGCCAATCCGCCAAGGGTCTCAACGAGCCGCAACGCTGATCCTCGCTGATGGATGATCTCCTCGGCGGCGGATTGGGTGAATACTTCTTTGATGTCTTTCGGGGCATTTCCGACAGCGGCGTTCAGGTCGCGGTCGCCGATGGTGGCGACAAGCGGTAGGTGTCGCGGGCGCAGCAGCTTGAGGGAGTTTATCAGCTCTTTGGAGCTGTCTTTATCAACTAAGTCGGTGAGGATAACGACGAACGAACGCTTTTTTGTGTTCGATGCGATGAACTGAAACGCCCGTGCGTAAGACGGTTCGATCAGCTCGGGTTCGAGATCGTGGAGCGATTCGAGCACGGCGTCGATGTGCTCGAGCCCGCGTTTTGGCGGTAAAAATTTGCGTATTCGCCGGCCAAAAACGACGAGGCCGCAATTGTCGCCCGCTCGGGCACTTGCCGACATTAGGGCTAACGAAGCATGGATCGCCGTATCAAATTTTGTCTCGTCGCCGATGCGTCCGGTCATCAGCCGTCCGGCGTCGATCGCTATCATCACCGTTTGATCTCGCTCGATCTGATACTGGCGGGTCGTCAATTTGTTACGTCTCGCTGTTGCTGTCCAGGAGATATGACGTAGCTCGTCGCCGCGAACGTAATCGCGCATCGATTCGAATTCACGCCCTTCGCCGCGTCTGACGGCACGGCGTTGGATCGCCAAAAACGAACGCGCACCAAGAGCTTTCAGCTCCATCTCGCGGGCCCGCCGCATATTTGGATAGACCTTTACCGTTTGCGGTTCGCCAAGCTGGCTCTGACACCAGACGAGCCCAAGCCTGGATAAATGGCGGACGGCAATGCTACCAAACGCATACGCCCCTCGTCTGTGAGGCGTGACGTGATAGTAAAATTCGGCGGTCGATTGGGCGACAACGTTAAACTCGGCCTCTCGTGATTCGTTGAGTGTCATCTCAGGCGGATACTCGTCCTTGACGATGACGCGGATATCACGAGGGCTCGCGTTGTCGATGACGAGGCTGACTTTTGACGCGTCGCCGATGGAAAATCGACGCTCAAATTCGCGCTTGATGACAAATTCTTCGGGCAAATTGCGGCTGGCAAAATAGTCGACAATTGCCGCAGCGATCAGCAGAATGTCATAGCCGATCACCGCGTATTTCAGCGACGGAAACGTCCACGCCAGCCCGAGCGGTACGAGGCCCGCCGCAAGCAAAATGTAGAACCGCCGTGTAAAGACAAATCGCATCAGATGCCGAGATTATATCACCGCCGCCGCAAAATTAATTATTTCCGGTAAAAGCAACTAAATCGGCCCGTGATGGCTCAAATAGCTAGCTATTTTTGGAGATACGAAGCGTGAAATTTCTATACACACTTTTGTTTTGCTTTATTTTGTCCGCCGGAGCATTTGCTCAGGGCGATACCGTACCGGCTCCGGGCGTTGAAGAACTGTATCTCGCAAAAGACGACGGCAAAGGCAAGGCCGGCGAACAGGTCAGCGAATTTTCGACTGGCGACATCCCGATCTATTGCGTCGTGATGCTCGACTCGGCTACCAAGGCGACCGTTAAGATGAATTTCGTAGCCGTTAGCGTCAGCGGTGTAAAGCCCGACACCAAGGTCGTGACCGCCAGCTATACGATGAAAGAGGGCCAAAACCGGGTTAATTTTACCGGCACGCCCGAGGGCAAATGGACGCCGGGAAAATATCGCGTCGATATATTTATCGACGGCAAGATCGCCCGCAACCTAGCTTTTGAAATTAAAGGATCGGGCGGCAACTCAGACGCTATTAAATCATTTGCCCCAACCGACACAACAAAATCGCCCCCAAAACGCACACGCAAACCTTGAACGTAAAAAGCCCGAAACTATTAAAGTCTCGGGCTTTTCTAATTTCTGACGATCAAACTACCAACGTCCGCCGCCGCCGCCGTAGCCGCCGCCTCCGCCGCGACCACCGCGATCTTCACGGGGTTTGGCTTCGTTGACTTTGATCTCACGGCCGGCAAATTCGGTGCCGTTGAGTTCTGCGATAGCTTTTTCGCCATCTTCCTGATTAGCCATTTCGACAAAACCAAAACCGCGTGAGCGGCCTGTTTCGCGGTCTTCGACTACGGTAGCTGATTCGACAGCACCGATCGACGCAAAAAGCTCTTCGAGGTCATGGCTCGACGACTGAAATGAGAGATTACCAACATAAAGTTTCATTGACATAATAAATATCTACCTTTTCCCAAAGGGGAAGAAAAACAAGCAGGACGTGATCGTGGCTAAATCGGAAAATCGGTTCTGTGTCCGTATAGATCGCGTTTTGCTCTTAAATGAGCTGCTTTTGATACCAAATACCAACCGACCCTCGAACCATCCAAAACACCGCCAAAACCTTACGCTAGTCGTGGGCACATCACCGCTGATGCGCGAGAGCAGGATTAACAGCGTTTATGATGCACCGTTAGACGCGCGGTTGCAAGCGAGAAGGGGCAGTTTTACTAGTCGCGATATAAAAGACTCTTTATCGCGTCGACATGAGAACGGGCGGCCTGCTCGCCAAGCTCGATAAATTCGTCGCGCTTGCCGATCTGGTCGGGCCTGAGGTGGGCGATCTGCGGGACAATTACCAGATCGGCGTTTTGGTGCTGATGCAGCGAAGTTGCGCGGATCAGAGCAAGTACGGCTCTAATACCGATCGAAATGCCGTTTCTTGCTGATGACTCAAATCGTTCGCCGCAGGTAAGTACATCGACGGCGATGACAATGTCGGCACCCATTTCGCGAACAACGTCCACCGGCATCACCATTGTTACTCCGCCATCAACGAGCCGCCGTCCGCCGGCGTCTTTGACGGGAGCAAAAAGCCCCGGCACCGCACAGCTTGCGCGTATCGCCGTTATCAGATCGCCGGTGTCTTTTAGGATCACCGTTTCGCCGTTGGCCGGATCGTAGGCTACGGCGGCGAACGGGATCGCGAGATCCTCAAAGCAAACTACGGGAAAATGACGCGTTAAAAAATGGCCCATCGGGGCGTTTGACAGCATCCCGCCGATTGAAAAAGAGGGCCGCATCATATTGGTAAAGCGGACCTTTTGTGTCATTGAGACGATCTCATCGACCGACATTCCTGCGGCCAAAGCACCGCCGACTATCGAACCGGCGGATGTTCCGGCGACCAAATCGATCGGTATATCGTGCTCGGCCAGGACCTTTAATACGCCAACGTGGGCAAAGCCGCGTGCTCCGCCGCCGGAAAGTGCAAGGCCGATCTTTTTACGCTCCATAGATGAAATTGATTTTAACTGTTGTATATGAAAAACTTGAAATCCAACGATGACTCCTCAGGAATCAATTTTATCGGGCAGTAATGCCGCCGTTTCCGATCTCGCGGCGGGGGGCGATGTTTGCCCGGTGTGTGCGCGACTGCCGCGGGATGGTTTTGTCGAACTCGATTCACTTGCGTCAGATATCCAACGGCTGATCCGTGCAAATGCTCCTGACACGGGCGAGATCAGCGAGGTTTGCGGCCGCTGTGCAAGTTTGTTTGAGCGTGCCAAGGATCAGATCATCCAGGACGCCGCCATGCAAAAGGACGGCTCGCATGTGCTTTCGACACCGCTAAGGCTTGATGCCGATGAGCGTTTTACCGGCAAGGGCGTGACGATCGCGTTTCTCGATTCGGGGTTTTATCCGCACGTCGATCTGCAGGGCCGCATTCAAGCATATCGCAACATGCTTGATGAAGAGGGCGATACATCATCGCTGTTTGAACCGGACGTGGCGAGTTGGCACGGGATGATGACCTCGGTCGTCGCCGCAGGTAACGGCTCGCTGTCCAATGGATTTTATCGCGGCATTGCGCCAGACGCTGATGTCGTACTCGTAAAACTCGCCGAAACGGGACGCATTACCGATCAAAATATCCAGGACGGGCTCGAATGGGTTCTAGAGAACCGCGAAAAATATGACATTCGCGTCGTCAATATCTCAGCCGGTGGCGATGACGAGCAGAGCTATTTACACGATCCTTTGTCGCAAGCGGTCGAGGCGTGTTCGGCGGCGGGCATCACGGTTGTCTGTGCCGTCGGCAACGCCGGGCACCTGCCAAATCACCCGGTCGTGCCGCCCGCAAGCTCTCCGTCGTGCATTGCTGTCGGCGGGCTGGATGACAACAATTCGATAAATCGTGCCCGACGCGGTATGTACCGCTCCTCATACGGGCCGACCATCGACGGGTTGCAAAAACCGGAGGTCATCGCTTCGTCGATCTGGGTCCCGGCACCGATCCTGCCGAACACGCCGACGGCCCAACAGGCTGAGCTGCTCGATAAACTCGATAAAAGTCTCGATCCGGAATTGCATACCATTATTAGCGAAAACAAAGGGATCGACCCAGAGCTGGATGCCGCTCTCGACCGTCCGGTACACATCATCCGCCAGATCATCACGCTCAAACTCCGCCGTGAAAACGTGATAACCAAACACTACAAATACGTTGACGGCACATCGTTCTCAGCACCGATCGTCTCATCGGTCGCTGCACAGATGCTCGAAGCAAACCCGGGTCTCACACCGTCAGACATAAAACGCATCCTCATCTCAACGGCCGAACGCCTGCCTCATTACGAAGTCGACCGGCAAGGTTGGGGTGTGATCGACCCGCGACGGGCGGTAGAGGCGGCTCTTGCCCAGTCTTAGCGGCTTTGCCGCCCTATTTGAGGAAAAGCTATGCTTTTCCTATAAGTGAAAATGATTTTGCGGCTAAGCCGCCGTATCCATTATCAACGGATCGCGGCGGTATAGCCGCTTTGGTATTGGCGCAAAAAAAAACGGTGAAGCAAAGCTTCACCGCAAATAGAGCGGCAAAGCCGCGAGATCTTAGTTGCCATTGCCCGGCGGTCGGTTGCCGGTCATTGTCGGCGGACGCGGGCCCATGCGCGGGGTTGGCGTAGGAGCCGGGCGGTTTGTGTTAGCCGGACGCGTCGGCGTCGGCGATGCAGCGGGTGACGCAGTCGGCGAAGGCGTTACAGACGGGCTTGGTTTTGGAGTCGGCGAAGTCGTTGGCGACGGCGTAGGCGTCTTAACGTTAGCGTTCAGATTTGTGTTGAGGTTGGTATTGAAATTTGAGTTGGCGTGTTCGTGTTGACGTTAGTGTTCGCCGGTTTTTCTTTTTGCAAGAACCAGAAAAGCCCCGCTCCACACGCGAGGATAAACAGCGTCCCAAAGATAGTCAGAACTACGGTTTTTGCGGTGTTCGACTGCGGCGGCGGCGGAACATATGCCTGAGCGGCCCGCGGACGGACTGGCGGCACGGCGGCCGGTTGCGAGGTCGGTATTACGATGCGCTCACCTGATCCGGTTGCGTCGGCCTTACGGATAATGACCGTCTCTTCGCCAAGATCGTCCTCGACATTTTCGCTCGGCATGGCGGTAAAGCTCGGCTGGGCGTCCTCGATCAGCGGCGTGCCGTCCTTGGTGCAAAATTTGATGATCTCTTCGTCAAACTGCTCGTTGCATTTGGGGCAATATTTCATAATGTCGTACCTGGGCCTCGCTTTTGATATCCGGCGGGAATTTGGAAACGTCACATTTTATCACGAATTTGGCTCGCCGTTCACAACGCCCGCGAGTGGAATCCTGATCAAAACACAAAAATGCGGCCTTTTGAGCCGCAAAATTGAAGCTTGAGTTGTTGCTATTTGACTCAAACGGCCTAAAACAGGTGTTTGCGTGTGTCAAAAGACAACGGTTATTGCCAAACCACCCGCGTGTATCCACTTCACCGCGTCGCCCGTAAAACAGGTTTCCTTCGCGACCGCCTTTGCCTCCGCCGCCGACTCTATTGAATGATCGTCGAAAGCGTTGGCTTTTCAGGAGGCAATGGTTGATCATCTTCGCTAACTTCTGCCCCAAAGCTTACAAGTAGTTGCTCGATCTCATCATCTGACGTAAGATCCCAGGCGTTGTCGCCGCCTTTGTTTCTTGCATTTACTTTTGCTCCGGCGAGCAGCAATGCTCTAACCGATTCAAGATTGTTTGCGTCAGCTGCATTCATTAGAGCGGTCTGACCCTCTTTATTACTGAGATTTACGTCGGCCCCGGCATCTATCAAGGCCTGCAGTACTTCAGTATTTACAGATGCGGCAACTAAGATCAGAGCCGTATTGCCGTCATTGTCGGAGAGATTAATTTTCACGCCGTGGCGTACGAGGAGAGCTATTAGTTCGGGTGTGGCATCACTGTCCAATTGCATCAACGGCGTCTTTTTTTGCTTATCGCGAACATTTATCTTTGCACCGTGATCAAGCAGGGTACTGACGATCTCGATCTCACCGGATTCGACCGCCGCAAAAATCGGCGTGGTTTTGTCGGACTCCCGGCCATTAACGTCCTTGCCTTGTGCTATCAACTCGATGATCTCATCGATATCCTCATTTAGGACCGCCATCGAGATCGGGTTTTTGAATTCCCGGGTTATGGTCGAAACCATTATCCCCATTGTCATCGTTTCGACCGATTGGGGTAGCTCAACGATCGGCTTAAGTTCGACCACGGGTTTATTGGTCGCCGATCCGTCACTCGTGTCCGTTTTTATCGGTTGCTCGATAACCGGGGTAGATGTTTGCGGAATAGGCGTGCCAGTCTGTGCATACGCCGCCGTTGACAGAGCCATTGATGCCGTCATTACGCCGGCAGTCAAGCCCGGTGCCCGTCGTGTGATCTGGTGCAGCTGATTTGCAAACATCGGACGCTGCGAACGCGGATCTATTCGATACCTGATACAAATATTGCCGTCTGAGGCACGGACAAGTCTTGCGGCCTCTTTACGCGTCATTTCCGAAAGGTTGTTGACGTGTTTTGAGCAGTGCGAACAAAAGCGGAAACGGTCATTGCCGTCCATCTTTTCCCAGTCTTCGCTGCACGCCTCGCCGACTTTGACCGAACCTATAAAGCTCTTTTTTGACATAGTTTTACCCCCACAGACGGCACCATATTTTGCCGTGCGTCTGTTAATTAGACACCTGCTATTAAAGAATGTTCCGGGGAAGAGTTTCTTGCGACTAGTCTTATCAGCGTAGATGCGGCGAGTTTTGGAAACAGTTGCTTTGGGCGAGAAGAAATTTATCGATACCTTTTATCTGTTCGGGCAAAATCGGTTATCTTATATGAGATATGAAAAGTGTTTTTAAGATCGCAGCAATTTTTCTTTTTCTTGCTATCGGATGTTTTGGGCTGATACCGACGGCGGCAACATCCGCCAAAGTGGTGGAGCCCAATACAGCTGAGCTTGCCTCGTTATACGGGACGCATTGCTCGAGCTGTCACGGTGGTGATGGCCGGGCAAACACGCCCAAGGGCCGCGACACCGATGCCGATGATCTGACGACGAGCAAGGTCCAAAATATGAGCTCGTCAAAAATGACGCGCATCATCAAAAACGGCAAGGGCGACATGCCCGGATTTGCCAAAAAACTGACCACCGCTCAGATAACTGCGATCATCAGGCACGTAAAGGGCTTTTAGTTTATTTTGCGGGTGTCGCTTGCGTAGCTTGCCGACGAGGTGCGCTGGTGTGCCAGTGCACGATCATCCATTTGCCGCTGCGTTTTTCGAGTATTGCTGTTCCAAGCCCGCCGCTGTCAAAATGCCTTCCGGCTGAGTCGCCTGATATCGCGTACTTAAACGTCGCCCAAGCGGTTTTCCCGCTGATCTTTACCTTTAAATCTGACGAACTGTATTTTGTATTGGTGATCTCTTTCATCTCGGGGCCGAGATGATTGTTGCGGTAATCGAGCCAGCCGTAGTTTGCATAACCGTTCTCAAAAACTGTAACCGCTTCGTCATTAGCCCAGATCTTATCGAGCGTCGGCATATCGTTTTGGGCGAACGCCGTCGTGTTTTGTGTCAAAACCTCGCGCACCTGCATTTCGTCCTTTGACTGGCCAAACGAAATTACCGCAAAAATAAATAGTGACAAAATAAGAGTTATGCTCGATCGTGTCATTGTATTTCGCCCGTTGGTTATTTGCTCCACGCGGCCTGCCAGTCTTTCATCTGTTTGATCTCGGCTTCCTGCGCCTTGATGATCGCATCCGCGAGAGTTTTGATCTCGTCCTTGGTTGTTTTTTGCAGAGCTTCTTTTGACATGATTACGGCTCCCTCGTGATGCGGGATCATTTGCTTGATAAATTCAAGGTCAAAATCGTTTCCGCTCAATGCGGACAGCTTTTTCATATCCATCCCTTTCATCGAATCGGACATTCCGGCCATTTCCATATTCATCGCCGGGGCGGCGCCCGCAAACCATTTGTCACGCCACGTTTTCATCTTACCGATCTCTTTCTCCTGACTCGAAATGATATTTGAGCAGAGGGTTTTGATCTCACTGTGCTGCGCTTTTGCTCCGCAAGGCCCAGCCATATCGACCGCTCCGCGATGATGAGCGATCATCGTATCAAGAAACTGCAAGTCATACGCCGCCGCGGCAGCTTTCGGCGAACTTTTCATCGTCGAATGATCCATATTGCCGTGATCCATCGTATTGTGGTCCATCGTGTTGTGATCCATCCCGGCGTGCGTATTGTTGTTCGATGATCGCGTACAACCCGCACCGATGACCGCCAAAGTGAATATTGTCCCGAGTAAAAATTTTGTTTTCATAAACGCTCCATGCTGTCCTATTGCGAAGATAAAGCCTGCGAAGAATAGATGCAAACTCTTTAACTTTTCAGGACGTCTAGGTATGATAGTAACCTGATGACGGGTTTTAGGTTAAAACAAATTGCCCTCGTTCTGTTCGTGATGGCGTCGCTGCTAACGGCCAGCCCGGCGGCTTGTGCTTGCTCGCATCACGAAGAAGCAGCGACGGTCGAAAGCGATTGCCACTCGCAGCACGGATCAGCCCAAGCATCCGAGATCGTCAATGTCATCGACGAAAGCTGTGTCTGTGTGGTTGCCCAACGTGAGCCGTTTGCCGCTTCGAGATCCGCCAACAAGGAACTGAAAGCGTTTGATGCGGTTTCGAAACCTGAACAAGTAATTCCCATTTCGGAGTTTGTCGCCGTGGCAATACGCGGCACTACGACGACCGGGTCCGCATCTGACGATTTCCACTCAAATACTCTCAGATCACTCTTGCCTGCGCGCGCACCTCCGCGCCTGTAAAACGAAAAACACAACCTAATTTGGGGCTGATTTTTGCCCATAGTTTCGCTGTTCAAACGCGCGAAAAACCCATAACTGTTTTGCAGAAACGGAGATTTTATTACGTGAAAAGATTTATTTTTTTAATTATTTTTGCATTTGTGTTTAGCATAAATGCTTTTGCCCATCAGGCATTTACGTTGGTCAGCAGCGAAAAGAAAACCATCAAGTATGAAGACCTGGTAAAGATACAAAAAGATCGAACGCTTGGAAAAAAAGAGGGCACGACATTAACCTTTACCGAAACCGATATCAGGCTAGTGATCGTGACCGGCCCTGAGGACGACATGCTCTCATACCGCATCCAGGGCATGCGAAACCCAACGTTGGTCGTGCCCGTCGATGCGACGCTCAGGATATTGTTTGTCAATGTGGATACCGATATGCGGCACGACGTGCGGTTTGGCCACGTCGAGAATGACTTTCCGATAGCACCCGAGATCAAACTGACCGCCGGAGCTAATAAATTAGAGGCAAAGTCAGAGGACGATACGCTAAATGCCGAAGAACTCGTAATTACGACCGACGAGGACGGACATTACCGTTATTTTTGCTCGGTTCGCGGCCATGCAAAAGGCGGCATGTGGGGCGACATCGCCGTTGGCGTCAAGCCAAAAGCATCAGCAACACCGGCGTCAACGGGCGGCCAGAAACCCGTTCACATGCATGATGACAAAGATGAAAAGGATCTAAAACCCACGCCAACGCCGACGCCTAAAAAGCCGCACGATATGTCTGATATGCCCGGGATGGACCATTCGAAGATGAATATGAAGATGTCGTCGGTAACAAATATCGGCGACCCGATGGAGCGCGAAAGCTCAGGCACATCGTGGAATCCTGATTCGTCGCCGGTGTATGCCAAGATGAAAATGTTTGACGACGGCGGGATGTTGATGCTGATGGGCACGGCGTATTTGCGTTATACAAGCGTCGGCTCGACCCGTGATATTTCAGTCGCAGGTAAAGGTTCACGAAACCGTGCGGACGCGCCAAATATGTTTATGGGGATGTATTCGCGGCCGGTCGGCAAAAAGGCGCAGATCGGTTTTCGAGCGATGGTCAGCCTCGATCCCGTCATCCAACGCGGTTACGGCTATCCACTGCTGTATCAGAGCGGCGAGCTTTATAAGGGGTTGCCGATCCACGACCGCCAGCATCCGCATGACCTGTTTTCGGAGCTTGCGGTGACCTAT
>JBGAUY010000093.1:0-6361 GCA_044228425.1 Pyrinomonadaceae bacterium | reverse complement strand
ACTAGTACCGGCCAAAGCTATCAGGCTGGACTCCAAGGGCAAGGAGTCTTGTTGCCCAATCCAAATAACATCACATATCCCAGTGCAAATAATATCAGAGCAACGGAGGGTACGGTTGAGTTTTGGATGAAACCGACCTGGGCAGGTAATGACGGACAGGACCATGCAATTTTGAGCTGGGGCGGGGGCGGCGGAATAGTTATTTCCAAGGACGGCGGGAATTATCTCAAGATAATCCTAAATCGTTTCGGAGCGTTTCCTGGTGGTGAAAAGGGTATCGCCGTATATGCTGGTGCTTGGACAGCAAATCAATGGCATCACGTTGCTTTCACTTACAGCAACACTGCACAAAGCATAACGGTATATACCGATGGTATTCAACGATCACAAACAACCTTTTCAGGCGTATTACCTGCAATTTCAAGTTCAACATTTCAAATTGGCGGAGACGGGACTGGAGGTTATATCCAAGCGGTTGTCGATGAGATGCGAATTAGTAGCGTTGCCCGGACAGCAACTGAAATTTCACAAAGCTATATCGCAGCTCTAACCGTATCGAGTATCACGATCGAGAAAACTTCTCTTGTGTTGTGGAAGACTTGGCGAATGCTTCAAAGCATTTCCGGAACGACCCCCCAAGGAGTGTTGAACATACCACCTACAGCGATCAGTTGGACGACCTCCGATCCGTCGGTGGCCACTGTTGATTCCCAAGGCCGTGTGATTGCGGTAGCTGCGGGTACAGCGATAATAACGGGGACGATCAGCAAAGCACAGGCTACTGTTTCTGTAACGGTTCGTGAGCCCGTTTTGCCACCCCGCATCAATATTCTTTCTGACTTTCTAAAGACTCCGGCAGCAAACAGCCTTTTTGAGATACCTGTCTTGAGTATACGTATGCTTCCCACAACGAACGGAATCGGCTTAGATCCGGCGTACACAATGGGAGCCCATCTGCCACTTGCTCAAATCGAACCCAAACTTGAAGTAAATGAAGTTCATGAAAAATTTATGCTTGAAGAAGCAAGTCGTTTTCGAGGTTATGGAAATCAGATTCCGCGTCCATCTCTAGGCTACCGAGTAGTCGCGTCGATAACACTTTATGAGCCAACGCCACCGGGTAAGGTTTTTAGAACCGTCTTGGGGTACCCACTGTACTTGCCTGATTATCCACTTCTTTTTGAGCGTCTAGGACTGGGGAATTATGTCAATAATTTGGGCGTGAAGGAAGTTTGGGTATGGCATCAGGGTATTCAACCCCACCTTGGAGGTTACGATCCGAATATCCACCGACCCGAGTTTTTTCGGGATGACTGGGAGTCAAATATGGCAAGTCCAACCACGGGGGATATTTCCAACAGCGACCGTGATAACAACGATCTTCCGATCTACGATAAGACTTACGTTGTACACGCGGATGCAATTCCCGATGTCGAATCCGCGACTTCCACAACAATTCACGGCGAAGGACACCAATTAGAAAGTATTCTCGCTTACGTCAACCAAAGGCAAGACGGAAACGTCGATCTCTTTTCCCAAAAATTCATAGGTAGAAATAGTCAGGGACAATGGACTCGTGGGCGTGCGGGCGACACGCATCACCCGCCAAACGCAGATTCAGATTACGATTATTTGAATACAAATCCGTTCTTAAGTGACATTGCCGATTGGAGGCCGGATGGCGGCGGACAGACAGTTGCCGTTAATGTTGACACGTGGGGAAATGCTCCGTATATGTGGCCAGGAGGCTCTCTGCCGCATACCTATGTTGAGAATCAATGGCATATGTATTGGCGTCAGAGTATGCCTGGTTATGGAAACACCATTCCCTACGGTGCGAACCGGATGACAAACTGGTGGCAGTTCACAGGTGACTGGGACGCGGCGTATCGCGCTGGTGTTGGTTTATATGAGGCAGCATCATGTACATATAATTTGTCATCAACCTCGCTTAATTTTTCTAGTGCCGGGGGAACCGGTTCGGTGACCGTAACTTCAACTACGGGTTGTAAATGGTTTGCGTCTAGCAACGGTATGTGGGTGCCGCTGACGTCGGGCGACATTGGCAATGGAAATGGCGTGGTTAATTTTACAGTGGCCGCAAATACAGCTGGCACTGCACGTAGCACAAATATCGTCGTGGCGGGGCAACCGGTTGTCATAAATCAGGACGCCGCTACAAAGACCGTTTCCGGGCGAGTGACTAACGCCATTGGACGCGGGATTAAGGGGGCGACAGTGTCAATGACCGATGCCTTAAATGTGACGACGACCGTGAGAACGGATGCGTTTGGCAGATATGCATTTCAAAATGTCAGGTCCGGCGAGGTCTATACGGTTTCGGTTGCAAATCGGCGGTACACGTTTACGCCTCAGCAGATATTTGTGAATGATAATTTGTCCAACATAGATTTTGTTGGCTCTCCGCTCGCCCGGATTGATGACGTTAAAGGTGAATGGATAGATAGGTTCTGGTGAGCTGGCTCGTTAGTAGAATTAGAATATGCTTTTCCTATCGCAGTCGGCGACTGTCTATGGCATCGACGCTATCGTCGTCGATATCGAGGTCAACCTCCAGCCGGTTTCAAAAGAGGCCGAGATGGCGCCGCCGTTTAATATTGTCGGGCTGCCGGACACTGCTATCCGCGAATCAAAAGAACGCGTCCGGGCGGCGATCACCAACAGCAAATATTTCTTTCCGTTTCACAAAACAACCGTAAATCTTGCACCGGCGGATATCCGAAAAGAAGGAGCGGCGTTTGACCTGCCGATAGCTCTGGGAATACTCGGTGCGGCGGGTGATCTGGGGATCGAGAGCTTAGAGAATACGCTCAGCGTTGGCGAACTGTCACTCGACGGGCGTGTGCGTCCTGTTCGAGGGGCATTGTCGATCGCATTAAAAGCCCGCGACGCCGGTATCAAAAATCTGCTGCTGCCTGAGGAAAACGCTACCGAAGCAGCGGTTGTTGAGGGCGTCAGAGTCTTTCCGATCCGCGACCTGCGTCAAGCGGCCGAGCTTGCTCAAGATCTGCAATCGGGTGACAACACCCGCGTTGCTCCGCTGCGGCTGGACCTGTCGGTTTTAGATTCTAACGGCACAAAATATCGCGTTGATTTTAACGAGGTTCGAGGCCAGCAGACGGCAAAACGCGCACTAGAGGTTGCAAGTGCGGGCGGCCACAATATCCTGTTTATCGGCCCGCCGGGCTCGGGCAAGACAATGCTCGCAAAGCGTTTGCCGACGATCCTGCCGCCGCTCGAGTTTGAAGAGGCGATCGAGATCACGCGTATACATTCGGTCGCGGGGCTGACGGGCAAATCCGGTTTGATCGTCGAGCGGCCCTATCAATCGCCGCATCACACAGTGTCACAAGCCGGGCTTATTGGCGGCGGTTCGATACCAAAACCGGGCGAAGTAAGCCTAGCTCACAACGGTGTTTTGTTTCTTGACGAACTGCCCGAATTTGACCGCAGCGTTCTAGAAGTTCTTCGCCAGCCGATGGAAGATAAGACTGTTACGATCTCGCGTGCGGCTACCTCGCTGACTTTTCCGGCAAATTTTACGCTCGTTGCTTCGATGAATCCTTGTCCGTGCGGCTATTTTGGTTCAAGCCGTGAATGCAAATGTTCGGCTATCCAGATCCAGCGTTATGTCGGCAAGATCTCGGGCCCGCTGATGGACCGCATCGACATACATATCGACGTGCCGGCGGTAAAATTTAACGAGCTTCGGGGTCGCGGAGTAGCGGACGGTGACAGTTCGGAAACGATCCGTGAACGAGTGATGAATGCCCGCGAGCGGCAGGTGGCAAGATTCGAAGGCGAAGGTTTTTCCAATTCGGCAATGTCGGCTCGGCAGATACGCGAATTTTGTGCTCTCGACGACCAAAGCGAGCAGCTTCTCGAAAAAGCGATGCTGAGGCAGGGTTTATCGGCCCGGGCACACGACCGTATCTTAAAAGTTTCGCGAACGATCGCCGATCTCGATGGCAGCGACAACATCCAGCCAAATCACATCAGCGAAGCCATCAATTACCGCTCGCTCGACCGTAACTATTGGGCCTGAGTTAGCACTCTCAACAATTCGGCAACGCTCCACGCCTGTGCGGGACATCCGCGTGGTGCGTGCGGCGGGTCGCCATCAAATATCTCACTCACCTGTCCGACAGCGGCGGCGTTGAGATGTTCGCGAAGTCCGGTCAGGATCTCGTCGATACGCTTTTCAGCCCGAACGTCTTTTGAATGCACCTTGCGATAGGCATCTACAAAATGCCCGATCAGCCAGGCCCATACCGTACCTTGGTGATAAGCGGCGTCGCGGTCGTGAGGTGAGCCGATATAAACGGGGACATAATTTGGATCTTTTGGTGACAGCGAACGCAGGCCGACGGGGGTGAGTAGTTCCTCGACGACCTTTTTGACGACTGCCCGGGACCGTGTTGGGTCGGGCATCGAGTGCGTGAGGCTGACGGCAAAGATCTGATTTGGCCGGACCGATGCGTCTTTTTCGTTGCCGTTGATCACGTCATATAGACAGCTTTCCGCGTCGTTCCAAAATTGTCCGTTAAAACTATCACGACAAATTGCCGCCATTTCAAAGTAACTACCCTGCTTTTCGGCGTCGCCAAATCGCGTCGCAAACGCCTCCATAATACATAGAGCGTTGTACCACAGGGCTTGTATCTCAACTGGCTTGCCGATGCGCGGCGTGATGACCAAGTCACCGATCTTCGCGTCCATCCACGTTAGCTGCGTGCCGGGTTCGCCCGCGTAGAGCGAGCCGTCGCTGTCAACGTGGATGTTATAACGTGTACCCGCAACGTGGTGGTCGATGATATCGACGAGCTTGTCGTAGAGCTCAGTTCGAATCGTCTCGTAATCACCGGTCGCGTCTCCATAAGCCCTGATCGCCTCAAAAAACCAGAGCGTAGCATCAACCGTGTTGTAATCGGGCGTCTCGCCTTCGTCGGGGAAACGGTTGGGGATCATCCCTTTCGAGATGTGTTTTGCAAATTCGAGAATAATGCTGCGGGCGATCTCGGGCCGTTTTGTCGCAAGCGTCAGACCCGGCAGTGCGATCATCGTATCGCGGCCCCAATCGGAAAACCACGGATACCCGGCAATGACGGTCGTGCCGCCGCCGCGTGTCACGATAAATTGATCCGCCGCGAGTATCAGCGGCCATAGCGATCTATCGTCGGTCTCGGCACGGACGATAAGGTCTGCACGCCGTTTTATCTCGGCTTGTTCTAACTCGCCCACATTTCTTGTATTGCGTACTTCGGTCGAGGCGATAACGACCGCGTCGGACGCAAGACCAAATGTCAGGCTAAACGGCTGGAAAAGGTCTTCCGTATAATTAAAACCGCGTTCCTGCTCGATGGGGTATTCGAAATCGCGGTACCAATGGCCTTGATGCTCAATGCCGATGGCGTTGTTTGCAAAATGGAACAGCGGCATTTCAGCATGGGGCTGCACAGTAATGAGACCGTCATCGACCACGTAATCTTCATTGAACCGTGCATTTTCTTGACGTAGGTGGTGATGGTCGCGAAAGGCGAGCAAAGGCCGTAATTCGATTGCGGATTGCGGATCGCGGATCGCGGATCTCTTTAATTTCCATTGACACACAACTGTATTTTCGCCGTGCGGCATAAATACAGACTTTTCTAATTCGACGCCATTTACTTCAAACGTCCATATCGGAAAAGGTTCCAGCCGAAAGCCGGAAAGATATTTGTAACCCTCGGGGTGGATCTCGCCGGGGTATTGATTGGTTGAGAGTTCAAATCGCTCGCCGTTGATGATAAGCGTTTCTTCGAATTTTGAGAGCAGCAGCATTCGCCCCAGCGGCGGTTGCGTCGCGGCGACGAGCAGCCCGTGATAACGTCGTGTATGTGCTCCGGCGATTGTGCCGGAGGCGTAGCCGCCAATTCCGTTCGTCTCAAGCCACTCTCGCGATCCCGAAAGTTCCAGGTCGCGGCACTCTGTTTCATCGATCTCAAGCATTAACAAATCCATTCTCCGCTTATTTAAATAATATTTTAATATGTTTGGCCAATATTCGATGTGAACAAAAAAACTTTTCCTGATAAATTGCTAATATGGCGATTTTAGTTACAGGCGGAGCGGGTTACATCGGCAGCGTGACGGTCGAGATGATGCACGGGCGGGGTATCCGGGTTGTGGTGCTCGACAATCTGGTTTACGGACATCGGCAGGCGGTCGATGCCGACATCCCGTTTTATCATGGCAATGTCGGCGACGGGGAACTGGTCAAAAAGATCATCGCCGAACATGGCGTCACATCCTGCATCCATTTTGCGGCGTATGCCTATGTCGGCGAATCGGTCGTTGATCC
>JBGAUY010000092.1:0-6419 GCA_044228425.1 Pyrinomonadaceae bacterium | reverse complement strand
GCGGCGATGCTTGTCGCGATCGGCATTGCTCTGCCGCTGGGTGTTCTGGCAGGCTCAAGGAAAAACTCACTTATAGATAATTTCGCCTCGTTTTTTGCCTTGCTCGGGATATCGCTGCCGACATTTGTCATCGGGCCGTTTCTCGTTTATCTGTTCGCCGTAAAACTCGGCTGGTTCTCACCGACGGGAAGCTTGTATCCCGAGGACATTGTTCTTCCAGCAGTAACGCTCGGTGCCGCCTTGTCGGCAATTTTGACACGTATGATCCGCTCCAGCGTGATCGAAGAGCTTGGCGAGGACTATGTCCGCACCGCACGTGCAAAAGGCGTCAGCGAACGCAAGGTGCTCTTTAAACACGTCCTAAAAAACGGCCTCATCCCGGTTGTCACCATTTTGGGTTTACAACTTGGGGTTTTACTCGCCGGAGCTATCATTACCGAAAAGATTTTTAACTGGCAGGGGCTCGGTTTGCTACTGCTCGAAGACGGCATCGGCAAACGCGATTACCGGCTCGTGCAAGGCTGTGTGCTCGTGATCAGCGTGACGTATATTATCGCGAATTCATTGACGGATTTTGTTTATAGAAAACTCGACCCGAGGATCAGGCTTAGTTAATGAGCAGACTCGCTTACATCGGCATTGCTATCGCAGTCCTGTTCATACTGGCGGCGATCTTTGCTCCGTTCGTCGCGACACATGACGTTGCGGCGCAGGACCTTGCGATGCGATATTTTCCGCCGTCGGCTGAGCATTGGTTTGGCACCGATGGGCTTGGGCGTGATGTATTTTCGCGGGTCGTTTTCGGAGCTCGTATCTCGCTCGAGGTCGGGATAACGGTCGTGGTGATCTCGGCGATATTCGGCACGTTTATCGGTTCCATAGCTGGATTTTATGGCGGGTTTGTCGACAAGTTTTTGTCGGGTTATGTTTTCAACGTTTTTCTAGCATTTCCCGGCTTGCTGCTTGCAATCGCACTTGTCGCGTTTCTAGGAGCGGGCCAGGGCAAACTCATCACCGCACTTTGCGTGATCGGCTGGGTCGGCTACGCCCGCGTTATGCGGGGACAGGTTTTGAAGGTCCGTGAATATGATTATGTGCTGGCAGCTCGGGCACTCGGTGCAAGCAATCTACGCATCCTGTTCACGCATATCCTGCCAAACGCCATTCAGCCGCTCATCGTACAGGCTTCGCTCGGTATGGCCGGAGCCGTGTTATCCGAAGCCTCGCTTTCGTTCCTCGGCCTCGGCATACCGCCACCGGCTCCAAGTTGGGGCACGATGATCGAAGAGGCACGCCAATTTTTTGCAACCTCGCCGCATATCCTGCTGTTTCCGGGGATTGCGATCGCCTTGACAGTGCTCGCGTTCAATTTTATCGGCGACGGCTTACGTGAATATCTTGACCCAAAACAACGGAGACGTTAGCTAATGGCTGAAAAAAGCCCTAGGATATTCCCGCTTGGCGATTCGGCACTGACGGTCGAATTTGGCAACGTGATCTCTGAGGAGCTTAATCAACAAGCCATCGCTTTCGCCGAATATTTTGATCAGAATAACTTTCAGGGCTTCATCGAATCCGTCCCCGCTTACGCCACTGCCACTCTATTTTACGATCCTGTTATCGTTGGCAAATCCTTTCCTGACTTCTCAACCGCTTTTGACGCGGTGAAACAACTCGCGGAGATTGTACTGGAAGACATCACTGCTAATGTAGGATCAAGTTCCCGGCTCATCGAGATCCCCGTTCATCTTGATCCCGACTCATCTCTCGACATTGAATTCGTCGCATCGACAAACAATATTTCCCCAGATGAGGTAATTAAAATATTCCTTGCCAAAACGTATCGCGTCTTTATGCTTGGTTTTCTACCGGGATTTTCATACATGGGTGAGGTTGACGAACGCATCGCAACGCCGCGTCGGGACACGCCGCGGACGCTGGTTCCAAAAGGCAGCGTCGGCATCGCCGGCATTCAAACAGGCATATATTCGCTCGAGTCGCCCGGCGGCTGGCAAATAATCGGACGCACAGATTTGGAGATGTTCGCCCCCAAAGCATCCGAACCGTGCTATTTACGTCCGGGTGACGAAGTGAGGTTTGTCGCGGCAAAATGAGCATGCTGATCAAAAAACCAGGCATGTTGACGACGATACAAGACCTCGGGCGGGTCGGATATCGTCGGCTGGGCATCAACCCCGGCGGTGTAATGGATCGCACGGCGGCACGCCTCATTAACATCCTCCTCGGAAACGATGAAAACGAGGCTGTCGTTGAAATGCACTTCCCCGCCGCCGAGATCGTCTTTGACAAGAATGCTGTGTTTGCCATAGGCGGAGCTGACTTTTCGGCCGAACTCGACGGCGAACCGATCGCAAACTGGCAACCATATTTTGCCGCAAAAGGAACCACCCTACGTTTCACAAAAAAGATCTCAGGCAATCGCGCTTATCTCTCAGTCAGTGGTGGGATTAAGGTCGAAAAATGGCTGGGCAGCTCCAGCACAAATCTCGCGGCAAAGGTTGGCGGGATGGACGGACGTCCTTTGAAAGCCGGAGATCAGATCAGGTTTACATCGCAGATCAAAACAAAGCCGCAGATCAAAAGCTGTCATATTTCATCGAGCCTGATCCCTTATTACAGGCCTTTCCCGACCGTTCGCGTGGTCGTTGGAGCAGAGTTCCCACTTCTGTCCGAGTCCAGCCGAGGCTTATTTTTTGTACATGATTTTGTTGTTTCACCCAATTCTAACCGAATGGGTTTTCGGCTTAAGGGCGAACCGGTCGAGCTTGCCGAGCCGTTTGAACTACTGTCTTCGGCTGCGAGTTTTGGCACTATCCAGTTGCTGCCTGACGGCCAGTTGATCGTTCTGATGGCCGACCATCAGACGTCGGGCGGATATCCGCGAATCGGACATGTCATCACGCGTGACCTGTCGCTTATTGCCCAACTTGGCCCCGGCGATAAGGTCGCGTTTCATCCGATAAAGATCGCCGAAGCCGAGGCTCTCGCGGCAGAGTTTGAACGTGAGTTGAATTTTTACCGCATCGGGTGTAAATTTCAGGCAAACTCGTGGCAACAATAGATCTAAACTGCGACATGGGCGAAGGCTGCTCAAACGACGCCGAGCTGATGAAATACGTTTCGTCGGTCAATATCGCTTGCGGTGCTCACGCCGGCGACGCTGAGATTATGATGCGAACGGTCGAATACGCGGTCGAGAAAGGCGTTGCCATCGGTGCCCATCCCGGTTACCCCGACCGAGAAAATTTTGGCCGTTTCGCGATCGAGATGCCGCATTCACAGATCTACGATTTAGTTACCGAACAGTTCAACACACTCAACAAAAACGCCGTCGATGCGGGCGGCAAGATCGGCCACGTCAAACCGCACGGAGCTCTTTACAATCAGTCCGCTCGGGACGCAGATCTTGCAGCGGTGATAGCCCAGGCAGTCTTTGATATCGATCCGAAATTAATTCTATTCGGGCTTTCCGGCAGCGTTTCGATCTCTGAAGCGAAAAAGATCGGCCTAGCCACCGCGTCCGAAGTTTTCGCCGATCGAAGTTATCAAAGTGACGGCAGTCTCACCCCGCGAACCGAACCAAATGCTCTCATCCACGACACCGACGTCGCTATCGCTCAGGTGTTGCAAATAATCCGTAGCAACACTGTGACAACAGCCGATGGAAGCGTTATTCCGATCACGGCAAACACTATCTGTATTCACGGTGACGGCGAGAATGCACTTCAATTTGCTTTCGCAATTCACGAAACTTTGACAGCGGCAAATACCAATGTCGCTGCGATATTTTAGGAGATGTATGAAAAAGCAATCGATATCTTCTGTAATACTTGGTGCGGCATTTCTGATGGCGACCTCGGCGGTCGGGCCAGGGTTTTTGACGCAGACGACAGTTTTTACAAAACAACTGCTCGCGAGTTTTGGCTTCGTGATACTGCTATCGGTGTTGCTTGATGTATTTGCCCAGCTCAATATCTGGCGTGTTTTGACGGTCTCGGGCAAACGCGGACAAGATGTAGCAAATGAGACGATCCCTGCGAGCGGATATGTTCTATCTGCTTTGATAGCGTTTGGCGGGCTTGTTTTTAATATCGGCAATATTGCCGGTTGCGGTCTTGGGCTAAATGCGATATTTGGCCTACCTGTCGAATACGGCGCTGCGATCAGTGCGCTCGCGGCGATAGCGATCTTTTTAGTAAAAGAAGCGGGCAAGGCGATGGACGTTTTCGTTAAGGTGCTTGGTGTCGTGATGATCGGGCTGATCGCTTATGTCGTATATGCGTCAAACCCTCCGCTCATCGAAGCGATGCATCGCACCGTAGTTCCTGAACAGATCAATGCTCTCGCGATCGTCACACTCGTCGGCGGCACTGTCGGCGGCTACATCACGTTTGCGGGTGCGCACCGTCTGATCGACGCCGGCGTGACGGGCAAAGAGTCTCTGCAACAAGTAAATCGCGGCGCCATGACCGGCATTTTCCTGACCGCCATAATACGATTTTTCCTGTTTTTGGCGGCATTAGGCGTGATAACGATGGGGATGGCGATTGACGACGCCAATCCGCCCGCATCTGTATTTCAAAACGCCGCCGGGATGACCGGATTACGCATCTTTGGCGTCGTGATGTGGGCTGCGGCGATAACTTCGGTGGTCGGAGCGGCGTTTACCTCAGTGTCTTTTATGAAGACACTCAACAAACGTATCGAAGCTAAAACAAACCTGACGATCGTCGCTTTCATTGTGCTATCGACAACCATTTTTTTGATCGTCGGACGGCCGGTAAAGGTCCTAGTCTGGGCAGGCACGCTAAATGGTTTTATCCTGCCAGTTGGCCTCGCTCTGGTGCTGCTAGCGTCGCGTAAGGCCTCGATCGTTGGCAATTATCGCCACCCCTTGTGGCTACAGATAGCGGGTTGGTTAGTGGTGCTGATAATGGCAGGTTTTAGCATCGTTACTCTTGCGACAAGCGTATAATAAATCTATCAACCTTTTCGTGGTGTCAAAGCATCTAAGGCTCTGTACAACTTTCAGCGGGAAATTCTATGTCAGCAAAATCGCAATTACTGCTTGTCGGCCTGTTCATCCTTGTTTTTGGCGGTTTTGTGTTTGGACAGTCAGGACGAAAAGCAACTGCTACTCCGACGCCCGCACCTGTCAACAGGCAGGACGATCCGGCCCAATATTCCGAATCAAAGCCGCAGCCAAGCCGTAAGGTCCGGATCGCTGACCGCTTTCCGGGTATCAGCCTCGGCGGCAAAGCTGAACCTGACGCTCCAAAAATTCTCGCCCCTTCGACGGGTGAAAATAAAGACGATGACGACACGCTTAGGGTCACGACCGACCTCGTGACCATTCCGGTCTCAGTTTTTGACCGCAACGGGCTATATATTCCCGGACTTCGGCAACAGGATTTTAAGATCTTTGAAGACGGCAAGGAGCAAGAGATCGCATATTTTGGAACGACGGATAAGCCGTTTACAGTTGCCCTTTTGATCGACACGAGCCCCTCGACTGCTTACCGGATCGAGGAAATTCGTAGGGCCGCCATCGCATTTGTTGATCAACTTGAGCCCCAGGACAGCGTCGTAGTCATCGAATTTAACGGCAGTGTTAACGTTCGCACTCAGGCAACGACTGACCGCCAAAAGATCTACAAAGCAATAAATAAAGCCAATTTTGGCGACGGGACCTCGCTCTATAGCGCCGTTGACGAAGCTTTGCGAAAGCAGCTCGGAAAGATCACCGGACGTAAGGCCGTTGTTCTATTCACCGATGGTGTTGACACAACTTCTCGTAAACAGACCTACGACAACACGCTTAGTTACGCTGAGGAATCTGATTCGCTGATCTTCCCTATTTACTACAACACCTATCTAGATAACAGGCAGCGTAACTCACAGCCGTGGCCGCCGAGCATTTGGGGCGACCCACAGCAAGTCATCACGCGTGGCGTGACCGCCGAAGAATACGCTGTTGGCAAAAAATACCTTGAGGATCTCGCTGACGCGACCGGTGGACGCGTTTTCCGTCCGGAAGCAACTCCCGGAGGGCTTACTGCTGCATTTGAGGGTATTGCCGAAGAATTGCGGCGTCAGTACAACATCGGCTATGTCCCATCAGACGAAGGCAAGGTCGGCCAGCGAAAACAGATCCGCGTACGCGTCGACCGCCCAAATCTAGTTCTTCGTGCCCGTGACAGCTACATCGTTGGAGCGTCGACGCCGGCTGCTTCGCCAACACCTGCGAAACAAGATAAATAGTAAGCACCCACAATAATGCAAAAGGCAGCCGATCACGGCTGCCTTTTCTGCATAAAAATGGTGATCCGAGCAGGACTCGAACCTGCGACCCAGTGGTTAAAAGCCACTTGCTCTACCGACTGAGCTATCGGACCACG
>JBGAUY010000023.1:0-44354 GCA_044228425.1 Pyrinomonadaceae bacterium | reverse complement strand
TTCCGTGTAGCCGATTTGAAAGGCCATGAGTTGCCTCATGGATGACAACCTCGGCGTCCAGATTACCGTCAAGATCGGGTGTCGGAGCTACCCACAGATACATCTGCATCCTGCCGCGGCCGCCATCCGCCGGAGTAGTAAAGGTTGCGTTGTTCGCGCCCGAACAGTCCTGTCCCTCGGCAGTGATCCTATCGTTGCCGACGCCCTGACCGGTAAAGTTGGTATTCTGAAAATTCCTCGCTGCTTCGGTAAACCCGAGCATGTAAGTCTCGTCGTGATACCAGTTAGCAATATAGAAAAGCTGTGTAACGGACGCTCTCTGATAATCGACCATGCCATGCGGCTGGGTTATAGAGGCGCAGTATGGAGTGTTGGATCCAACTGTCGGCTCACCCGCCGGGACAGGTGAATCGCCGGTATTTGTATTTGGGTTAAACGGGTTGATCGGAAAATCAAACGTGCGAGCCGCACCCGTCACGCGGCCATTGATCGTATCGACGCCGTTCGTCGTATCGCGATCAAGCCCCGCCTCAACGTTGTTGCCGTCGGTCTCGTTACCGCCATCCGTGATCCAACCGAGATTGTTAAATGTATATGGAGCCTCGTTGCCGATACGCGTTATCGAGGTGCGGGCGATACCGGCTCCTTGCGTGCCGTCCGGTGAGATGGGTCCGGGTGAACGCGGAAACGGGCTGTCCGCGACATTGATCATCGCGTTGGGGTTGGCGTAAACGTTGTACGTCGCAGATTGAGTTTGGTCCTCGCCAATATTTTTTCGCCAGAGCATTGTTCCGGTGTGAGCATCGACGATGACGTAATATGCATTGACAGGCTGCCAGATCAAGACACGCCATGCCGGAACGGCAACGCCGGGTTCGGTCGGAAAATACATTTTTTCGGCTGTCGTGGCAAAATCGCCGGTGCCAAAAACGGCTTTGATATCTGTTGAGGCTTTTTCGTTTAACCGCACCCGTTTCATCGCGTTTTCGGCATTGATGTGGCGATGCGCGTATGAAACTGCCGTATAAGGATCGCCAAAATCTTTTGAGATCGAGTAATAATCTAAGCCCGGAGCAAAATTATTGACCACGCGGAAAAGCTCGCCGCTCTTTGTAAATCCGGCTTTGACCTCGCCGCGAAATACCGGGATGCCGTTGATCTCTTGATTTAGCTCTACGAACGACAGATTGCCGTCTGGATTTGTGTAATCTGCCGCGACCTTTAGCTGGCTGATCTGTTCGCTGCCGGCACCGACGAGATCTTTATTTTCGTTTAGAAAATTAATGAGAATATCAGAGCGTTTTTGGGTCGAGCGGCCTGTAAAAAACGCCTTACCCTGTTGGACATCGGGAGCGATGATCTCTGGAATGCGGATGTCGTCGTTATATTCAACCTTGAGCGTTGGAACACGTTTCTTTAATTCATTCTCACCACGTACAAATGCATCGCGGGCATCGGCAACTTCGACTGCGTTTTTACCCATCGTCGCGTGATAAAAAGCTATCGTGTCGTACGCTGATTTGTCCGTCCGGATATCGTAATTTTCGAGCCCTCGCTCGTGGCTTTCTGTTTTTTGATACAGTCCTTTAGCCGCGTTTGTCCTTAGCTGGAATGGCAGTGCAAAGATCGCGGTAATGATCGCCAAGACAAAAAGGGCAAGAAACGCACTGCGGCCGGACTCGAAGTTAGAAAAGCTCATTCAGACAGACTCCCTTATATTTGATAGCATTATGATTATCAAAACTGCGGCGGAGTTGGTCGATTGAGGGGGCAACATCCGGTAAACAGTAAATTGTGGTAAGCTGCGATTATCACCTAAAACTAGCCTAAAGTCAATAAATACAGGCGTTATACGATGAGCGATAGTTTGGCGGAACAGGTTTTCGGCCCTGACGGGCTTGTTTCGAAACATCACGAAAATTACGAATACCGCAGCGGCCAGATCAAAATGGCCGAGGCGATATCTCGCGCCTTTGACGAAAAAAAGCACCTCATCGTGGAGGCCGGAACCGGAACCGGCAAGACGCTCGCCTATCTGATACCCGCGATCGAGGCGGTCGCCAAGAAAAAGAAACGGATCATAATCTCGACCGGCACCAAGAATCTGCAGGAGCAGTTGATGGAAAAGGACATACCTTTTTTGCAGCAGATCCTGCCCAAAAAATTTACGGCTGCCTATATGAAAGGGCGTTCGAATTACGCCTGTATCTACCGCCTCCTCCAATCCGATCACCAGCCGATACTTGACGGCGTGGGTGAGATCGATCATTTCAAAGAGGTTCGCGAATGGTCGCATGAGACCCAGACCGGCGACCGCGCCGAACTGACCTATCTGCCCGAAAACCTGCCGTTTTGGAATCGCATTAACGCCAAGAGCGAAACCTGTATCGGCCAGAAATGCGCCGATTACGAACCGTGTTTTATCACGCGTATGCGTGCCCGTGCTGAGACTGCCGACATCGTTATCGTCAACCATCATCTGTTTTTTGCAGATCTAAATGTGCGCGGTAACCAATTTGGCAAGGTCATACCGGATTACGGTGCGGTCATCTTTGACGAGGCTCATCTGATCGAAGACATCGCGGCGGATTATTTTGGATTTCAGGTATCGAATTTTCAGCTTGAGGAACTTGCCCGCGACGCGAGCGTTTTGCCGATCAGCGATGCGGTCGCGGCGACACAGATCACGAGATCGGCGTCACGCATCAACGGATTTGCCGAGCAGTTTTGGGTGCGTTTCAAACAGGCACGCGATGCTGACGGACGGTTTCCGCTGCTTGCCGATGCCTTTTCACATCGCGGCATCGACGGCGAAGATGTCCTATCACCGCTCGGCGAGGCGTTTCAGGCGCTTGATGAAGCCCTCGCACGGCTTGAGACCGAGACCGACGTATTTAGTGAAAAGCTACCCGAGGCCGACAGCGTTGTCCGGCGCGTAAGGCAAACGCGGTTCGATCTAAAATTTATCGTCGAGCAGGCGGACCGCAACTTTGTCTACTGGCTCGAACGCCGCGGCCGGGGCATTTTCTTGCAAGCGTCGCCCGTCGATGTCTCGTCTTTGCTGCAAGAGAAACTTTTTGACAAGGTCGAGACCTGCATCCTGACCTCGGCGACGCTCTCGACCAACGGCAGCTTTAATTTTATCCGCGATCGTCTCGGGCTCGATAAAACCAAGACTGACACGTTTATGGCCGAGTCATCGTTTGACCATGAAAAACAGGCGATACTTTATCTGCCAAAAACAATGCCCGACCCGCGAACGCCCGAATTTACGCAGATGGCGGCGACCGAGATCATTAAGATAATCCAGGTCACGCGTGGCCATGCGTTCGTTTTGTGTACGAGCAATTCGTCTATGACGGCGCTGTTCGAGCTTGTTTCATCCCGCATCGGCTATCCGTGTTTTTTGCAGGGAACGATGTCCAAAACCGGCCTGCTCGAGCAGTTTCGAGCAACGCCAAACGCCGTGCTATTTGCGACGTCGAGCTTTTGGCAGGGTGTGGATGTTCGCGGCGATCAATTGTCGTGCGTCATCATCGACAAGCTGCCGTTCGCCGTCCCGACAGATCCGCTCGTACAGGCGCGGAGCAAATTTATCGATGACAATGGGGGCAAATCATTCTTTGATTACAGCGTCCCGCAAGCCGTTATATCGCTCAAACAAGGCATCGGCCGCTTGATCCGCAGCCGCACCGATCGCGGCGTCATCGCGATCATGGATCCGCGTTTGCGGACAAAATCCTATGGCCGCGATTTTCTTAACAGCCTGCCGAGGATGAAAATTACTGCCGATCTAAACGATGTCGCCGAGATATTTACGCAATCCGAAGACGGTGAGATATAATTGCGACAATGCCCTCATTTTACGAAGTAATGATCGAACGCAATTTCTCATCCGCTCACCAACTGCGCGGATATAAGGGGAAATGTGAGAACCTGCACGGCCATAATTACAAAGTCGAGATATATGCACGTGGCGAAGAGCTCAATAATATCGGCCTGCTCATCGATTTTGGCGATCTAAAAACCGCTGCTGACGAGATCGTAAAATATCTCGACCACCGAAACATCAACGAACTGCCGCCGTTTGACGAGGAGCTTAATCCCTCAGCCGAAAACCTAGCCCGCTACTTTCTCGAATACCTCAACACACGCGTTGGTGACGACCGCGTCCGGGTTTATAAGGTACGCTGCTTTGAAACTCCGACGAGTGTGGCGACCTACCAGTCAGAGTAGTTCATTTGATCAATTCTTCGGCTTAAGGCTTTCGCGCACGTCCTTGGCGAAGCGATCCATCAGCTTACCAACTGATTTCTTAAGACTCTTTTCCGATTTGTCATCAACAGATCGGCGATCGTATCCACGCCAGACCAGCTCATTTGTTTGGGCATCGAAAATATCCAGAACGAGTGTTGATTGGTCATAGGGGATACGATAGACCGTCGATGTACCCCAGCGGCCGCGGCCACCGCGCCAATAGTTCCGCCCGCCGCGATGATAGGGATAGCCCCAGTTGTCGCGAATGACGTTGACGCTCTGTTTTTCTTTTGTGCTGAGGCGATATCGTATTATAAGGTCCGGACGGGTGTCGGAGTGGACAAAGCTAGCCTTTGCGAGTCCCGCCGTCAGGGTTTCGCGAATATTGTTGTCCCAAATCTCGTTCGCCCCGAACTTGTCGCGCGCGGTTACCCTCTCAGTCATAAAATTCCAGGTTTTCACTCGGCTGAACGAAAACTCTTTGTTAATGTCGGAATTGGTTTGCCCGTTAATAGCGATACCAAATAAAAAGAAAACGACAACCAATAGTGTGCCGCCGAACAAAGGTCCGTGTAGTTTTTGTTGCTTTCTCATAGCCTGCCACCTCTTAATTAAAGGATGAAGCCTCTTATTTTTGGCTTTTGACATCTGCCACTAATAAGACGTTCTGCGACGACATAAAGTAAGTAAAAGATGGCGGCAACTACGGCTGATGGTAGTAGTTTTCTCTCGTGAGTAATATTAAGCAGGTTCAAAAGCCAAATCCACAACCAAGAGAAAACTATAAATGAACATCTATTGCCGCTGTTTACTATTCTGTCTCATTATCTTAACGACGATAGCTGCCGAGACGTTCGGCCAAGAGCGGATCGCCGGTTCGGTCAAGGACCAAAACGGTGACGCTGTCGCCGGTGCAACTGTGTCGGTCAGCAGCGAATCGTCTCGTGTAGGGATGACGACTGTGACCTCGCGTGAGGGTACATTTACATTCAACGCCGTGCCGTCTGGTTCTTACACTTTGCGCGTGCTTGCCCAAGGGTTTGCGGTTGCCGAACAGACGATCCAATCCGGTGCGAGTAATGTCGCGGTTTCGCTCGCTATCGGCGAGAGCCGCGTTACGGTAACTGCCGATATCGGCCAAGCCGAAGAAGCGAAAAATGTTCCCCAGGCTACCAATGTGATCAGCACCGAGCAGATCATGGAGCGGGCAACATCCGTGATGGGGCAGGCCGGAAAAGAAGAGGCCGGGCTAAACTATCAGCGGACCAGCCCGACGATGGGACAGATCGTGGTTCGTGGCCTGACGGGTAAGAACGTGGTGAATTTTGTCGATGGCGTGCGATACACCCATGCCGGCCAGCGTGGCGGCGTCAACACATTTTTCAATCTCAATGAACCAAGCACAATGCAGTCGGTCGAGGTGCTTCGCGGGCCTAACGGTGCTCAATACGGTTCGGATTCGCTTTCAGGAACGGTCAATTTAGTCTCCAAAACCCCGGCTTACGGGTTTGAAACTCCTGAGTTTCACGGCGAGTTTAATCCTTCGTTTGGTACCGCCGACCGCAGCTACGGCACTTCGGCATTGCTGAGCTATGGTACCCGCAGGTTCGGCGGTTTTGTCAGTGTAAACGGCCGCCGCATCGGCGACGTCCGAACGGCTGACGGCATTGATACACACTCGGCGGTCACACGTTTTCTCGGGCTGCCGTCAACGATATTGTATGACGTGAACCCGGGTACAGGATTTCAGCAATACGGTTTTGCCAGTAAGCTGGCATATTCGCCAACCGACGATCAGCAGCTTACCTTTTTCTACCAACGCAGCCAGCAGGATAACGGCAAGCGTTATGACCAGCTGATAGGTGGTGACGGAAACCTGATCGCCGACCTGAGAAATCTGATGCTCGATTTTGGCTATTTACGTTACGTAAAACGTAACGTCGGCCCGTTTGACAGCCTGTCGCTGACCGGTTCGTATAACAGTCAGCGCGAGGAGCGCGTCAATCAGGGCGGGCAGGGAAATCCTGTAGGTGACATCACTCACCAGTATGAACGGACATCGACGTGGGGTTTTAGCGGTTTTCTGGATAAGCGTATCGGACGCAACAACACTTTGCTGTTTGGCGGTGATTTTTACCGTGAAAAGGTCAACTCGCCGGCATACATACAAAATCCTGTTACAAACCTTGTGACGATATCACGCCCGCGCGTGCCGGATGATGCGACATTTGCATCCGGCGGCGTGTTTGTTCAGGACGTGTGGGAAGCCATTCCGACTCGGCTTAGGATCACGGGAGCACTCCGTTACAGTGGCATGTCTTACAAGGCAGACGGAAGCAAATCACCAGTAGTTGCTGGCCGCCAACTGTGGGTCAGCGACTCGTTGAAAACCAGTGATCTTTCAGGCCGCATCGGAGCGGTTATCCGTGCCACCGATGAGCTGCGATTTGCATTTAACTATAGCCGTGGATTCCGTTATCCGAGCATGACCGATCTCGGTACGCTTGGCCTGACGGGCGATGGATTTGAGGTCGATCACATTACCGCCGGTTCTTATGGCGGAACGATCGGCACAACAGCAGGAGCCGCTGCGGTAACGACCGGCATTCCGGTTTCGCAGCAGGAATCAGAATTTAGCAACAACTACGATTTCTCGGTTCGCTATCAAAACAAACGGGTCGATTCGACCCTGACGGTGTTTCGCCTCGATATAGATAATGCGGTTACCAAACAGGCTCTGATCCTGCCCGCCGGAGCGGTTGGCAAATTCCTGGGCAGCGATGTCATCACCAGCCAGAACGCAAACGGTACTGTATTTGTAGCGGCGTCGGCGAACCCTGTGCTTGTTCGTGCAAACTTTACCGCCGCCAAGATCTGGGGCGTTGAGTACGAACTACAGGCGCGGCTCACCGACCGTCTGAATCTGCGAGCAAATTACACCTACACTAAAGCCTCGGACAAGGCGACCGGCGTACCGCCAAATATCGAAGGTGGAACACCGCCGCCGACCGGTTTCCTTGGCTTGCGTCATAACTGGTCAAGATTCTGGGTCGAGGGCTATGCGACGCTCGCTGGCCGACAGGATAGATTTTCGAGCGGCGACCTAGCCGACCGTCGAACCGGAGCGGGACGCTCGCGTGCACAGATCCAAAACTATTTCCGTCGCGGAGCGTGTGTCAACGGTTTGACGACACCGGGTCCCGGAGGTTGCGGAACCGCAGGCGGCATTTTGATCGCAACGGGCGAAACTCAGGCGCAGGTTCAAAACCGTCTGCTGCCGATCGGTGCGACCATCAATGGCGTCACGATCGTCAACGACAACACCGTCGTGCCGCTCTACACCTATTTGCCGGGATATGGCGTCGCCAACGTCCGCGGCGGATTTACCATAAACGATCACGCCAATATATTCTGGGCATTTGAAAATATATTGGATCAGAAATATCGTAACCCGAGCTGGGGCATCGACGGCACGGGCCGCAGCTTTACGGCGCAATTTCGGTTTAAGTTCTAAGTAGCAATTAGGTATGCCTAGCGAGGCTGTCTCCATCGGGGGCAGCCTCTTCTTTTTACATTTAACTTTGAATTTTAGTATTCTTTTTCCACACAAGGAGATAAATTATGGAACGCAAAACCGCAGACGATTATCCGCAGGAATTATTGGATCTTTTTCACGAGTATCAGCACGGTGATATGGACCGGCGCTCGTTTATGCGCAGCATCGGAAAGTTCGCGGTCGGCGGGCTGACGGCCGCGGCGATCTATGACAGTTTGCAGCCAAACTACGCTTGGGCACAGACGATCGCCAAGGACGACAAAGACATCATCACCAGTTACGAAACGGTGCAGTCGCCCACCGGTAACGGCTCGATAAAGGGCTATTTTGCAAAACCGTCAAAGGGTAAAAAGTTTCCCGCCGTTATCGTTATCCACGAAAATCGCGGCCTCAATCCGTATATCGAAGACGTCGCCCGCCGTCTCGCCAAGGCCGGCTTCATGGCATACGCTCCGGACGGCCTGACCTCGGTCGGCGGTTATCCCGGCGACGAGCAAAAAGGTGCGGCGGCATTTCGCACGGTTGACGGCAAAAAGATGACCGAAGATTTTGTCGCGGCGGCTCTGTGGCTCAAAAAACGGCGCGACAGCAAAGGCAAACTTGGTGCGGTCGGATTCTGCTTTGGCGGCGGAATGGTCAATCAGCTCGCCGTCCGTCTTGGCAAAGACCTCAAAGCCGGTGTCGCGTTCTATGGCCGGCAAGCCGGTGTTGCCGATGTACCAAAGATCAAGGCTCAGCTGCTATTTAATTACGCCGGAAACGATCAGGGCGTCAACGCCGGTATCGCCGCCTACGAGACCGCGCTAAAAGCGAACAAGGTAAAATTTGAAAGCTACACCTACGAAGGCAAACAGCACGGCTTTCACAACGACACCACCCCACGCTACGACGCCGAAGCCGCGAAGCTGGCATGGGAACGGACGCTCGCGTTTTTTAATAAAAATCTAAAATAGCGTTCGAGCGACGTACACCGAATTTACCGATACCGCACCTGTGTACGGATTAGGAAATCGGACATTATGGGCGGTTGCGGTGGCGAATACTGACTTTAGATGTGCGGTAAACTCATCGCTCGCGGGGTCGTTAGACCATAGGGCAAATGTGCCGCCGGGTTTTAGCTGGTGGCGGATCGCGGAGAGCCCTTCGGCGGTGTAGAGAGACTTGTTTTCGGGGTCGAGGTAGTGTTCGGGTGAGTGGTCAATGTCGAGCAGAACGGCGTCGAATTTTCTACCGGGAGCATTAGCGTCAAAGCCCGTTCGGGCGAGTTCAAAAAAATCACCTTGCCGGAGTTCGCATCGGGCGTCGGCGGTCAGTATCGGGCCATTAGGGACGAGCCCGGCTTGGTGCCAGTCGATCACTGGTTGGAAAAGGTCAATGACGAGCAGGCGGCTTACGTTCTTATTTTTCAACGCCTCGACCGCTGTGTAGCCTAATCCCAAACCGCCGATCACGACATCCAGTTCGCCCGCGAGCGGTGCGAGGCCGAGTGTCGCAAGTTGACGTTCGCTCTCGGTAAAGAGGCTCGACATCAGGTACTCGTCGCCGAGCTTGACCTCAAAGACCTCTTGATTGTGCAAGCGCGGTTCGATCCGACGCCGCAGCGTCAGGTCGCCTAGCGGCGTTTGTTGATACCCGAGTTCTTGAATATTCATTAAATAAAAAAGAGGCCATCCCATGCGAGACCGCCTCTTTTGCGATTTTAATGGTCGGGGCGAGAGGATTCGAACCTCCGACCTCTCGATCCCGAACCGAGCGCTCTACCAGACTGAGCCACGCCCCGCCGACCAATATAAGAGTTTATGTGACCGTCCGTGCCAAGTCAAACTCGACAGCTATTGCGACGATGAATATTGATTTTGCGCGATCGAATTGTAGTACTCGACCGGTGCCAGATCGTCGGTGAGGACGGGCAGGTCGGCGGGGATATTGTTTGAATAAACATTTGCCAGAAGCGATGAGATCTCGGCGTCGTTGCTCACTAGCTGCGACAGGGTCTTCGATTTCGAAGCGACAATTATCAGATTTTGCAGCGTCTCGTCCTGCCGCTCGGGCCTTACCTTAAATACGAAAACGTGACGGAACACCGCACGATACGTCGCCATTTCCGCACGGAAAAAACCGCTCCCCGCTCCTTTGATCGACGACCCGAGGTTAAAGATTACGACGCCGTCACCCGTTAGCGAATCACTGATCCGGCAAACGGCCTCGACGGTTGTAAGTTGAAAGGGAACCGTGAACATCGAGCCAAATGCGTCCATCAAAATGACATCGTATCGGCCTGCATTGGCGCGATTTAGATACATCCGACCATCTTCGTGGATAATATTGAGCCGTGGGTCATCTTTCAGGCGAAAATGTTCGCGGGCGATATCCGTCATTCGCGGATCGATCTCGACAACATCAAGCTGCACGTTTTCATATCGCCGCAGGAATTCTTTCTGGGTCGAATATCCCGCACCGCCGATGACCAGCACATCGCGAAAATCCGGTTTGAAATGTCTGGCAAGATGATAAAAACGCCCGTATTCGAGCGCCGGTTCGTCGCTGTCGATAAAGATCGCCGATTGGATGGCGTAAGGATCGGTCGTCAGTACGCGGATCGCACGGCCGTTGCGGTCCGTCGAGCGAAAGACCTGTACGCGGCTGTATTCGGTATCGATGTCGCGGAGCTCGTTCGCACGATAACTTATCCCTGCGGCAGCCTCGCTCCAAAGGACGGAACTAACCAGTAGCACCAAACCGGCAATATTAAGGCGTGAAATAGTAAAAGGAACGAGCAACAGCGAAAGGCCGACCAACGATCCCGCGACAATATAGAGCGTGCGGACGCTGCCGACGAAAGGGATCAGGAAAAATCCTGCAAGAAATGTGCCCGCAATGCTCCCGACAGTCGAAAGCGCGTACAGACGGCCGACGGTCTTTCCCGCGTCAGCGAGCACGAGCATTCTGAGCTTGACGGCATAAGGCGTGACCATTCCGAGGCAGACGCTTGCCGGAGCGAACAGCAGCAAAGCGGCGAGCAGCGAGCGCATCTCAACACCGACCGGAGCAGATGCGATAAACGAAAGGACGATCTCCTTGACGAGAACCGTGATGGACACGAGCGTTCCTGCCAAAAATAATACTGCGGCGAGAACGCGAATGTCGGGGCGTTTGTCGGCGAGGCGTCCGCCAAACCAGTAGCCGAGGCTGAGGCTTGCGAGGATGACACCGATCAGGCTCGTCCAGACGTATGTCGATGTGCCGATAAACGGGGCGAGGATGCGGGAACCGATGATCTCGTACGTCATCAGCAGCCCGCCCGCGACGAAGACCGTTATCTCCAGCGATATTGCCCGGAGACGGGCCGGCATTGACACTACTTGTCCTCGACGACCTCCGTGATCTCATCGATCACGTCGGGCCGCTTGCCAAATTTGTGTTTGATAAATTCGATGATCGGCGGCAGCAAGGATAGGAAGACGACGACGATGACCACCTTTTCGATATGGTCCTGGAGCTTGATGCCGAGAGCATTTTCGATCACACCGCCGAGGAAATAGCCCGCCAGCACCATGCTGCATATCCATAGCAATCCGCCGAGGATGCTGTAGGGCAGGAATTGGCGATACGGCATTTCGGCAGCGCCAACGACGATCGGTGCAAAGGTGCGGACAATAGGCACGAACCTCGCAAGAATCACCGTCTTGACGCCGTATTTCTCAAAAAATGCGTGAGCTTTCTCGACACGACTCGGCTTAAATATCCACGAATCTTCGCGGTTAAAAAGCGTCTTGCCCATTACACGTCCTGTCCAATAACCGGTACTGTCGCCGATCACAGAGCCGAGAAAAAACGCGATCATTACCCACCAGACATTAAGTTTACCCGCCGCCGCAAACAGGCCCGAAACCACCAGTAGCGAGTCACCCGGCAGAAAAAATCCCACCGCTAAACCGGTCTCGGCAAAGATGATGAACCAAAGCCCGAGATACACATAGTTGCCAAGCAAAGCCAACATATAGTCGATGAGCTTTGCGGGATTTAGGAAATCCTTTACCTGATATAAAAAATCGATTATCGAATCCATAAAAACAGCCTGACACAATTGGTGCCAAGCTGAAAATCGTATCAAATTAAATGGTGTCGCGGAAACTTAGAGCTTCGGGTTTCGCTCAAAAAAATTGCGGAAATAATCCCGGAGGGCCCGGACGGCGTGCGGCGACTGGCGTTCCGTTGAAACAGCCGATGGTGTACGGGTATTCACGTGTTGCGTGATAATGGTACATCACCGCCGGTTTGCCGTCCCAATTGATCTCGTGCGTATGGCCGTGGCAGTCGTCGAGATCGGCATCGGTAAGTTCTTTTCCGTTCTCGCCGTAGCGTCCGAAAATTCCAAATCCGTCGAGCGCATAGCCAAATATCTGCGAATGTCCGGCGTCGTGGCTCGTCTCCAGACATCGCGACAGATTGTGGTAATGATATTGCCCTTCACGCTGTGGATGGCCGTCACATTTGTCCTGTATCTCATGGGCGACCGCATCACGACCCAACTCGTCGACCGCGTTATACAATGCAACGCCCGAACGCATCACGCCGATAACGCCCATCGGGACACAACTTGGTTTTGCCGCGACAGCCGGGACTATCGGCAGGCTGAATACAATATCGGTCGCCCGGATCGAGTTCGGATTGCGGTCGTAGTTAAATGCATCGTCCGTTCGCGGGATCGGAAACGATCCGGTGTGGTGATCGGGCAGGCCGTTGCCGAGCAATTTGCGTTTGTTGTCCTCGACCCGGATCTCGTAACGATAATTACTCCAAGCGACATCACCGCTCACGATCGGCTTGGTTGTCGAATCCCAGCTACCATCCGAGTGTATCCACGCTCCGTCACGAAACGCTCCGCCGCCGCGTCCGCCCGGCCCTTCGCACGGCATTAGGTAGCCTTTGGTCGGTATCTTGGCCGTCTTGCCGTCGCCGATAGGCAGATTTTGTGGATCGAGAGGGTTGCCCCGGCTGTTAACAACTGCGGAAATATTTTGATTTTGGCCTAGGATCAATTTGTAGCCCGAAAATAGGAAACCGGTGCAAAGGATAGAGATCAGGATAAATAAGGTTGTTCGTTTCATAATAAAGCCTTATCTACCTTGACGCGTTTGGAGAGGGTTTCGTCGCAATAATTTTTAAGTTGACGGTGTGGTTACCATCCGTGTTCGCCAATGAGCGGGACAAAGGAGCAGGGGCCAAAATTTTCCCGTGTCGAGCCACTCTCGGTACGCGTCACACGTATGAGCGTCTGCGAACGTTGGTCATCGCCTACTGGAATGACGAGCTTGCCGCCGATCTTTAGTTGTTTTACGAGCGGCTCGGGAACGTCAGGGCCGCCGGCCGCGACGAGTATCGCGTCGTACGGGCCGTATGTTTCCCAGCCCGTCGTGCCGTCAGCGGCCTTGAGCGTAACGTTTGTGATGCCTAGCGTTTGCAGACGGCGAATGGCTTCGTCGGCAAGATTTGCAAGTCGTTCGATGGCAAAAATAGATCGTGCAAGCGATGCGAGTATCGCAGTTTGGTAACCGGAACCTGCACCGATCTCAAGCACCTTTTCGTTTCCCGTCAATCCTAGCAGCTCGGTCATGCGGGCGACGATAAATGGCTGTGAGATGGTTTGTCCGCCGGAGATCGGCAGCGCGTTGTCTCTGTAGGCTTGCGATTTGATGGCGACCGGGACGAATAGATGTCGCGGTATGCGGGCCATAGCGTCGAGCACGCGTTCGTCCGCGATCTTGTGTGTCTTTCGGAGCTGCTCGACCATCGCGAGCCGCTGCATCGTCATTTCGTCTGTGATGGCGGTTGCGTTCACTAGTTGGTGTTCCAGTTTTGTAATTTTTCGACGCCGCTGTGGCTGGTCAGGTCGCTACGCATCGGTGTGACCGAGACGTAACCCTCGTCGATCGCCTCAAAATCCGTGCCGCCCTCGGCACGAAAACCTTCGCGGACCTCGCCGATCCAATAGTAGAGCTTGCCGCGCGGGTCGATGTGCTCGCTAATGATCGGGCGTGCGTTTTTAAAGCCCTGTTTTGTAATGCGGATGCCTTTCGGTACGCCCTTAGGCACGTTTACATTGAGCAAAGTCCAAACCGGCAAGCCTTCCGCGAGAGCTTTTTTAGTTATCTCGGCGGCGACCTTTGCCGACTCGGTAAAGTCTTGATCGCGATAGGACGCGAGGCTGAATGCGAGTCCGGGAACGCCTAAAATTGTTGATTCGAGTGCACCGGCAACGGTGCCGGAGTAGGTCGCGTCATCGCCGAGGTTTGCACCGTGATTGATGCCGGAGCAGCAGATGTGCGGACGCTGGGCTTCGGAAAATATTTGATTGATCGCAAGCGTGACGCAATCTGTCGGCGTGCCGTCAACCGTCCAATGCTGCTCAGCACGCTGGCGGATCCGCAGCGGCCGCGATAGCGTAAGACTATGTGACGCACCGCTCATTTCCGATTCGGGGGCGACGACATACACATCGCCGATCTCGCTCAATGCCGCCTCAAGTGCGACGATGCCCTCAGCGTGATAGCCATCGTCGTTGGTTAATAAAATTCTTGTTCGTTCGGATGCCATGTTAAAAGGATATACGTTTAAAAGTAAAAAAGTGAAAAAGTGTCTGAGCATTTAGCTTTTTCACTTTTCCACCTTTTTTCTTTTCACTATAGTTATCGGTTCTGTCCCATCGGCGGACGACCTGGTCCGCTACCGGTACCCGCGCCCATCGGACGCTGCGTGCGAAAACGCTTACGGTTGCGCTTACGGGCGTTGACCGATTTGAGCTTTGCCTTTTGTCCGGGAGGGATAAAATGAGCGTGCTTTTTGAGATCTTTGATGATCTCTTCGCTGATAACTTTACGTTTGAAGCGGCGTAATGCCGACTCGATCGATTCGTTATTGTTTACTGATATAAATGCCATTTTGTTTGCTCACCTCCTCTCGGCTAAAATTTTGCTCAATTGAGCAAACAACTATTTAACCTGATTTGCCCCGCAAACGCAAGGGGCTTACGACATCGGCAGCGACAAAAGATGCCCGCGATAGACGAAATAAACCTTTTTGCCGGGTTCATCGACCCACATATTCATGCTGTTAAATCTGATCTTTGGCACTTTCATTATGGCCTTAAAGCCAAAGGTTTTCGTTTCGTATATGCCGATCTCGGTCAAACCTTTTTCCTCGTCGATCATGGCGGCCCAGTATTCATTGGGTTTCGCGGTTTTTTGCAGAGCACGATAAGTTTGCTGCGCAACCGGGCGAACTTCTCCAGGAGCGGGATTTGCGATGCCGGTGGCCGGATCGACCAACAACAAATTGTCCGGTTCCGAATCGCCCCTGGCCGTATCATCATCGTCAGAACGGTAATATCGATAGTCGTTTCGGATGACGAGCATCTTGTTTATAGACGGTATAAAAGCGAGCGGATAGCTCTCGCCGTAGCCCTCTAACTCGACCTGATATTCCTTATTGGTGGCCAGATCGACACGAAATATGGCCTGTCCGGACTGGTCATCCTGTTTGCTGACGAGCACCCACCGCCCATTCGGCGTAATGACGGGGCTGCGATAATTGCCGTCACGCACCTTGGTCAGCCGTCCGCGAACTACCTTAAACAATCCATCCTCCGACGCACGTATCTCTACGTCGGCAAGCCTTGCTTTCCACTGCTCCTCACCTGCCGGGACGCCGAGCCCGTCACGCATCGGCAAAAACTCGATACCGTTGGGTTGGGATGTTACGCCTGCGACTTCGCCGTCTGCGATCTTGTACCAGGAAAAGCCCTCATAGCGACGCTTTTCGCGAAGCTCGGCTTTTTTGACCTCGGCCTCTTCGGAGTAATCCTCGACCGGAGCCTCTTCGTCGTCCGGATCGCCGTCGATCTCTTTCTTGATCTTTTCGCGGACGGCTTTTTCGCTTGCCGCCACGCGAAGATCAGCACCATCTTTCCAGACGGCAACGGCGTTAAGTTCATCCGCCGCAAGCACGATCTCAAGCCCAGGTATCTCGCGACTCAGACGGTATTTGAGCTTTGCGGGTGCTTGTTTTAGCCCGGCAAAATATTTATCAAGCCCGACAAAAAATTCAAACTCACCGCCGCCGCCGTATTCGCCGTCGGTGCCGGTCATATAGACCCGTCGACCGCCGACGCGGCTGAGCATTATCAGCTCTTTAGATGTGCAATATGCACCGCCGCACGAGATGAACGGCGGCAGCTCGTCCACCTTGTTATGCTCCAGATAGCCCTTGATGGCGTCAAATTCCTCACCGCTCAGTGGCCGCTCGCGGTAACGCGAATCGTCCTCGTCCCAGCTAAACATTACGCGGTCCTTGTAAATGCGGATGTAATTGTCGTCGTAGGAATAAATGCCGACGAGATCGTCTGATTTTTTGACCTCGGCCTGTAGCTCTTTTTCGGCGGCGATTATCTGGTCGTCATTACCGGCACCGGACCAGCCATTGTAGAGCGAGCTGTCGCCGAGGCTCTGATAGACGGCGTAGAGATATTCGTTATAAGTGTCGGCGACACCATCGACCATAAACGCACTGCGGGCACCGAGTATCTTCGCCTCGTTCGGGTGACGTGCAAGCACGATTGCGCGGGCCTCGGGCGAATCTTCGGATTCGAGATAACGCTCGGCGGCGGTCTGGAGCAGGGGATTTGGCGATCTGAGATTTTCCGCGACCTTTGGCACCTGCAGCGGCAAACGCAGCAGACGTGCACACGCAAACAGGGCGGTCTTGCTCTCGATATTTCCGTTATCGAGTATCGCGTCGTAATCGGCTGAGTCTTCGAGCAGACATGCTGAGATGCCAAGCGCCGTCGGCGTGCCGGTACGGATATCAAAAATGTCAGTTGATTGTTTTTCGCGCAGCTCTTTTCGCTGGCCGAGCAATCTGATGATCGTATCGAGATCGGCGACGCCGCGTTTTAGATCGCGAAGTAGCAAGATATTGATCGCCGAATTTTGCCAGCGTAGGATCATCCGGCGGTAAGCCTGGGCGAGCGGCTTGTCTTTGGTGTCGAGCACGGCGATGCGGTCGACCGCACCGCGAGCAAGCACGTCGGGTATCGTAGGCGATTGCAACAGCGTTCGCCCAAGGCTCGCGCGGATCTCAGCGGGCGTCGGGGCGCGTTTACCTTCGTTCTCGTAAGTTGTTGCGTAATTAGATGCAACGGCGTTGGCGTTTGCGGCCAAGATAGCCTCGTTGTCCATCTCGGTGCGGACACCTTTGGCGGCGGTCTCAAGAGCATCGAGCTGCTCAGTAAGCGAAAATCCATTGCATTCCCAGATCGCGCTGACGACAATGTCACGCTCGTACGACTGCGACATCTCGGGCAGCACGCGACGCAACGCCGGAACGGCACGTCCGTCTTTTTGTTTTGCTAAAGCGGCAACTGCCGCTGACCTAAATGGAAAGGCGATGACTTGAGATGTGTTTGTGAGAGTGGTGACGTTTGACGCCGGACGGTTCGCCGAAATGCTCGCACGATTGGCTGCTGTACTCGCAGCATTGGCCACCATATTTGCTGCGTAGGCAGCTGCATTTGCCGACGGCGCCGTCTGAATGTGTTTTTCGTCTAATATTCTTATCAGCCCCGGCACACTTTCCGGCACCTCGATCTCACTGAGTTTTCTGACAAGCGTGCCGCGCGAATCATCGACATCGGTCGCCCATTTTTGGTCCTCGAGCCACGGGAGCAGTGCTTTGACGACCGCCGCATTGCCCGTGTTTAGCTGGGCTATCAAATTGCGAACGGCATTGCTGCGAACTGTTGGGTTGCTGCTGCCAGCGAGCTCGATCATCTTCTCGACATATTTTTCCTCGGGTGAATTGAGGATGAGCGTCGTCAGACCGGTGTTTGTCTGGCCATTAACCACTAATTTTGAAAGCGTCTCATCAGCGAGCAATGAAAAATACCATTCGTCGCGGCCGGACCATTCTTTTTCGGTCACAAGAGCGTCCATCGCCAGATCACGCATTCCGGGCATCGCATTTTTGTCCTCGACAAAAGCTTTGAGGGCATCGCGATATGTCTCGATATCGCCGGTCGAATTGGTGTCGAGAGCGTGGCGATACTGAGCCCAAGTTGCCAGCACCTTTGACGTTTTTAGTGAGCTATCGCCGAGCAGCCGTTCGATGATCGGTTTAGCACGATCAAAATCGACGCGTGCGAGCGATAATAGCTCAGTTTGCCCGGTCACGTATTCGCCGCTATCGTTAACGCTCGACGCTTTGCGGGCGAGGTCGGTGCTAAAATAAGGGCTGTTGTACATCAGCCAATCTTTGACCATCCGCCGTTCTTCTTTATTGATGGCACCGCCGCTGCCTTCGCGGTCGTAGATCTCCTTAACAAAATCGGCGGCTTTTGCATCGCCCTTGAGGACATTTAGATAGCTCGTCAGCAAAGCCGGTTTTTTGCTGATCTCTTTCATTATCCGGCTACGGGCCTGATCTGATATCTCCGGCATATAACGCAGATCCTGAGCCGAATTGTTTTGCCGCAGCCAATAATCGAGCAGCTCGTCGATCGGTGCGTTGTCCTTTGGCACGTTAGATTTGCTGTAAAATTTCTCTTCGCGGTTGTATAGCGAAGTCTGCGGGACGAGCGGATTTGGCGGTGCCGGAGCTGGCAGCCGCAACAAAAGCTCGATCGGATCATCCTTTGCCGCCGTCGAACCGGAACCGGCCGACGAATAAAACAGGAAGAAGTAGCCGGCAACGAGCAGGCCTGTGCAAAGAGAGGCTGCTCGCAACGTTCGCGTTAAGTTTGCGGTCATAGCGGGATTATATTCTTTTCCTTTCACAAATCAATCCGTTTTCTGTCAATCTGTAATCGTTTCGGTAGATGCGGACTTTAGAGGCTTTAACTATAATCAAAGTTCGCCGCAATTTACGAAAAATTAAGTGGACGAAAACTCAAATATCTATCGCCTGACCAACAAGGCTCTGCAGCTATCTCTGTTGCTGCTGGCTGTGTGTGCACCTGTATCGATCGCCGCGACGCAGATCTCATGGTCCCTCGCGCTTTTGTTTTGGCTCATCCGGGTGGCGTTTGTCCGTCCGACGTTTAGGACCGACGGCATCACCACCGCGATCCTCGCGTTTGTAGGCCTCACGCTGGTCTCGTCATTTTTCTCGTATGAGCCGCAGGTAAGCCTACGAAAAATGGTCGCCGTGTCGCTTGTGACGATAGTGCATCTGGTAGCACAAAATATCCGCGATACAAAAATGGTGCGGCGTGCCGTCGTTATCTTATTGCTCTCGGGCACCGTTGCGGCTGCGTTTGCGATCGGGAAATTTGCGGTCGGGGCTAATCTAAAGGTCACAAAGCTCACCGCCGACAGCCCTCTGCGGGCCGCAGGTGTGCAGGAAGGCGACACGATACTCATAACGGGCGACAGGACTATCGCGACGCCGGATCAGCTCGCGGCGGCCGCAGATGCGTCGCAAGATACCAAAATCCTCGTCAAGATCTATCGTTATCAGCAGGTTCTCGATTTTTATATGGCGCCGACGCAGCCGCAAACCGATGCCATGACCCGTTTTGGCATTGCTGCGTGGTCGCCCGGTCGCGACGTGCGGGCATCCGGTTTCTTTGGGCATTACACGACCTATGCCGAGGCCGTGCAGTTGCTTGCGTCGGTTGCTCTCGGTCTGCTGATAATGGCTCCGGGCGGGCCGTTTGCTAGGAATAGGTTATTGCTCGGAGCGGTGCTTGCGGCGTTTGGATTTGCGCTTTTTCTAACGGTTACCCGGGCGTCGTGGGCCGGATTTATGATCTCGACGGCGGCGATGGTGCTGATGGGAACGTCCCGAAAGACCATATTGGTCTGTATCCTATGTGCCGTCCCGTTGGCTGCCGGCGGCGTGTATTATTTACAACAAAAGCGCGACATTGCCTTTGTCGATGCCGGCGACAACTCGACGACGTGGCGAATGACCGTCTGGCGTGAGGGCGTCAACGTTCTTGTCTCAAATCCGCGGCACCTCGCCGTCGGCATTGGAATGGACTCGCTCAAGACCCATTGGCAGGACTGGGGTATGTTTGATAACGGCCGGTTGCCGCTCGGCCATATGCACTCAACACCGCTCGCATTGGCATTCGAACGCGGCGTGCCGGTGCTGGTCGCTTGGATAATATGGATGTATTTATACTTGCGAATGTTGTGGCGGGGCTTTCGCAGCGGGGAATATGACTGGTTTGAACGAGGGCTGTTGCTAGGTGCTCTGGGTGGTGCCGTAGGGTTTCTCGCAAGCGGCCTGGTCCATTACAATTGGGGCGACTCTGAAGTTGTGATGATATTTTTCCTCGTTATGGGTCTGAGTATTTCGATTGCAACCAGAGCGACTAAGGCCACTGTGCCGGCGTGATCTGACAACAACATTGAGATCCGAACTCCAACAAAAATTTTCATTTAGCGTCGTTTTGACCGTTGCCTCGCGGTTTCTCATGACCGGAAACAGCGTCATCGCCGGCGTGCTGGTGGCTCGTTTTTTAGGAGCCGAGAGTCTGGGCCAACTTGCGGTGCTAAATGTGGCGATCGTCATCGCGATCCAACTCGGCGGTTTCGGCGTAGCCAACACAAATTCGTATTTTACTGCGGGGAACCGCGAAAATGTTGTCCCGGCAGCAATTAACGGCACTTTGTTTGTACTTGCCAGCGGCACTATCTGTGCAATTGTTATCTGGACGGCCTCACCTATTTTGCTGCCCGGCATCGAAACGGATCTCGTCGCCATCGGCGTCCTCAGCATCCCGTGCCAGCTAGTCACGTCGATCGCTAATTATCTTTTTCTGGCCCAGGGACAGGTCAAACGATTTAATATACTTGAGTTTCTCAACCAATCATTTGTACTGATCAACGTAGTCGTTGTGTTGCTGTTATTCAGCGGCGGGCTGCGGATGCTTGTCTCTTTAAACACTGCGGCAAGTGCAGGCGTGAGCGTTTTGACGCTAATTTTGCTCTACCGATACCTCAGTCGGCATTTTGCAGATCTTCAATGGAAAGCGGATCTTTCTTTGCTGCGAAAGATGCTCTCGTACGCTCTAAAGATCCACGTGCTATGGGTTTCGACCTTTTTTCTTTATCGGTTTGATCTGATAATCGTCAATTATTTTAAGGGTGCGGTTGTGGCGACGGTTTATTCGGTCGCGACGCAATGTACTTTGTTTTTGCTCATCTTGCCTTATGCGGTCGCAAATCTATTGCAGAATCGCGTCGCTGCCCGCGGCGATGATAACGTCGAATTTACTTGCCGTGTAGCACGACACACCTCGCTTTTAATGTTCGTTGCGTGTGTGGTTAGCGTTCCGGGGATATCGCTTGTCAAAATGGTCTATGGCACCGGGTTTGACGATCTGCCGGTACAATTTTGGATCCTGCTGCCGGGGGTGTACTTTGCCGCGATGCAGGCCGTGATGTCACAATATTTTGTCGGAACAGGGTTGCCGGTAAAGCTGCCGGTCGCGTGGGTCATCACATTTATCTCAAGCGTTATTCTAAACATATTGATCGTGCCAATGTATGGCGGGCGTGGGGCGGCGGTTGTCTCGACCGTATGTTATTTTCTGATCTTTGTCGTAATATTTATGTTTTTTAAGGGAGATACTGGAAAGAATTTGTCCGATATCTTGATCCCGCAAATGAAAGAATTTCGTGAAATGCTGAGATCTGCGACCGGCTATTTCGTAAAGCAAAACGCATCGTAAACAAAATGAAGGTATTGCATTATCTTGACCGGGTTAATCGCGGAGGAGCCGAGACCCTCGTGCTCGACGTGGGGCGTAATGCTAAGGCTGCGGGGATCGACATATCTTTTGTTGCGGGCGGGGGCGGTGATCTTGAGCCGGAGTTTGCAAAGCTTGACGATTTTCAGCGTATCGACAGACGGCTCTCCATCGACCCGATCCAACTGTTGCGGCTGCGGCGTTTGATCAAAGAACGCGGTGTCGAGATCGTCCACGGCCAACAGCCGATCGATGCGTTGGTTTTGTACCTTGCGACACGTGGAACCGGGGTTAAATGCGTTTTGAGCCTGCAAAACTATTTTCCCGATGAGCTAAATCGCAAAATAGGTAAATTTGTCATCCCACGAATGGATGCCATCTGCCCGGTCAGTAAATGGATGCTGGATTGGTATCAAACTGAAGAAAAGTTTGATATTGCCGAAAAATCACACGTCGTCTACAACGCTGTCGATGCCGCACGGCTTGAGCCCGTTCGTGCGGAGCAACGGGCCACGTTGCGTGATGAGCTAGGAATTGGCATCGATGGTCAACTGCTCGGCATGACCGGCCATTTTTACGCCGATCAGCGAAAAGACCAGTTGACCGTGTGCCGGGCATTGCCGGCGATCTTTGAACGTTTTCCAGACGCTCATTTTGTGTTCATCGGCAATTTGTATGATGGAGCTGAGAATTATTATGCGAAATGTGTGGATCTCTGCCGTGAATCGGGCATCGACACCAAAGTGCATTTTCTAGGTAATAGAAACGACGTTGCGGATATCCTGCGCGAGCTCGATCTTTTCGTATTTTCGACCGTACAAGAGGGTTTAGGGATCGCGGTTGTCGAGGCTCTGAGCCTTGGCGTGCCGACGATCGCATCCGACATACCGCCCGTACTCGAAGCCGTCGGTGACGACACGCCCGAGGGGCGTTGTGCCGAGATCTTTCGCACGGGAGATGCGGGCGATCTTGCGGAAAAGACCATCGCTCTGCTCGGCGACCCTGGGCGGTTAAAGCAGTTAGGTGAAAAAGCGCGGCTACAGACGCCTATTCGTTTCTCGATCAAAGCCCATCTCGTGAGCCTTAAAGAGGTTTGCGACAAATTGCTTTCGGACAAATGACGCTAAAAGTCCTGCACATCCTCGATGCAACAAATCGCGGCGGAGCCGAAATGCTCACGCTCGATGTATGTCGTAATGCTCGAGAGGCCGGTATCGATCTGACGTTTGTCGCGACCGGCGGCGGTGATCTTGAGAGCGAATTTGAAAACTCGGGTGCTCGTTATTTCCGCCTGCAAAGAAAGCTGCCGGTCGACCCCGTCCTCGTCAAAAACCTCCGCCTCATTATCAAACAGTCCGGTGTGCAGATCGTCCACGCCCAACAGGCGGTCGAGGCGATCCACCTCTATCTCGCAACTCGCGGCACCGGCGTAAAATGCGTGATGAGCCTGCAGGCCTATATCTTGGACACCAAAAACCGCATCGCGACAAAGATGATCGTTCCGCGAATGGATGCAGTATGCCCGGTAAGCGTATCGATGCAGGAATGGTACCGGACGGGCGAAGGCTTTACGATCACCGACAAATATCACGTGCTGGCAAACGGCGTTGATGCGACGCGGCTCGGGGCCACGAGGCAGCAGGGAACTCCATCGGTACGAGGCGAATTGGGCATCTCGGATGACAGTCCGCTGCTCGGGATGGTCGGTAATTTTTACCCCGACGAGCGAAAAGACCAGTGGACGATCTGCCGCGCATTGCCCGCAATTTTCGCTCAGAATCCAAACGCGAATTTTGTCTTTGTCGGAGCGGTCCACGACGGAGCTGAGGCCTATCATCGGCGTTGTATCGAGCATTGCCGCGACAACGGCATCGCCGATCGCGTCCATTTTGTCGGCAAACGTGGGGACATCCCCGATCTTTTGCGTGAGCTTGACCTGTTTATATTCTCGACCGTCCAAGAGGGTTTGCCGGTCGCGGCGGTCGAGGCTCTGATGCTTGGCGTGCCGATGATCGTGTCTGACATCCCGCCGATGCTCGAGGTCGGCGGAGCGGACACGCCAGAAGGTTTGTGTGTTGAGGTGTTCAAAACCGGCGATGCCGACGACCTCTCTGAAAAGGTGATTGACCTGTTGAACGACGTTGATAAACTAAAAACGCTCGGCGAAAAGGCGCGCCTCCAGACGGCGAAATATTACGGTATCGATGCTCATCTTGCGACGCTAAAGTCGCTTTACGAAAAGCTCGTCAATGATAAATGACTTTGTATGCGTGTTTTAGTTGGAATGCCTGACAAAGATTCGCTCGGCGGCCCCGTTTATTGCGAGCCCCCGTTTGTCGCCGCTCTGCGTGCGAGCGGCGTCGAGGTTGACGAAGAGTTCTACGTCTACGGCGAAAGCGTGACGTCGACGTCGCTGCCCAAACGCTTTTCCCGTGTGATTGATGCGGCAAAACGGCTGCGACGCCGGACGCGTGAAAACAAATACGACATCATTCATCTCAACACCTCGATCGACGAAAAATGCGTTGTCCGCGATCTCGTGACATTCGCTTTTTTGCCGTCAAATGTGCCGGTCTATCTCAAGATGCACGGCTCGATCGCGGTTTTTCTGGCGACAAACAATCCCGTCTGGCGTTGGGCGATGCGGCGCTTGTTTGCGAGGGCGGCGGGCATCGGCGTGCTGTCGAGCGAAGAGCTTGAAAATTTTATGCGTGCCGGCTGCCCGCAGGGAAAACTGTCTCTTGCCAAACTCGTCGTCGAGGGCGATATCTACGCGCCGGATCCCCGTTTTCGCACGCAACATGGTGTCGGTCCCGATACGCCCATCCTGCTCTTCAGCGGCCGTTTTGTCGAAGCCAAAGGCCTGCTCGATGTGATCGCTGCGTGTGGTGAATTAAAAAATGCAGGGCGCGAATTTGCGTTGTTTTGCCTCGGCGATGGCCCGGTTCGCTCAGAGGCTGAAAGCCTCGCCGCTGAGCTAGGCATTACCGACAGCGTACGATTTTTCGGCTATATCCCCGAATCCGAAACCGCCGCCTTTCACGCAAACAGCACCGCGTTCGTCTTCCCAACCTATCACGACGAGGGCCTGCCGATCGTCATCCTAAAATCCATCGCCGCCGGCCTGCCCATCATCACCACCCGCATCCGCGGTGCCGCCGATTACATGGCCGACCCCGAAAACTGCCTCTGGATCCAGCCCCGCAACCCCGCCGCCCTTGCCGAGCGCATCACCGAGCTGCTCGACAACCCCGATCTCCGCCAAAAAATGTCCACCAACAACCGCCACCTCGCGACCCAATTCACCGGAGAAAGCATCGCAAAAGAGTACTTCGAACTTTATAACAGTCTTTTGAGCGAAAAAAGAGGCTAGACTGCTGCGCGATCTAGCAACGTTCCAATTCGATAAACTCGTTATTTCCCTTATAAATAATTGAAATTTATCAGTGATTCGGTCTTTATTTTGGATGGAGCACTAGCGCGGTCCGCCCCGATCGTGTGCGTGTAGTTTGCCTTTCAGAGTGCCATGTCCAAGCTTTTACAAACACCAAAAGACCCTAACCTGATCTTTGACGTCGGGCTGCATCGCGGCCAGGATACGTCGTTCTATCTTAAAAAAGGCTATCGCGTCGTAGCGTTTGAGGCCGCTCCTGAGAACGCCGCGTTTTGCCGCGAGCGTTTTGCCGAGGAGATCGCCGACGGGCGGCTGACCATCGTCGAGGGAGCCATTACCGAGGATCCGGCGGCGGGTGAGCCCGACGGCAAGGTTAGATTTTTCCGAAACGAGGACCACTCGCTGTGGGGCAGCACGTCGGTCGATTGGGCCGTGCGAAATCAGGTGATGGGCACGACGAACGAGGTCATCGGCGTGACAGCCGTCGATTTTGCCAAGTGCATCGAAAAATACGGCGTGCCGTACTTTTTGAAAGCCGATATCGTCGGCTCGGAATGCATCTGTCTGCGGGCGTTGCTCAAGTTTGAGAACCAGCCGGACTACATTTCGATCAGGTCCGAGAAAGTGATTTTTGACCGGCTCGAAGACGAATTTGACCTGCTTGAGCAGCTCGGCTACGACAAATTTAAGGCGGTTAAGCAAGATTTTGACGGCATCACGCCTGAGGTGCCTTCGGACGGCGAACGGCAGTTTCACGTTTTCGAAGAAGGTGCGTCCGGGCCGTTTGCCGAAGAGTCGCCGGGCCAGTGGAAAGCCCGCGAGGGTGCGATCAAAGATTACCGCAAGGTGTTCGTCAAATACTGGCTGTTTGGCGATTATTCGTATCTGATCCAGACGACGCGCGGCCGCAAATTTATCGCGTTTCTAGAGCGGATCGTGCGGCGCTCGATACCCGGTTGGTACGACACACACGCCCGTCATAAAACGGTCACGCCTGCACCAAAAGCGGCTCCGGTTCCGACAGAATCATTGCGGCAACAAAGCGCGTGGCTGCTTGCGGCTAAGATTATCGGATTTGCTCTGAGCTTTATGTTGCCGCTGCTCATCGTGCGTTCGCTGACGCAAGAGGCGGTCGGGCATTACCGCGAGGCGTTTCAGGTGATAATGAACGCCGCGACTATATTGCCGCTCGGCGTGTCGATGAGCGCGTATTATTACCTCGCCCGCGAAACACCCGAACGGCGTGGCATGGCTGTATTCAATATTTTGGTGTTCAATTTCGTCATGGGCGGACTCGCCTGCATGACGTTGGCACTCTTTCCAAACCTTATCGGCGACGTATTTCGCAGCGACGAGCTAACCCGGCTGGCGCCAAAGATCGGCATCGTCATCTGGATATGGATGTTTTCGACCTTTCTCGAAACCATCGCCATCGCCAACCAAGAGGCACGCGTCGCGACATTTTTCATCGTCGGAGCCCAACTCAGCAAGACGCTGCTGATGGGCGGTGCCGTGCTTATGTTCGGCACAGTCGAGGCGTTCATCTACGCCGCGATGATCCAGGGCGTTATACAGACTTTTATATTACTCGGCTATATACGATCGCGTTTCCCGGGCTATTGGCGTGGGTTTCAGGCGAGATTTTTTCGTGAACAATTGGTGTATGCGTTGCCATTTGGCATCGCCGCCATTCTCTGGATCGCTCAAAACGACATCCATAATTACTTTGTTGGGTACAAATTCACATCCGCCGAATTTGCGATCTATGCATACGGTTGTTTTGAGATCCCGCTTATGACGATGCTTGCGGAATCGGTGACGTCCGTTCTCATTCCCCGTATGAACGCCCTGCAACAGGCCGGCGACCGCGACGAGATGATCCGGCTGACGGCTCGTGCAATGCAAAAATTGGCTTTCTTTTATTTCCCGATCTATGTGTTTTTGATGATCACGGCAAACACATTTATCATCACGCTCTTTACAAAAGAGTACGAGGCGAGCGCGTCCGTATTTGTTATAAATCTAACGTTGCTACCATTTAGCATACTTATTACCGATCCGATCGTACGGTCCTTTAAGGAGCTTGGACGGCTATTTCTATTTGTGCGTGTCGTCGTCCTAACGTTAATGATCGGTGTTTTATACTACGGCCTCGGATACTTTGGCCTGACCGGGATGATCGCCGTGGCGGTCGGTGCGATATTGCTAGAAAGAGCGATCACCGAGACGATGGTCGTCCGCAAACTCGGTGTCGGCTTGCAGCACTTGCCGTTACTGAAAAACGTCGCAAAAACAGCGGCCGTCTCTATACTCGCCGGTGCGGTCACTTACCTCGTCTATTCAAACGTTAAGGTATATCTACTTGGGGTTGGCGAACATTTTGCTGAAGAGGCATTTTCTACACATAGCCTCGGGACGTTGAACTTTGTCGGCGGCAGCCTCGTGCTTTTCGTCTCGGCCTGTGTTTTTGTGCCGATCTATCTGATCGCGGCGAGTTTCTTCGGCATTATCGAGGATGACGAGAAAGACGCCGTCAAACGGATACTCAGACGCTTTTTGCCCCGCCGCTTTGTACCAGCTGCCAGCGAACAATAACCGTAAATGACCCTCAGCGAACCTACATTTCTAACAAAGCTAAACTGGAACCTGCCGTGGCTCGTCCGGTATCCGGTGTCGCGACTGGGCTCGATGCTCGAGCAGACGGCATTTGAGAAAAAACACATCATCGTCACGGTTGCTGATCATTTTGAACCCGCCTGGAGCGACGGTGGCATGCTCGATCATAAATCACAGATCGAGCGGCTCAAGGCCTATCACAAGCTGGCACGTGCGACGGGCGAAGCGACTCGCGATGCGGACGGGACAAAGTTTCGCCACACAAATTTTTACCCGGCCGAGCAGTATCATCCTGAGATACTGGACATAATGGCCGAGATGCAGTCAGAGGGGCTGGGTGAGGTCGAGGTGCATTTGCACCACGGCGTCGACGCTCCCGACACGGCTGAGAATTTGCGAAACGCTCTCGTCGATTTTCGCGATACGCTTGCAACGCGGCACAAATGCTTGTCACGATTGGACGGTGCGGGCGACCCGATGTATGCGTTCGTCCACGGCAATCTCGCACTTGCCAATTCATGCGGCGGACGTTTTTGCGGCGTCGATAATGAGATGGAGATACTTCGCGACACGGGCTGCTACGCGGATATGACGCTGCCGTCGGCACCGGACCAGTCGCAGGTCGCAGTTATAAATCAGATCTACGAATGCGGCTTGCCGCTCGACCAAGCCGTGCCGCATCGAACCGGAAAGCGGCTCTCGGTAAATGGAAACAGCCACCAATTGCCACTGATATTTACCGGGCCGCTCGTATTTAACTGGACGCGGACGATCAAGGGAATTCCGGTGCCCCGCGTCGAGGACGGCGCGTTGACGGCAAATCAGGGTTTGAACGCTGCTCGTTTCAACCGCTGGCGATCCGCAAATGTGACGGTCGCGGGTAAGTCTGATTGGGTCTTTGTAAAGCTCTATTGCCACGGATTTTTCGATCACGATCAATCGACGTGCATCGGCGACGAGGCCAAACGGTTCTTTAACGAGATGATCGAGGCGGGTGAAAAGTCGGGTAGTTACAAGGTGCATTTCGCATCGGCGCGTGAGGCGTTTAATATGGCGTCCGCCGCTGCCGAGGGACTTCGTGGCGAACCCGGGATTTATCGTGACCACCGTCTAAGATCGATAATGACAGAAACGGCGTAAAGGTTGATATTATGGCAGTTGAGGCGATGGCGAAACCGCTCGACAAACTGAAAAAGATCCGCAGCTGGGACGAAATTCGTACCCGGGGCGGACAGGCTTTTTCTGTTTTTCGCGAGCAGAAACGTATCCCGCAAGTGCCGACCGATTGGGAACTCGTCGAGTTGATCGATGCCGCAAAATTTGGCTCGGCCCCGATAATTTCCGAGACCCTCTGGCAAAAATTTTATAAGAACGGCGAGACCGGATTTTTCCCGGCATTCGCGGATCTCGAACAGACAGCTGCGTCATTCAGATCAACATTTAGCGATTCCGCCAACAGTTTTATCGAGGCCGCCGAAGAGATCCTCGAAGGGCGCTTTGACCTGCTTGCGTTCAAAAATCTCTACGTCGGCACGCAGATCGACTGGCACCGCGAACCACTATCGTCCAAACGCTCGCCGCTAAAGCACTGGAAAGAATTTGACGATCTTGAGACCGGCGAGACCGGTAATAAAAAAGTCATCTGGGAACTCAACCGCCACCAGCATTTTTTTACGCTTGGCGTAGCTTTTGTGTTGACCGGAGATGAGCGTTTTGGGGTCGCATTTGCAGATCAGCTTGAATCATGGATGGAGCAAAATCCGCCCGCGATGGGCGTCAATTGGTCGAGCAGTCTTGAGGTCTCGTTTCGTGCGATGTCGTGGATATGGGCGTTTCACCTGTTTCGCGAATCCGACAGTTTCATGCCGGACCTGTTTAAACGGGCGCTCAAATATCTCTATCTTCACGGCCGCCATATCGAGCAATATCTCTCTAAATATTACAGCCCGAACACCCATCTGACCGGCGAGGCCTTGGGGCTGTATTATCTCGGAACGCAATTGCCGTTTCTTAAACGCTCGGAACGCTGGCGAAAACTAGGTGAGGATATTCTCTTTACCGAGGTGATGAAACAGATCCATGCGGACGGCGTTTATTTTGAGCAAAGCACGTGGTATCAGCGATATACGGCGGATATTTACAGCCAGTTTTCGATCTTGCGTTCGCTTGATCCAGAGGCCGGGTTTGACCTTCGTGGACAGGAATTTGAGGAAAGGCTTGAGCTTGCGTTTGACCACATGATGCACATGACGATGCCCGACGGCACGACGCCGCTGATCGGCGACGACGACGGCGGACGGATGTTGCCGCTGACACATACGGCACCGGATGATTTTCGCGGTACGCTCGGTGTTGGAGCGGTACTATTTGACCGGGCGGATCAAAAGCAGGTCTCGGGGCGAGCAGGCGAAGAGATCTTTTGGCTGATGGGTGCTGCAGGAGTTGCGGCTTTTGACGCACACGCGTCAGCGGAACCGGGTGCCGCGTCTAAGGGATTTAAGGATGGCGGTTATTTTGTGATGCGTGACGGCTGGGATGATACCGATAATATGCTCGTCGTTGATTGCGGTGAGGTCGGCTCGCTCGCCGGCGGCCACGGCCACGCTGACGCTCTATCGATCGAGGTTGCGGTGCACGGCAAAACGCTACTCGTCGATTCCGGCACCTACACATATCACGAATCCCGCGACATGCGCGACCATTTTCGCTCTAGCATGGCACACAATTCGCTAACGGTCGACGGCCTGTCGTCGTCGGTACCGGGCAATACATTTAACTGGAAAACACAGGCTCAGGCCGAGCTGAAAACTTGGATCCAGGCTGAACGCTTTGACCTATTCGAGGGCGCGCATGACGGCTATCAGCGGCTCGAATACCCGGCGACGCATTACCGCAGCATCCTGTTTGTAAAGAATGATTACTGGATCGTCCGTGATACGGTCGAGACGCTTGGCGAGCACGAATACGCCCTAAATTTTCATTTTGCCAACGGCGTCAAGACCGTGATCTGTGATAACGGCAGCTTTGTTGGCGGCGATGACCACCGGATATTCACATTCGGCGACAACGGCGAGTGGCAGCAAAAAGAGAGCTGGATCTCGACCAATCACGGCAACAAGGTCAACGCGCCGTTCCTGCGCTTTATCTCACGCGGGGCCGGAACGCAGGAATTTTTTACTGTCATCATGCCGGCCGGCTTAGGCGTCGAGCCGCCAATTGTTACTGAAATGCCGATGCGAGGCGGGCGGGCTTTTGTTATTAAATACAATGGTTACACCGACCTGTTTGTTTTTAATGACGAGCCGGGACAGATGATCGAGACCGAAATATTTGCGACCAACTTCAAATATTCGTGGGCACGCATGAGCGATCCGGACGCTCTGCCGGACGAGTTTATCGTGATCGAAGGTGATAAACTGCGTGTCGATATGACCGATGTATTGGACGAGCCAGTCGATGGGTACGCTGCGGTTCGCAGGCTCGGTGGCGAATTTTACATCAACGCTCACAGCGGCCGCCGCAAAACACAGCTAAAATAAACACCGTATCAGGTGAAAAAACGCATACTACAATTTATCGGCAGCTTTCATCAGGGCGGTTCCGAACGCCAGGCAACGGCACTGTCGTGCGCCTTAAAGGCCGAGGGAACGCACGACATCTTTGTCGCTACGCTGAATAATGAGGGCGTGTTGCGTGAGGGGATGGAGTCGGCAGGTTTCATCGACATACCCGAATTTCCGCTTATGTCGTTTTTCAACGCAAATTTTGTCCGTCAGGTGCGAAACTGTGCCGCCTACCTAAAAGAGAACAAGATCGATCTCGTCCACACGCACGATTTTTACACAAATGTATTCGGCATGGCGGCGGCGAGTCTTGCGGGCGTAAGAGCCAAGGTCGCGTCAAAACGCGAGACGGGCGGGATGCGTTCGTCGTCGCAGGAATTTGTCGAAAAGTTGACGTTTGGCCGGGCTGACGCGATCGTTGCCAATTCCGCTGCGGTTCGTGATCATCTGACTGCACAAGGTGTTTCATCGGACAAGATCAATGTGATCTACAACGGCCTCGATCTGACGCGGTTTGAAAACGCCCCGAGAAGCGCTAACAAATTTGACCTGCCGACAGAGGAAAATATCCGCTTTATCACGCTTGTCGCAAACCTGCGTCACGCGGTCAAAAACGTACCAATGTTTCTCCGTGCCGCAACACGTGTCACGGAGCGACTACCGAACACGCATTTTGTCATCGCCGGTGAGGGGGAACTCGAAGTGGAATTAAAGGCCTTGGCTATCGAACTCGGAATTGATAGTAAGGTTTATTTCATCGGTCGCTGCTACGATATCCCCGGTCTGCTTTCTACATCATCGGCGTGTGTTCTAACATCGACCGCCGAAGGGTTTTCTAACTCGATATTGGAGTATATGGCAGCCGGGAAACCGGTAGTCGCGACAAACGTCGGCGGTGCCGCTGAGGCTGTAGTTGAGGGCGAAACGGGATATTTGGTCGATTCGGACGACGATGCCGCGATGGCAGAGCATCTGATCGATCTGCTCAGCGATGATGAAAAAGCTGGAGCTTTCGGCGACGCCGGGAGAAAAATTGTTCGTGATAAATTTTCAAACGACGCACAGCTTCATAATACGCTCGGACTGTATAATTCGCTGTTAGAAAGATAATGCCGCTGCACGTTTTACAACTCGGCCCTGTGCCGCCGCCGGAAGGCGGCATTAGCCGCAATATGCTCGCCATCCGCGAGGAATTACGTGCCGCGGGCCATCGCTGCTCGATCGTCGCGACATCAAAAAGCACAACTGAATCGAACGAGCCTGACGTCTATCATCCGCGTTCAAAGACCGCTTTGGTCGGGCTGCTACGCAAATTGGATTACGATGTGCTGCACGTACACGTCGGCGGTGAGGTAACAAAACGCGTGCTCGCGTTAGCGGCAACGTGTACGATCTTTGGCGGCAAACGCACAGTCTTAACACTCCACTCAGGCGGCTATGCGACAACAGACGCTGCGAAAAATGCAAAACCATCGTCTCTCGCGGGGCGCATTTTCCGACGATTTTCGCGGGTCATTGCCGTGAATGATGATCTTGCTGACGTATTTCGCCGATACGGCGTGGCGGGCGAAAAACTCTCAGTTGTGCTGCCTTATTCTCTAAAAGCTCCCGATGAAAATATCGTGGTTCCGTCAGAGTTGGCATCGTTTTACAAAACACATTCACCGCTGTTGCTTGCTGTCGGCGGGCTTGAGAAAGACTACGACCCGCTAATGCAGATCGAGGCGATGCGGGAAATTGTTCGCGAAATGCCAAATGCCGGGCTGATGATCGTCGGGGGTGGCGCAATGCAGACCGAGGTCGAGGCGGCAATTCAAAACAGCGGATGTGCTAACAACATTCATCTTGCCGGAAATGTCGACCATTCCGTCACACTCCATTTGATGAATGACGCCGATATCGTCTTGCGGACGACACTTTTTGACGGAGATGCGATCTCGGTTCGCGAGGCCCGGTTTCTCGGCACACCGGTAATTGCGACGAACAATGGGATGCGGCCGGATGGCGTTGAGCTAATTGGAGTTGGGGATAAGTCTGCTCTGATCGAGCGTGTTAAGGAGATTACCGGACGTGAAAGGCCGACGAAAACAACCGGACGAGCGGACACCAGCAACATCACTAAGATCTTATCTATCTACAATGATCTCGTCGGTTGAGCCTGTTTGTTTGAGCACGACGTTTAAGCTGTTTGCGATCATCGCATCAGGCCGGACGTGGCTGTTGTAATAGGTAAAATTATTCGCCATTATCTCAGTACGCAACTCTCTTTCTTCGATCAATCTCACCGCCGACGCAGCCAGATCGTCCGCATCGTTAAACTCAATATAGTTCTGCCCCGCTTCAAAATGTCCCGGAACCTGATAGACGAGCGGCTCGGACAAGATCGCTTTCGAATGAGCGACATACTCGGCCAGCTTCCAGCCGTTTGAACCGTTAAGCCCGACCGTGGCGACGCAGATCGGGAACCGTTTTAGTATCTCCAGATAGTTCCTTTTCGAAGACGCGCCGTCGTCTGTGAGCAGGGCGTTGCTAAAATATTTTTTCGAGTAATCGTCATGGGCGAGCCCGCCGTAAAACTTATCTCTAAGCTCCTTTCGCAGAACTTCGATACATTTTGCCCGAGTTTCGTTGATCGCCTCAACCGCCTCTTTTTGTTTCTTGGATTCGATCTTTTCAGGGTTCCAGGCGCGAGCCATAAACAGCACTCGCGGCTCGATGTCCGGGTCGGGTGCGGCCTCAAGATTATCGATCCGTTCGGTCTCACCCTTGCGAAGTAAATTGTCTATCCGCAAACCTTTAAGCGTCGCTTTTATCCGATCCTTGCCGCTGTAAAATGCCGCGCGTTTGAGCTTAAAAATATCAAATTCCGAGCTTGCGACCTGATAATTTAGCCCCAACGGAAACACCTTCCTGCCGTGTTTGAGCGTCGAGACAAATTGCGGATCGTAACTTCGTTTGAAGTAAAAATCACACTCCGCGAGGATCTCTTCGTCGATCCAGTTCCAGTCGTGCGTGTCGTAGCAGACGCGGGTCGTGCCATTTATGACGACCGTCGTGTTGAAAAATTTATAGTTGACCCAGCGATCCGCTCCCCGAGCTTTTTTTGCTTCGCTCGGGATCGTCTGACGCAACGCGATTTTGCCTTCGCGATGGAGCCTCGCAAATCCGGTGTAGATCTGCTGCAAATGCTCGACATCAGATGCTGCGATGATCTCGCAATTTAACTTCATATCGATAGATTATCGGGCAATGTCGGCGGACGGAAGCGAGCAACCGATGTCTGTATTATTTTTGCCTTTGCCCTTATAGCGGCTGTTTGGAGCAAGGCGGTAATCGCCGTTGGCGACGCCCGCAAACCCGACGGCGTTCATGTCTTTGGCGATCATATTGTCCTGCGGAAATAGATAATCCGACGACGGCACCTGACGGTTATTGATAAACAGGTTGTTCTGAAACATCGACCGCTCGACCGCCCCTCGCATGTCGCCGAGCCCGTTGATGCCATAGCTGCCGTGGCCGGTGATGTTGGCCTGAAAGATAAAATTGCGCGGCCGAGCACCGTGAAACGTCGCGATATTGCCCTCGTTAAATACGGTATTGTTCGTAATCGAAATATCCTCACCGTCCGAGACTTGAACAAAGTAGCCCGAACCCTCGAATTCGCCGGTGCCGATGTCGAGAAACAGATTGTTTGTTATCGTCAGCCGTTTCAGCGTCATACTCGCGTAGGTGTCGTCTTTGCCAAGGATATTGATGCCCTCGCCGGAGCCTTTGATCACGTTGTCGCGTATCGTCACGTCCTCGATCGTCGAAAACGGAGCCCCGTCGTCTTGATTACGGACCGTGACGCGCATAGCCGAGCCTTCCCAATTATTGGTCAGCAGATTGCCGGCAAAGACAACGCGTTTGGCATTTTTTAGCTCAAATAGGGTTTTTGTCGTCACCTTTTTCTTCCACGCGAGCGGCTTGTTCAGATGATTGCCGCGTATCTCGATGTCCGACGGTATAAGGTCGGCGCTGGCCGGATCGGCTCCGCCAAACATAATATTTTCAGCGCCGCCCTCGATGTAGTTATTTATGATCTTGATATTTTTCGAGCCCGACCAGCCACAGATGCCCTGCGTTTCTTCGCTCGCGTACGCGATGCCCTCAATGTAGCTGTTTTTTATCGTGGTGTTCGCACTGTTCAGAGCGATGCCACGACGGGTTTTGCCGGACGGGTGCGGACGGATGTAGCTGCGGTCGATCTCGATATCGTGGGGCACTTTAGCAGCCGTCGATTCGGCCCTGCCAAGCTGAATGATCCCGTAATTGTAACTCGAACTGGACGGGGCAAACTCGATGCCAACAAAGCGGTAATGATGTGCTCCGTTGGTCGCCGAAACGGCTGCCCGGCCGAGCATTCCTGACAAAATGGTCGCCATCGACGACCTTTGCGAAGGGCTCACACGCTTGTCCGCCGGCAGATCGGCAACAGCCGACGATTGAATTGTGACGTAATCGGTCAGCGGTTTGTTTGGCAGATCTATCTGACCGGAATAAACGCCTCCGGCTTGCAGCTCGACAATGTCGCCGCTGTTTGCCTGATTGATAGCGGCCTGTACATTACCGCCGGACGGAACTTTGATAACGCGAATTACTCCTCGCTGCTCTGACTCAAAATGTACGGGAAAAATGCCAAACATTCCGTTATAGGCATCAAACCCGAGCATTCCCGCAGTGATGGCAACGGCGGCAATGGCTACATACTTGAGCCAACGCACGCCAAAGCTGCGGCGTGGAGCCACCGTTTTTGCCCTTACCGGTAAAACATTTCCCGTCATGCTGTATGTTTCGTTCACGTTTCCTACGCCTAAATAAACGCCGAAATGGGGCTCAAATCCACTTTGTTAGGATGAAAAATGTGGCTTTATGTCACGAAAAACGCTAATATTTAAATAGCCCTCGGCGAAAGCCGACCTCCTAACAGAATTCTCTGCAAAACACGGGCGATTTCCACTTTATTTAGTATAGTTTAGCCGCCGCTGATACGGGCGGTGCTCACCAAAATATGTGCGGTATTAACGGCATAGCGTATTCCACGCGATCCGGCAGACATGTTGACGAAAAGCGGCTGATCGCGATGCGCGACATCCTCCATCATCGCGGGCCTGACGACGGCGGTATTTTTGTCGATGGCAACATCGGCCTCGGCCATCGTCGCCTGAGCATCGTCGATGTCGCTCACGGAGCACAGCCCATGTTCAACGCCGACCGTTCTTGCTCGATCGTATATAACGGCGAAGTTTACAATCACGCTGACCACCGCGAAGATCTCATCGCCCGCGGTTATAAATTTCAAAACCGCAGCGATACCGAAACAATACTGCATCTCTACGAAGCCCACGGACGCGGTTGCGTCGATTTCTTACGGGGTATGTTTGCCTTTGCGATCTGGGATACGCGAAAGCAGGAGCTGTTCATCGCCCGCGACCGTTTTGGCGTAAAGCCGCTGTATTACGTTCACGACAGCGACGGAAATCTCTTTTTTGCTTCGGAGATCAAAGCTCTACTTGAGGCCGGTGCGGTCAAACCTGAGATAAACTTTAACGCCTTGCCCGACCAGTTTGCCAATCATGGGACGAGCGGCGACGAGACGCTTTATCGAAGCGTTAAGCGGCTAATGCCCGGCCACACGATGGTGTGGAAAGATGGCAAGATCGATATTCGCGAATTTTGGGATCTCAGCTTTGAGCCGAAACACGAGGCCCGAAGCGATGCAGAATATATCGACGAGTGGCGAGAGCTTTTCCGCCAGTCGGTCGAGCTACGTCTGATGGCGGATGTGCCATTGGGGATGTTTCTATCGGGCGGTATCGATTCGTCGGCTATCGCGGCGATGATGTCCACGATGGTCACGGAGCCGATCAAGTCATTCTCTGTCGCATTTAACGAACGCGACGCCAACGAGCTCGAATATGCCCGCCTCGTGGCCAAAAAATTTGGCACCGACCATCACGAGATCACTATCACGCCGGAGCAGTTTTTTGAGGCTCTGCCAAACCTCGTCTGGCACGAGGACGAGCCGATAGGATTTCTCGCCTCAGTGCCGCTGTATTTTGTGTCAAAACTCGCACAGCAGCACGTCAAGGTCGTCCTCACCGGCGAAGGTGCCGACGAAACGATGGCGGGGTACGGGCGTTATGCCAAAGCCCTCAAGCTGCTCAGCTACGGCGAAAAATATGAAAGCGTCACACCCGGCTTTTTTCGTGATGCGGTTCGCGGCGGCGTCGCAACGCTGCCGGCATCGATGAGCCGTAAGCTTGGCCGTACATTTTTGTCACGCGAATCGGACATCGAAAATCTGTTTTTTGATAATTTCTCTGTGTTCTCAAAATCGATGCAGATGCAGTTATTTTCGAGCAAGACACGCGAAAATATCGCTGATCTTGATCCATACACCAGACAAAACGGATGGATCGACAAATGCGATGCCGAGGATGTGCTCGACAAACTGCTCTACGCCGATACAAAAACCTACTTGCACGAGCTGCTGATGAAACAGGACCAGATGTCGATGGCCGCGTCGATCGAAAGCCGCGTGCCATTTCTTGATCACAAGCTGGTCGAATTTACCGCACGTATGCCGCGTGAGATGAAACTACGCGGCGGGACAACAAAATGGATACTTCGCGAGGCGATGAAGGGAATTTTACCGACGGAAATTCTGGATCGTCCAAAGATGGGCTTTCCCGTGCCGATCGGTGGCTGGTTTCGCGGCGAGTTCAAACACATTGTCGATGAATATGTTCTCGGCAGTCGCGCAATGGAACGCGGGATTTTTGACGCCGGTTTTGTCAAAAAACTCGTTGCCGAGCATAACGCCGGGGCGAATCATGACGAGAGGCTGTGGTCGCTTGTCAATTTTGAAATTTGGCAGAGGCGGTTCATCGACGGAGAGGCGAAATGATGTTGGTGGATATTCCTTCAAAAAAAGAATTACCCAAAAACGGCACGTTTCGCGGCCGCGATATTCTCTGTTTTTCGCACGACTGGACCGGCGATCCGCTATCAAAAACGCACCTGATGCGTGTGCTCGCTAAGGAGAACCGAATCCTCTGGATCAACGCCATCGCTAACCGGATGCCGACGACTTCGTCCAAAGATCTATCGCGCATCTATAACAAACTAAAGAGCTTTACCGAACCGATCCGCGAGGTCGAGCCAAACATTTTTGTCCTAAATCCGCTGGCGATACCTGCTTACGGTAACAAAACGATCGTCAGTTTGAACCAACGTTCGCTAGTCGGCCAGGTCAAAAAGGCGATGCGAAAACTCGGGTTTTCCAACGTCGTCAACATGGTCTTTAATCCCGCCGCCGGAATGATCGCGGGGAAACTTGGCGAGAGCGAGCTGATCTATTATTGCGTTGACGAATACACCGCGTTCACCGGTTCGTCGGCTTTGAAAGAGATCGAGGAAAAGCTATTTCGCGATGCTGATCTGGTCGTTGTCTCGGCAGAAAAGCTTTACACCGACAAAAAACAATTCAATCCGAACACGCACATCATCCGTCACGGTACCGACTGGCGGCATTTCCGCACGGCACTCGATGACGCGACGAAAGTGCCGGACGAGATCGCAAATTTGCCGGGGCCGATCATCGGTTTTCATGGTCTGCTCGCCGATTGGGTCGATTTTGAACTCATCAAAAAGACCGCCGAGCATTTCAAGAATGGCTCGGTCGTGCTGATCGGCAAGATAGCGGTCGATGCTGAGGAAAAGATCAAGATCCTAGACGATGTACCGAATATTCATTTCCTAGGCCGCAAGCCCTACGCCGAGCTGCCGGCATATTGCAAAGGCTTTGACGTCGCCCTAAATCCATTTGCCATCAACGAATTAACGCTCGCGGCAAACCCACTCAAGGTCCGCGAATATCTCGCCGCCGGCTTGCCGGTCGTGTCGACCGATATCCCTGAGGTTCGTGTGCTTGAGGATTGTCTTGTCGGCATCGATCACGCAGATTTCATCGCTAAGATCGAACAGGCTCTCGCACATCCCAAACCGCGTCATGAGGTGAGCGACGCGATTGCCCACGAAAGCTGGGAAGCAAAGATCGAGGAGCTGCGGACGATCATGGAGAAAAGGTGAAGCGGAAAGCGACTTTCACCGTGATCGTCTGTGTCCTGCTCGGTGTCTGGATCATTGTCGCTCCTTTCCTAGCGACCAATCTCATCGTCGAAAAACCGCTCGAAAATGCCGACGCGATCATGGTCCTGAGCGGTTCGGCTGTTTATGAAGAACGTACAAAAAAGGCAGCCGAGCTTTATAAACAGGGCGTTGCACCAATAGTGATCGTGACCGACGACGGCGAGCGTGCCCGCTGGTTCGATTCCGACAAGACAAGCCCCACAATAGTTGAACTCGAACAGAGAGAATTGATCGCAAACGGCGTAATGCCCGATGCGGTCCGCGTTTTGCCCGGACAGGTGGCGGGTACGGACGACGAAGCAAAAGCTCTGAGAGACGAGATAGCCGCCCGTCCGCTCAATTCTGTTTTGATCGTTACATCGGCCTATCACTCGCGAAGGGCTCTCGCGACATTTGAAAAGATACTTGCCGACCGCAACGTCACGCTCGGCATTGCTTCACCTCCGCCGGGTGGCGACACGCCGACACCAAGTTATTGGTGGCTGCGGCCGCGAGGCTGGCAGACCGTCGCCGGCGAATATGTGAAAATCGCCGTCTATTGGGCATATTATTAATATGGTTCGCCCCGATTGAATTATGAGTGCCACATTGACCAAAAATATCGAGATCGCCGAACAGCACGGTCGCGAAGTCGCGGACGGAAAACGCTTTGAGTTTGGCAAAAACTGGACGGCTTTTCTTGCCGTGCTCGATGACGAGCGCATTGTCAAAGCCGAAGAATCGCTGAAAGAGATGCTCGAATGCGACACGCTTGAGGGTGAGACATTTCTCGACATCGGCTCAGGCAGTGGGCTGTTTTCGCTGGCGGCAAGACGGCTGGGGGCAAAGGTCCATTCGTTCGATTTTGACAGTAATTCGTTTGCTTGTACGCAGGAACTTCGCAACCGCTATTTTCCAAACGACCCGAATTGGCGCGTGGAGCAAGGGTCAGCATTAGACGCAGACTACGTCGCAAGTCTCGGCAAATTTGACATCGTTTATTCGTGGGGCGTACTGCACCACACCGGCGAGATGTGGCGTGCGCTTGAAAATGCGGTGATCCCGACGACCGCCGGCGGCAAACTTTTTATCGCTATCTACAACGACACCGGCAGCCAGGCCCGCCGCTGGCACTGGATCAAAAAGACCTATTGCCGATTACCAAAACTGCTAAAAACACCGTTTGCTGTCGCCATTACAATTCCCGACGAACTGAAAAAGCTCGCCGCAAGCATCGTCACGCTAAAACCACAAACCTATATCCACTCATGGACGCGTTACAAAAACGGCCGCGGCATGAACCGCTGGTACGATATCATCGACTGGGTCGGCGGCTTTCCCTACGAAGTCGCGACGGTCGATGAGATCTTTGAGTTTTATAAAGCAAAAGGATTTACGATGACAAAAGTAAAAAGCGGCGGAGTGGGGCTCGGGTGTAATGAGTTTGTGTTTGAACGTACCGGAAACTAATCCCCGTTATTCATCTTTTCCATCAACTCAGCCCAACGCGGATCGTCGCGGAGGCTGGCGACGTTTGTATCGGTTTCAAAATACGGACGGTTTTGGTTGCCGAGCTTGACGGCTTTGTTGAGCCATTTGAAAGCGAGGTCTGTGTCGCCAAGCAGAGCGTAGGTCGATCCGACCCAGTATGCCATGTCGTGATCCGAGCGTGAAAGAGCAAGTGCGTCGTCGGTGAGCATTGCACGGGCTTCGTCCGGATGGCCGGAGCCTGCGAGGAATTCGGCCGCGAGCGGGCGGATGCCGTCCATTCGCGGATTTTCCTTCAAAACAGAAGCGATGAGGGCGTTGGCCTCGTCAAATTTGCCCTGGTAATAAAACACGCCGGAGCGAAATATCTTTATCATCGGGTGATTTGGCTCGACCTTAGCGCCTTTATCCAACACCTCGAGAGCCTTGTCAAAATCGCGTCTATAGATATAAATTCGGGCACTGTTGTACGCCGCTACCGCTCGGGCGGCGGGGTCAAGACGCGACAGTTTTTCGAACGCCTTAAGCGACTCGTCATATTTGCCGTCGAGCCGGTTAATGACGCCGGTGACAAAATAAAGAGCCGCGTCGTTGGGAAACTGCTTTTGCAGCAGTTCGATCTCGCCGCGGGCTTTTTTCTTTTCGCCGCGGGCCATGTAGACCATGACCATTAGCACGCGGGCCTCGACGACGTTCGGGTCGTAGAAAAACGCTTTGCTAAACGCCGCTTCGGCGTATGTGTAATCCTCAGATTCGCCCAAGCCTTTAAAAACGCGGTTGGCATAACAAGCACCAAGCCCGCTGTACGCGAGTGCAAAATGTGTGTCGAGTTCGATCGCCCTTTTAAAGTTAGCGATCGCGGCGTCGCAATCTTCGGCATCGATGGTGCGGAAAATAAAGCGTCCAAAATTGTCGCGGCCGCGCAGGTATTCTTCCCACGCCTCAGCGTTGTCGGTCGCGCGTTTACCTAGTTTTTCAGCTTCTAGATCGGTAAGCTCTAGGCGTAATCCTTCGAGGATACGGTGAGCAATACCGTCCTGCAGAGCGAGAATGTCGCTGCCCTCGGCGTCGATGCGGTCGCTCCAGAGGATGTCTCCCGTCACGACGTCTAGCAGTTGAGCGGTCACACGAAGCTTTTCTCCGGCACGGATAAATCCGGCAGACAGCACGGCGTGAACGCGTAATTCTTTACCCGCCTCACGCGGATCGATCTCTTTGCCCTGATATTTTGCAATGACCGAACTCGGCCTGACGATGATCGAACGGATCTGTGCGAGCTCCGTTATAACGGAATCGGCGAGTGCGAATTCGTAAAAGCTAGACGCCGGGTCCTGACTAAGATTTTGGAATGGCAAAATGGCGACGCTCTTTTTCTCGGTGCCCGTAGCTGTCATCGAGATGTCGGGCGTGAATGACGGCTGGCTCGATGACGATAATTGTGAGGGGAATGACGCCGACGAAGATGCCTCAGGCACCGATTTGCCGGTGAACCAATTGAGTACGCGTTTGACCGTACTGCCATCAGCATAGCCTGGTGTAAAAGTATCACTCGGCATCACCGCGAGCCCCGCGATCTGCTGCAATACGGCCCGCAGTTCGTCACGCATCTGGGCGATCTTTTGGTAGCGGTCTTTTGGATCCTTTGCGAGGGCCTTATCGACGATCTGCTGCACCTGCGGCGGCAAAGGCTCTTTTCGAAGCTCAGCCATCGGTTTTGGCGTTCCGTACAGCACCTGATGTCGCACATCGACAACGTTTTTGCCCTGAAATGCCCAAATACCGGTCAGCATTTCATAGATCAAAACACCGGTCGAGAAAATGTCCGAGCGGTGATCGGCACGCTCGCCTCTCGCCTGCTCAGGAGCCGCATAGGTAGCGGTTCCATACGGGATGCCGAGTTCGGTGATCTCGTTGCGGTCGTGACCCTCGTTTTGGCTCGCATGATCGTCCTCTAGCAATTTGGCAAGCCCGAAATCGAGTATTTTGACCTGTCCCGACTCTGAAACCATTATATTGCCGGCCTTGATATCGCGGTGGATGATGTTCTTTGAGTGGGCGTAAGCGAGAGCGTCAGTGACTTGGATGGCGATCGACAACGCGCTTTTTAGTTCCAACGGGCGGCCGGCGACGAGCTGGCGGACGTTCTTGCCCTCGACATACTGCATCGCGATATAAAACACGCCATCCGCACTGTGAAAATCATAGATCGTGCAGATATTTGGGTGGTCGAGCTGCGAGCAAAGCTGGGCTTCGCGCTCAAACCGTCGGAAATTGGCTGTCTTTTGTGTCAATTCCGGCGGGAGCACCTTGATGACGGCAGTGCGGTTAAGTTTGGTGTCTAGAGCCTTATAAACTGCGCCCTGTCCGCCCGAGCCGATCTTTTCTAGGACCTTGTACTGATTGATCTGTGAACCGATCATAGAAATGCAAAATGCAAAATTATGAGATGCAAAATTGCTGACATACGGCTTAAATTTCGCCGTGTAAATAAAATGTCTAACATGTGCAACGAAAAATCTTAATCCAACCGCTCCGATTTTGCACTTTGCATTTTACATTTTTCACTGACGTCCGAGCGCTTGCTGACAATACGGGCAAACCGGACCAGTGAATCGTATTAACGCCATTGTTCAAAATTACACCTTTTCGCTAAGATTATCTAGTTTGATCAGCACCGGGTTAAATCTTTGAAACACCTTATATTTATGACCTATCCCGACATCTTTGAACCTTACGACAAACTGATCGAGATCGAGATCCTCGGCGAGAGCTGTATGGTCCCGGAGAACAATTCGCTCCTGCGCTGTTTTCAGTTTCTGGCAATGGAAAATATTTCGTACGGCGAATTTTGTTGGAACGGCGAATGCCTAAACTGCCAAGTCTGGGTCGAGCAAGGTGAAAAAGAAAAAGCTTACATGTCCTGCCGCACAATGGTCACAGAAGGGATGAAGATCGTGAGATTAGCGGACGGTATCGACCTAACCGAAGACTAATACTTTGGCACGCTCGGGTCGACGTCGTTCGACCAAGCGGTGATGCCGCCTATCAGATTTTTCAAGTTTCCCTCAAAACCCGAATGTTCGAGAAATTCGATCGCGCGTGCGCTGCGGCCACCCATTTTGCAATGGATGACGGTGTCGCGGGTAGGGTCAATCTCGCTCATGCGCGACATGATCTCGCCTAGTGGTATCAGCTTGGCTCCCTCGATCTTGGCAAAGGCGTATTCGTCCGGTTGGCGAACGTCAATAAGTTGTATATCGTCCCCGGCATCAAGCTGGGCTTTGAGTTCGGTTGCGGTTATTTCTTGCATATTATGACTGACCTCTCGGTAGATAATTTATGACAATATTTTAACATTCGCGCGGTTGATCAGCACAACTCCTCGTTAGCATCATAGCGATGATAGAGTGAATTCCTTGACGTTTCGTTGACAAAAATTTACATATATCTTGCCTGGACAGGCCTCCTAGTGTTGTAAAATATGAGGTTAGGCAATTGATCTATGTGGAATACACGTCTAAAAGCGCTCATTTGCGCCGTCGCCATATTTTCTTT
>JBGAUY010000091.1:0-6746 GCA_044228425.1 Pyrinomonadaceae bacterium | reverse complement strand
GATCGAGTTTTACCAGTTCTTCGAGTGCCGTTAGTCCACCCATTCCCGGCATCGAGACATCCATCAGCACGACATCATAAGGCTTATGCGAAAACATTTCGACGGCTTCTTCGCCGGTTTTGGCCAGATCGACCTTATAACCGGCGCTAGACATTATCGTGCCGAGCACGTCACGCATTATCTCTTCGTCGTCGCAGATCAGAATTGAGGCCTTTTTTGCCATAAACTGTGAATATACCAAAATTATCGTCGGGCGCTATAGTGCGCCAATTCTTTGATGCACAAAACTGCCCGTTAAGAGCATCGCTACAAGATTAAACTTTTGTCCCCAATTGACGTAATATAACTTAAGTAATACGCGGTATTTGGCGTAAATTTTTATTGATCAAGCGGGTAACTTTCAACAATGGCAATGTCAAAAACAGGTAAGGTCTTTTTACTCCTCGGTGGGATCCTCTTGGCTCTGCTCATAGTGGCGGTCATCGCCATTGTTTACGCTGCGAGGAATATGGGCGAGCCGTCGGTGGCAAATAACAGTGTGCTGGTCCTCAGCATTTCGGGTGAGCTGCCGGATTATGTCGCCGAGGAGCCGCTTGCCAAAGCGTTTGGTATTAGCCAGCAGCAGTCGTTTACAAGCCTACTCACTCAGCTTCGCAAAGCAAAAGTCGATCCGCGTATCGGCGCCGTCATGCTCGATATCAATTTTCCGGGCATTGGTTGGGGTAAGGCTGATGAGTTTCGCGATGCGGTTGCCGAATTCAAAACATCGGGAAAGCCGGTGTATGCCTATATGGAGATCGGAACTAACCGCGAATATTACCTCGCGACCGCCGCAGACAAGATATTTTTGCCGCCCTCGGGCGACATCTATATTAACGGGTTTGCTGCCCAAGCCACGTTTTACAAAGGCTCGCTCGACAAACTTGGCATCGAAGCCGACGTTATCCAGATCGGCCCAAAATACAAAAACGCTCCCGACCAGTACACCAAAAAAGAGATGGGCGAAGGCCAGCGTGAGGTCATCAACGCTCTGCTCGACGAGTACTTTGGACGATTTACAAATGCTATCGCCGAGTCGCGAAAGAAATCGGTCGAGGACGTTAAGGCTCTTGTTGACAACGCTCCGTACAGCGCGGTCAAGGCAAAAGAATTGGGGCTGATCGACGAGGCATTTTACCCTGACCAAGTCGATAGTGACCTCAAAGCAAAGCTCGGATACGCCCCCGACGCGGATCTGCGTAAGGTTCGCGGCAGCCAGTATCGCGAGATACCTTCAGACACGCTCGGGCTCAACAACGGCGAGCGGGTTGCAGTCATTTACGCTTCCGGAGCAATAAATATTGGCAGTTCGAGCAATGGTCCGCTTGGCGGTGAGATGGTCGGCTCCGACACAGTCGTGAATGCTATCAACGACGCCGCGAAGGACAGGACGGTCAAGGCTATAGTGCTCCGCGTTGATTCGCCGGGCGGATCGGCACTTGCATCTGACCTGATGTGGCACGCGATCGAAAACGCCAAAGCAAAAAAGCCTTTCGTCGTTTCGATGTCAGATGTCGCGGCTTCGGGGGGTTATTATATTGCCTGTAATGCCAACAAGATCGTCGCAGAGCCCTCAACGGTGACAGGTTCGATTGGTATGTTTATGGGCAAACCGGTCATTAAGGGGCTTTACGATTGGCTAGGCGTGAGTAACGAATACATCCTGCGTGGCAAGAATGCCGGTATCTTTCGCGAGACTGAAAAATTCACCGACGGCGAACGTGCCAAGATGACCGAACAGGCCAACAATGTTTATTACGAAAACTTTGTGCCCAAGGTCGCCAATGGTCGCAAAATGACCAACGAACAGGTCAACACGCTGGGTCAAGGCCGAGTCTGGACCGGAACACAGGCAAAGGCTAACGGCCTGATCGACGAATTTGGCGGCCTCGAAAAAGCGATCTCTATAGCCAAGGATCTTGCTAATCTACCAGCCGACAAAGACGTTCGTCGCGTCGTTTTTCCGGCACCACGTCCGTTCTTTGAAACGCTGTTTAGCGACGAAACCTCGTCCGAAGTAAAAGCACAAGAAGCCGTTATCAAATCACTCCCGGCGGACATTCGTCGCTCGTTTCGCTACATGGCGATGTTCGAGCAGATGCAGCGGGGCCAGGCGATGGTGCTGATGCCGTTTGAACTCGACATCAAGTAGCGTTGACATTTTCCGCAACTGCGAATAAAGTTTTGTTCGCACAAACTAAACAAGGACAAGGGGAGTTTTTACCTAAAATTTCTATTGTCCTTTTTCTTTTACTGGAGGAAGAATGGGTCGAATCATCTTAGGTATTATCGTCGGATTTGTCGTGTGGTCGATCGTCTGGGTAGGCGGCGAGCAAACCATTGGCAGATTTTGGGCCGAATACGGAGCCCACTCGCTCGCAGCGGAAAAGGCACTTGTAAACGGAACTACTATTGAAAGCAGCATCGCGGTCGTGCTCGTCAATCTCGTCCGCAGCTTTATCACGTCGCTCATCGCGGGCTATATGACGGCGCTCGTCGCGGGCGAATACAAGAAATCGACGATGGTGCTGGGAATCATCCTCGTACTCGTTGGTGTCGCCGTCGAGTATATGTTTTGGAATATGGCCCCAGCGTGGTACCACATCTTGTTCGTCCTGTTTCTGCTTCCAATGACAATTGTCGGCGGAAAATTGAGGCGGTCGAACTAGATTAGTTTTGCGATAGCCAGCGGTATCGGCAGATGCTCGGTTGGTCCGCGGTAGGTTTGCTCGTTGAGATTGCTAACCGCAAGTTCGACTCGGTCAAGGAGCTCGTCAGGCGGCAGATCGGCTTCGGACGAATAGCAAGCGTGCATGATGCAGGGCAAAGGCTTGGCCGCGTTGTGGACTAGACACCCGGCCCCTTTTTCAAACAGCGGACACGAATAAGTAGATGTGCGGGTGTCGATGGCCTCGTCGAGTTTGTATTTTTCTATCGTCCGGGCCGTGCGTTCGCGTACGGCCATTTGCGTTTGCGCTGGGAGATCATCAATTGCTTTCCCGATGGCCTTAGCCTCAAGTCGCGAAACATGAACATTAACAAAATGTTCATCTAGACAGCACGCCCCCGGCGTCTCACACACCGCGCAAGGTTTCGCCCGATGTTCATATGCCACGGCGATCATTGACCGAAAATCCGATCTCAAAGTATCGAGCTTAGCTAGAGCATTTTGTTCGCTGATAGGTCTAAACATTTTTTGAGCGCGTGATACAATCTTGAAAAATAGATTTTACCCTACGTAAGGAGAATTATGCTGAAAGAAGGCGATAAGGCACCGGATTTTAATGCCAAGGACCAAGATGGAAAAGATGTAAAACTTGCTGACCTCAAGGGCCAGCGGGTCGTGCTTTACTTTTACCCCAAGGACGACACGCCCGGCTGCACCAAAGAGGCCTGCTCATTTCGCGACGCCGACGATGTCTATAAAAGCAAAGGCATCCGCGTACTCGGCGTCTCGACCGACAACGAAAAATCACACCAGAAATTTATCTCAAAGTTTCAATTGCCGTTTGATCTGCTCGCCGACACCGACAAACAGATCGTTGAGGCATACGGCGTCTGGGGCGAAAAATCGATGTACGGCAAAAAGTACATGGGCACTTTCCGCAAGACATTTCTAATCGACGGCGATGGCAAGATCGTCAAAATTTTCGACAAGGTCGATGTCTCCGCCCACGCTGATGAAGTGCTAGCAGCTTTCGGCGAGAAGTAATTCGATCTAGCGATTCGGTACAGTATTAGCACTATGAAGTTATCCGTAAAGATTCTTTATGGTCTGTTGGCGTTTTTACCATTGGCGACAGTGATAATTTTTCTTGGGTCATTTATTTATCTGATCCAAACGAATGAGAAAGAGTTTTTTGACTATCTCATCGATCATCCTGGGATAGTTACCATTTTCAACTTATTGATCCTTATCCCTGCCTACGGCCCGATCATCTTATACATAATTCACGCAGCAAGAAACCCCGATCTGGCTGACCGAAAGCCAGCATGGATCATCCTCATAGTTCTCCTAGGAGGTTTAGCTATGCCTTTTTACTGGTACAAATTTATATGGCAGGATGGCTATTACGAATAGAAAAATACTTACGCTGAAAGTTCTGACAAAACGTCACAGACGCGTCCCGCTGTTTTGCCATCCCAAAGCGGCGGGATAATTTTGTTTGAAATTTTAGATCTCAAATCGAGAATTTTGGCGGCAGCCTCACATATCTTCCCAGTGTCGGTTCCGACCAAAATATTTGTGCCCATTTCTATCGTGACCGGACGTTCGGTATTTTCTCTTAATGTTAGACACGGAATGCCGAGCACTGTCGTCTCTTCCTGCAAGCCTCCGGAATCCGTAAGCACAAGCTTTGCACCGCTGTAAAGCCGCATAAAGTCAAGATAGCCCAGTGGCTCGACCAGACGGATGTTTGAGTTTGCAATCGCGTCGGCAAACCCAAATTCCTCGATCTTTGCTTTAGTTCGCGGATGCACAGGAAAGATGAGAGGCAGCTTTTCCGCGACGGTCAGCAGAGCGTCCAGAATACCTGAGAAAGTGGATTTGTCATCAACATTCGACGGGCGATGGAGCGTCAGTACGGCGTAGTCTTTGCCATCAATGCCGAGGTCAGACCTAACTGTCGAGCTTTCGGCGATATTGAGATGCTCAAGTAGCGAGTCGATCATCACATTGCCGACAAAACGGACACGTTCCGTCGGAATTCCCTCTTGTGCGAGATTTTCATCAGCATCCTGCGACGTCGTAAATAGCAGATCCGAGATCGAATCCGTCAAGATGCGGTTGATCTCCTCTGGCATTTGTCTGTCACGCGAACGCAATCCGGCCTCGACATGGGCAACCTTTACGCCAAGCTTTACGCTAACCAAAGCGCACGCGATGGTCGAATTCACATCACCAACGACCAATACCCAATCCGGCTTATGCTCCAGCAATACCGGCTCAAATTCGGTCATTATTTTCGCTGTCTGAACGGCGTGCGAACCCGACCCGACACCAAGATGTACATCCGGCGTCGGCATCCCGAGATCCTCAAAAAACGAATCCGACATCGCCGCATCGTAATGCTGGCCCGTATGCACGATCAGCGGTTCAAACTCCTCCGGCCGCCGCTTCATCTCAGCGTAGATCGGTGCGACCTTCATAAAATTTGGCCGCGCACCGGCGATGAGCAATATTTTTTGTTTAATTTGAGATCTCAAATTTGAAAGTTATAAACGCACGATCCTCGCCTTGCTCTCGCCACGAGTCTCGACCGACAGAGCATCACGAGTATCAACAACTAATGACGCAAGTTCGCAAACGCGGTTGTAGTCCACCGGCGTGTGTTCGGTGCAAATAATGACGCAATCGGATTCGCGGATCAGGTCATCGGTCAGCTCTTTGTTATAAAGCGGGTCACCGGCACCGATCGTGTATGCGTGGTCAAATGTTACTTCGGGCACAAACGGATCGTGGTAATAAACATCTGCTCCATCAGCACGAAGAAGGTCTATGATCGACAACGCGGGCGACTCGCGCATGTCGTCGATGTCTTTTTTATAAGCGACACCGAGGATCAGTATCTTAGATCCGTTGACGGATTTTTTGCTGTCGTTCAGCGCCGTTGTTGCGAGTTCAACGACGTAATTGGGCATCGTCGAATTTACTTGTTCAGCGAGCGAGATAAACTGAGAATCAAACCCGTGCTGCCGTGCTTTCCACGACAAGTAATGCGGGTCAAGCGGGATACAGTGGCCGCCGATTCCAGGTCCCGGATAAAACGCCATAAAGCCAAACGGCTTTGTCGCCGCCGCCCTTACGACTTCCCAAGTGTCGATGCCGAGTGCGTTACAGAGCTTTGCCATCTCGTTTGCCATGCCGATGTTTATGGCTCGAAACGTGTTTTCCCACAGCTTTGCCGCTTCGGCGACCCGTGCTGACGAAACAGTATGCACCTGGCCGACGATTTGGCCATAGAGCATTGCAGCCGCCTCGGTCGAGTCGTTCGAGACGCCGCCGACCACCTTTGGAATATTGTGGGTCTGAAATTGCGGATTGCCGGGATCGACGCGCTCTGGTGAAAAAGCGAGCAAAAATCCTTCGTCGAGCTTAAATCCTTTCTCCTCAAACATCGGCTGCAATATCTCGTCGGTCGTACCTGGATAGGTCGTCGATTCTAGAATGATAAGCTGGCTGGGCCGCATGTATTTTTGGATCTCGGCACCGGCTGTCAGGATGTACGACATGTCCGGATCCTTGGTCTTGCGGAGCGGTGTCGGGACGCAGATGATGACGACGTCACAATTTGCGAGTTGGCTAAAATCGGTCGTCGCCGTAAGATTGCCTTCGCCTACGCATTTTGCGACGTTTTCGCTCGTGACATCAACGATGTATGAGCGGCCGGCGACTATCTCGCTCGTCTTGTGTTCATCGACCTCAAAGCCGATGGCATTAAAACCTTTGAGGCAAAACTCGACGATCAGTGGTAAGCCAACGTAGCCGAGTCCGATGACGCCGATGGTTGCCTTTTTTTCAGAGATCAGTTGTTGTATTTCGTCTTTGATCATTATGTGTCCGGTCAAGAATATCTAAAGAATTGCGGAATAAAATGGTAGATATTAGCAGAAAAGCCCTGTGTATTAAACTATGTTAAGCAATGCGGTTAGTCAAGATTATATTCGATTATGCTATGATGACGCTGTTCGGTGATTGGTCTAAC
>JBGAUY010000022.1:0-45209 GCA_044228425.1 Pyrinomonadaceae bacterium | reverse complement strand
AGAGCATCTGCAAAAACCTGGCATAGTCATTGGCGGTCGATAAGAGCCCGGCACCGCCGGAAAAGCTCTTTTTGGGGCCAACGAGGTATGCGCCCTGGTCGACGCCCAAACCCGGCGAAGGCGCCCGGTCTATCGCTGACCCTTTGGCCGAATAGACGGTGGCAAGCCGATCTGACTTATCGGCAGCGATATAAAACGATGTATCGGTCATTTTTAGCGGTCTTGTTATTCGCTCAAGTATGAACCTATCGAGCGGCATTCCGCTGACCTTCTCAAGCACGGCCCCGAGAATGTCGGTCGAATATCCATAGATGAAACGCTCGCCGGGTTGGGCGTCCATTGGCAGGGCAGCCATCCGCTTAACGGTTTCCGCGATCGGTTCATCGCGATCCGCAAAATACCAGCCCGTGATCTTAGCCGCTTCCCATTTGTCCTTTGCCGGGCCCGTTCCGTAGCTGATGCCGGATGAATGTGTTAAGAGATCGCGAATAGTGATCGAGCGTTTTGCTTTAACGATCTCATATCCGCCGCCATCTTTCGGGACGGCGACCGTCGTATTAGCAAATTCGGGTAAATACTTGCTCAGCGGATCCGAGATCAGGAGTTTGCCCTCTTCCTGCATCATCATAATGCCCACGCTTGTCAACGCTTTGCTCTGGGAGGCGATCCTAAATATCGTGTCGTTACGCATCGGCGACCGCGATTCGACGTCCCGTGATCCAAATGCATTAACGTATGCGACCTTGCCCCGTCGAAGGACCATCGCGACCCCGCCGGCGAGACGCCCGTCACTTACATAGCCATTCAGGACGCTCGACAGGTTGTCGAGAGCCTCGGACGACATGCCGACGTCCTGCGGTTTGGCTTTCGGAAGCTGCTGTCCGGAAGCGAGAAGCGCGAGTACAAAGATACATGCGATGACGGACGGTGCGTTTATGCGTAGGCGGTTTTTCATAAGTTACTCATTCAAAGGGCTTGATTATATATCCATTTCGCTGAGGGCTTCAATTTCACTGCCTAAAAACGCCAATCCTACAAAAATGTCGTAAAAGCAAAAAATGTACTGCCGCCGGTTCGGATGCCTTTCAAGTGCAATTTGGTTGGTCTAGAATCTCATTTTTAGAGGACGGCGGGTCCGCTAAATTCGTCATAACAACAATAGTTTTTTACACATCGACCAATTAGGAGAATTATGAACGCCAAAAATGTTTTGAATTATGCCGCCGATCAGGAGGCTCGATTCGTTTCGGTCCGGTTTACGGATCTGATCGGGTCGTGGCACCATCTGACATATCCCATCGAAATGCTCTTAGAGGATAGTTTTGAGGACGGATTCGGTTTTGACGCCTCAAGTTTGCGAGGTTGGGCCGCGATCCACGAATCGGATATGCTGCTGGTGCCCGATCCGTCACGTTTCTGGATCGACCCGTTTACCGAGGACACGACGCTCTGCCTGATAGCCAACGCAGTGGACCCGATCACAAAGGAAGGCTACTGGCTGGATCCGCGATCGATAGCACAGCGGGCCGAGAGCTACCTGAAGTTTACCGGCATTGCCGACACGATCTTCGTCGGCCCCGAGGCCGAGTTCTTTATCTTTGACGAGGCCCGATACCATAATGACCAAAATTCGGCCGGATATATGGTCGACTCGGAAGAGGGGCATTGGAACTCTGGTAGAAAGACCGGTGAGTTGGGCCGCAACAACGGATACCACATCCGGCCGAAAGAGGGCTATGTGCCGGTCGCGCCGCTCGACACCTTGATAGACATCCGAAACACGATCTCGTCGATCCTCGGCGAGGTTGGCCTCAGCGTCGAATGTCATCATCACGAGGTCGCCACTGCCGGACAGTGCGAGATCGACTTTAAGTTCTCAAACCTGCTGCACACGGCCGACAATCTGATGCTGTTCAAGTACGTGGTCAAAAACACCGCTCACGCCGCGGGTAAGACGGCGACGTTTATGCCCAAGCCGATCTTCGGCGACAACGGCTCGGGGATGCATTGCCACCAGTCGCTATGGAAGGACGGCGTGCCGCTCTTCGCGGGTGACCAGTATGCCGGCCTCTCGGAAATGGCGAAATTTTACATCGGCGGCCTGTTGAAGCACGCTCCGGCCCTGGTCGGGTTTGCCGCACCGACGACGAACAGCTACAAACGCCTGGTCCCGGGCTTTGAAGCACCGGTCAATCTGGCGTACTCGGCCCGCAATCGTTCGGCGGCGGTCCGTATTCCGATGTTCTCCTCGTCACCGAAGGCAAAACGGCTCGAATTTCGACCGCCCGATCCGTCGTGCAACCCGTACATCACGTTTGCGGCACTGTTAATGGCCGGCCTCGACGGCATTCAGAACCGTATCGATCCCGGTGAACCGCTCGATAAGGACATCTACGATCTGCCGCCCGAAGAGTTGAAAAACGTGCCGTCGCTGCCTGGCAGCCTTGACGAGGCACTGAACGCGCTCGAAGCCGATCATGATTTCCTGCTCAAAGGCGATGTTTTCTCGTCGAAAATGATCGAACGCTGGATCTCATACAAACGCGACAACGAGATCACCCCGCTGCGTCTGCGTCCGCATCCGCTTGAGTTTTCGATGTATTACGACATCTAAAACCAGTGGAGAGTTAATAGTGTAGAAATGAAAGTGGGCTGGTCTAAAGATCGGCCCGCTTTTTGTTAATCTAATTGCAATGAAAGTTGAACCTGTTGTTTTAGAGGGTGAGTTTGTCCGGCTGGAGCCGATGCGGGTCGATCATCTGCCCGCACTTGTCGAGGTTGGGATGGACGAGTCTATCTGGAAATGGACAAATAATGTTGTCAACGATGCCAGCGATATCGAACGCTACGTTCGCGAAGCTCTCGCTATGCAGGCACTCGGAACCTCGCTACCCTTCGTGACCATTGAAAAAGCGACGGGAACTGTAGTCGGCTCGACACGATTTGGCAATATCGATACGGCAAATAAAAAGGCCGAGATCGGGTGGACGTGGATAAACCCGAAATGGCAGCGAACCGTAATAAACACCGAGGCAAAGCTGCTGATGCTGACGCATGCTTTTGAGACTTGGAACTGCATTCGGGTCGAGCTAAAGACCGACTCGAACAATGACAAATCAAGAAATGCGATGCTCCGTATCGGCTGCACCGAAGAAGGGACGCTTAGAAATCACATGATCACTGAATCGGGGCGCTTTCGCGATTCGGTTTATTTCAGCATCATTCAAACCGAATGGGAATCCGTAAAGCAAAATCTGACATCCAAGCTTTCGGCGTACTGAGACACGCGGCGGCTTTGCTGTATAATTGACCGTGGTTATGGAAAAATACTCAGTGACATGCCCTTGCTGCGACGCCGTGCTGACCATCGATGCGGCGACCGGAGCTTTGCTCGGGCACGAAGAAAAGAAAAAGGTTCACGGTTCGTTCGAAGACCTACAGGGCGAGCTTAACAAGCAAAAAGAGCTGCGTGAAAATAAATTTGCTCAGGAAATGTCGTCGATGAAAGACCGCGAACGGCTGTTAGACGAAAAGTTCAAAGAAGCGATGAAACGTGCAGATCTTGATTCGGATATTCCATACAAAAACCCGCTTGACCTCGATTAAGTAATGACCAAGCCAACGGAAGCTGCCGATTCGGCGGCGAGTATCAGAGACCGCATCATCGTAGCTCTCGATGTCGATTCTGCGGATAAGGCACGCGAGATCACAGGCGAGCTTGCCGGGCATGTCGGGGCATTTAAGATCGGGTTGCAGCTGTTTACGTCGGCGGGGCCGGAATTTGTGAGGGAACTCGCGGCGGACGGACACAGGATATTTCTAGATCTCAAGTTTCACGATATACCGAACACCGTCGCAAAAGCCTCGGTCGAGGCGGCCCGCTTGGGCGTATGGATGTTTAACGTACACGCCGTCGGCGGCAGCGAAATGATGAAGCTCGCCGTCTCAGAGGTCAACAAAGTTTGTGAGGCCGAGCAGATCGAGCGGCCGTTGATGATCGGCGTGACGGTGCTGACTAGCTCGAATGCTGAGACTTTGAGCGAGACAGGTTTTAGCGGAGAGGTTGATGAACAAGTCGTGCGGCTCGCCCGTCTTGCCGAGTCTGCGGGAATGGACGGGGTTGTTGCATCGCCCCGCGAAGTGACCGCGATCAGGTCGGCGGTTTCGCTACCAAGTTTTCTTACCGTGACACCCGGCATAAGGCCTGAAAATGCAACAATTGACGACCAAAAACGTGTAACCACACTCCGGCAGGCACTGGCTGGTGGTTCGGACTACGCAGTCATCGGACGACCGATAACGCAAGCCGAGGACCGACTCGCTTCGGTTGAGCAGATCGTCGCCGAATGTACAGCTAATTAATGAGAAATTACTCCAACCAAATCAACGCTCGTCTAACGAGCTGTGGCTTACGCAGCACGGTTTTTGTGCTTCTGTTTTTGGGAGTATTTTTCACCGGACGATCGACCGCTCAGGTACAGCCGACGCATTTCAAAGTCGGTGAAAAACTGACTTACAGCATCTCTTTTGGCAAAGTTGAAGACAGTGGTTACATGGAGTTATACGTTGTGTCCCGTGGGCTCCTCGGCGGCAAGGACTCGGTCGAGATCCGGTCAAAGTTTAAGACTTTGGGGTTTGTCAGCGCGACTTTTGCCATGATCGATGAGACCCGCACGGTTTTTGCCGCACCGGACTCGGGGTTGCCTATTTTTATTCGCCGCACGCAAAACGATGGGCCTTTGCCAATCGAGACGATAAACAATTACCTTAAAAACCCGGCGTCAAACTTTGATCCGGTCACGCTCATTTACAAAGCCAGACAGACTGGCGGAACGGGCAGTTATACATTTTACGAAGGCGAGCAGGTTTACACGGCGACATTTCTAAGCTCTAAAGCCGAGCGTCTTAAGACGAGGGCAGGCGAATTTGATACGACGATCTCATCAGTGCAGAGCGAGTTTCTAGCGATCAACGGCATCAAGGATCTCAAAATAAATTTTACGAACGACGAAGATCGCATCCCGGTGCTTATCAGATTTAAGACTGCAAAGGGCGAAGGCCGCATCACGCTTGTTTCGTCTCACATGGATGAAACAACGCCACCGGTTAAACCGACGCCGACTCCTTCTCCAACACCAGTGGTCGTCGCAACTCCGCGTCCAACAGCGACTCCGGCTCAATATGTCGAAAACCAACCGCTCCTGCCAGAGCTTGGGTTTGCTTTAGGCGAAACTCTTTCCTACAACCTCTCGGACGGCGGCAAGCCTGTCGGTGTGGTTACGCTTGAGGCAAAAGAGCGTAAATTATTTGAGAAAAAGGATAGTTTGCTCCTGACGGCGACCATCACGGCGATCGAGCCCGGGAACAAGACTTTTGCGCTTGGCGATTCGATCAAAGCACAGGTCGATCCTGATACGCTCGCTCCGAAATGGTTTGAGGGTAAATTTGGCGGCGGATTACGCACCCTGAATCAAACCGTGGTATTTGACCCCAGAACAGGGAACATCTCATTTGGCGGCACCGCTCCGATAGATGGCCCGGTAGGAACGCACAGCATGTTATCGCTCATCTACGCGATGCGGTCGTTTAATCTACAACGCAGCAACGTCGCGAGCAATCCGGTCAACGACACACGCGTTGCGGTGTTCTGGGAAACTCAGCCGTACGTTTTCACGCTACGCCCGGACGTTCCTGCTGATATTACTAATAGTGGCTCGAAGATATCGGCACAACTGATCACCATCAATACCGGCAACCCCAAGCTCGATGCTCTCGGCATCAAAATCTGGCTCGGTACTTCTAACCGTATTCCAATGCGCTTTTCCGTCGGCACATTTCAGGCCGATCTTATCATCCCACCGAAAAACATTGTCCAATAGTTTACGTATCCATATTACTGCTATCTCAATAGCTGTTAAATGAAATTGAAATTGGTTTTCAATTAGGATAGAATTCAATTAGACAAGGAGCTTCAAATGCGACGTATTTTATTATTTGTTTTCTTGTTGATGGCCGTTACGGCTATCTCGACAATCGGTCAGACAGACGCCGACCGCGAGGCGATAAAACGCACGGCGTTGAATTATGCCGAGGGCTGGTATGAGGGCAATCCTGATAAGATGGAAAGTGCCCTGAGCCCCGATCTGGCCAAACGTATCGTCCGTACTAATCCGCAGGGTCAGAGCGGGCTTGGCCAAATGACCGCAATGGCTCTTGTTCAGGGGACGCGGGGCGGTTCGGGAAAGCAAACGGCCAAGGCTGATCAGCAGAAAGACGTGACCATATTGGACGCGATGAGCAATTCAGCAACGGTTAAACTTGAAATGCACGAGTGGGTCGATTATATGCACGTCGGAAAGATGAACGGAAAATGGGTCATCATCAATGTGCTCTGGGAGATGAAACCCAAAAAAGATGAAAAGAAAAACTGATCGTATGACTCTGACTGAACTGCCAATTGGAAAAGATGCCCGCGTCGTCGCGGTCACAGGCGAGGGCCGCGTGACCCGTCGGTTGCTCGAAATGGGTGTTATTCCGGGGGTGTCTGTACAGAAAATTAAGATGGCTCCGTTTGGCGACCCGGTCGAGATCCGCGTTCGCGGTTACAGCTTGGCCATGCGCCGGACCGAATCGGATGCGATCGAGGTTTCGGTTTAATAGCGAATTTCAAATTCGAAATTTGAAACGCCGCCGATGAATGAGCGACAACGAACAAAATAGTCATCTGACGATTGCTCTTGCCGGCAACCCCAACGCCGGCAAGACGACCCTCTTTAACTCCCTCACAGGCCTCAAGCAAAAAGTAGCAAATTATCCCGGCGTCACCGTCGAACGCAAAGAAGGTGCGTGGAATCTTGACGGAAAGACCGTAAATCTCATCGACCTGCCGGGCCTTTACAGCCTCGACGCGACATCTCTCGACGAACAGATCGCAAGCGATATCATACGTGGCGATCAAGAGGGCGTGCCAAAACCCGATGCGATCATTGCGGTCGTTGATGCGACCAATCTCGAACGCAACTTATATCTGGTTACGCAGATGTTTGAGTTTGGCGTTCCCGTCGTTATAGCTCTGACGATGATCGATGTTTTTGAAAAACAGGGGCACGAGATCGATATCGAGATGCTCGCGGCGCAGTTGAAAACGCCGGTCGTTGCGGTAAATGCCAAGAGCGGCCGCGGGGCACAAGAACTTGCCGAAAAGGTCGCAGGCGTGATCGGCACAACGCCTGAGATACCCTACGAATATCGCCAAGAGGATCCAAACTCCGGCCCGCACGGCAAAATATTTGCCCGTTATAATTTTATTGCGAACGTCGTGCAGGAATCCGTCTGGCACAGTGATCATCAATCGCACCGCATCACCGACAAGATCGACAAGGTTTTGACGCACAAATTTTTCGGCTTGGTGATTTTGGTCGCGATCCTGTTGCTTGTTTTTCAGACGATATTTTCGTGGGCAAGCCTGCCGATGGATCTGTTGGAAAAAGGATTTGGAGCGGTTGGCGATTTTGTAAAAGCCGAAATGCCGCCGGGAATGCTGACCGACCTATTGGTTGATGGCATTATCGCCGGAGTCGGCGGCGTGGTCGTGTTTTTGCCGCAGATCCTGCTGTTATTTCTGTTCATCTCGCTTCTTGAGGATAGCGGATACATGGCCCGTGCCGCATTTTTGCTCGACAAACTGATGTCTCGCGTCGGGCTTCACGGCAAAGCATTCTTGCCGTTAATATCGAGTTTTGCATGCGCAATTCCGGGCATCATGGCTACCCGCACGATCGAGAGCCGCCGCGATCGTTTTGCGACCATAATGATCGCACCGTTTATGTCATGCTCGGCACGTCTGCCGGTCTATACCCTGATGATCGGGGCGTTTTTTGGCGGGAAATATGTTCTCGGATTTGTGTCGGTCGGGGCTCTGCTGATGTTGATAATGTATTCGATCGGGATCATAGTCGCGATCATTGTCGCGGCGATCCTAAAACGCACATTATTAAAAGCACCGCCGCCGCCTTTCCTGATGGAATTGCCGCCATATCGTCTGCCTAATCTACGTACCGTCTTGCAGAATATGATCACGCGGGCCTGGTTGTTCTTGAAGAGAGCAGGAACGGTGATTCTCGCGATATCGATCATATTGTGGGCCCTGATGTATTTTCCAAGAAGTAGTCAGAAGCCAGAAGCTAGTAGTCAGAATGTTACTGCGTCAGTATCCGGAGCGGTAGCGACCGGGGAAGTCCCCGCCGATGAATCTCCATTGCCCGAGAGCGAACAGCTCAAAAACAGCTTCGCCGGAAAGCTTGGCCACACGATCGAGCCGATTATCCGTCCGCTCGGATTTGATTGGAAGATCGGCGTCGCTCTGATCGCGAGCTTTGCGGCACGTGAGGTACTTGTTTCGACACTGAGCATTATCTACAATGTCGGCAAAGAAGAAAATGAGGAATCGGAAACGCTGATCTCTGCCGTTCGTGATGCAAAGACTGACGACGGCAAGCCCGCGTGGACGCCGTTGACGGCGTTGACGCTGATGGTTTTCTTTGTGCTGGCGATGCAGTGTATGTCCACGATCGCCGTTGTCCGCCGCGAGACCAATTCGTGGAGCTGGCCGCTCTTTATGACCGCGTATATGACCGCCCTTGCATATATCGCGGCGTTAATTACTTATCAGGGCGGTAAAGCGCTGGGGTTTGAGTGATGTTACAAACGATCATAGTTATTGCCATTATCACCGCCGCGTGTCTCTACGCGGGGTCCATTCTATTTAAGAAACGGCGTGCATTTTCGTCAAAACCCGGCTGCGACACCGATTGTGGTTGCAGTGGAGCGTCAAAAAAATTACCCTCATAATTTGGGATCAAATACGACATTTCTGACACCCGGCGTTCGTTCGATGTTTTTATCGACGTTCGCTTTTTTTATGGCGAATGTTTTCGTCAAACAGGTCGCTCACATCCCTGCGATGGAGACGGTTTTCTTTCGCTGCGTCATTGCCACATCGATTTGTCTTTACGGATTGCGCAAAGAAAAAGGTGCGGTCGTCGGGTCAAATCACCTGATGCTCTTGCTCCGGGGCATATTTGGCACAACGGCTCTTTTTTGCTTTTTCCTGACTCTTCAACAAATGCCGCTCGCATCGGCGCAGACCATCCAATACCTGTCGCCGATCTTTACCGCGACAATCGGGATCTTTGTTCTTGGCGAAAAGGTTCGGTCGATGCAGTGGGTGTTTTACGCGATCGCCTTCGGCGGCGTGCTTGTGATCGAACGATTTGACGATCGCATATCGACGTTTTATCTGGCTCTGGGCATATTGTCCGCCTTTTGTTCGGGAATGGCATATAACTTGGTTCGCAGCCTTCGCGGCAAAGAGCATCCGCTGACGGTCGTGCTGCATTTTCAGCTTGTGGGAGCTGTCGTCGGATTTATCAGTCTATTTTTCTATTGGGAAACGCCGCGTGGATGGGACTGGCTCTATTTGTTGCTCGTGGGGATATTTTCGCAACTCGGACAAATATTCCTAACAAACGCCCTGCAACGCGAACGCATCGCTGGCGTCGCGATCATCAACTACACCGGCCTCGTTTACGCGCTGACCATCGGCTGGGTTGTGTTTGGTGAGACACAGGGAATATTATCGCTTCTGGGAATGGCGTTGGTCGTTTGCGGTGTCTTGCTTAGCGTCATGTACGGACGGCGACAAAGCCGACGCGAGGCGATCGAGGTCACTGCAGCGTAATTTATATGAAGATCCAAGCCGCAATAATTACGGTCAGCGATACCCGGACAGCGACTGATGATCTGTCGGGCGACAAGCTCGCGGCATTACTCGCGTCCATAGATGCTGAGATAGTTGAACGCCTAATTGTCACCGACGATCTAGATGATCTTCGCGATACGCTCTGCACTCTAGCAGATAGGGAAGACATTAATCTCATAATTACGACAGGTGGAACAGGCTTTGGGCCGCGAGACAATACGCCCGAAGCAACTCGTGCCGTTATCAAACGTGAGGCTCCCGGATTGTCCGAAGCGATGCGTCGCGAGACAGCGGCAATGCATCCGTTTGCGATGCTTTCTCGGGGCGTTTCCGGAATTCGCGGAACGACGCTCATTATCAATCTGCCGGGCTCGCCGAAGGGCGTTGAGGAATGTTTTAATGTTATCTCACCAGTGCTAGCCCATGCGGTAAAACAAATATCAGGAGACACGAGACATTGATCAATAAGATTTCTCAAATATTGTTCATAATATCTTTCGTTATTCTTTTTTGTGGTTCGATCTGTGCCCAAGGCGGCGTCAGGATCTCGACCGGTGAAGAGTTGATGGCTTATGTTAAGACAGGGCCGTGTAAAAACGCCGAACGCCTGGAAGCAGTAAAAAAACTTTTCAAAGAAATGGGAGCAAGCGACGCTGACATTATGGTTGAAAGTTTTAAGGACATTCAGAACGTAGTTGTTACCAAAAAAGGTAAGACGGATGACAAGGTCGTTGTCGGAGCTCACTATGACAAGGTTTGGGAAGGTTGTGGTACGGTCGATAATTGGACCGGCATAGTTATCCTTGCCAATCTTTACCGAAGCATGGCAGGTGTCACGCCGGAAAAGACCTATATCTTTGTCGCATTTGACCAAGAGGAACTGGGATTGCGTGGGTCTGAGGCGATGGCAAAGAAAATTGCAAAAGAGGATCGCCCAAAATACTGCTCGATGGTCAATCTTGACAGCTTTGGTATGGGCTATCCGCTCATCATGGAAAATACATCATCACCTTCGATGGTGAAATTTGCAAAAGAGGTCGCTGACGGCCTGAAGTTAAAGATCAACAGTGCTCCTATCGATGGAGCAAGTTCTGACTCGGCATCTTTTAAGGGCAAAGATATTCCCGCGATCACCATCAGCGCGTTGTCAGCCAAATGGCCGGAGATCTTGCATTCGTCAAATGACAAGATCGAAAATGTGATCGGCGATAGTGTCCGTATCGGCTATATCTTTAGCTTGCAGTATTTGGTCAAGGTCGATGCGGGGACTTGCGATCAATTTAGAAAGAAATAGAGGTTTGCCCACGACACACACTAAAGATACGAGAGGACGACCATTTCAGATCGTCCTTTTGTTTCGTATGTTTCGTGTGTTTCGTGGGAAATGTTCTTATTCGCCGCAGAGGAACGGTATTTTTACCGTTTTTGACGACTTAGTTTTCTGGCCCGTGATCGTCGCGGTGATCTTTACATCATCACAGAGCGATCCATAAACATAGACGGGCACGAGGTAGATGCCCTTTTCGCCGATGAGGCCGATCTGAACGTTTCTGCGTGTCATCTTGATCTTTTTGCCTTCCCAAACAGTAACGTTAACGAACCGTCCGGGTTCGAACGAACCTGCCTCGCCTTGTATAGCGACCCAGACAAATAGCGACGTGCTCAGGTCGTTAAAGAACGATTTGACTTCACCGCCTTCGGGATTTGCGTCCGACAGCTCGCCTGCGGCTTCGTCAAAGGCATTGACCTTGATCATGGCGATCGAGTAATCGGGTGCTTTAGGCGGTTTTTGGGCGAAGACGGCGGTTGTTGCGGCCATCGTCGTGAACAACATAGCGATGGTGAATGTGCGAATAATAGTTTTCATACGGTATTCTCCAATAATTTTTTGCTTGTGACCAACTGCGTCAGGTTAAAGACGCTAAAGTCGCTTATAGCGTTGTTTACCTTCGCATTGAGCTTGAAATAAAGGCAGCGGCATCGTCGTGCAGTTTCTTTAGCTGACGTGTGTCGATGTACATCATGTGTCCGGCTTCGTAATATTCAAAATTGATATTTCGCCGCAGCGTCGGGTCGAGATTCATCGCCGAGATCGTGTATTCGGCAGCGTAGAACGGCGTTGCCATATCGTAATAGCCTTGAGCGACCATTATCTTCATAAACGGATTTTTGCCCATCGCGTCCTTTAGCGAAATGCTCGTGTCGGCGTACTGATTGGTCACGTTGTAGTTCCAGGGGGACGAGATGCCGCCGCCAAGGATGTAGTATTCGGTGTCGGTCTTGTAACCGAGCTCGCCGCGAACATAACTGTTAAAAGCAGCGGTGTAAGGCGGACGAATGGCGTTCATCGAGGGGTCGCTGTCCGGTCCGTCACCTGCGGCGTCGCGGTCGATGCCCTTGAAACGGCTGTCGAGCCGGCCTGTCGTACGGCGTTCGGAGCGGAGCAATTCTTTGTTAAATTCGCCCAGATCAACGCGAAAGTTGTTTCGCTCAATAAAATCGGTCGGTAGTCCCGTGAATGCCGCAAATCGTGTCGCGAGAGCCGAGCGTTCGGCGGACGTGAGCTGGTCGATACGCATCATCGCCCGTACGTATTCGTTCGACGCGAACACGCGGGCTTCGTCGGTGACCTGTTTGAGCGATTTTGACTGCATCGCGGGCGGCAGACGTTTGTGATACCACGCCGTCGCGGTGTAGCTCGGCAGGATCAGTACTAGCGGCAGATCGTTATTGTCGGCAAAGCGAATCGTCTGAAAATTCATCACTGTCGAGACAAGAGCGATGCCATTTAGAGCTATGCCGTGTTCGAACAGCCAGTTTGATAGGCCCGATGCCCGCGTTGTGCCATAAGACTCGCCAACCAGAAACAGCGGCGACAACCAGCGTTCGTTGCGGCCGAGGTACATGCGGATAAATTCGCCGACGGATTCGATATCACCGTTGATGCCAAAATATTTTGCCGCAAGCTCAGGCCTCGCCGCCCGCGAATAACCCGTGCCGACCGGGTCGATGAATACGAGGTCCGTTTCGGCGAGCCATGTGTGCTGATTATCCTCCATCTCAAATGGCGGCGGCGGCATCGCACCGTCGTCCATCATCTTGATCCGTCTTGGCCCCAAGGCACCGAGATGCAGCCAAACGCTTGCCGAGCCCGGGCCGCCGTTGAACGAGAACATCAGCGGCCTGTTCGCGGGCGGATTATCGAGCGTGTACGCCATAAAAAAGATGCGGGCTTCTGTGTCGCCCGTAACAGCATTTTTGAGCGGCATATAGCCTGTCGTCACAGTGTACGCAAGCGTACGTGAACCAACGCGCACCGAATGCTTCGTCACAGACGGAGCCTCGTCCTTACTGTCGGCAGGCTTCGACGGCTGAGCCGGTGGCGTTTGTGCGGCAATAAACAACGGAAACAAAAGTAACAACGACAAAAGTGCTAATGCTCTCATACGGTATAAATCAAATTGTCCTGAATTGATATCGTGCGGAAAAAGATTAGCACAAACCGCTCATAACGGGGAACTGCCGGTTTGTGACTCATAATTGATCCGATTTTTCGTCACGAAACAATCTCCGGCGGTGTTACGTTTATAGAGATAGTTCTATCTATACGTTTCGGGCATTATTATGAAGATATTTAAAATATTATCCGTTATTTTATTGTTTGCGGTGGCGGCTGGGGCACAGGACGATACTATTCGGGTGGCAACGAACCTCGTCACGCTCAATGTTTCCGTTGTGGACAAAAAGGGCAAGGCGGCGACCGGGCTGAAACTTACCGATTTTAGGTTAACGGATAACGGCAAGGCTCAGGAGATCGAGACTTTTTCGGACGCGGCGGCCCCTGTTTCTTACGGTATTGTGTACGACCAGCACCCGACGACCGACGACCAGACGCGGAGCGTGCTTGCAGCCTTGAAACAGTTCACCTCAAAGCTTGGCGCCTCGGACGACTTTTTTGTTACGGTCTTTAACGACCGGGGCAGCCTGACGACCGAATTTGTGCCAAACCTCGACCAGATCAGCAATCAGGCGGGTGGCGGGACGACATCGCTTTTTGACGCGATCTTTGCCGCGTCTGACCGAATGTCAAAGGCACGTAATAATAAACGCGTTCTGCTCTTATTGACCGACGGAGCCGACCACAATTCGCAGCACAGCTATAAAGAGTTGCGAAATCATCTACGTACTGTAAATCTGCCTGTGTACGCGATCACCTTCAGCAACCGCGACAGGACGATGTTCGGGTACTCGGACATTTTCCGGGACGGCCCGCGCAGCAGGATCCTTTACGGGGAAGCCGACGCTCTCGACCGCGTTGCCATCGCCGAACTAAGCAAAACCAGCGGCGGCCAGGCTTACGACGGCAATATGCGAAACCAGGTCTATCTGGCTGCGGTTTGTACGATGGTCAGCGAAGAGGTCAAGAGCCAGTACGTGCTTGGGTTTTATCCCGATGCACTTGACGGTAAATACCATAAATTAGGAGTCGCCGTCGTTGGGCAAAAGGAAAAGAAACTAAAGATCTCGAGCCGTAAGGGATATCAATCACCCAAAAAGGGATAAGATCTGTCCCGTTGCGCATCAGGGTTGAGTGTAAAGGACATCGGCACAAATTGCAGCGATACGCCCCCCTCCTGCGGTCTTTACCTTTACGTCCACCTTGTCATTGTGGATAAAGACGTAGGACGGATGCCACGATGAGATTGCGCAGGTTTTTCATTCTAAAAAAAAGCGCAGAAAGACAGATATGCTAGGGGAGATATTACGCCGCGAGAGAAGTAACGCGGTGGGTTTCGTGCGTGATGGGGCTAGTTAGCAACTCATGCAATTGTTCCGCGGTTGCCGTGTCATTGAGCATTACGGCGAGGTCGAGGGCAAGCCCGGGGATCTCGGGGTCGCGATGGTTTATCGAGCGAACAAGAGTGATAAGGTCTTCGCGGGAGCCCATTTGATATGCATTGATCTTGCTCTGATTGCGGCGGGCGGCACAGCGGGCGGCAATAGCCGGATCAGTGATCGCTCCAATTTCCGCAAGGTTTGCGATGTGGTCCGTGCCGATGACCGCATTTCCGGCCTCGGTCAATCCGGCGTAGCGGTAAAATATCTCGCGAAACTCAAATATCTCCGCCGACGTTGCACCTGCAAACGCTAAAGATTCGATACTCTCTCGGATACGCTCGACCTTTTGGTTTAAGCTCTGGTCAAAATTAGCAACCGCGATGCGGTATGCGAGCCTTGGGGCGGCGGCGGGCCATGCGAAATATGCAAACGTCGTCCTTAACAGGCTCAGGCCTGTGAATTTGTCGGGCAGAGACGCAAATTTATACACGCCTAGCGGAGTGCCAAGGGCGAGATAAATGATGACAATTTCGATAATGGTCATTTTCATTGGACAGCCACGACCGCAAAAAAGATGCAAATAAAGAATTTAGGGAACAACTCCGATGACGCTTTCGTATATCTAATGCTTAGCAACCCATATAGTTTTTAAGCCAAAGTTTTGCACCTTGTAATTCATACTATAACAAATAATACCGGGCCGGACACGGCACCGATCAAGGCGGGGAAGATCAAATGACAGAGAAAAGTAAGATAAAAGTAGTAAAAAGGAGCGAGGCTGCCAGCCGGCCTGCAAAGGCTAAACGAGCCAAAACCTCGCGTGCCGTAGCCCGTGAAATGGTCTCGACCGTGACCGAATGGGTCACCGAACTAAAAGACCGCAAGAGCACCGAAACTAAAGCCGCCCTCGAACTCCTCTTCGGCGGCACCCAACGCCCGCGGGAATCATAAATGTAATAATATTTTAAGCTGGTCGGTTTGAAAGGGCTTCGCAATGTGCGAGGCCTTTCCTAATTTTTCATCCTAGATCGAAGTGTCAGTCTTATTCTTTCTGAAATAATCGAGCCAAGTCGTTGCTGAGACAACATGGATGAAACGATCTGCAACCTCAACATTTCCGCCTGTGTATTGCTTTTGCCCCCAGTCAGCAATACGGTTAGTTATCAGTTCGCGACGATTAACTGCCCATTCGCAGTTTTGACGGTCACAGAATTCCAGCCAATCTGTCAACATTGGAGTTTCGATGGAGATTCCAGTGTCCATTCGCTCCCAAGGAAACAAAAGTGTTCTAGAGCCTTCCGAGTACTCTATCCAGCCGGCGGAACCTTCATGTCGCAATGTAACTTTGTAATCAGTTTGAGTCGTCATTCTTTAATGTCACTAGAAACATAAGGAATCATTAGTAGGGATAAGAAGGAAGAATTAGCGTAGGCCATCGTTCCGCAATTATCCTTGCTAATCCCCAATTAGCATAGTAACGAGTGTAACTTCTTGGTTTACCCTGGTCCATCTTGGTCCGCTTGGTCCGGACCGGACCAAACTAGAGAGCTTCCGGTTTGCCAGACTTTGAGTTTCATTGCTATCCTAATTTCCACAACATTCCAATTAGCAATTTTATGAGTGAAAAAGTAGCGGTAGTTACCGGGGCGAGCAGCGGCATCGGACGCGCGACGGCAAAGATATTTGCCGAAAAAGGTTATACGGTCGTCGCTGTCGGCCGCAACGAGAAAGAGCTGTCTGCTCTCAGCACCGGGATAAAATCAAAAAAAGGTACGATCAGAATACATCTGTCGGACGTAACCGAGATGTCGCAGATCGAGCGGATCGTGACCGAGACGATACATAATTTTGGCCGCATCGACGTGCTGGTCAATTCGGCCGGGATCATAATGAACGGCAATATCGAGAACACAAAGCTCGACGATTGGGATAAAATGATGCAGATCAATCTGCGGTCGGTATTTGTCCTGTCGCAAAAATGTGTGCCTCACCTGATCGAGAGCAAGGGCAATATCGTCAATGTCTCCAGCGTCGCGGGCACGCGGTCGTTTCCAAATGTGCTTGCATACTGCGTTTCCAAAGCGGCGATCGATCAGTTGACGCGGTGTTCGGCTTTAGAGCTTGCGGCACAGGGCGTTCGTGTAAACTCTGTAAATCCTGGGGTTGTCGTCACGAACCTCCACAAACGCAACGGTATGGAAGACGAGGCGTATAATGCCTTTCTGCAGCATTCAAAAGAAACACACCCGATTGGCCGTGTCGGAACGCCCGATGAGGTCGGCGAATTGATATACTATCTTGCGTCGGACAAGGCGGGCTGGATCACAGGGGCGACATACGAAATTGACGGTGGGCGCGGGCAAACTTGCGCTAGATAATGTAGGGACGAGATGCGTATCCAATTGCTTCCAAGTACGATCGACCAAAATGGGCGGGCATCCGCACGTCAGCATATGTTGACCCTGGTTATCGACGACCGCGTCACGATCGATGCCGGAAGCCTTGCGTTTGGCTGCACTGACGCACAGCGGGAAAACATCCGCGACATCGTCCTCACGCACACACACCTTGACCATATCGCAGGGCTGCCGATGTTTATCGACGATCTGTTCGCGACCCTGACCGAGCCCATTCGCATCCACGCGACGCGTGTGATGATCGATATTCTCGAAAAACACATCTTTAACTGGTCGATCTACCCGAGCTTTTCTGAGCTGTCCAACGACAAGGGACGCGTGATGGAATACATCGAATACGACCGCGGAGCGGCGTTCAACGCGGCCCACCTTTCGATCCAGAGCGTCGCGGTAAAGCACGATGTCGAGGCAAACGGATTTATTATTTCGGATGGCGAAATATCGATCGCGATCACCGGCGACACGGGTAGAACAGATGAGTTTTGGCAGGTTTGCAATAAAACGGAGGACCTAAAGGCCGTATTTGTTGAATGCGCTTTTCCGGATGAGCTTGGTGAGCTAGCAAATATTTCATGCCATCTGACGCCAAGTGCTCTCAAATCGGACCTTGAAAAATTTCACAATGCCGATTGCCCGGTCTATGTCATCAACTTAAAACCGGCGTATCGTGAGAACGTCATCAAACAGCTTACCGACGCAAACATCCCGCGTGTGCAGGTGCTCGATGTCGGCAAGGTCTACGAGTTCTAAACTTACTTATCCCGCAGAAAGTTGATCTTTTCAAAAGCTGTTTCGCGAAACTCGCCCGGGAAATCGTGCAGCCGGACGCGGTGATTTGGCAGCACCTCTTTTATCCGATAGGTGCGCTCTTCGCGTTCGATGCCCGGCATTATCTCCGCGCGAAAAGTGACGTTCATCTCGGGCCGTGCCCATACAAAATCAGGTTTTTCTCTCACAGATATCTCCGGTGGTTAATCGTCGAGTTTCGGGTCGTGCTTATGCTTGACCTTTCGCAAAGACGGATGGATCTTTTCCTCGGGCTTGTCGCTCCCAAATTTTTGCGACGGCGGGGCAGTCGGCTTTCTGATCGAATCAAAGACCGGCCTCTCGTCCGCTGTATTTTTCTTTCGCCGCTTCACGCCTAGATTGTATCAAAGCACGCGGCGGCAATTTAGCGAAACGATTGACTTTATTCGCAAAAAACCACAGTATTTTGCAATAAGGTTGATGCCTAATTACAACGACAGAAACGATATATCGCAACGCGATCGCCGCGCTTTTCAGGCGGAGTATCACCGTCGGCGGCCATTTTGGATGCCGGCGATGAGCTATTACGTGCTGGCGATGGCGGTTGCGGCGGCGTTCTTTTTTCTAGTATGGGGAATCCTTCACGACAACGCGGTCGAAACGCCTTGGGTAACGTCTGGCGTCAGTGCAAGCATCGTTTTGGCTGGTGCGGTGATATTGCGCGAGGTCATTCTACGGCGTGCGAGAAACCGTTTTTTTCGACACCAGCGGGCGTCTGGCGTCAGTGCAAGCATCGTTTTGGCTGGTGCGGTGATATTACGCGAGGTTATTCTACGGCGTGCGAGAAACCGTTTTTTTCGACACCAGCGGGCGATCGAAAATGCCAAGTCCCATTACGGCTCAGAGCGACGCGGCGAGAGCAAACTCACCATCGAGCGTAACGCCGCGATGATCAAGCAAATACGGCAAAAATCGGACGCTTCAAAAGTATTTAGCACACTTTCGGCAGGGCATCGTGAGGTTTTTGAACTCTGTGCCGAATACCTCGCTCTCGTGGACCGGGATCTCAAGTCGATAAACGCTGGTTCCAAGCGTCTCGAACCATTACTAAAAGGCCGGACAAAGGCGGTCGAATACCACCGGTTTCACATGCTCAGTTGGGCCGAGATCGAAACGCGGACGTTGACGAACGAAGCCCTAACACGGCTGGACGTCGATGAAAAGTTCAAAGCTACGCAGGATGCTCTTAATGTGATCAACGCGGCTCTGAGCGTATATCCATCCGAACAGGCGTTGCTTGATTCGAGAGAGCTACTAGGTGAGATGGCCGTTTCGATAAAGGTCTCTCACTGGGTCGAGGAGGCAGAGCGTGCGGCGTTCAAAGGCGATTACGCCGGGGCAAAGAGCCTGTACCGTGACGCTCTTTTTTATCTCGGGCGCGATAATGTCCACAATGCCGAACGGGAACGAGCGGCATTGCGGATAAATCAAGAGATCGAACGCATCAGGTTGATGGAAGATAATCCGGCCTAGCCCGCGTCGGCCATTTGTGTAACATCCGATTACATTGCAATATAGTTACAGATGATTTCCCAAAGATGCCCAAAATGTAAGAGCGACCGCATCAGACGCGGCTACCGTCCAACGTCGATCTTCTTCAAGATTCTTTTTCGCTACAATTTATTGTGCGATAAATGTAACTGGGAATTCCGCGGCTTTGCGGTTCCGGGTACAGTAAACACTCGCTCAAGTAGCAGTAAAAAGAAACGGGCTGCGGCGACGGAAAGCAAATAAACCAACATTAGATCATCGTGAACGAAAGCCGGCCAGTAATATGTTTTCTCTATTGCTGTCTGATGATATTCGGCTGCGTATTGGTTTCTGCTCAGTCTCCGACGCCTGCGCCGCCAAGCAACGACGAGCTCGTCCATTTTGGCGACGTGCTCGATGTCGATTTCGTTGGGGCTTTTGAATACGACTGGCGCGGCACGATAACGCCTGACGGCAATCTGGATGGGCTGGATAGTTACGGTGACCCGATACGCGCTCTATGCCGCAATGAAACGGAGATCGCCGCGGACATCTCAAAGGCCTATTCCAAAATCCTTCGCGACCCAAAGGTCGTTGTCAGGATAATCGACCGCTCAAACCGGGCGGTCGCGCGAATCGATGGAGCCGTTCGAACGCCGTCGCGCTTCAAACTACAACGTGAGGTCAGGCTCCGCGAGTTGCTCGTACTTTCCGGCGGCCTGACTGACGACACGAGCGGCGTGATCTCGATCTTTCGTCCTCGAAATCTTAATTGCGTGGCCTCGCCCCAAGACAACGGTTCGCAGATGATCACCATCAAAATCAGTGACCTATTGAATGGTAAGTCCGAGGCCAATCTTCCGATATTGAGTGGTGACATTATCGATGTTGTGCGGGCAACACCCGTCTATGTGATAGGGGCGGTAAACAGCCCGCGGCCGGTCTTTTCAACCGGCGGGATAACAGTTTCGAGGGCCGTGGCGAGTGCGGGCGGGCTTGCAAAGGATGCCGACGGGGGCAAAGTGACGATCTTTAGGCGTGTCGGCGCCGAGTCAAAGGTCGAAGAGACTGACCTGGCGAAAATAAAACGCGGTGAATTAGTTGATGTGGTATTAAAACCATTTGATATAATAGATGTGGCGGGCAAAGGGAGCGGTAAACGCAAAAATCCCCCGGTCGCCATAAGCACAGTTAAAACCGAGAGACTTGAATTGCCGTTGAGGGTGATCGATTAGGGCGTAATATTAGGGAATATCGGCCCGGTCATGTTACGGTTTTATCTGCAAAAAATTTAATTAGGAAACGTTCCGTAGTACGTGCGGTACTCGTCAGGATAATAAATGGCAGAAAATAAAAGAAGATTTAGCAAGCGCATGGTCGCTTTGTTTTGGATGTTACTCGTTTCGATCGGTATCGGTGTGTTGATCGCCTACGAACAGATCTCGGTCTTGTATGTGTTGGCAACGCTCGCACTGACGGGGTTACTGCTCATCGTCGCTTTTGCTGACCTTGAGTCGGTCGGCCGTGGTGATGGCAGCGATGCTGCCTAGTAAACGTTGATCCCCTCATGAAAAAGGTTTGGCTCATTTTTGGAATGCTTGTTTTGACTGCCGGAATATATGGCAGCTCGGGAGCACCAGTTCCGGGAAAAGTTGAGCCGCAGCGGATCCGTTGGAAAGGCCAGGTCATCAGGGTCGCGATCTCGACTTCGCTTACGCGCTCCAATCCAAATATCAAGGTCGATAGTGACGTCATTGCCGCTATTCGCCGCAGTTTTGCTGCTTGGCAAGATGTTGCGGATATTGAGTTTCAGATCGATATTTCTGATAAACAGGGTGTAAGTCCGTCCGGAGTTGCCGGTGACGGTATAAGCCTTATTACCATCGCGTCGACACCTGAGAACGTCCTGCTATTTAATAAAGACGCCCAGACGGTCTCCGCGAAGACGAGAGTGTTCTACAACCGCAAGGGGTTCATTACCGAGGCGGATATCGTCCTAAACCCATTCCAACAGTTTTCAACGGACGGTGCTTACGGCACATTTGATCTGCAATCCACACTAACTCACGAGATCGGTCATCTGCTAGGGTTAAAGCATTCCGGTGTTTTGGGTGCGGCGATGTCCGAGAATCTTGGTAAGAATACGTCTGCCGACACGGTGGATTTTGAATCGCGTGTCTTGTCGGACAGTGATATCGCGGCGGTACGCGACCTTTACGGCGTCGATAACGATGCATGCTGTCAGACAATTTCGGGCAAGTTAACCTTGTTGTCCGGAAAAGCGGCAAAGAACCTAAAAGTCTGGGCCGAGGAGCTTGAAACCGGCCGTGTGATGGCCCAGGTTGACGTCGACGCTGACGGCAATTACCATCTTGGCGGGCTGACGCAGGGAAGTTACAAACTTTATTGGAAAGTGAAAAACGGACCTGGCCGTTCCACAAGCAGCGAACTCGACACCGTCGATGTCGAAAACGATGACCTAAAACCGGCGCCCCAAAAGATCAACAGTGATCCGACAAAGGTCGTTTTGGATTATATCGGTTCGAACAGCCAACTTGCCGAAACAGCCGTTGCTGTGACTCGCGGCCGCGAGCAGACGGTTTATCTCGGCGGTAAAAACCTCGACCCCGATAGTATAAACATTGATTTCAACTCACCATATTTTCGCGTCGTTTCGTCGTCTTTGACAGGTCAGGACTTTGGACCGGATATCTCCGTTGTAAGCTTTGTTATTTTGGTCGATAAAGCCGCCCCCCGCGGCGTCTACAGCATTTTTGCGGCAGACGGAAACGGAGCAAAAGCTGCGCTGATCGGAGCCCTCAAGGTTCAGTAACAAACCTATTTTTCGTAAATAAATATTAGCTAATCAGATTAGATGCCGACGGGTTGCGTTTTGCTCATCCCGCGTGGATAATTGTGTTGTTCACCTCCCGGTGAACATCAGATCATTTCCGTAAGGTTATGGTCCGGGGGCGACGGTGTGGGAGACGGCGCCCCCGTTTATTTTCTCTTTTTTTCTGACTTGACGTTATCGATAATCAGCGTAAAATTTATCTGATTCACCGGAATTTGCAGTTTGACTATTTTCCGGTTTATGCAATTTGCGTAATCACTACTCAGACGTCATCTACAGAACCGCGTGTGTCAGCCACGGCGGTCTTTTGATTTTTACAGGGTATGAAGACTAGCGAATCAGGCTGGTTCAAGAAATGGCTCTACAGCGGTGTCCAAGAGATAGAGGGACCGTCTGAACCCGAAGGCAAACATCAGCAGCATTCCTGGTGGAAAGTAATGTGTCTAACCGGTGTGGACTATTTTTCCACACTGGGTTATCAACCCGGTATAGCATTTTTGGCGGCCGGAGTTTTGTCACCGGTCGCTACTCTCGTTCTTGTCCTGCTCACCCTATTTGGAGCACTACCGATCTACAGCCGGGTTGCTAAGGAAAGCCCGCACGGCGAAGGCTCGATCGCGATGCTCGAGGCATTACTCTCGCGTTGGAAAGGAAAGCTTTTTGTTCTTGTGCTTCTTGGCTTCGTCGCGACGGATTTTGTCATCACAATTACTCTCTCCGCAGCTGATGCGACGGCCCACATACTCGAGAACCCTTTTGTCCACACTAGTCTGCCATTTCTCGACCATCCGGTGATCGTGACTTTTGCGTTGGTCGCTTTTCTAGGCGTTGTCTTTCTCAAAGGTTTTAAAGAAGCGATTGGTATTGCCGTGATCCTAGTTGCGATCTATTTGCTTCTAAATGTGGTTGTATTAGCCCGCGCGATGATCGAAGTGGTAAACCACCCTGACCTACTCGCAAACTGGCGGACAGCACTGTTTGCATCGAAAATGTCGGCTGGGCCGTTTCAAGTCGCAGGACTCGCAGCCATTGTTTTGTTGTCTATCACCAGTTTCCCAAAGCTCGCACTCGGACTTTCCGGTTTCGAAACAGGCGTGGATGTAATGCCGCTTGTAAAAAGGCCGAACCGAATTGGAAATACGCGGCGCCTGCTAATGACGGCGGCATTGATAATGAGCGTTCTGCTGATCGCAAGTAGTTTTGTGACGAGCGTTCTGATCCCACAGGCAGAATTTTGTCCTAGGATCGATTGCGGTTCGGATGCTCCCGTACACGCTCCTCCGACATATTGCGGATGTACGACCGAGCAAACGGCGGCGGGGGCGACCACCGACCCCGGTAAGGCTAACGGCAGAGCCCTCGCATACATTGCCCACAAGTACCTAGGCGATATTTTTGGAACGATCTATGATCTGAGTACTATTCTGATCCTTTGGTTTGCCGGAGCATCGGCGATGGCGGGGCTCTTAAACATTGTGCCGAGATACTTACCTCGATACGGTATGGCACCGGAATGGTCGCGTGCTACGAGGCCGCTTGTGCTTGTCTTTACGGGCATTTGTTTTGCCGTTACGTGGATATTTGAGGCGAATGTTGATGCACAGGGCGGGGCGTATGCGACAGGGGTTTTGGTCTTGATGTCATCCGCCGCGATAGCTGTTTCGTTATCCGCACGACGGAGAAAGAGCAAATGGACCCTTGCGTTTTGGCTTATTTCAGCTGTCTTTGTTTATACGACTGTTGCCAATATTATTGAGCGTCCTGACGGCATCAAGATCGCATCGATGTTCATCTTTGCCATAATTGCAGCATCGTTTATTTCGCGAGCGATGCGTTCGACAGAAATACGTATTGACAAGATCGAGCTCGACGAAGCAGCTCAGGCGTTTATCGATGAGATCAATGACGAGGGCCAGATACGCATTGTGACCAATCGCCGAGAGACGGGTGATATGACCGAATATCGGTTCAAAGAACATGAAAAGCGGGTCGACAACCACATCCCGTCATCGGACCCGATATTATTTTATGAGATCGAGACGGGCGATGCGTCTGAATTTAAGGGCAAACTGTTCATCCGCGGGATCGACGTAGACGGCTATCGTATCCTTCGAACGCAGGCGCCAGCCGTTCCTAATGCGATCGCCGGATTTTTGCTGCATTTGCGCGACACTACAGGTAAGATCCCACACGTTTATTTTGGCTGGAGTGAGGGCAATCCATTGATGTATCTGGCGAGATATATTTTGTTTGGTGAGGGCGACACTGCCCCAGTTACTCGCGAGATCTTGAGGCAGGCTGAGAGCGACCCCGAGATGCGGCCAAACGTTCACGTCGGTGGGTGATCAGGCATTTGCTCCGTTTGCGTGCCCGTTCTTAATGACGAGGTAGCAATCCCGACAATATACTGGGCGTCCTTGCGATGGATAGAATGGAACGGTCGTCGATTTGGAACAATTGGCACATTGTGCGCGGACATCTACCCGGTGCTTTTTACCGGTTGCGTGTGCGATCGCGATATCTGCTAGTCGGCGAGTCTTAGCCTGCTTGCATGGTTTGCATCGTTTAGGTGGATTTAGCAGGTCTTTTTGAGCGTAAAAGAGTTGTTCGCCTGCTGACCATACAAAATCATCTGAGCAACCGACACATTGGATCGTTTTGTCTTCGAATGCGGGGGTACTTGCCGGATGATCGTCCGGATCTTTGAGTGTCACTGAAAACGTTCTATCAGCCATAGCCGGACGGTTTTGTTCAGCTCAAACAGGCTCGTGGAAGTTGAAATTTCAAATCTTAGATTCGCATCTGACTACGAGACCCAAATAGTCAAAATGCTTCAATTGATTCTGACATTACAACTATCGGTTTTTGGTGTCAAGAGCGAGGTTTGACCAATTTGATCCCAAAGTCAAGATTATGAATGTACTAGTCATCGGTTCGGGAGGACGCGAGCATGCGATCTGCCGCATGTTTAGCAAAAGTTTACGGGTGAAGAGGCTTTTTTGCGCCAATGGCAACGCCGGGATCGCCCAAGTGGCTGAATGCGTGCCCGTCAGACCGGATGACATTTATGCCCTTGCCGATTTTGCATCGCAGAATGCGATCGACCTCACATTTGTCGGTGGGGAAACGTCGCTCGCACTTGGCATCGTTGACGAATTTGAATCTCGCGGACTAAAGATCATTGGCCCCTGTAAATCCGCTGCACAACTCGAAGCAAGTAAATCATTTGCAAAAGATTTTATGGCACGTCACGGTGTGCCAACTGCCAAATTTACGACATCGCATTCACCGGCGTTTGCGATACTCGAGCTTGAGAGTGGAGATTTTGGCGATGAGAATTCGCCAGTCGTTGTCAAAGCCGACGGACTGGCGGCAGGTAAGGGTGTAGTGGTTGCCAAAAACCGAGGTGAGGCGGTCACGGCGATAAATGAGATGGTCGATCTGGTCGGCACAGCTGCGGCGGAAAAGATAGTGCTCGAAGAATGTATATTTGGCCATGAGGTGTCGCTGCTGATGTTTGCCGATGGCGAAGATTTTGCACTGATGCCGCCGACCCGCGACCACAAACGCATCGGCGAAGGCGACACCGGCCCGAATACCGGCGGGATGGGTACGATAACGGATGCATCGCTCCTAACAGCAGACGAGCTGCAAACCATCATAGACACGATGATCCGGCCGACGCTGCACGGATGCATTCGCGAGGGCTTTCGCTTTCGCGGAATATTGTTTCTTGGCATCATGATGACCGCACAAGGCCCCAAGCTGCTTGAATACAACGTCCGATTTGGCGATCCCGAAACCCAGTCGATACTCGTTCGGCTTGAGACCGACCTCGTGGACATCTGCGAAGCGATGCTAAATGGAACGCTTGGCAGTATCGACATCAAATGGAAACGGGGAAGCTCGGCCTGCGTGGTGCTTGCCTCAGCGGGCTATCCGTCAAATCCGCGAACCGGCGATCTGATAGCGGGCATCGAGAATGTGAGTGATGTCGAGGTATTTCACGCAGGCACGTCTGCTTTGACGCCCGGTGAGTTTTACACGGCAGGCGGCCGTGTGCTTGGTATTACTGCGACAGGTGACGATCTCAGTACCGCTTTATCAACTGTATACGCAGCCGTCGAAAAGATCTCATGGCCGGGAATGCAATACCGCCGCGATATCGGGAAGTAAGCTAGATCTTGACCGCCGCCGCTTTTCGGCTGAATTCTTCTGCTTCTTTGATCAATCCATTCTTGCGACAAAATTCCGCGAGGCGTGTGTAGCGTTCAGTCGGCTTGGTGTCCGAAAGCCAGCATATCTTCGCCGAGCATTCGGGGCAGGCATCGATCGGACGCGAATCGGTTTCGCCCAGATGATTTGTGCCGCTCATCACGCACTCGTATTTTGTGCAGTGTTTCATAGAGAACATATGCCCCGTCTCATGCGCAGCGATCTTTAGCGTGCGGAGCAAAAAGCCGCGTTCATCGGTATGGTCATCTAGCCGAAAGAGCGACCAGACACCGACGCGGTTCTCGAGGCTCGCCTGGCCGAACACATAATTCATCGACTCATCCGGGTAGAGGTCATCAGCCGTAAACGCGATCAACGCCGCCGCGTCTTTTGGCAATATCGTCATCAGAACCTCGTTAAGGATATAGCCGGTCTTGATCTGACGCTTTTTGGTAAGTTGGTTTTGTCTGGTGTTTGGAGTCCCGCCTTTAGGCGGCTCGACTAGGAGAGGTTTGGCGGCCATCTGCTCGACCGGCAGATCGTAAAACGCCGCCAGATATTCCGTCGTCTGAGCGATCAGTTTTTGTTGTCTAGCATCAAACGCGCCGAGCGGCAAGACATAGATTTTTTGCCGTTCTTTCGTTGGTTTGGTTGGATCGGCATCGAGATATTCCTCAAAAGTCTGCCCCGTCTCGGTGTGCGAGGCCAGCCAATCGTTCGAAGCGGGTTTGTCCATTACCTTAAAAAAAGGCTCGATCTTTTTGATCGAATTGCGAAGTTCCTTTATCTCTTTCTTGGCCTCACGAGCCGCGGTCATGTTGGCCGCCGGTTTATCGTCGGATTTCGAGCATGAGGAAAGGAGTATGCCCACGGAACATACTAAAAACGCGGAAACGATTATCTTAACCGGATCTCTTTTTTTCGTACCTTTCGTGTTTTTCGTGGGCAAATTCTTACTCATCAAAAGTTCGCGACGGAGTGCTGATAGCCTTCAAAATTTCGCTTCATCTCATCCACCGAATCGCCGCCAAATTTTTCACGCATTGAGTTGGCGAGAACGATAGCAAGCATCGCTTCGCCGATGACCCCGGCGGCGGGAACGGCAGTGATATCTGAGCGTTCAAACGCAGCGTCGATTGATTCTTTGGTGTCGATATCGACGCTTGCAAGCGGTTTTCGGAGGGTTGAGATCGGTTTCATATAGCCGCGAACTCTAAGCTCTTCACCATTTGTTATCCCTCCTTCGAGGCCGCCCGCACGATTCGTCGAACGGTTAAATGCCTCGCCGTTGTGAAATATTTCGTCGTGAACCTCAGACCCGCGGCGTCCGGCATTAGCAACTCCTTCGCCGATCTCGACTGCTTTGATCGCGTGGATCGACATAATTGCGCGGGCGATTCGGCCGTCCAGTTTGTCTTCCCAAGACGTATGCGAACCGATGCCGACAGGCAGATGTTTAGCGACCACCTCGAATACGCCACCGAGAGTATCGCCGTCGGATTTGGCTTGGTCGATGAGGGCGATCATTTCCTGTTCGGCGTTGGCGTCGGCACAGTTTAGCGGCGAGTCATTTGGGATGGCGGCGATTTCTTCCCATGACTTTTCCAGAAGCTGTTCAGGATGGCTGCCGAGTTTCACAACGTGGCTTTTTATTTCGATCCCAAACGCTGACAGAAGCTGTTTTGCGATCGCCCCGCATGCAACGCGAGCAGCGGTCTCGCGAGCCGAAGCCCGCTCAAGTATGTCACGTAGATCACGGGTCTGATATTTTTGTCCGCCCGCCAGATCGGCGTGGCCGGGACGCGGACGTGTGACAAGACGCGGATTTTTCGGCTGTACGGCTAGCTCTTCGGATGACATTACATCCTGCCAATGAAAAAAATCTTTGTTCTCGATCGTCAGGGCTATTGGCGAACCGAGAGCTTTGCCGTGGCGAACGCCCGATAGGATCTCGACCGTATCAGTCTCGATCTTCATCCGGCCGCCGCGTCCGTAGCCTTGCTGACGCCGCCAGAGTTCGTGGTTGATCGCGGCAATGTTGATCGGCAGTCCGGCAGGGACGCCTTCGACGATAGCGACAAGAGCCTTGCCGTGCGATTCGCCTGCGGTTGTGAATTTGAAGTGCATAGCTGGATTTTACCGCAGAGTCGCCGAGACGCAGAGAAGCAAGGACGGAAAATTAGCGATGTCATCCACTCATATGTATGTCCAGCTCTGCGTCTTCGCGCCTCTGCAGTTCGATTTTCTTTTTTCTAAACACGATCAAGCCGATGCTCCCAATGATAAGCAGCCCGCCTAATCCGGTTTGCGGCGGCAGGGTTTCGCCGATCGTTATTGCTCCTATCACGACGGCGAGTAGCGGCGTGACTAGCGAGATCATCATTGCTTTCGTCGATTCGATCTTGCCAAGCAGCCAATAATACAGCCAAAAAGCCGCGATCGTTCCGGCGACCGTCAGATACAAAACACAACCGACGGCTTTCCAAGTCCAGTGAAACGTCAACGGGTTGCCCTCGGCGACTAGGCTATAGACGATGATCGCGGGAAGGCCGCAGAGCATCTGACAAAACACGAGTGCCGCCGGATGTATACCACCGCCCTTAGCCTTTACGAGGATCGACGCCTGGGCCGCCGCGTACGAGCCGATAACGACGCCGACGCAGCCAAGAAAAGCCATAAAGCTCTGCACGCTCAGCTGATCGTAAAAGATCACGCCGACGCCTACAATACCCATCGCGACGGCAAAGACCTTCAGTCTTGTGATCCGCTCGTTCGGCAAAAAGATCCACGCAAGGATCAGGCCAAAAACGGTGATCATCGCCTGCAGCACGGCGGCGAGGCCGGACGTAATGTATTGCTCGCTCCAAAAGACCATGCTGTAGTTGATCGAAAATTGGAGCACGCCGGTGAGGGCGATCAGCCGCCATTGTTTTGGGGTCTTGGGCATCGGGATCTTTTGAACGCGGATAACGACATAGAGGATCACGACAGCTAACAGAAACCTAGCGGCGGCAAATGTGATCGGCGGCAGGTCGTCGAGGCCGAACTTGATAAAGATCCACGTCGTGCCCCAAATAAGGCAAAGCAAGAGCCAGATGAGTACTGTTTTCATTATTCGCGTTCGTAAAAGCTGAGGCTAGTCTCACCTTGTTTGAGGATCCGCCAACGGCGAAGTGCTCCAATTTCGTCGGGAATATGTTTCTTTGAGTGATGCTCTACGACAAGCAATCCGCCGTCGTTGAGCAGCTTTGAGCTAAAGCCGAATTCGTGCAGTACGACCGAATAATCAGCCTCGTACGGCGGATCATAGAACGCGATATCCCAGCCTGTACCGTGCTCGCGTCCGGTAAAATTATCGGCATCGAGACCGAGGATCTCTGTCGTATTTTCCGGTACGTCGAGTTTGTCGAGATTTTCTTCGATCAATGCACAAGATTTTTTAGATCTATCAACAAACGTCACAAATCCCGCTCCACGGGAGAGTGCTTCGATCCCGATCGCACCGGTTCCGGCACAAAGATCGAGAAACCGCGTTTCGTCGTCGATCCGCGGAGCGAGGACGTTGAATAGAGTTTCGCGCAGACGGTCAGAGGTCGGCCGCGTTTTGTTGTCCGGCGGGCTTTTGAGCACACGGCCGCGATAGGTACCGGCAATGACACGCATAAACGATAGTGTAGGGAATTGAAGCGTTGCGGGCAAAAGCGATGCTTATTTGGGTTAGCCGATACTACCGAGTCTTACATTTTTGTCAGAGCGGGCGATCTTGACGAGGGCGGATGTTTCCGGCGAAAGCCGCCGCTCGGTTAAATACAACTCTGCTTCTTTGCGGGCGGTGATGAGGATGTCTAGATCGCGGACTATGTTACCGATACGAAAATTTTGAATTCCCGATTGCCGCGTGCCGAGGATCTCGCCCTGGCCGCGAATTTCGAGATCTTTTTCCGCAATCTTAAACCCGTCGGATGTCTGTTCCATTATCCCGAGACGTTCTTTTGCAACGGCAGTTCTCTTATATCCGGCGAGCAGCACGCAGTAGCTCTGCTCGGCCCCGCGACCCACGCGTCCGCGAAGCTGGTGAAGCTGTGACAGTCCAAACCGCTCGGCGTGTTCGATGACCATCAGCGACGCATTTGGCACATCGACGCCGACCTCGATGACTGTCGTCGAAACAAGGATATCGAGATTGCCACTGACAAATTCTGACATGATTTCTTCTTTTTCGGCGGCTTTCATTTTGCCGTGGAGCAGGCCGACCGTGTATTGCGGGAAAATGTTGGTGCGGATGTCCTCGTACATCAAGGTCGCGGCCTTGAGGTCAAGCTTTTCAGATTCCTCGATCAGCGGATAGACGACATAGACCTGACGGCCGAGTTTGACCTCACGTTCGATGCCGCGATAGACTCCGTGGCGCTGGTCCTCGCCGAGCACGACGGTTTTGATCGGCGTCCGGCCCGGAGGCATCTCGTCGATTATCGACACGTCCAGGTCGCCATAGACGGTCATCGCAAGCGAACGGGGAATCGGCGTCGCCGTCATCACAAGCACGTCAGGATTGAAGCCCAATGCCATCAACTGTGCCCGCTGGAGCACGCCAAAGCGATGCTGCTCGTCGATGACAGCTAAGCCCAGGTTCGAAAACCTAACGGCGTCCTGGATGATCGCATGCGTTCCGATGATGAGATCGATCTCACCGGCAGCAAGAGATTCTTGTATCTTTCGTTTTGGAGCGGCTTTTGTGCTGCCGATAAGTAACTCGACACGATAGCCGCTGTCCGCAAAAATCTTTTGAGCATTACGAAAATGCTGCTCGGCTAGTATCTCTGTAGGTGCCATCAAAGCCGCTTGATATCCATTTTCCATTGCCGCAAATATCGCGAGAAAAGCGACGATGGTTTTGCCGCTACCGACATCGCCCTGGATCAAGCGGTTCATCGGAGCATCGGATTTTAAATCATTAAAAATCTCGCCGATCACCTTTTTCTGCGCGCTTGTCAGCGTAAAGGGCAAAATCCTTTTCAGCCGCTCTTTTGTTGAGTTGGATATCTCGATGACCGTGCCTTTTGGTTCTTTTTGGCGTTCGCCCCGCAGTAGCTGCATCGAGAACGACAGCCAGAAAAACTCGTCAAATATCAGCCGCTTATGTGCCGGGCTGCGAAACATTTCATATTCCGCGATCGACGAATCCTCGGGCGGAAAGTGTATCTCGGCCAATGCATGTGCCCGGGTTGCGAGGTTTTGCCGCTCAAGTAGATCGGCCGGCAGATCGTCGATGACTGACTTGGTATCAAGCTTTTGCAGAACGTCATAAACGATCTCACGCAGGCGTTTTGTCTGCAGATCGCCGAGCTTTCGATACACCGGCACGCGGCGAGCGGTGTGGACGGGAGCAAACTCCGGGTTGCCGAGATCTTCGATCAGAGCGTCTGCGGAAATGAGTGGTGCGGCTCCTGACGGCAGGATCTCGATCTCGTCCGGTTTGTTAACCATCAGGGCAAAGGTGTTGCGTTTGCCGTCCCATTCCCATTTGCCATAGGCGACGAACCGCGTGCCTTGCCGAAACCGATCGGTGTACCAATTGACGATGTCCCCCGCGTTTCGCCCCGAGACAAACCATTTAACGACGACCGGCTTCTGCTGACGATCGGCGTCCGCTCCGCTGATCTCAAACAGGAAAAGCGGCGGCTGTTTTGGATGACGGTTTTTACCAACGCGAAAGCCGCCCGAAACCTTTACATACAATTCGACGGCTGCTTCCATGTCGGGCTCGAGTTTTTCGAGCGAGAGGAAATTTGATCGGTCTTCGTATCGTGTAGGGAGATAGTTGAGCAAGTCCTCGACCGTGACGGCGTCCGGCGAAGTTTTATTTGCAAAGCCGGCGAGAGCAACGGCGAGCTTTCGCGCCAAAGCGGGCGTCAATTTCGCGACCTCGTGACGCGGCAATTCGAGAATCGGCGTTGTGAGCGTTAGTTTCATTGGCCGACACTCGTGCTAGGTCTTTAGTGTGAACGGATTAAAATCTGTCTCGCGGTCGTAAAAATCTTCGTGCTCGGCTCTTTTTAGGAATGCGACGATCTTGTAGGTAAAGGGTGTCGCGATGACTTCCCACAGTACCTTGATGAAATAGTTGCCGATCATTACGCTGATGACCTGTTCATTTGACCAGGTGCCGAGAAACGCGATCGGGTAAAAGATCAAGCTATCGACTGCCTCTCCGGCAAAGGTCGAGCCGATCGTTCTCATCCAGAGATACTTGCCGTTTGTGAGCAGCTTCATCTTGGCGAGGACAAATGAATTTACAAATTCGCCAAGCCAAAATGCCGTTAGCGAGGCAATTACGATTCTCCAAGTCTGTCCGAAGATGAGATTTACAGCCGCTTGCTGCTCAGCAGACATTGTCTTAGCCGCAGGCAGGCTCGTGACGATATAGGCCATTAACGACGCAAAGACCAACGCACCGAATCCTGCCCAGATCACTTTACGCGAGCGAGCATAACCATAGACTTCGGTCAATATATCGCCGAAAAGATAGCTGAGCGGAAAGAACAGTACGCCGGTGCCGAAAATGTATTCTCCGTACAGCGGCAGATTAACCGACGATACCTTATGAACGCCGATCAGATTCGAGCATAAAAGCACGGCGACAAAAGCCGCCATTATCAGGTCAAAATATCGGTATTGCTTTTGCTCCGCCATTTAGCGTATGATTTTAACAAAAAAAAGCGGACCGTGATATACGGCCCGCCTATTGTATTAAAGCGATCGATCTGAGGTTAGAAACTATGCGAGATCATTTACGTGTTTGGTGAGGCGCGATTTATATCTCGCGGCTGTATTTTTATGAATGATGCCTTTATTGACCGCTTTATCGATCAATGAGACGGTTGGAGTGAGTAGCTCAACGCTACCTGTTTTGTCGCTACCGGCGACTGCGGTGCGAAGCTTCTTAATTGAAGTACGCAATTTGGAACGGTTGCTGCGGTTGATCTCTTTGCGCTTGGCATTTTGCCTTACGCGTTTCTCTGCTGATTTATGATTAGCCATTTATAATTTCCTCGGAATCGATACAATAAAAACAAACTTTAGAGTATATGTTCCGATGTGCGGTCTGTCAAGGCGAGCACTAGCGGTCAAACCGGGACGCCAGCGTGTGCATTAGATCGACGAATAGTGTGACTATCGGCGGATAAAAGATAAATTCGGGGCGGAGCGTGTCGGCAAACATATTGGGCATCAGGTCTGCGGCAAAATGTATCTGCCAACCGATCAGCGATCCTACCCCAAGACACAGCATAAATCCACCGCCGAGAACCACCGCAGCCAGTAAACGCGAGTACGGCTTTTGCTTTCGTTCGGTCTCATCAAGGATCGAATCGTGAATGTTATCGTCGGTTTCCGTGTATCGCTCAAAACCGTCGCGGATGCGGCGGATCAGATTGATGATGCCTATGATGAACAAGGTCACGATCAGGAGTCTGCCAATAACGCTTGACTCCGCAAATATTTTCGGATGGAACGCCGTGACTAAGATTGCGGAAACAAATAGTGCAACGAGCGGGTAGATCACCTTTTGAAAGGCCTCGGCTTCACGTCGTTCCTCGGCCATCATGCGGTCGATGATATCGTTGTAACGCTTTTCATAGACCATCTGACGCCAGCGTTGGGCATGCCGGTTGGTCGAACCCAAAACCGAATCGCTGCCGTTCATGCTCGCCGTTACCTCAAGCATGCGTTTATCGTAGCGGACACGTTCGCGGTTGTTGCCAAGCACCTCATATGCCTCGGCAATTGCGGCAAATTTTAACGCGGTTTCCTCCGAACCCTGATGCGAATCAGGGTGCAGCTTTCGCGCGAGACGACGATACGCCGATTTTATCTCGGCGTGGGTTGCCTCTGGTGACACTTTGAGGATGTCGTAGTAATTCACCATCGAAACAAAAATGTGGATGATTGAAGCGGACGTCCGGAGCCCAAAGACCTATGTCTTTTGACTCCGGCAGTATAACACACTGGGCGTTTTCGGTTAAATCAATGGTTAGTCCAACCTGTCGATCTGCAAGCTGATAGGATACGCACCCGCAAGTTTTGCCGCATCGACCACGCGGGCGACGCTGCCGTAGCTGATCGTTTTCGGAGCTTTAATAAACACCGTTCGTTCGATACGGTCAGAAGTTGGACGGTCAGGGTCGTCGCCAAAGGATTCTGAGACATTTCCGTTGGTGATACGGCCGTTGAATGTTTCTTTTAAAAGGGTGACGAGGACAGAGGATTCGGTCGTTGTTCCCGCTGATTGCTGATTTAGACTCAAGGTTGAGTCTGCGTTTACGGTGACGACCAAAGTGTTGGGGTTGTCGGTTACAGCTTTATTGTTTGTTGGCTCGGATGGAACTTTAGTTTTGAACGAACTGGGTTTTAGCGGAGAGACGACCATAAAGACTATCAACAGGACAAGCAGGACATCGATCAGCGGCGTGACGTTGATATTGGGTTTGTTCATCTAAATTCTCCTTGGTGCTGGATTGAGGTCTGGAGATTTAGACACCGTTCGCAAGAGGTTTGTTCCAATGCGGTCAGGAAAGTTTTTCGCCGATAGCGGCGAGCAGAGCCTTGGCTTTGGTAATAGTTTCGTCGTATTCGCTTTCCGGGTCGCTGTCGATGACAATACCGCCGCCAACATTGAATGTCATGGTTTGGTCGCGGATGACGGCCGTTCGTATCGCCACGCTAAGATCGATACAATTTGGAATTTCAAATTTTGATTTTTGAATTGAATATCCGATCGCCCCCATCGAAAGACCTCTATCAGCCGTTTCGATCTCATCAATTATCCGCATCGTACTGATCTTTGGTGCGCCAGTGATCGAACCGCAAGGGAAAATGGCCTGGAGTATCTCGGACATTGTTATCCCGTCGCGAAGCTTGCCGTTAATCGTGGAGACGAGGTGGAAAAATGTGGGATGCTCTTCTAATTCGCAAAGCTTTTCAACCTTGACGCTGCCGTATTCACATACTCGACCAAGATCATTGCGAAGCAGATCGACGATCATTGTGTTTTCGGCGAGGTCTTTCTTGCTGGTGAGTAATTCATTGCGGAGCGATTTATCTTCTGCATCGGTCGCACCTCGCGGACGCGTACCCTTTATAGGCGAGGTCGAGATCGTGTGGTCGCCATCGACCTTAAAAAAACGCTCCGGCGACGCGGAAATGACAATCGAATCATGACGTTTTAGAAATGCCGCAAAAGGGGCAGGATTATCTCTTCTTAGTCGCCAGAATATATGCTGAGATGAAACAGCGTGAGGCAAATGTGCCGTTAGTTGCTGGGTAAGATTTGTTTGGTATGTGTCGCCTGAGCGGATACGCTCCTTGATCGTCTCGATGGCGGCGATATAGGACGGGCGTGTGAAATTGGATGTAACTTCTACCTCAGGTGTCGATACATCAAACGTAGCGGTTTTTGCATTTGCTAAGATTCTGGCCGAGGCCTCTTCAAACTTCTTTTCATTGCCAGTTAGAAATGTCTTGCCGGTGTCATAATCATGAATTACGAGTACATCGAAACCTGCGACAAATAGGTCCGATTCCGAAACACTGTTAAATTCTTTTTTTAATCCAAGGAGCTTTTGCCCGAAATCGTAAGAAATAGCGAAGATACAAGCGTGCTCAGCCGATGTTAATTCATCGATCTTTGCCAGCGTTTCAGCAGGATCATCATGAGATATTTCAACTGAATCGACCGGATCGATACCGGCAATCAGCAGGTGCGAACCGAGATGGCCGACGCCGCAGCTGTCGAGCAGACAGACACATTCCGTCTCGGAAATGTGGAGCAGGGACGCTACCAGTTCGTCTGCCGTTAAATCTATCTCGTACATATCTCTAGCTCTGGCGCGATTTTATCACGGAATAAACTTTCACTCGGGCGGCAGATTAGCGTAAGATGTTTGCCAGTCACTCCTACACAAAAATATGAATCCAGACATTAATGAACGGCAAACTCTGATCCGCGGGCTGGGGCTTGCGGCGGCGATCTCGGTGATTATTGCGAACGTCATCGGCACGGGCGTCTTTGTAAAGGCTCGCGTGATGACGTGTAACGTCGGTGAGCCGACCTGGGTGATCGTCGCGTGGGTCGCGGCGGGCGTGCTGTCGTTAGCAGGGGCATTGACCTACGCCGAGTTGACGGCGTTTAAGCCTGAGGCTGCCGGACCGTACGCCTTTCTTCGCGATTCTTACGGCAAATTGTCGAGTTTTCTGTTCGGCTGGATGCAGATATTCATTGCTAGGACGGGTTCGCAGGCTGCGGCAGCGGTTTTGTTTGCCGGTACGCTAAATGTGTTTCTCGACGGCAAACTAAAGCAGTCATTGGGAACCATTCCGGTTCTCGGTAACGAGATCACTTCGCTGAGTTTGATCGCAGTGGTAATGATCGCGATCTTTACGACGCTAAATTGTCTTTCGGTTACAGCGACCGGACAGATCGCGACGATGCTTACCGCTATCAAGATCGGCCTTGTCGCAATGGTCGGCTTGGGAGCGTTTCTGTTTGCGACAGGCGGCGGGCTTGCGAACTTTTCACTCGCCGAAACTGGCGGAACGTGCGAAGGCGTTGACGCACTCGTCAATTATGGCTCCCCCGGATACAGCTTTGTTGCCGGATTTGGAGCGGCAATGCTAGCCGCGCTGTGGGGCTACGATGGCTGGGATAATCTCTCGTTTGTGGCGGGGGAGGTAAAGAATCCGGCTCGAAACATTCCAATGGCAATCATCGGCAGCGTGCTACTCGTGATTGTCCTTTATGTAGGTATCCACGTCGCGTATTTTTACATTCTCGATCCCACGGCTATCGCATCGATCCCGAAAGATTCATCGACCGGTGCCGTCGTTGTGAGCAAGTTCTTTGGCGGTGACATAACGAGTCTGGCAACAGGTGCGGCGGTCGCAGTATTCAGTGTAGGGTTGATGCTGTCGGCCCTTGGCGTCCTTCACACTTCGCTGCTTAGTGCCTCCCGTGTTCCTTATGCAATGGCCAAGGACGGGGTGATGTTCAAGACTTTTGAAAAGGTCTCGATACAAGCTGTTCCCGTTCGCGGAGTCATATTCCTGGGTGTCTGGGCGAGTATCCTGGCGTTGTCCGGATCATTCGATACTCTGACCGATTACGTCGTTTTCGGCTCGTGGATATTCTATGCTTTGATTACATCGTCGATCTTTATTTACCGGCGAAAAGACCCCGATGCCGAACGGCCTTATCGCGCATGGGGCTATCCGATCGTGCCGGTAATTTTCCTCCTGGTATCGGGAGCGTTTCTAGTCGTAACGATGTATGCCGCACCCGTAAGCTCGTTTATCGGCATCGGGCTGATCCTCTTAGGGCTGCCAGTTTATTATTATTTGACGCGTAATCCTGAGGTAAAAGAGCAGTAAATATGGGCACGCAAGACAGACGCAGCGGCACCGAACGCCGCGGAACAAATCGTTATCCCGTCGAGGTCGATGTCGAGTGGCAAGGGGCGTCGGGACGCGCAATGGGCACGCTCAGTGATGTCAGTCTCGACGGATGTTTTGTGCTGGGGTCGGGCGATGTGACGGACGGCGAGCAGGTAAAGATATTTGTGCCGCTGGCCGACGGGATGAAAGTCCAGTTTGACGGCAAGGTCGCCAATCATGTGCTGGAGATCGGATTTGGAATTAAGTTTGACCCGCTGTCAGCTGCGCAACGTGAACTGCTGGTCGGGTTGGTTCGTAAAACCGAAGGCGGTTAGGACTCTTCGCTGCGACGTGCTAGGGCTTCGAGAGCGATCTCGCGGTCGTCAAAGTGAAACTTATCGGCTCCGATGATCTGATAATTTTCGTGACCTTTTCCGGCAATAATAACCACATCGTCCGATTTCGCGGCGGCTATCGCCCGATAGATCGCTTCGCGGCGGTCGGGGATTACTTCATAGACAGAGGTTTTTTCTTTCACGCCCACTTCGATCTCAGAGATTATCTTTAGCGGGTCTTCGTTTCGCGGATTGTCCGATGTGATGACGACAATATCGCTATGTTCGCCTGCAACCTCTCCCATCGGACGGCGTTTTGAACGGTCGCGATCACCGCCGCAGCCAAAGACCGCGATGATGCGGCCGTCAGTGAGTTCGCGTGCGGTTTTCAGCGTATTCAGCAATGCATCGTCAGTGTGGGCGTAATCGACAACGACAGCAAAATCCCCCTCGTGCGGTACTCTCTCAAAGCGGCCCGGTGCTCCAACGCAAGTCGAAAGGCCTTTTACTATCGAGTCGAGATCGTAGCCAAGCTCTAACGCCGTCGCAGTCGCTGCAAGCATATTATACACATGCGGCCGTCCGACAAGCGGGGAAGTCACCTCGACCTCAGCCTTTGGCGTTTTGAGAGCAAATGAAGTGCCTTTTATCAGAGAAACTCTGATATCGGTTGCGGAAAGGTTTGCCTCGCCACGTTGCGAAAACGTAACGACTTTTTCGCCGTCACTTCGCAATTCGTCTGCAAGCATTACGCCCCATTCGTCGTCGATATTGATGATGCTCACACCCGGCCGTTCGCCAAGCCGTCCGTCAAATAGCTTTTTCTTGGCGTCAAAATAATTCTCCATCGTGACGTGGTGGTCGAGATGGTCCTGTGTAAGGTTTGTAAAAATCGCTATCTTGAACCGCAGCCAGTCGCAGCGGTGCAGATCGATCGCTTGTGACGAAGCCTCCATCACGGCGACGGTGCATCCGGCATCGACGGCTTCGCGCAAAAATCTGTTTGTGTCCGACGCCTCGGGTGTTGTCCTGACGGCTTCTTCGCTCTTTTCGCCGATGCGGTATTCGACCGTTGTGAGCATCGCCGGACGCTGTCCTGCTGCCTCGGCGAGGGCAAAGCACAGATAAGTCGTCGTCGTTTTGCCGTTCGTCCCGGTGATGCCGACGAGATTTAGCTGATGTGAAGGATCGCCGTTGATGACGGTCGCGGCTTTTGCGAGAGCTTCGCGGGCCTTTTTTACCTTGAGCCACGCTCCGGCAAAATCTGCAGGCGGATCGTATTCCGAGATGATGCCCGCGGCCCCGCGTCGCATTACATCTTCGACAAAACGGTGGCCGTCCATCGTTTCGCCTTTGATCGCGACGAAGAGTGTGCCTTCGCGAGCCTGTCGAGAATCGTGCGTCACATCCAACGCGATAGACGTTCCATCGCCAAAAAGCTCGGCGTTAAGCTGCTCTGCGACACTGCGGGTTGTAAGTTTTGCTGTGCTCAATACGGTCTGGTCCCCTATGAACGTGAATTATACGATAGCGGCAAAATTCCTGCGAACATCCCGCAGATGATTTCGTATAAACTGGCATAGTCGAGGTAAAAAGCTATGAACATAATCAAACTCATTCTCGGTGCGATCGGGCTCGTTTTTGTCGGTATGCTGCTGCTCTGGGCGCTCGGCTGGATCGGCACGCTGCTCTCTTGGGTATTTTGGCTCGGGCTGATCGGCGTCATCGGATATGGTGGATATCGCCTGTTTAGAAAGGTCGAAAACAAAGCCCTCGGCGGCGATCCGTACGGCGGACTTGGCGGCGGCGACATAAATATGTCGTGGGACGAATACGACAAAAAGTATTTGCATAAATAGGCCGCTAGACAATACGGGCAGGATTCGGTAGATTCTTTACTTGCCATTTATGCCGAGGTGGCGAAATGGTATACGCACTAGTCTTAGGAACTAGCGTCGAAAGACATGCGAGTTCGAGTCTCGCCCTCGGCACCAAAATCAGTGGGCAGTGGCCGGTTTTCAGTTGTCAGAAATGACCTTTGATGCCGGCCATTTTCGCTCTCAAACCAAATCTGACAACCGGCAACTGACAACCGACCACTGCTTTGCTATCCTTTTTCTGTAAATGAAAAGCGAAATAAAACAGGTTTCACCTACTCAAAAAGAACTATCGATCGAGATTGACGGGGCAACGCTAAAGGCGGCGTATGCCAAAGTCACTCAAAAATATGCGCGCGGGGCAAATGTCCCCGGCTTTCGCAAAGGCTATGCCCCGGACGATATTATCCGGATGCGTTATAAAGAAGAGATCAAGGGCGACGTTCTCCAAGAAGTGATCCCGCAAGCTGTGTCTGCTGCGATCATGGAGCACGAACTCCACCCGCTCGCCGAACCCCATCTGCATCTCGACGATCATGAAAATGTTGTCATTAACGGCTCCGTGCCGCTTAAAGTACACGCTCATGTCGAGGTAATGCCCGAGATCCCTGAGCCGAAATATCAAGGCATCGCCGTTACCCGCCGCGTAAAACCGGTCGAAGAAGGCGAGATCGAAGACCTAATTGCCGAACGCCTCCAGCGTGAAGCCGCGCTGATCCCAGTCGAAGGCCGCAAATCGAAGCTCGGCGACACCGTCATCACTGACATCGAAGGCCGTTTTGACGATAACCCTGACGGCGATCCGATCAAGGCCGACGACCTAGAGGTCAAGCTTGGTGACGAAGTCATCGAACAGTCGTTCACAGAGAATCTGGTAGGCGTGAAAGAGGACGATGTAAAAGAATTTACCGTCGTATATCCGGCGGAATTTACGTCCGAGGCATTGGCAGGGAAAACAGTTCATTACAAAGCCAAGATCAAATCGGTCGGTACGACCGAGGTGCCAAAACTTGATGATGCGTGGGCAAAGAGTCTTGATGAGGGCTATGAATCGTTGGCTGATCTTCGCAAACGCCTGCGTGCCGATCTCGAAAAACTTGCTGAGTCGGATGCCGATGCCCGCGTTAGAAACAACGCTATCGCAAAGCTTATCGAGGACAACGCTTTTGAGGTGCCAAATGTGCTGATCGAAAATCAGGCACGAAATCTGCTCAATAATTTTGCTCAGGACATGCAGCAACGCGGCGTCGATCTGAATCAGGTCGAGGCACAGTTCATCGAGATGGCATATGGCAATATGAAACAGCAGGCCGAACGTGACGTTCGCGGGGCGATGCTGCTTGATAAGGTCGCTGAGATGGCAAAGGTCGAGGTTGCTGACAGCGAGGTCGACGAAGAGATCGGCAAAATGGCTGAATATTACCGTGCGACGCCGGAGGAGATCCGCGAGTCGCTAGAAAAACAGGGTGGCGGTGTCGATAACATTCGCAACAATCTAAAGACCCGCAAAGCGATCGAAGCCGTGATCGAAAAGGCAAAGATCACCAAGGGCGAATGGGTCGATGAGTCGCTGGCACAACGCGAGGCTGAGGAAAAGCCAAAGAAGGCGGCGAAGAAAAAGCCCGCTGCCAAAAAGGCGGCGAAGTAATTAACGCTTGATTTTTATGTGAAAAGTTGTAAAATCGATTTCCGATATAGGCAATCGCCATATTTTCAACAACTTATCATCGTATAATTCAAGTATCGTCTAAAGTATTTAGTATTCCGGTAAGAGAGAAAAAAATATGTTAGTACCAATGGTTGTTGAGCAAACGTCGCGGGGCGAGCGGGCGTTCGACATTTATTCACGGCTTCTCAAAGACAGCATTATCTTTATCGGCACGCCGATCGACGATCAGGTGGCAAATTTGATCGTCGCGCAGCTCCTGTTTCTCGAAGCCGAGGATCCCGAGCGCGACATCAATCTGTATATCAACAGCCCCGGCGGATCGATCACAGCCGGCATGGCGATCTACGACACGATGCAGTTCATCAAGAACGACGTGACGACGATCTGCGTCGGCCAGTGTGCGTCAATGGGAGCTTTACTGCTCTGTGCCGGTGCTCCGAAGAAAAGATTTTCGCTGCCAAACGCCCGTGTCCTTATCCACCAGCCCTCAGGCGGTGCTTCGGGACAGGCAACTGACGTTCGCCTGATGGCCGAAGAGATCATTCGTATGCGTACGCTGACCTCGACCATCATTGCCCACCACACGGGCCAAAAATTTGACCAAGTCGAACTCGACGTCGAACGCGACCGCATCCTCACGCCTTTACAGGCTAAGGAATACGGGTTGATCGACGAGGTTATAGAACACCGAGAGAAGTAACAGCGGCAGTAAGCAGCAGTAGGCAGGAAATGCCGCAACTGCCGACTGCCACTGCCTATTGCCAACTGATTTTTATGAGCCAATTCCGAAGTCCAGAAGAGCTGCTCACTTGTTCGTTTTGCGGTAAATCGCAGAACGACGTCAAAAAACTGATCGCCGGCCCCGGCGTGTATATCTGCAACGAGTGCATCGACATCTGCAACGAGATCATCAACGATGACGAGCAGACCAGCACGACCGCCGTGCGGACGAACCTGCCTAAACCGCAGGAGATCAAGGCATTTTTGGATGAATACGTCATCGGTCAGGACGAATCGAAAAAACGGCTCTCGGTCGCTGTATATCAGCATTACAAACGGCTCGAGCTTGCCAAACGCCGCTCCGACATCGAGCTGCAAAAATCCAACATCCTGCTAATCGGCCCGACAGGTACGGGTAAAACTTTGCTGGCACAGACGCTTGCACGCCAGCTCAGCGTGCCGTTCTGCATCGTCGATGCGACCAGCCTGACCGAAGCCGGCTACGTCGGCGAAGATGTAGAGAACATCCTGCTCCGGCTGCTCCAAGCCGCTGGCGGCGATATCGAAAAGGCGCAGCAGGGAATCATCTACATCGACGAGATCGACAAGATCTGCCGCAAAGACGACAACCCGTCGATAACCCGCGATGTCTCCGGCGAAGGCGTCCAACAGGCGTTATTGAAAATTCTCGAGGGCACGGTTGCCAACATCCCTGCCGGCGGCGGCCGCAAGCATCCGCAGCAGGAGTTTCAACAGCTCGACACGACCAATATCCTGTTCATCTGCGGCGGGGCGTTCATCGGGCTTGAGAAAGTCGTCGAGAAACGCTTTCGCAACAAATCGCTCGGTTTTCAGGCGGACGTTAAGACCAACAAAGAGCGCCATAACGAATCGATCAACAAACTCGAGCCCGAGGATCTCATCCATTACGGCCTGATCCCCGAGTTCGTCGGCCGCCTGCCGGTCATCGGCACGCTCACCGAGCTTGACGAGGCAGCATTGGTCACCATCCTGACCGAGCCTAAAAACGCTCTCATCAAGCAGTATCAGAAAAAGTTTGAGTTCGATAATATCGGGCTGAAATTTACCGACGGAGCCCTCACCGCGATCGCCCACGAAGCCCACAAACGCAAAGTCGGAGCCCGCGGCCTGATGATGATCCTCGAAGAGATCCTGCTCGAATCGATGTATCACCTCCCATCCGAAAAGAAGGTCACCGACATCGTGGTCACCAAAGAAATGATCGAACGAAAGGCCCCGGTCTTCGAGATCGTGCCCCGCAGCGAAGAAGCTGCGTAAGAACTTAACCGCTAAACACACGAAAAGACGCGAATAGGACGTTTTCCTGTCCGCGTTTTTTCGCGCTTTTCGCGGTTGTAAATTTCTTTTCTTCGGTTTGTAAAAGCGAGAGGGAATTCGCTCTTTATAAAGGCATAAATTGACCGTTGTTAAAGTTGGGCGTTCCGGTGTTTTGCTATTGCTTTTCGATGCCGGGTTTGCCTAAAATTAAGTACACCGTTTCCAGACAAGGATTTTTGAACTCGCAGTTAGAGTTCGTCGTTTCAACCTATATGCAGGAATTTACAGATCAAATGCCGTCGGACATTGAGCGTTTCCCGATGGTTCCCATACGCGATGTAGTTATTTTCCCCTTTACGAAAGTGGCGTTTAAGATCGGACGGCCGTCATCCGTGGCCGCTCTCGAACAGGCGATGGTCGGCGAACGGCAGATCTTTCTCGCGACACAGCATGACGCGAGCGTTGACGAACCCGATGCGACGCAGATCTATCCGGTCGGCACGCTGGGACGCATTTTGCAGGCACAGCGGCAGGACAACGGCCAGATCAAGGTCGTCGTCGAAGGCCAGATGCGCGGCCGCATGGTGCGTGTCGAACAGGACGCCGACGGTATGTTTCACGCCCACGTGCGGCGGGTGCCTTCGACAGACGAATCGGGCATTCGCACCGACGGTCTGCTGCAAAAGATACATTCGCTGGTCGAGCAATTCCTGCGGGTTTCGCCGGATGCCTATGCCGATGCTTTGCACGCAAGCTTGCGCGGCGTTTCGGCGGCACAGATCGCCGATTCGATGTCGTCGCACCTGCGTATCGAAGTTTTAGAAAAGCAAGAGCTGCTGGAAACCGTGTCGGTCGCCGAGCGTCTACAAAAGCTGATCGACGTGCTTGAGGCCGAGATCGAGAAAAAACAGATGGACCGCAACATCCATTCACGGACCAAAAAGCAGATGGACAAGCATCAGCGTGAGTATTATCTCAACGAGCAGATCAAGGCCATTCACAAAGAGCTTGGCCGCAAGGACGAGAAAGCTGAGCTCGACGAGTTAAAGAAAAAGATCGAAGAAGCCGGGATGACCGTCGAGGCGAAAGAAAAAGCCTTACAGGAATTTGCACGGCTCGAGGCAATGCCACCGATGTCCGCCGAGGGCACCGTCGCAAGGACCTATATCGACTGGCTGCTAAACGTGCCTTGGAGCGAGCGTTCGGACGAGATCGAGGACCTGACGGTTGCGGAAGAGACTTTGAATGAGGACCACTACGGGCTTGAGAAGATCAAGGAACGTATCCTCGAGTTCCTCGCCGTTCGTCAGCTTGTTAAGAATCCTAAGGGAACGATCCTGTGTTTCGTTGGTGCTCCGGGCGTGGGTAAAACCTCGCTTGGCAAATCTATCGCCAATGCGACTGGGCGTAAATTTATGCGGCTCGCGCTGGGTGGCGTCCATGACGAAGCCGAAATCCGCGGCCATCGCCGGACGTATATTGGTTCGTTGCCGGGACAGATCATCCAGCTGATGAAACGT
>JBGAUY010000001.1:0-197100 GCA_044228425.1 Pyrinomonadaceae bacterium | reverse complement strand
AAATAAAGCATCTCTCACCCTCTTTGAAGAGAAAGATAGCACTTTTTATTAAATGTGAAAAGAGTTTTTTAGAATGTGAAGTGCTTAATATTAAATATGTAGTGCTCTATGTAGAAGATGAAGTGCGTTGTCTGAATAGTGAAGTGCTTTTTGTTAAATCTTACGTACTTTTTCTAAATACTTACAAACTTTTTCTCAAAAGTGACATAGTGAGGATGAAAGATGACGTTATGAATTCTAAATATTAGTGAACTCTCTCTGATATTTACTGCCGTTTGCCCTTGCTAGCTCATTTTGCTGCACCCAATATTAATGATCCACGATGGTGGTTGATTGTCCACATTGATTGATACATCATCGCGTTTGAACCATATCTCGTTTCGAAGAGGTTCAGCATAATTTTCTGCACGGAAATTGTAGTCCTCACGCAGTTTGGGGTCTTGATAAAAAGTCTTCACTTCCTCAAAAGACATGTGGGCAATGTACTTGTAATTGATGGCACTCATATTCGAATTACCATAGAGATCTTTCTTTTCTAGTTCGAAAACTTCTGGTTTCGGGAACTCCTTACAAATCTGATCAATGCGACGAAGCGTTTCCGATTTGGCAATTATCTGCTCAACTTCCTCACGTGAACGTTCCTTACAAGCAGTTTGGCCGAAAACGATACCGAGAACGATAATGAATGCTGATAAATATAAGCTCTCGGGTTTACCGTTCATATTATCGTCGTCACGATCTCTCTGATACTTCGCTGCAGCTCGCGGTCGTCGGTTATGGGGGAGCAGATGGCGACCTCGGCGGCGGCTATAGGGGAGATGCCTTGGGCGATCATTTGGGCGGCGTAGATGAGGAGGCGGGTTGAGACGCCTTCTTCGAGGCCGTGGCCGCGCAAGTTGCGAACCTTTTGGCCGATCTTTACGAGGTCTGCGGCGGTTTCGATGTCGATGCCGCCTTCTTTGGCGACGATCTGAGCTTCGGCTTCGGCGTTGGGGTAATCGAACTCCATCGCGACGAAGCGTTGGCGTGTGGATTGTTTGAGATCTTTTAGGATGGATTGATATCCCGGATTGTACGAGACGACGAGCATGAAATCGTCGGGAGCCTCGATCACGGTGCCGCGTTTCTCGATCGGCAGACGGCGGCGGTCGTCGGTCAGCGGATGGATGATGACGACCGCGTCTTTGCGGGCCTCGACGACCTCGTCGAGATAACAGATCGCACCGGCTCGCACCGCAGCGGTCAATGCGCCGTCGTGCCAGACCGTCTCTTCGCCTTCGAGCAGAAAACGGCCGACGAGATCGGTCGAGGAGAGGTCTTCGTGACAGGCGACAGTGATGAGTGGGCGGTTCAGGCGATGCGCCATGTATTCAACAAAACGCGTCTTGCCGCAGCCCGTCGGGCCTTTCAGCATCGCGGGCAGCTTGGCCGCAAACGCCGCTTCGAAAAGCTCGACCTCTTGACCGACAGGTAGATAAAACGGTTCGCTCGCGACCTTGTACTGTTCGACTGCTAGTTCCATAAAAGAATAATGTTATACCATACGATAAAAATATGCTCACGATCACCCAAGCCGAGACGGACGAACAGATAACTGAGGCAAAAACGCTCTTTCGCGAATACGAAGCGTGGCTCGGGATGGATCTTTGCTTTCAGGGTTTCGAGGCCGAGCTTGCGGCGCTGCCGGGTAAATATGCGATGCCCGACGGGCGGCTGTATCTGGCGTATGTTGACGACAAACTGGCCGGATGTATCGCGCTCAGAAAGCTCGAGGACGGCATTTGCGAGATGAAGCGTCTCTTTGTCCGGGACGGTTTTCGCGGCGAGAAGATCGGCGTCTCGTTGATCGAAAAGCTGATAGATGACGCGAAACAAATCGGATATAAACACATGCTGCTCGACACTTACCCGCCAAAAATGGGAAAAGCCGTGAGTCTGTATGAGTCTCACGGCTTTCAAGCTATTCCGCCGTATTACGATAATCCGCATTCCGACGTTTTGTTTATGGAGCTGGCCCTTTAGTTACCGGGCATTCCGCTGCCAAAATCACCGTACGCCGTCGGCGGTGGTGGCGCCATGTTAAATTGCTGTTCGATGTACGGGAACACCTGTCGATAGACAAATGCGTGTGCAATGTAGATGATCGGCACCGAGATGAGGATAACGCCGATACCGCACATTAGCACGCCCAAAAGCGTTACAAGGATCTCGAGGATCAATAGCACAATAAGCCCACCGATATTGCTCATTGCGGCTTGAGCACTGAGCTTGATCGCATCGACCGCACCGAGGTCATATTCCATCGCGAGGGGTATCGCAAAGAAAAATACGAGCCACCAAACCAAGGCGAATATTGCGAAAAATAGACCCACGACCACCGCGACTATTACTAATCCGCTCGCGATCGCAACGTCCTGATCCGAAGCCATAAAGAAATTCATCTCGCGGTTACGTCCGCCGCTGAGGCCGATCTGTCCAAATCTGACGCCGTATTGCATGACCTGGCCGATGATTCCCGGTATCGCCTGTATCAGGCCGATCACCATCAGCGGGACAAATTTCTCAAATCCCTTGAACATCATCCCAAATTCGACCGGCTCGTTTCGCATTGCACGCAAGGCAAAGAAATAAACGCCGCCCATGACCGGGCCGATGATGAAAATATTGAGGCAGGGAATACAGCCCGTCAGCACCATCGCTACAACGGCGACGCCAAGATACAAGCCGTAGTTTCCTTTGATCAGCTCCCAAGCACTGCTGATCGCAGTTGACGCATCGACGGCCCCGCGTTGAAATTGGATATTAGTCATATGTTTTGTGTTGAAACGGCAAGATTTTAACTCAATTCCATAAAATTCAAAAACAAAAATGCCCGGATCTGTAGAAAATTACGACAGATCCGGGCGATTAGTTGCGTCGAAAAGACCGATAACTATCTCGGGGCCTTTCTCAGCATCTTGTCGTCCATCATCGCTGTTTGATATACAAATGCTGCGAGGATGATCGCCATCTGTTTCATATCGTCAGCCTGGATGCGGTCAAACGTATCCATGTTCGAATGGTGCGTACGCGTATTGTATTCGATTTCGTCCTGGATAAATTGGAATCCGGGCAGACCGATCGCGTCAAACGCAAGGTGGTCCGTACCGCCCGTGTTCGAGAGCGTCAGCGTATTTGCACCCATATCTTTGAACGGAGCCAGCCAGCTGCGAAATATCGGACGTACATTCTCATTACCTTGCATATAAACGCCGCGGACCTTGCCCGTGCCGTTGTCGATGTTGAAATAGGCAGAAAGTTTGTCGTACTCAGGCAGCTTGGTCAGCGCAAGCGGAGCAACATTTTGCCCGCCTCCGCCACCACCACCAAACGCAGGTGCCGTACCGTCACCAAGATAGCCAAAATGCTGCTTTACATAAGCACGCGAGCCCAGCAAACCCTGCTCCTCACCAGTCCATAAAGCGATGCGGATCGTGCGGCGTGGTTTGAGTCCGGCGGCCTGTAAAATGCGAACGGCTTCCATCATGACGGCACATCCGGCACCGTTATCTGTCGCACCGGTTCCGCCCTGCCATGAGTCTAGGTGGCCGCCAAGCATAACGATCTCGTCGGCTTTGTCGCTACCGGGGATCTCGGCGATCGTGTTATAGACATTAGGGTCCTGATCCTGATATTCGACATTGAGATCGACCGTCATCGTGACCTTTTCACCGGCGTCGATCATACGCGCCACGCGATTAAAATGCTCGACAGCAGCACTGACCTGAATGGGGATATTTGCACCCTTGTCATACAGACGAACCGGCGGATTTGGCGGAGCACCCGCTGCGGCGGGAGCCGGTTGGACGGCTGTCGCCTGTTGGACAAAGATCGTCCCGCCATCGCCGCGGCCGGCGTCGATCAAAACAGCGGCACCCTCTTCTGACAAGAATCGCATGCGGCGGGCATTAAATTGCTGTGCCTGGGCAAAGTTATTCGGCAAACCAGCTGGTGGACCCGCCGGACGGCGGACGCTTGCCGGATCAGGAGCGTCGGCGAGATCTAGCAATTCCTTTTCGCCGGCACGTTTGGCCTCGGCCTCAAAATGGGCTTTGACCTCGCGGATCGCTCCGACAAGCACGATTTTGCCCTTGAGCTTGCCTTTGTACTGTTCGAGTTCTTCTTCTTTTGTAGCGGTAAAACGCACTACCTCAGCTGTGTAGGCAGTATTTGGCTTGCCTGTCGCAACCGGAGTTTTGCCCTTCGCTTTTGGGTCGACAACTGGTGCCGGGATCAACGTATCCGTTCCGGGCGACCAGGCCTTAGGGTAAGCGATCATCGGAAATGCCACCGGGCCATCGACCATCGCGTAAAATTTCTTGAGCGTCCAGCCGCGTCCAAACGGGCCCCAAGATTCGAGGTGCGCGTTTTGCAGGCCATATGATGTGAGCTGGTCACGCGTCCATTCGTTAGCTCGTTTCAAGCCTGGGCTGCCGGTCAGACGCGGCCCGATCACGTCGGACATATAGCTGAGGGTTTTCATCACCTGCGACCGGTTCATGCCCTCGTCCTTGATCTTGTCCATCACCTCTTTCGGCGCTTCGAAAACCTTTGTTTGGCCAAAGGTTAGGCCCGGCAGCATGACACTAACAAGCAGAAATACGCCTAAAACTTTGCGTTTTAACATTACTTAATTCTCCTGAAAATTTAATTGAATCTTTATGACGAGATTTAGCTATTTATACCACAAACATTTGGGAAATGTTTCAAATAAGCTAAATAGTCGACCAGGTGAGTGTAAAAGCGGGCGGGACATTTTTAAGAACCAGAGGGCTGCGTCGTGATGTGCCGTAACGATTTTTCAAAAATTCGCGCAGCTTGATCGCCGGCGGCAGAAAATATCCGTGAGCGTATTGGAATATACGCAGTTCACAGCCCTCGTCCATAAACTTGGCGATCTCGGTCAAAACGCTTTCACTAACTTCTTTTGGCAGGGAAACGAACGGCAGACAGCAGACCAGATATCGCACCTTGCCGAGCCCGAGTTCCTGATGGATCGAATATGCCTCAGCCGCATTTCCCTGGATGATATTCATATCGGGAAAGTTTTTGTTGAGAGTTTTTACAAGGTCGCCGTCCAGTTCGATACCGAGGTATGAATCGCGGCTCGGTATCGCTCCTCTTAGAAATTTAGTGATCGCACCCGTACCAACGCCCAACTCCAGCACAATGTTGTGATCATCAGGATGGATGCCCGCGAGCATCTCAGCCGCAAGTTCCGGCGAACTAGGCGCAATGGCGCCAACCTTTAATGGATTTTTTAAGAATGCTTGCAGGAATTGGAGATTTTCGTTCATACGTATCCGATCTCACCGGAATAACTTATTCCGTTTAGCCGTCGGAACTTTCTTCGCTTGCCTAGAATGCAATTCTATACTCAGAACCCTCGTTTTGGCAATACCTTACGAGGCTCCTCTTTTTATTTGACTTTCTTCTTCGCAGCTTTTCTTGGCTTTGCCTTTTTGGCCGCGGGCCTCGTTTTCTTTGCAAACGCTCCCGGCACTTCGGCCTCGATAAGCTTTTTCACCTGCTCGAGCGTCAATGCCGCCGCCTCTTCTGCGGTTGCGCGGCTACCGTCAGCTTTTTTGGGGATGTAAATGATCTTTTTGCCAAATTTGATGATCGGACCCCAACGGGCATTTTCCAGAGAGATCTTTTCGTCTTCCCAGCGTTGGATGTAGCGATTTGCTTCCTTATCGCGCTTTGCCTCGATAAGTTCGTTCATCTCGGCCTGGGTCAGGTTCTCAAAATCATACCGACGCGGCACATTGATAAACATACCGTCCCATTTGATGAACGGCCCGAACCGGCCCGTTCCCTTTGTAATGGGTTTACTGTCAAACTCACCAACAGGTGCGTCCGCGATCTGTTTCGCCTTTATGAACTCGATCGCTTTTTCGGTGTCCACAGTAGCAAGGTCGGTGCCGCGGGGAATTGAGATAAATTCGTCGCCCCATTTTACATACGGCCCAAAACGGCCAATGCTGACGGACAGGTCTTTGCCCTCGTACGTGCCCATCGCGTCCTGCAATTTGAACAGGGCGAGTGCCTCGTCAAACGTTATGGTCTCGATACTCTGCCCGGGCGGGACCTTCGCAAATCTCGGTTTCTCCTCTTCGTCGACGCTCCCGATCTGTATGATCGGGCCGTAGCGGGCCATGCGGGCAACCACCGGTTTGCCGCTTTCGGGGTCATTGCCAAGCACTCTTTCCCCTTTTGCACGCTCGGCATTTTCGATGGTGTTATCGACGTCCTTTTTAAAGGGGCCGTAAAACTCCTCGAGCATTTTGTTCCACTTCAGTTTACCGGCGGCAACCTCGTCAAACTCGCCCTCGATCTTGGCGGTAAAGCCGTAATCCATGATCGCGTCGAAATGTTGTTTCAGAAAATCCGTTACCACGAGCCCTAAGTCACTCGGAAACAGTTTTGATTTTTCCGCACCGGTATTTTCCGATTCTTCGCGTTTACTGATAGCATCATTTTTCAAGACCAATACGCGAAATGCCCTCGGCGTGCCGTCTTTATCACGCTTTTCTACATAGCCGCGTTTCTGGATCGTAGAGATCGTCGGTGCATAGGTGGACGGGCGGCCGATGCCAAGTTCTTCTAATTTTTTGACCAGCGATGCTTCGGTGTATCGTGGTTGGGCACGGCTAAACCGCTCGGTTGCTCTGAGTTCGGACAGCGGCAGTATTTGCCCGGCCGTCATCGGCGGCAGCAGGCCCTCCGATGATTCTTCCTGTTCGTCCTCGTCTTTATCCTCGCGATAAACTTTAAGAAATCCGTCAAATTTCAACACTTCGCCCGACGCGGTCAATTCTTCTTTATTAGTCGAGATCTCAATATTGACCGTGGTTTTTTCGAGCTCGGCATCAGCCATTTGCGAGGCCATTGTTCGTTTCCAGATCAGCTCATATAACTTTTGCCATTCCGGGTCATTGATCGTTGTGGCGGTCGTGTAGGTCGGGCGAATCGCTTCGTGAGCTTCTTGGGCAGATTCGTTCTTGTTTTTGAATTTACGAAACTGCTGATATCTGTCGCCGTAAAGGGCGCTCACAGTCTGCGTAATGTCGGCCAGCGCCGTATCGCTCAGGCTGACGCTATCGGTACGCATATAGGTGATGTGGCCGTTTTCATAAAGCTTTTGGGCGATCTGCATCGTCCGTGCAACGCCATAACCAAGTTTTCTTGATGCTTCCTGTTGCAGCGTCGATGTTGTAAAAGGGGGAGCCGGAGTGCGTTTGCCGGGTTTCACCTTAATATCCGTGACTTTATATTCGGCTCCCACACATCCTTTCAGAAATGTTTCGGCATCTTCGGCACTATCCTGTTTTCTGCCCTCAGCTTTGAATGTGACAGATTTTCCGGTTATGTCGTCGACAATAAATAACCCTTCGATCTTGAAATGGCTCAACGATTGAAAGGCGTTGATCTCGCGTTCGCGGTCGGCGATCAGGCGGACAGCGACACTCTGCACACGGCCGGCACTCAGGTTTTTGCCGCTCGCACTGATCTTGCGCCATAGCACCGGGCTTAATTCAAAACCGACGATGCGGTCCAGCACCCGGCGAGCCTGTTGCGCCATTACCAGATCCATATTCACGGTGCGTGGATTATTTACCGCCGCCTCGATCGCGGGTTTGGTGATCTCGTGAAAAACGATCCGTTTGGTCGTTACCGGGTCGAGTCCGAGTACCTCGCACAGATGCCAGCTTATAGCTTCGCCCTCACGGTCTTCGTCCGTTGCGAGCCATACTTCGTCAGACTTTTTTGCCAAAGATTTTAGTTCGTTTACTACCTTTCTTTTATCGTCAGGGACGGTGTAGCTGGGCAGAAAATCATTTTGGATGTCGATGCCCATGCCCGCTTTTTCGAGATCGCGGATATGGCCAAAGCAGCTATTCACCTGAAAATTCTTTCCGAGGATCTTTTCGATGGTCTTTGCTTTGGCGGGGCTCTCAACTATTAAAAGGTTCTTTGACATATTACTGGCTAGTGAAAAAAATACGCCAGCACCTAAATTTTTGTGCTGACGTTTAAGACTTCTAACACCTCGCTCTTGAGCTTGTCAATGCGAGGCTAGAGCATAGCGAAATTTTTTAGGATGTCAAAATCCTTAAATATCAGATCCGGCGGGCATAATGTTTTCCCGGCAAAACGCGGATCAGATCGCGGATGTCGAGGGCGACGAGAGCACTATTAAGATCGCCAAATGACAGACCTGAGGCTTCAAGCAGAACATCGATGTGTGTCGATTCGTCGGCCGTTAGAGCGTCCCAAACCTTTCGCTCGTTGTCGGTCATATCCGCTGGGACGAGCTCGGGTTGGCGTTGGGTATCCTCGGCTTTTTGCTCGTCTATCTTTGGCGGCAAAATGGTCGCCGCGATCTCGCTCGGCATCTCGGCGACGATGTCCTGCCATTGCTGCACCAGCTTTGCACCGGTCTTGATGAGGTAATTCGTCCCAAACGAATTTCTGGATGTGATATTGCCCGGAACGGCCATCACCTCCCGGTTCTGTTCCATCGCGAGCCGCGCCGTTATCAGCGAACCGCTTCGCTCCGAAGCCTCGACAATCACTACACCATGACTCAACCCACTTATGATGCGATTGCGGTAGGGGAAATTTTCCGGTATCGGCGGCGTGCCCAGCGGAAACTGCGTCACAACACACCCGCCCGCGGCTATGATCTCGCGAACGAGGCCGTTGTTTTCCTTTGGATAGATGCTGTCTAAACCCGTTCCCATCACGGCAACGGTCTTGCCCTGTCCGCGTATCGCTCCGCGATGTCCCGCAGTGTCGATGCCGCGTGCGAGTCCGGAAACGATCGTTATACCGCGCGAAGCCAGATCACGCGACAGCATCTCAGACGCATTCTCGCCATACGTCGAACATTTTCGCGAACCGATCACCCCGATACACGGCTGATCAAAACACGAATGCCAATCGCCCCTGACATACAACACCGGCGGCGGATCGTCGATCTCACGCAGCAACGCCGGATAGCTGCCGTCATCAAGTATCAGAATGTCGCCGCCAAGCTCTTTGACCCTTTCTAGCTCACTCGCCGCACGATCGTGAAACTCGCGTTTGATAATGCTGTCGATCGTCTCCGGCTTTAACCGTAAAGACTCGAGCTCAGTCCGCCGTGCGTGAAACACAGCATCCGCCGAACCAAACCGCTCTAGCAGCATCGTTGCCGCTCGCGGCCCCACGCCCGGCGTCATATTTAAAGCGATCCAATCGATCATCTATTCATCGTTTTTACTGACTCAATAATAAGGTAACTAGCGTTGCCCGCTGTGCGATATCGCTAACCAAAATATGTTCTCCGAGCGTGTGTGCACCGTCACCTGCGATACCTAACCCGTCTAAAACCGGCACGCCCAACGCCGCAACAAAGTTACCATCCGACCCACCGCCGACCTGCGCTTCGCCCAGCTCATATCCAAAACTTGCACCGATCTCGCGGGCCCGTTCAAACAGCGCAACTACTGCATCCGTTCGCTCCAGGGGCGGACGATTAATGCCCCCTGTCAGTTCCAGCGACACGCGGCTGTCGGTCGCGGTCAAAGACTTGAGTTCCGCATCGATTCGGTCAATCTCGTCCATCCGGCTAAACCTCACATCGATCTCACACTCGGCGTATTCGGGGATGACATTGGTCGTCGTCCCGCCGCTAATTGTCGTTACATTTACCGTCGTGCCAATTTCGGGCCGGGCAACCGCGTGAATATGCTCGATCTGGCGAGCAAGTTCGGCGATGGCGTTGGCACCCTTTTCGGGTTCGAGCCCCGCGTGAGCAGGTACGCCGTGCGCGGCTAGTGTGTACATCCCCGTGCCTTTTCGGCCGGTTTTCACCCTGCCCTCAGCCGACGGCTCCAAGACAAAACACTCCGCAGCACCCGCCGCCTCACGCTCGACAAATTCCTGTCCGCTGTGGCTGCCTACCTCTTCGTCGCACGAGAGCAAAATTGCGAGCGGACGCGCGGGACGAGTGCCGGTAGACGCAAAAAACCGCAGAGTTTCAAACATCAGCACAATACCCGACCGCATATCAAAAATGCCGCAGCCGAAAAATCTATCGCCCTCGATCCGCGTTGGATTTTTGAGATTTGTGCCAACTGGATGAACCGTGTCGGTATGGCCGAGCAGCAAGGTGTGTTTCCCTTCACCTTGAAATGCGCGAATCATTAGGTGCTCGCCATCCGCGACCGCAACACGTTCGACTGTCAGTTCAACCCCTGTCGCCCGCGCCGCCCGCTCTATCCATTCCGCGACCGCACGGCTCTGCACGGCATCGTACGACGGAGCCTCGATATCGACGATCTCGCGGATCGCGGCGACTATCGCGGGCTCGCGTTCGCGAAAATATTGTAGCGTTTCTAGTGGAGTCATTTGATAGAGAGGCTAAAAACTAATGTCGGTAATATTATTATCCGCGGCGTATTTACGGGCTTCGGCCTCATCCTTGAATATCCGCACAACATCATATTCTTTCCAGACCATCTGACCGTTAACCATAAATGGCATCATTGGCCGAGACGCTACCTGCGTCGGACACAGATCCAGCAGGGCTATTTCAAGCGTCTGCTTGACCGAGCTTGTCTTCGTGATCGGGTACATCACTTTGCGAATGATCTTGCACGGGATCGCCTCAGCCGAGGCCGAAGCACCAAATGCCTGATTGAATATTTCGCCCATGCGGTAACCCGCGAGCGTCAGCCTTTCTTCGGCGATCTTTAGGCCTTTTTTCTTATATTTGTCAGACGGCATTTCCCCGCGTTTCAGATCCGCCGAGAAAACATCATTTTGAGCAAACGTCAGGCTCTCTTTCGCCCACGACGCGGGGTCGGACAACGCCAGTTGTCTCTGCATTTTGGCAAAAGGATATTTCTTCATGAAATCTTTAGCCAACGGTTCGAGAAAATCGATATCGCAGACATTTTTAGTGTTTGGAATGTTGCGGACGACGATCGAATCCCAAAACCAGTGTAGATTTTCCTGCTTGTCACGCGGCGTGTCCTTTGGTGTTAGCGAAAACAGATTGCCGCCCTGATCGCCCTTTGGCTCGGTGTCGGTCACGCGGGCCGACGAATGCAGCGGTTGGTGAATGTCGCCGATCAGATGCTCAAGCCACGCGATCGCAAGCGCTTTTTCCGCATCGTTTGCTTTCCCGCCGATCACTTTTACAAATTCCGCGATCCGCGTCAGAGCCTGGCCGCCATCCTCAGGAGCCTTCAAATACTCGATCTTGCCGTCTCTGGATGTCCAAAACTGGTCATCATAGTGCCAATTGCCTTTGTGATATTTCTTATACCGGACATCAAAATTACGGTCGCGGACGACGTCTGCCCACGTCGCCATGAACATAAAAAAATCCCGCTTTCGAGCGTCCACATTTTGCGAACCGTACGGCATATAATACGTCCCGATCGTCGAGTCCTCAGGCGCCGCAAGCAATATCTTTAGCACGCGTTCGCGCACATCGGGCGTCATCCGCTGCCACGCGATATAGGCCGTTATCTTGTGCCCGGTGTCATCCCACGCCAAAGTCGGCGCCGCCGCACCCAACAACGCCAAAAAAACAAACAGCCCCGGCAAAATCCGTCGTAACATATTTTTATTAACTCCTGAATCTTTTTCCACGATTCTATCGAATATATCAGACAAGAGAAAGATTCTGACCTAGAAGCGAAAAATTTATCAAACCTTTTCGCGAAATGGCTCATCTTACTCGTGCAAAGCTTTTCCGCCAAAGCGTTCTAATACATGGGGGTGGGGGAAAAGAAAAAATATGCAAGCGGTTTTGGAACAAAATGTGGTCGCCGAACGTGTAATAGATAGAACAAATGGTTTGTTCGGCAAAAAGATCGGTCTGCTGGTAAAACTACTAGGATGCAGACACAGGCAATTGACCCGGCCATTTACAAATAAAAAGGGTTCGTATCGTGCGTGTCTTAATTGCGGAGCACGAAAAGAGTTTGATATAAAAAGTTTTAAGACATTGGGGACGTTTTACTATCCCCCGTCGGTGTCCTCGCGGCCGTAACAGCGGGGAATTCATACAACCTTCATTTATACCTACCAAATGAAACCTACCGGGTGCGGCGTTACAAAAAACGCCGCACTCATTCTTTTAAATGACATATTTTCGCGGAAACATCTCTTGCGGCGTGTCCGTAATATCGGTTACAGTTACTGGCAAAAGGAGATATTTATGATCAAGAAATTGATTTTGGGCGTACTTGCCCTCGCGGTTCTCGCTGTGGTCGTTTTTTGTGTGGTCGTGGCAATGCAGCCTGCGGATTTTAAGATAACCCGCTCCGCGACATTTAATGCCCCGCCCGAGCGCGTATTTGAACAGGTCAACGACTTTCACAAATGGGAAGCCTGGTCGCCGTGGGCAAAGATCGACCCTAATATGAAAACCACCTATTCCGGTTCTGCTTCCGGAAAAGGAGCCGCTTATGCCTGGACCGGCAACGACGAGGTCGGCGAGGGCAAAATGACCATCACAGATAGCCGCCCGAGCGATATGGTCAAAATAGATCTCGAATTTATCAAACCATTTGCCGCCAAAAACGTGACCGAATTTAATATCAAAGCCAACGGCGACAAATCGGACGTCACTTGGACGATGACCGGCACCAACAATTTTATGATGAAGGCCTTTGGCCTGCTGATGAATATGGACAAGCTCGTCGGCGGTGATTTTGAAAAGGGCCTGACACAAATGAAACCGATCGTCGAAGCACCCGCTGCCTCAAAATAGGAGTTTTTGTAGTGAATATTTTATTTTGGATAGTTCAAATTCTGGTCGGACTGCTATTCATATTTTCCGGCGTGATGAAATTTGTAATGCCGTACTCGGAGATGACCAAAGACGCTCCGTACGTGCTCCCGCATTGGTTCCTTTTATTTATCGGAGCATGCGAGCTGCTCGGCGGCATCGGCCTGATCGTCCCCTGGGCGACCGGCATCAAACCGTCTCTCACACCGCTGGCCGCGTCTCTACTGATCGTGATCATGATCGGTGCGGTCGTATTCTCGGCCCTTACGCCTATGCCCGCAATGGCAGTGGTTCCCGCCGTTGTTGGCGTTTTATGTGGTTTGATAGCGTGGGGCCGCAAGGGCTCTGCGTAAATGCTAAAAACAAATCAGGAGTAAATTAATGTCAAAATACGCAGATGTTTACCTGTGTCCGATCCCCGAGGAAAACGTGCCCGCTTATAAAAAGCTTGCGACCAAATGCGGCAAGATCTTTTTGAAGCACGGTGCCACCCGTTATCGCGAATACGTCGCCTCTGACCTCGATGTCGAGGGCGTCGTGCCATTTCCCAAGCGCGTAAAGCTCAAAGAAGGCGAAACGCTCATCTACGCTGCCGTCGAATTCAATTCCGAAGCCCAGCGCAACAAAGCAATGAAAGCCATAATGGCCGATGAGGAGATGAACGCAATGTGCGGCCCCGACGACAAACCGCTCTTCGATTTCAAACGCATGGTCTATGGCGGGTTCAAGATCCTCGTCGATCTATAATTCCTGACTGGAGCGGCGGGCCTCCGCACCGGATCTCAAAGCCGCTTTCCTTCGCGAGAAGCGGCCACCAATTTCTCAAACCGCGACCGCTTGGTCTTTTCCTGTTTCGCGCTCATCACCCAATAGATCATCAGCTTGTGAAAGCTCGGCGGCAGCGCCTCAAAGAATTTCCACGCCGCTTTGTCTTTCTTAAATTCTTTCACGAGTTCCGCATCCAGCTCTTTCGGCGCGTTTTCGTATGCATAGACCCTCGCCCGGTCATCGATCTTTTTCTCATACGCCGCCAGCCCCGCCGGATGCATCAGCCCTTTGTCGATCAGCACGGCAACCTTATCAATATTGATCTTGCTCCAGATACTCGTCGGTCGCCGCGGCGTAAATCGTATCGTGTACGAATCATCATCGACCCGCTTTCGCACCCCGTCGATCCACCCAAAACAAAGAGCCTGATCGACCGACTCCGGCCATGTCATCGAAGCCTTGCCGCTCCCAACTTTCCAAAACCCGACAAGCAGCTCTTTTTCGCTGGCGTGATTTTCCTCAAGCCAATCGCGAAAATCGTCCTGCGTTTTGAAAAACTGTGGTTTAGGCATAATTATCGGTCCGAATTTATATGTATTCTGGCACACATTAGATAGAAAGATGAACTGTTAGACTTACGGCAAGTGGGCAAATATTTTCGGCCCCCGGAGGTATTTATGAGCGGAATATTTGGCGGATTTTTGAGTATCGTCGATTCGATCGGCGGAGGCATTTTATATATCTTTATCGGCAGCTCGGCGTCTAATCTCGGTGTGGCCACAAGGCTGGTCCGCCTAGTGATCGGAGCGGTCGTTTTCGGCGCGATCGTCAGCCTCGGCATATATCTAAACTCGCCCGACCTCGCGTTTCAAAAGCTGTCCTTTCAAAACAACGCTTTCCTAAATGACAACGCCATCCCCGTCATCTTCGTCGCCCCGGTCGCCGCACTCGTTTTGACGGCCGTGCTCGAATTGCTGAGTTTTGCACTCGAATACAAGCCCCAAAGGTCCGAGAAAAAGCCCCGCGAATCTTCCGGCTTACGAATAACACCAGAAGAACGGCTCAGTGCGTCTGAGCCTGCCGCGACAAAGCACGCTACATAAATAAAAAAGGGCCCGCACATTATCGTGTGGTGCCCTTTTCTTAAATTTGACCTAAATTCCGTTGGTCCACCCTTGGTCCATGTGGTCCGGACCGGACCAAGAATGAAGCGATCAATTATTTACCGCCCCGTCCGCGAAACGCGGCCACCCCGCCTAATCAAGGCGGGGCTTTTTTAAGAGATCATATCCGCAGCGGCATGACGATGTATTTGTAGTCGTAGGTATTTTCGCCGGCGATCGACATTTGTGTCTGGGCGTTGGCGTCTTTGAATTCGAATGCGATGCGTGTGCGTGCCTCTTTGGCCGGAGCGGCTGCCGTGGCAGCGGAAGTGGACGAACCGCCGTCGGCATCTGCACCGGACGCCTCGGCTCCGGCTAGTTCACCGGCACCGACGTTGTTAAGAAATTCCATCAGATACTGCCAGTTGAAACCGAGCTGGATCTCGTCGCCAGTGTAATCGGCCTGGACGACCTCGCTGCCGTCCCCTTCTTCGGTCGATTGGGCGATGACCTCGATCTCGCCTGTCCGAATGGTGAGCCGGATCGAGCGGTTGCGTTCGTCGGCGATCAGAGACATACGGCGGACAGCGGCACGCATTTCCTCTAGGTCAAAGACGGCCGATTTGTCGTTGTCCTTAGGCATGACCATCTCGTAATTTGGGAAATTGCCCGAGAGCTTGCGGGTGATCAAGAGCCGCCCCTCGACCTCAAAATAGATGTGATTTGGGTCCTCGCCAAACGAAACCTCGCCCTCGCCGCGTGATATTTTTACGAGCTCGAGCAGGGCTTTTTTCGGGATGAGCGTATCCATCACGCCGTCTTTGTCGTCGATGGCCCGCTCGACATACGCCAGCCGGTGGCCGTCGGTCGTGACCATCTTGGCCGAGCCGTCGCCGATGATAAATTTTGCACCAGACAGCGTAAACCGCGACTGCTCATTGGTGATCGCAAACGCCGTGTTGCGGATCATGTAGTTGAACGTGTCGGCCGAGAGTTTCATCGGCGTGCTCTTGAAATTTGGTATCTCGGGGAACTGCTCGCGGTTGACACCAGCGAGACGAAAATTGGCACGGCCCGCTTTCATCGTCACCCATTCGTTATCCTCTTTTTTGAAATGAGCGTCACCCGGCTCGAGAGCTCGGGCGATGTCAAACAGCTTGCGGGCCTGTACGCAGATCGACCCCGGCGTGATGATCTCGGCCTCGGCGTCGCAGCGGATCGTCACATCCAGATCGGTGCCGACGATGCGGATCTCGTTCTCACCGATCGATTCGATCAGGATGTTGGACAGCACCGGTATCGTCGTCTTACGCTCGACAACGCCCTGGATAAATCCTAACTCTTCTTTCAATACGCTCTGTTTGATCTTGAATTCCATAATTAACTCCTAAAAAAATTTAGCCACGAATTACACGAATGTCACGAATAAGAACGGGCTAACTTTGTGTTTCATAAGTAATACAACATATTAAATATTATACAACCTTACTTTCCTCGATTTCAATCTTTTCTTGCCGCCGCTTTTTCTGTTACTAAATAAGATCTCAAATCTATTAAGAAATAGTATTAGTAATAGAGCCCTGTGAAAATGTGCAAAAGCGGCTTAACTCTTTATTAAATAAGGCGTTTTTCCTTCCACAATGACCTGTGGATAACTTGTGGAAAAATCGATAACCTGTGGGTAACTTTCGTTTGCTCCGGTTATCCACCGATGTCCACAGCCCGCTTTTAGCCGCCCTTGCGGAAATGTGGATATTATTTATTCAAATAGCTAAAAACAAACAACTTATGCCCGCGATAACTCTTTGTTATATGTGGAAAAATTTTTCTGTATTTCCACGCCCAAACAGTTTTAATTAGTTGCAAATACTATCGATTAGCTCTTCGACGTCCCTGTGGAAATTACGGTCGTCCTTACAGAGCGTTTCGATCTTGTCAACCGAGTGCATCACGGTCGTGTGATGCTTACCGCCAAACTCGCGGCCGATCTCGGGAAAGCTGTGCCGGGTCAACTGTTTGCACAAATACATCGCTATCTGACGCGGCAGAGCGATCGCACGCGAGTTGCTCTTGGCTTTCATCTCCTCGACCGTCAGATCGTAGTGAGCGGCCACCGCTCGCGAGATACGATCCATCGTCACACCTGCGGGCCGCGAGCTGTCGAGGATGTTTTTCATCGCCTCTTGGGCCAGCACCTTAGATATAGGCACGCCTTTGAGCGACGCTATGGCGACAAGACGGACGAGCGAACCCTCAAGCTCGCGGACGTTGCTCTTGACCTTGCCCGCGATGTAATGGGCGATGTCGTTGTCGAGCTCAAACCCGTCCATGTCGGCCTTGCGTTTGAGGATCGCGACCTTGGTCTCAAGGTCGGGCGGCTCCAGATCGGCGATCAGTCCCCATTCAAATCTCGAGTGCAGCCGCTCCTCAAGCGTCGGTATCTCGCGCGGCGGGCAATCGCTGGTCACAATGATCTGCTTTTGGCCGTTGTGCAGCGTGTTAAAGGTATGGAAAAACTCCTCTTGCGTACGCTCTTTGCCGGCCATGAACTGAACGTCGTCCATCAGCAGCACGTCGATCGAGCGGTATTTGTCGCGAAACGCTGGCGTCTTATTAAACCGGATCGCGTTGATCAGCTCGTTCATAAACCGTTCGCTCGTGATGTACGAGACGCGCATGTGCGGCGAACGCAGCTTGATCGAGTGGCCGATCGCGTGCATCAGATGGGTCTTGCCCAAACCGACGCCGCCGTATATAAAGAGGGGATTGTACGTCGTGCCCGGCGACTCGGCCGTGGCTTTGGCCGCCGCGTGGGCAAACTGATTGCACGAACCGACGACAAATTTTTCGAATGTATATTTTGGATTGAGCGAATCGCCGGCCGGTTCGATATCGATAAAACTCGCCCGGTCGCTGTTTAGCGGCGCTGACGCGGGACCGTTTTTGGTCAGGAATACGAGGTCCGGCTCAGGTGACGACTCGGGGCCAAATTGCGGTGCGTGATCTTCGTCGATCAGCCAGCTAATTTTATAGTTAGACATCCCGATCTCGGCGAGTGTCTGTTCGAGCAACTCACTGTAGTAAAGGCTGACCCAATCTTTCGTCACCTGGCCCGCACGGAGCTGCAGAGCGGTGTGTTCTTCGTCAACACCGTCAAACTGTATCGGGCGAAACCAGGTGTTAAAAACGTCATCGTTTAGACGCGTTTTTATGTGGCTAAGGGCGTCTTCCCAGGCGGTTGTTTTTTGTGAGATCGGTTTCAAAATAATCTGTTCTCGACGGGCATATTTTATGCTCGCGTTGCGTGTAATATTGCTGGTTCCGTTCAGGGCTCTCGGTGGGTCTGGCCGCGCCGATAAAGTCGTTATTTTCTCTAGCTTTATGGCCACTAAAATGATCGCAGCCGACGAGATATTCACAGCCTTTTCCACAAAGGATAGGCGGAAACGCACAAAACCTAAAGTAGCGCATTAAGCCGTTTACTTTCAATAGGTTACAGAGGCCCATTTACTGGAAACGGGATACAGACTAACACGAAAAATACCCATTCGCAAACCATTATCCACAGCTTTTTTTCGGCGCGTTTAACACGAATTTAACTTCCTTTTCTGACAACAGTTCAGCCATTTTTTTGAATGTGATAGACTAAGAAAAATTACAATTTTCCGTCAAAAAAGGGGTCAAAATCGGCAAAAAAATGCAAGATTTTTTTCAAGAAAATAACAATATTTCGGCCGGACTGTCTGCGATGCTCGCGGCGGCCTGCGAAGGGCTCATTTACATCAGCGAAACTGACTCGCCGGTGACGCCATTTTATGGATCGGCGACGGAGTCCGTAACCGGAGAGACCATCTTACAGCAGGCGAATCTTCCCGGCGATTCGCCGGTTAGCGAATTGTCGCTCAATGCTTTTTTTGGGCGGTTGACCGAGATCAGAGATTGGTATGGTGACGTCGAAAAGCTGCGCGCAAAAAAATTCTCCGAGCTGCAAACGCTGCTCGGAGAAAATCTAAATGATCCAAAAGTATTCCGTGTGGGCCGTGTCCAAGTCGATATCTTTGCCGTCGGGATCGATAAAGACGGATGCGTTGCCGGGGTCAGGACCAAGGCCGTCGAGACCTAGTCTTTTTTGGTGACCTTGCTCGCTCCGCTCGTGTCTTTGATAATGTTGGTCGGCGTACCTGTATAGATGATGCGGCTGGCGCCCGAGGCATCAGCCCGCAGATCTCCGGTTACATTGACATTTACGTTGCTTGCACCGCTTGCATCGATGTTGGCGTTACCGGTCGTGAGTGCCTCGGCGTCGATCTTTGTGGCCCCGCTGACATCAACCGTCAACTTTGCCGTCTCGCCGGTGACCTTGATCTTTGACGCGCCGGATGATTCGATCTTCAGCCCTTCGTTCTTAATATCATTCAGCGTCACATTTGCGACCCCCGATACCTCGAGGTTGTCGATATTTGGGGCTCCGATGATGACGCGGATCTTGCTCTTTGGCGAAATGCGGCGTTCGTTCTCGATCTTGAGTATGCCGCCGTTGACTTCGGTTTGGATGAGCGGTAACAGGTTGTCATCAGCTTCGATCCGCACGCTGTATTCTTTCTGCGCGGTGATCTCGACCTGATATATGCCGCCGACGTCTATGCCGTGAAATCCGCTAACATTGCGGTCCTCGGCTACCATATTGCCGGAGCCTTTGACGCCCTTGAAATTCAGCGAAAAGTTAAAAAAATTGCCGGTCGCGCGACCGAATGAGAACATGTTTGACACGACAAGCCCGATAACGAGTGCCGCTACAAAGATCAAAATACCTATCTTTTTCATAAATCCCTCCAAAGGAAAAATCCTATCGTAGTAAGGCAAACGAGCGCCCGGCCGCAAAAGTTCATGAAAAAATGCTGATATTTTGGTCCGGTCCGGACCAGGTGGACCAAAGTGGACCAAGCGTGGACCAAAAAAAAGCGGGCCCGAGAGCCCGCTTCTTAATTAGGACGAACTTGAAACGCCTATTTCTTAGGCGTCTCGGCCGGTTTTACGTCTTTGTTGACGTTTTTGCCGTCGTCTTTCTTTACCTCAGGCGATGCTCCGGGCTTTGCCGGTGAGCCAACGGGTGACGCTGCCGGCGAAGCGGCCGGCGACGCCAGAGGGCTGGCTGTCGAGACCGGTGCCGGTGTTGCGACCGGTTTGTTTTCCGGGACGGTTGTATTGCTACAAGCCCCTAACACGGCGACACTTGCCGCCAAAACTGTCGATAGAATTATCGATCTTCTCATTGTATTTCTCCTACGTGTTCGATCCGCGGACGAGCGTGCTGCCCGCTAATTCAGACATCCACAGCCGGACTGATAAGGGACGTCTTTCCGTAATTTACTGGCTGTTGAGGCCGTCGATTACCGTCCAATACCAACGCTGCGCTCGTATGAACGCGCGACGGGCGATAACTTGCAGGAAAAATTTAGGAAAACTAAGAACCCGCCCGCTCACGCAGGCGGTACTGACATTATTACTTACAAAGGTCGTGGCTGACGTAGGTTTTGTTGCCGCTTGCATTTAGGTAATAGCATCCGCCGCGGCTGCCTTTGATGTAGGTTCGCGATCCGGCAGCAGATGAGGTTGACGGTTTTGTAACAAGCGGAGCCGCCTTTGTTTCGGTCGCTGAGGTTTGTGCGACTGGCTTTGGCTCCGGGACGATCGTCGATTGCCAGGCGACGACCTGCCATTTGCCTTTGCGTTTGATGAACGTGCCGGTGTTGAGATTGTTTGAGACGGTTTTTGTGCCGTCGGCTTTGGTCGTGTTGCCGACAAGCTTAAATGCAACGACCGCCGCATCGCCGTATTGCTGTATGCGGATGTCTTCGGCGGAATAGACGGTCACGGGATCGCCGGGCTTTGGTGCCGGAGCCGACCGCAGGCCTTTCAAGATCTCTTCTTTATTTGTGCGAACGCCCGCCGAGCGAGTGTAGATCAGATCGTCGGCCCAAAAACGGTCGTGGACGGCCGCATCATTTTTCCCGGCTCCGGCGAGAAACTCATTTAACAGCCGCGTCAACTCCGCCGCGTCAGGTGCGGCCTGAGCCTGTAGCGAAACCGCTGCAGATAGAAATAGAGCTATAGAAAGGATGTATCGCTTCATAGAAATCGCCTCCGCGAACCAAAATCGCCATTGTGGCAAGGCGAGACTGACGCAGGAATACGATACTACGGTTTGAGTTGAAAATCGATGAAAGTCTGGCCCCCCGGCTTACGCAGGGGGTTCTGACTTATTCGTATCGTAGTGAATCAATCGGGTTTAGGCGGCTGGCGCGGTATGCCGGTAGTACTCCTGCGACGAAGGCGACCCCGGACACGAGCAACATTACAAAAGCGATCGAGGGCAGTGTGAATGCAAAGAGATTGAACCCTTCGAACGATTCGGCGTAAGCGGTGAGAAGCACTTTGTTTGCGATCAGGCCGACGGCGATGCCGCCGAGTGTGCCGAGCAGTGCTCCCCAAAATCCGATCAAAACCGATTCGAGCGAAAAGATGGCAAAGATCTTTGCCCGGCCCATTCCCAAAGCTTTTTGCAGTCCGATCTCTTTTGTGCGTTCGAGCACGGCGATCACCAGCGTGTTGATAATGCCGAACGATGCCGCGAGCAGGGCGACGAGAGCAAACAGGCTCATTCCCATCTTAAAGATACCGATCGCGTCGTAAGTGCGTTTTTGCGCGTCGGCAATTGTATCGGCAGCAAATCCATTCTGGTCGAGCCGTTTCTTTACCGACTCGATCTTGGTTGCGTCGGCGGTCGCCATCTGGATCGTAAAGCCGACAAATTTGTCAATGCCGTCACCGGTCCGCTGTTCGGAATGGATCGCTTTGGCGGTCGGGACGTCGACGAACGAATTGTAATTAGTCTGAAATCCTTTGGTCGAGACGCCGACGATCTTGAGCTGCTTGGTCTTTACGGTTTGGTCGGCGGCTTTATAAGCAATCGTCGCGGTTTTGCCGACAAGGTTTTCGATCGCCGGATCCAGCTCACGCGCTAGGCCGAGCGGGATGACGATCTGGCCTTCGCCGTCGATGGTTTTGCCGACCTCGGTTTTTTGGATGATGCCCTCTGACAGTACGCCGAGCTCGAGCTTGTACTTTTTCTGGCCGTCGAGCGTGATGTATTGACCGGCGATGTTGTATCGCGGCGTGATGCTTTTGATGCCGTCGATATCGCGAACAGCAGCCTCCATTTGCGGAACGGTGAGCAGCATTGTGTTCGGGTCAAAATCGTTTTCCTTGTCCTCGGCTGAGGCTTCTTTATATTCCTCAGGAGCACCGGCTTTTGGACCCCCGACAGGTTTTTCGAGCTTTTTACGGACAAGAATGACACGCTCGCCCTCAATATTTTTGACCTGACTCTCGACATAGTTGCGCATGCCGTCGCCGAGGCCGTTGGTCATTGTCAGCGTGAACGAGCCGACAAAGATCGCGGCGACGGTCAAGAACGTGCGGAGCTTGTTGCGAAAAAGGTTGCGGTTGGCGATGCGGATCATGTCCCAGGTTTTCATATTGTTTCACCTCGTCGTTTTTCAGACACGATCTGTCCGTCTTTCATCTCGATCACGCGGTCGCACCGTTTTGCGAGATCGTCGTCGTGCGTGACGATGACCAGCGTGATGCCCTGATCGCGGTTTAGCTCAAAAAGCATCTTTTCGACCGCGGCACCGGTGGTCGAATCCAGATTCCCCGTCGGCTCGTCGGCAAATATCACCTGCGGTTTGCCGACCAGAGCCCGGGCGATACAGACACGCTGTTTTTCTCCGCCGGAAAGGTCCTTGGCCTTTTTCTGTGTTTTATCAGCGAGGCCAACGGCGGTAATTGCCTCGGCTGCATCTGCGGTGATCTGATCGGCCGAAGCTCCGCGAATACGCATCGGCAAAACCACGTTTTCAAATACAGTCTCGCGTCCATTCAGAAAAAATTGCTGAAATACAAAACCAAATTTCTCGTTTCGTAGGATATTCTTTTCTTTTTCCGACACGGCAGAAACGTCGCGGCCATCGACAAATACGTGGCCAATGGTCGGCACATCGAGACACGCAAGCAGGTGCATCAGCGTTGATTTGCCGCTGCCTGATTTGCCTACGATCGCGAGACAATCTCCTTGATCGATCCGCAGATCGACATTTTTGAGAGCCTCGTAATCGACGCCGTCGCCGGTGTATGTTTTACAGAGATCTTTTACTTCGAGCATAAATATATCCTTCGTAGCATTGGCAAAGGGCCGGAAGAATACACTTACGTTAGTTGGTCGGGAATGTTCTGTGAGAATGTTAAAAGACCTGAAAGCCTTTAGATTTTAGACAGAAATCCGCAAATTCGGCGAGCCAATCGTGGGTGACGCTGTAGTTTTTCCACTGTTCGTCGCCGTCGCGGCGGATCGACATATCGTCGGGCTCGGCGGTGATCGAGAGGTTGGCAAAAATGCGTTTGTTAGGAGCAAGCTTTGGCAGATACTCGTCACGGATGCGGGTGCCGATCGCGTGAGCTTCGTCCATGTCCACCTTGACGCCGGTCGCGTTGTAGGTCATCTGGCGGATCGCTCCTTCGCCGACGATGTCGAGGCTTTTGATGACCTCGAGGGCGGCTTTCCAGTTCCAGACGTTTGCCGAAAATTCAAAATTTTCGCTGCCGAGGTCGATCAGGGTAAAGCTCATAAGTAACTCCTACCGAAATCCTAAACGGCAAACGAGGATTGGTCAATGAGTTTCGAATAGGAAAACGATATAATTCGGTTTTTACGAATGAAGTTTCAAATTCCTGTCAGGATAAAAGTATTGGATCCGCTGCCTAATGTCGCAATGATGGTGCAGCGGGGAAAGGACGAGCTGTTGCCGCCAAGCTCTAAGTCTGCGGAGCAATTGGTGTTCGATTTTGAGCTTACGGTTGATATTACTGAGGAGAGACCAAATTTTCTTGGCAAATATGCTCAGGGGCCGAAGACTGAAAGGTTTATTTACGTTAATTCCGGCACGTATGCCGACCAGCATTCCATCTGGGGACGGCGGGCAAAAATTTCGTTGATGACGATCACCGGTGATCAGATCCAGGCTGTTGTTACAAATGACAGCGTGGTATTGCAGACGGAATTTAACGGTGTCGGGCGAGACGGCGGGCCGACATGCGCGAGCGTGAAAGGTATTGAATGGAAAGTGGTGAAAAAATGACACAAAAAGCGATCTCATACGCAGACGCCGGGGTTTCGATCGATAATGCCAACCTTGCCGTCAATAAGATCCGCGAATATGCGCGTTCGACCTTTAACGAGCGGACACTCACCGAGATCGGCAGTTTTGGAGGGATGTTTGCCGGGGCGTTTCCGGATATGGCCGAACCGATACTGGTCGCGTCAGCGGACGGCGTTGGGACAAAGCTCAAGCTGGCTTTTGAGACCGGCATCCACAACACGGTAGGGGCGGATCTGGTAAATCATTGCGTCAACGACATCCTCGTACAGGGTGCAAGGCCGCTATTTTTCCTAGATTATTTTGCGACGGGAAAGCTCGAGCCCGACACGACAGCATCGGTTGTCGAGGGTATGGCGAGAGCTTGCCGTGAGAACGGGTGTGTATTGCTCGGCGGGGAGACTGCCGAAATGCCGGATTTTTATCCTCCGGGTGAATACGATCTCGCGGGGTTTATCGTTGGCGTTGTGGATAAGAAACGTGTGATCGACGGCAAATCGATCACTCCGGGCGATGTCGTGCTCGGGATACCATCGACGGGGTTGCAGACTAACGGATATTCACTTGCAAGAAAGTTGTTCTTTGAGGTCGGCGGCTACACTGCTGATTCGTATGCCGACGAACTCGGTTCAACGGTTGGCGAAGCACTTCTCGCAACGCACGCCAGCTTTTTGCCGCAGATCGTCCCACTGCTCGACAGCGGCGTTATCAAAGGCCTTGTCCACATCACCGGCGGCGGCTTTCTCGAAAACATCCCGCGCATCTTGCCCGACGGCGTCTCGGTCGAAATACAACGCGGCACGTGGCCCGAGCTACCAATATTTGGCATGATGCAGCGGCTCGGCAACGTCGAAACGCAGGAGATGTTTCGGACGTTTAATATGGGTATCGGGATGGTGGTTGTTTGCTCGCGTGAAAATGCGGCCAACATTATGGGAGCTATCGACGGGGCCAAAGAGATCGGTGTGATATGCGAAGGCGATAATAAAGTTTCGATCAAATGAATAGATGTCTTTACTGAGATATGTCAGACGAACTCTTTAATTCCTATACAAAAAGCAGGCTCAATTTTAAGTCGATCGCGATCGGTGTGATCGCTTTTGTAGCGCTTTCTAGTGCGGCGTATTTTGTTTATTGGATGAGCAAGCCCGTGCCGCGTCCGGCGGATGATATTTTGGCGGAGCAGATTCGCGACAATGCGGTGATGATGCTGCAATTCCGGACGTTTTCGGGCGAAGAGTTTCGCCAGCAGGTGCTTGGCAAAGGGCGGCTTGAGCGCTATGTAAAGGTCAATGACGAGGCGTTTTTTACCTATCCGCCGTCGGAGACTTTTTTCCGGACGAGCCTGAGAAATATCAAGATACCGCGTGATACGACGCTCACATTTCCGTTTTCGACCGTCAATTACACGCTGAGCATGGATGAGATGAATAATTTTATCACCGACGCCAGCGTGTATGGCGGACGGCTCATCGCGCAGGAAGGCGAGCGGACAAACCGCCCGATGACGATATTTGCGAATCACGGCATTATGATCGCAAAGCCGGGGGAGCCTTCGCTAAAACGTCTGACCGACGATCTGCTAAAAGACGTCGGGTCTGACCGTGAGACGCGGATACAGCGTCTGGTCGATTTTGTTGCAAATGAAGTCGAGTATAGCTTTACCGAGGCCGTCGGCGGACGCGAGACCCTAAAGCGTGCGAACGAGACGCTGATGACCCGCAACGGCGATTGTAGCAACAAGACCATTTTGCTCGCGAGCCTATTAGAACAGATCGGCGAAGAATATATCCTGCTCTATTGCCCGCGACATATCACCGTCGCCGTACCGCAGGGTAATTTTCCGAACGAGAACAAGGTCGATTACGACTGGAACAACCGTCAATGGGCCGTCGCGGAAACGACCGTTCCGGGCTTTCAGGTCGGCAGGTCGAAAGTGACGCGGCCTGAGATACTTCAGCTAGTTAATTATGTGCAGGACCCAAAGCATATGAACGTTATATTTGACGTAAACTCCGGCGAATTCTTGAAATTTTTATGAAGATGGGCATTTTGATCTCAGGCCGCGGGTCTAACATGGTCGCCATCGTTGATGCTGTGAAAAGCGGCGAGATCGCGGATGCTGAGGTCGCGGTCGTTATCAGCGACAAAGCGGATGCTGCGGGGTTAGAAAAGGCTCGTGAGCGTGGCATCGAAACGGTAGTTGTCGAGCGTCGCGACCGGACGCGTGAAGAACACGATGCTGAAATAATTAGCGAGCTAAATAAACGCGGTGTCGAGCTTGTCTGTCTTGCCGGATATATGCGGTTGCTGTCGCCGTCGTTTGTTCAGGCATTTCCAAACAAGATCATCAACATTCACCCGAGCCTTCTGCCCGCCTTTCCTGGGCTCGATGCTCAGCGTCAGGCGTTTGAGGCAGGTGAAAAGTATTCCGGATGCACCGTCCACTACGTCGACCAACTGCTTGACCACGGCGAGGTTATTCTTCAACGCCAGGTCGAACGCCGCCCAGATGACACCGTCGAAACGCTGTCGAACCGGATACTTGAACAAGAACATGAGCTCTATGTCGAAGCCGTCAAACTAATTACCGGGAACGCAGCAGCCCTCGGCTGCAATGGCTGAGGCTTCCTCAGCCAGACGAACGTTGTTTGCCCCGAACTTGAAAGTGATAAAACTACGTCACGCCGGAGGAACCGGCGTTTGCAGGCGAGGGCGCCTGCGCTCCCGGCAAAATGCCTTAGCCGTGGCGTGCGATATGTGGTTGATTCGTGTTATTGTATCGCCAAAACGAATTTCCCGAGGAGATATATGCAAAGACTAACGCGCTCGATCTTGCCCGTGCTGCTGCTTTCCGTCTGCCTTGTCACGCTCGCCCGAGCGCAAGCCAAACTCGATATCATGCCTGATGTCGTTTATGGCCATAAGGACGGCATGGCCCTGACCATGGACGTCCTGAAACCGAAAGCAGGAGCCAATGGCGCAGCGGTTATTTTTATGGTTAGCGCCGGTTACGTCTCAGCCTATACTCCTCCGCAGCAACTGGCCGACCGGTCTCCTTTCAAAGATCTGCTCGACAAGGGATTCGCGGTAATTGCTTTGCGGCACGGCGGCAGCCCTAAATACCTGATCCCTGACATTGTGGCAGATGTTCGACGCGGAGTTCGATTCATTCGCTTTAACGCCAAACAATGGGGCATTGATGCGAATCGCCTCGGCGTCTTGGGCGGGAGCGCGGGCGGCCATCTTTCCCTGATGATCGGCACCGCCTCAGACAATGGCGATAAAAATGCGAAAGAAGAATTTATGAAAGAGAGCAATCGTGTCGCCGCGGTGGTGGCTTGGTTTCCGCCAGTAGATATGCGTCCGCTCGCTCGCGGCCTGGGTGCTCCAAATGATGGCAGCGTCCTCTCCAACTTCCCGGCGCTAAACTTTGAAAAAGAAAAAGCAGCAGACTATTCGCCGATTGTCTTTGTGACGCCGGATGATCCGCCGACACTGCTCATTCACGGCGATAAGGACGCGCTCGTTCCGATCATCAACAGCCAATCTATCTACGAGGCGTTTCAGAAGAACAACGTAAAAACAAACTTCGTCACCATTCCGGGTGCCGGACACGGCTTCCAAAAAGAGGACGCAACCCGCTCTAATGCATTGACGGTGGCCTGGTTTGAACAGACGTTGGGAAAGCCAAAAGCCAATTAGTGAACAGTGAACAAGGACCAGTAATTAATCCCTTTTCACTATTCACATTCCTCGTCGGGTGATTGAGCTCCCGGGTTCGGTCCTTTTTCTATTCTACTCGGCACTCTGCGTCTTTGTGTGTAAGAAAACGTCCAACCGAGACGGGCTCACTATCTCAACCCTGAACGTGTCAAAACCCTTTGACAATGCGGTGCTTGAGCGCGTAAACTCTAGGTTTTCACTTTTAGGTGAAATAAACGTGGAGAGCAACTATGCCAAAGAGAACATTTCAACCGAACAACCGCCGCCGCGCCAAAAAGCACGGCTTTCGCGCACGTATGGCGACAAAGAACGGCCGCGCCGTGATCAAACGCCGCCGCGCCAAGGGTCGCAAGCGATTAACGGTTCATCATTATTAGATCTGTCTTTACCAAAGGAAGCTCGGCTGCTAAAACGCGCCGAGTTTCTTCGTGTTTATGAACAGGGTGCGCGTATCGAGGGCCGTTTTATGACGGTTTTTATTTTGCCCGGCGAAAAGGGCTTGCACCGCGTCGGTATAACGGCGACAAAAAAGGCGATCGGCAAAGCCCACGACCGTAACCGGGCAAAGCGTCTGTTGCGTGAAAGTTTTAGATTGAGCAAAGCAGAATTGGATACGGTAACGCAGAGATTTGACTGGGTACTAAACGCCCGCCGCAGTATTTTGCACGGAAAGCTGGAAAAGCCGCTGGCGGAGTTCAAACAGATCGTGGAAAGAATAGCCACGGAGAACACAGAGACAGCAGAGAAATAGTTCTTATTCTCTGTATCCTCTGCGACCTCTGTGGCAAAGTAGTTTTTGATGAAGTTTTTGGTCCTCGACATTCTTGGCATTTACAAGGCGTTTTTGTCGCCGTTTTTGCCGCCAGCTTGCCGGTTCGAGCCGACTTGCTCGGAATATGCCCGCGAGGCCGTCGAAAAATACGGAGCTTTGCGCGGAACATGGATGGGGCTCACGCGTATCTTAAGATGTCAGCCACTGTGTAAGGGTGGTCATGACCCCGTCAGGTAATAATTAGAGTGGAAAACAATAATAATCCTAGCAACCAATCACGCTTTTTGATCGCGGCAGTTTTGTCGATGGCGATACTTTTCGGGTGGCAATATTTCTTTGCACCGAAAGCTCCACCCGCAGGTGATTCGAATACAAACGCAAATGTAGCGACCAATACCGCTCAACCGGCGGCTCCACAGCCCGCAGCGACGACACCGGCCGCACAGCCAGTAATCGCCGAAGTTACGCCCGACACGACGCCAAACCGGACCATAACGATCAAATCGCCGCTGTATGAGGTCACGCTCGATTCGAAGGGCGGGGTTGCGACGAGCTGGATAATCCTCAAAAACCTCTCGCCTAAAAATGAGTTTCCCGTATATGCCGACGGGTCGCACAATGGGGATCAAAAGCCTTTGCAGCTCATCTCCGAAGAGGCGCTGAAACGCAGCCCGCGAGAGATACCATTTCGTCTTGCGACCGATGATGCCGCTCTAAACACTGCAATAAACGATCGCAATTATCAGATCTCCGCTCCGGAAGAAAGCATCACCCTCACAGCCGGACAGGAAAAGGCGATCGAATTTACAATGACCGATGCCAGCGGTGTCGAGGTCAAAAAGAGTTTTGTTTTCCGTGCCGACAGCTATATTGCTGACCTCGCGGTCAGCCTCAAAAAAGGCGGCCAACCGGTGCCAAATACCAAACTGCTCATCGGTGCCAGCATCGGCGACCACGCGATAAACAATCACAATTTTTATCACATCGAATCTGAGACCGTTTCTGTTGTTAACGGCCAGGTGATGCGTCATCAGGGCAACTACACATTTACCTACGACGCCAATAATCAATCAACTCTGACCGATAACGGCAACGTCGATTGGGCAGGCGTCGGAGATGCTTATTTTGCAATGGCGGCGATTCCCGCGACCCCGTCACAAAACGTCGAATACCGTGCGTCAAAATACGACGTTACGACAAAGCCTTATTTTGAAAGCATATTTCAGTGGATACTGCGTAATTCTAAAACGACTGAAACGCGACACCTTGTAACCGCATATTTGCCGATCACGGCGGACGGATCGACGACCAAGATATTTACCGGCACAAAGGATTATTTTCTGCTGTCATCGCTGAATGAAGGCCTTTCAAAAGACGTCGGCCGAAAGGTCGAGATCACGAACCTGATCAATTTTAGTAACTATTCGTGGATCCGCCCGATCACCTCGACGCTTTCGATCCCTATTCTCTACTCGCTAAACTTTTTCAACGGCCTGACGCATAACTACGGCGTCGCGATCATCATTTTCACTTTCCTTTTCTACATGCTGTTGTTCCCGCTGCGTTGGTCGCAGTCAAAGTCCTTTAAAAAGGCTTCGGGCAATGCGCCGAAGATGAAGGAAATTCAGGACAAGATCAAGGACCTGCAAAAGAAAGGCGTGCCCAACGACGACGCGCGTATGCGGGCTCTGCAGATGGAGCAGCTCAAGATGACTAAGGCTTCGCTGCCGATCGGCGGTTGTCTGCCGATGCTGCTCCAGTTTCCGCTGCTGATCGCTTTTTATACTGCGGTCACGGTCTCGCTTGAGGTCCGTCAGGCGACGTTCATCTGGCTGCCCGATCTGTCGGCGGCCGACCCTTGGCATCTGCTCGAATTTGCATTTGCCCTATCGATGATCCTCTCGATGAAATTTACGCCGCAGACGGCGACCGTCACGCCTGAGCAGCAGATGCAGCAGAAGATGATGACCTACTTTATGCCGCTTATGATGCTGTGGGTGATGTGGGCCGCACCGTCGGGGCTGTTGCTTTACTGGTTCTTTGGAAATATTGTAAGCTTTGGCCAGCAGATGGTGATCAACCGTATGAACAAGACGAACACCCCTCCGGGCACAGAGATCGTCGATTCGGTGCCAAAGGGTGCCAAGCACGTCAAGCCCAAATTTGGGACGGCGTAAAGCGTATGAATGAAATTTGTGAAAAGGCAAAAGACCTCTTGTCCACGGTTGTTTCCGGGATGGGATTTGACCTGACCGTCTCATCAGAATGGACGGACGAGGGCTGTTGGCTAAACCTGAGCGGTGAAGACGCCCATTTTGCACTGGCTGAGAATGGCGAATTGCTGGATGCGTTTGAAGTGATCCTCTTTCAGGCCTACGGCCGCGAGATCGACCGCGAACACCGCTTTGTCGTCGACGCCGACGGTTTTAGACAGTCGCGCAAGGCCGAGCTGCACGCCATGGCACGTTTTGCCGCCGATCAAGTCCGCAAGGGGGGCCGGCCGTTCACATTTGGCGTCCTCAATTCGACCGAACGCCGTATCATCCACATGACCCTGCAAAAAGAAGAGGACCTATTCACCGAATCTGTCGGCGACGGCCGAGATCGTCGGCTGCAGGTCCGGCTCCAGTAAGTTCCTAGTTCAAGGTTCAAAGTTCAAAGTCTAAAGCGAACTTTGAACTTTGAACATTAAACTTTGAACTATGTCAGCTACCATCGTCGCATTAGCAACACCCACCGGCCGCAGCGGTATCGGTGTGATCCGTCTAAGCGGCGGCGATGCTCTCGGTATTTTGCAGAAACTGATCTCTGACGCGACGTTTGTTCCAAGCCCGCGTACCGCCCATCTAAAACAAATCATCGATCCAAAATCCGGCGAGACGATCGACGAGGCTTTGATCACGTATTTCAAAGCTCCGCATTCGTTTACGGGTGAAGATGTCATCGAGATCAGCTGCCACGGTTCGCCGGTTTTGCTGCGTCAGGTGATAGACAACTGTCTTTCGCTGGGTGGACGAATGGCGGAGGCAGGGGAATTTAGCCTGCGGGCTCTGGCAAACGGTCGAATGGATTTGGCCGAAGCCGAAGCGATTCGCGACCTGATCGACGCGCAAACCATCGCATCGGCGCGGCAGGCCGTCCGGCAAATGCGCGGCGAATTGTCGCATCAACTCCAGCCGCTCAAGGACGAGCTGCTCAATGTCATCGTCGAGCTCGAATCGGCGCTCGAGTTTGTCGAGGACGATCTGCCTGCGATGCAGCTCGAAAGCGTCAAAAAGAGTCTCACTGAGATCGCAGCAGATACTGCCAAACTTGCGGACACATTTAAGGCCGGACACTTGATCCGAGAAGGATTGAGAGTCGCCCTTATTGGAAGGCCAAATGTTGGTAAGTCTAGTCTGTTCAATGCTTTACTCGGCAGCGATAGAGCGATCGTCACCGAGATCGCCGGAACGACCCGCGACCAAATACATGAGCGGTTCACGATCGGCGACATCCCGATATCGCTGATCGATACGGCAGGCCTGCGTGAGACGACCGACACCGTCGAGAGCATCGGCGTCGCTCGCTCAAAAGCGACGATGGCCGACGCGGATATTGTCGTAGTGTTACTCGACGCGTCCGAAGAGATCGAACCCGAGGATCACGAGATACTCGACAGCGTGCAGGAATTAAATTTTATCATCGCTCTGAACAAAATAGATAAACAGCCGTCATTTGATGTCGATAAGTTGATCGCTGGCAAACACGCAAAACTCGGCCACCTACGGCCTCGGATCACACCGCTATCCGCGAAGACCGGCGAGGGCATCGACGACCTTTGCAATGCGATAGTTCGGCCGTTCGCACCGCAGGATATCTCAAGTGCCGGATTTCTTGTCAGCGACGCACGGCACCAAGATCTGCTACTCCGGGCCAAAAGTGAGATCGAACAATCGGTAGAACAATTGGATGAGAAACTTAGCGAAGAGATCGTACTGATCGGGCTACACAACGCTCTCCGTTATCTCGGGCAGATCACCGGAGAGACGACGACCGAAGACATGCTCACCCGGATCTTTTCTACGTTTTGCATCGGTAAGTAAGAAACGCTTACTGCGCTGTTCCCGTATCAAGTGAGTAGCGGTTATCATATTCTCATCCGTAGGAGTCAAAAGAAAATGCGTAATAAAGTCACCGGGATCTTTCTAATTCTGTCGCTAATGGGTTTTTTCCTGGCAACATCGTCCACAGTTTCAGGCCAGCAGCCTGCCCCACAACCGACACCGGTCGAAATCAAGATCGACGCAAAAGTTTTCGACGCGTATGTCGGGCAATACGAGGACACCGTTAACCTTCCAGGGGTTATTTTCTCAATATTTCGCGAAGGCGATAAATTTTTTGGGCGGGTACCGGGGCAGGATAAATTTGAGATGTTTCCATCGTCGGAAACCAAATTTTTCTTGAAAATAACCGAAGCTGATGCCGAATTTAGACGCGATAGTTCGGGCAGCATAATAGGCATGACCTGGCGGCAGGGCGGCCAACAATTCGACACAAAAAAGACAGCGAATACACCCCAAATCGATACGCGCATTCCGTTCAAACGCTCCGAAGTGATGATCCCAATGCGCGACGGCGTTAAGCTCTACACCGTGATCGTGACGCCCGAAAAACAAACGCAAGCCGCTGCGATACTGATGGTTCGCACTCCGTACGGAGTAAAGGGCAACAATGCTAATTCCCCAAATCGCAATCCGGAGCTGGCAAAAGAGAATTACGTGTTTGTCTATCAGGACATTCGCGGCCGTTACGGCTCTGAGGGACAATTCATAATGAATCGGCCATTGCGCGATAAACGCGATGCGAAGTCGGTCGATGAAACGACGGACACATACGACACGATTGACTATTTGATCAAAAATATCCCCAATAACAACGGGCGAGTGGGCATCTACGGGGTTTCTTATCCTGGGTGGTTGGCGGCGGTCGCCCTAGTGGATGCACATCCCGCCTTAAAGGCTTCGTCGCCGCAGGCTCCGATGACCGATACATGGATGGGAGACGATTTCTTTCACAACGGTGCCTGGCGGCAAAGCTACGGGCACGAATATGTAAAATCGATGGAAACGAATAAAGAGGGCGTGGATGTTTCGTTTGATTTCGATGCTTATGATTGGTATCTGAATCTAAAAACACTCTCAACTCTGACCGCAAAACTGGAAAACAAATTGCCGACCTATAACGCCTTTGTCGCACATCCGGCCTATGACGATTATTGGAAGGCCCGTGCGGCCGACCGTTACCTCAAGGAAACCAATATTCCGACTCTCGTCGTAGGTGGTTTTTGGGACCAGGAAGATATGTTTGGGGCCTTTGCCACTTACAAAGCACTCGAAAAGCTTGATAAGCAAAACAACGTATTTTTCGTGATGGGGCCTTGGAATCACGGCGGTTGGAACGGACGGGGCCGAACGCTCGGGGCAATTGATTTTGGCAGCGATACCGGTAAATACTTTCGCGAAGAGATCCAGGCTCCGTTCTTTGCCTGTCAGCTAAAACTCAAATGCAGTAAAACGCTGCCTGAAGCTACCATTTTTCAAAGCGGTTCGAACAAGTGGATGAGCTATGATTCGTGGCCGCCGAAACAGAACGTTGAACGTGCACTTTATTTTCACGCAAACGGCAAGCTTTCGTTCGACAAGCCCAGGGAATCCAAAAGCGCTGGTGACTCTGATTCATACGTTTCAGACCCGGCAAATCCGGTGCCTTACCGCAAGCGGCCTATTCAGGCGACCTATGATCCGAAAGGCTCAGGTTGGAGGCAGTGGCTCGTTGAGGATCAGCGTTTTTTATCTGACCGGAAAGACGTCCTTCGGTGGCAAACTGATGTGCTGACCGAGGATACGACGATAGCGGGCGATATCATCGCCCGCCTCTACGCAGCAACGACGGGAACGGACAGCGATTGGGTCGTAAAGCTGATCGACGTTTACCCGGATAGCTATCCTGCTAATGAGAAGATGGCGGGGTATCAATTGATGGTCGCTGAAGAGATCTTTCGCGGACGATATCGTAGGAGCTGGGAAAAGCCCGAGGCGATGACGCCGAATAAGCCAGCGGAATATTCGGTCGATCTGCGAGGAAATGATTATACGTTCCTCAAGGGCCATCGCATCATGGTACAAGTTCAGAGCACGTGGTTTCCGCTTTACGACCGTAACCCTCAGACCTTTGTCGATAATATTTTCCTGGCTAAAGAAAGCGATTATAAATTGGCGACTCAGAGTATCTTCAGGTCGGCAAAATATCCGTCGCACATCAGTGTTTTGGTTCCGCCGGGGAAATGACAATGGAAAGAAGAGAGCTTTTGAAGAGTGCGGCGTTACTATCGTTGTTCGGGGGGGCAGGTTTTGCAAATAACTCAGCGAATGCAGGTTTCAGGACAAAGATGATAAAGCCAAAGCGTTTGCGTGCGGGTGACACGATAGCGGTGATAGCTCCATCAAGTAGCGCTTCGGCTGAGGCATTTGAACGGGCGCTTGCAAACATCGCGACGCTTGGTATGAAAGCAAAGGTCGGCAAATTTGCCCGAGGCAGTAACGATTTCTTTTCCGGCACGGACAAGGAACGTCTGCACGACCTGCAGTGGGCGTTTAGCGACAACGCGATCAACGGGGTTTGGTGCGTTCGCGGCGGCAGCGGAGCACCGAGGCTGTTGCCGGAAATCGATTATTCACTGATCAAAAAGAACCCAAAAGTTTTTGTCGGATATTCGGACATTACTGCCCTACATTTGGCGATCTCACAGCAGACGGGACTCGTGACTTTTCATGGCCCGGTCGCGTCGTCAGAGCTTTCGGATTATACAAAGGCGAATCTGGTTGATGTTGTGATGAACGGTTCTGCGTATCATAAGATCGTGCCGTCGGAATTTAACATCGCTCAAACATCCGCTCTATTCAAACCAAATGTCATCACTCCTGGCGTAGCCCGAGGTAGATTGATAGGCGGCAATCTAAGCCTGCTTGCCGCCCTTGCCGGTACACCATACGCTCTTAAAGATCTAAAAGGAGCGATACTGTTCGCCGAGGATATCAACGAGCCTCCGTATAAGGTTGACCGCCTATTTACCCAACTCAGGCAGAGCTGTGATATGCGATCGCTTGCGGGCGTGGCATTGGGAGTGTTTTCCAGTTCGCAAAGTGCTGCGGATTCTGAGACGGCGTTGACGCTCAAGGTTCTCAAAGACCGACTTGGCGATCTTGGCATCCCCGTTATCTCGGGATTGTCATTTGGCCATATCCGGGATAATTGCACGTTGCCATTCGGAGTCGAGGCCGTACTCGATACTGCGACGGCGTCGATCACGATCGCCGGTTCGGCGGTGATATAAGTCTTGACGAACCCCTTAGCGATTGATACGGTCTATATTCGGCTTTTTGCTGTTATTACGGCATGTTGAATTATGTTTGACGAGAGTTTTGATGTGATAGTGATCGGTGCGGGGCACGCGGGCTGCGAAGCGGCCTCGGCCTCGGCGCGTCTCGGTGCGCGGACCGCTCTTGTCACCATCAATCTCGACCTCATCGGCCAGATGTCTTGCAACCCGGCCGTGGGCGGCATTGCCAAGGGGCACGTTGTTCGTGAGATTGATGCTCTTGGCGGCATTATGGGCCGCGTCATCGACCGGACTGGGATCCAGTTTCGTCTGCTCAACCGCTCCCGCGGGCCCGCAGTTCAAAGCCCGCGTGCCCAGGCTGACCGCGCACTCTATAGAACAGAGATGCGCCGCGTTCTTGAGGCCACGCCCGATCTGCATCTGAGACAAGGTGTCGTTGTTGATCTAATTGTTGAAAACAATAAGGTTATAGGTGTTGAAATGCAGGATTCGCGGCGATTTGGGGCTAAGGCCGTCGTAATCGCGACCGGGACATTTCTTAACGGTACCATCCATACAGGCCGAAAGACATTCTCTGCGGGACGCGCGGGGGAACCGGCTTCTATTGAGCTGGCCGAGAACCTCAAGTGTTATGGATTTCCAGTTGGACGCCTCAAAACCGGTACACCGCCGAGACTCGACGGACGCACTATTGACTGGGACGCATTCGAAGAGCAGCCTCCCGACGAAAAGCCCGTGGCATTTTCGTTCGCGACCGAAAAGATCGACCAGCCGCAGATACAGTGCTTTATCGGATATACGAGCGAGCGGCTGCATCAAACGATCCGTGACAATTTGCACCAATCACCGCTGTATTCTGGCAAGATCACTGGCATCGGCCCGCGATACTGCCCGTCAATCGAGGACAAAGTAGTAAAATTTGCCGATAAAGACCGACACCAGTTATTCCTCGAACCCGAAGGGCATAACACGCACGAGGTATATCTAAACGGATTTTCGACCTCGCTGCCGTCCGATCTGCAGCTAGAGCTGCTGCGGATGGTCGAGGGATTTGAGAGTGTTCAGATCATCCGCCCCGGTTATGCGATCGAATACGATTTTGTTGATCCGCGAGAACTGCGGCCAACAATGGCATCGACGCGGATGGACGGGCTTTTTCTGGCGGGACAGATCAATGGCACTACCGGATACGAAGAAGCGGCGTGCCAAGGTTTGCTCGCCGGGATCAACGCCGCGTTTGCCGCGCAGGGACGCGAGCCTTTTGTTTTGCAGCGGGACGAGGCGTATATCGGCGTGCTCGCCGACGATTTGATACGGCACGGCGTCGATGAGCCGTATCGGCTATTTACGTCGCGGGCTGAGGCACGACTTACCTTGCGGCATGACAATGCCGACGAACGTCTGTCTCCAAAAGGCCGGGAAGCGGGGCTTGTTGGGGATACCGACTGGGAAAGATTCAATAACAAACGCGATCGTATAGCAAATTTGCGAAACACGCTCGACTTCACTCGTTTCAAACGCTCTTCTGTCGAATACGCGAGCATTTCACAGATTCTCGACGCAGATCTCGGAGATTCAATCACTTTGTCACAGTTGGCAATGAGACAGGGCGTAAAAGCGGAACTTGTGTATAAACTGCTGCCGGAAGAGATGCGTTCTGATCTGAAACTAACAGAATTGGAAACAGCTCTTGCGGACTCCCTCTACAGTGGATATATCGAAAAGCAAAAAGCCGCGACCGAGCGTGTGAACCATCACGACGCATTAAAAGTGCCTGAAAGCTTTAGATTCGACAATATCAGCGGACTTTCTAATGAAATGGTCGAGCGCCTCGAACGTGCCCGCCCGCGTAACTTCGGACAAGTACGCACTATCGCTGGTCTTACCCCGGCGGCGATCTCAACGGTTCTCGTTCATTTGACGGCTCAAACCCCCTCCGGCCCGGTCCGAAACTAGCAATTACGCAAATTGTGGCACGTGCCACATGGTAATCGCAAAAATGTGGCACGTCCCACATTTCGGTTTCGGTATTGCTTTGGCGCTGTGCTACCTTAGAAATTCACATTTCAGGGAAGCATGGGAAGAATAATTGCGATAGCAAATCAGAAGGGCGGTGTTGGAAAAACAACGACATCGGTAAACCTTGCCGCCGCCTTGGCCGCCGAGGGTAAGAAAGTGTTACTCGTGGACGCTGATCCACAGGCAAACGCTACGTCGGGTGCGGGTATCACTCGTAACGTCGTGCGAAAAACGCTCTATGACGCACTAATTTCTGGCGATTCCGTTCGCGAAATGGTTCTGCCGACCGAGATACCAACTATGTGGGTTCTGCCGGCCGACAAAAATCTCGCGGGTGCGGAGGTCGAGCTTGTCGGACAGGCAAACCGTAATTTTGCTCTCAAAGAAATACTGGTCAATGTAAAGGAATATTTTCATTACATTCTCATTGACTGCCCGCCTTCGCTTGGTATCTTAACCATCAATGGACTTACTGCTGCGGATTCGCTCCTAGTTCCCATACAATGCGAATATTATGCTCTTGAAGGGGTGACGGAGCTTTTCGATACGCTTGCGAGGCTTCGCCGCGAGTTGAACCCCGACCTTACTATCGAAGGCTTACTCCTAACGATGTATGACGAGAGGACGAATCTTTCGGCAGCGGTGGCCAAAGATCTACGGGATTTTTACGGTTCGCAAGTTTTGAAGACGGTAATTCCGCGAAACGTTCGTCTCGCCGAAGCGCCAAGTTTTGGCAAGCCGATTTTGCTCTATGACCCGAGATCACGCGGGGCGGAGGCTTATGTTGAGCTTGCCAAGGAGATCATAAAAAATGGCTAGACAAACACTAGGCCGGGGATTGAGTGCATTACTCGGTGACGAAAAATCTGCTGCTCAACAGGAAACGATCAGCCCGGAGATCGACATCGATCTGATCGAACCAAACCCTGACCAGCCCAGGACACGTTTTACTGAGGCTAATTTAGAAGAGCTTGCTCAGTCAATAAGAGCGAACGGTGTCGTACAACCGATCGTGCTTCGTCAGATCGGAGGCCGATATCAGATCGTTGCGGGTGAAAGGCGTTGGCGGGCTTCGCAGCGTGCGGGCCTGAGACGGATACCGGCGGTTGTCAAAGAAGTATCAGATGACAAACTGCTTGAGCTTGCACTGGTCGAAAATATCCAACGGCAGGAGCTGAACCCGATCGAGGAAGCCAAGGCTTATCGCAAGCTGATCGACACGCTTGGGCTTACGCAGGAAATGGTAGCGGAGAGGGTTGGTAAGGACCGGACGATCATCACAACGTCGATGCGGCTGCTCCGTTTGCCGGGAGAGATACAGCGGGTCATTGAAGAGGGCGGCCTTTCCGCAGGGCATGGCCGGGCCTTGATGATGACCGACGACCCAAAGATCCAGAGAAGACTGGCAAATGAAGCAATCGATAACGGGTGGTCAGTTCGTGAGACTGAAAGGGCAGTAAAGAAAGCAGCCAAATCTCCGCAAATAACTGATAATAAAGCAGTTAGCCGAACACTTGATGCCAACGTCAAAGCGGCTGAGACAAAACTTATGCGGTCGCTGAACACCAATGTTAAGATCATCGCCGGTAAAAAAGGTTCGGGCGGTAAGATCGAGATCGAGTATTACGGAACCGATGATCTTGACCGTATCTTTCAACTTTTGATCAAGAAATAAAGGCGTAGTGGTAGACTGATAGGGTTTAATAGGGTTATTTGATCGAGGTTAATTAGTTGTATTTATTCATCTTCGAATCTATCGGAACGTCGGAACTGGTGCTTATCGGCATTATTGCCCTTGTGTTTTTAGGTCCACGCCGTTTGCCTGAGATAGCAAAAAAGGTTGCTAAGATCATGGCTGAATTTCGCGGGACCGCGAGCGAATTCAAAGAAACTTGGCAGCGAGAGGTCAATTTTGAAGAAGAAGCAAAGGCTCTTGATATCAACGCTCTAGACGCCGAACAACCGGTTGCAAGAACTGAATCGATCGATGTTACGACCAACGACGCTGCTCCAAACGCCCCGGAAATAAAAGAAATGGATCCGGCAAAGTTTGAAGAATTAAAAGCCAAGGCGGCGAATACTGAAACCGCCGAACAGCGCGAGACCGTCGAAACCGCAAACGATAAAAAGAATTGGCTATAACGCCGAATGGAAGAACTGGAAAAAGAGCTCGAACCTGGCGGACAGATGTCGTTTCTCGAACATCTGGACGAACTGCGCAAACGGCTCGTAACGTCGGTAATTATTATCGTTATTGCATTTACCGGTTGTTGGTTCCTTTCCGGCAAGATATATCAGTTTCTCAGCGTCCCAATCAGAAAAGCCCTTTCAGAAGCGGCTCGAAACGAATTACCCCAAACGGGCATTACCGGTCAGGAGCGGATCTTACCGCTAGAAGAACTAAAAGTAGGGGACGGCGGCAGATATATTTTTGATAAACCGACCAACCTTGGCTCGACCGTCGTTTCGCCGGGTGCATCGGTTCTTGCGGAGGTGGCAAAAGATTCCGAAGGGAAGTTAGGGCTGTTTACAACCGAGCCTCTGATCACGAGCAACGCCATCGTGCCGAAAGGCGTTCGACTGCCGATCAAATTTGAGGAGCTTGCTAAAAGCGAACCAAATGCCGACGAACGTATGATCGTCACTACTGCGCAGGAGCAGTTCACGATGTACGTCACGGTATCGATGTATTCGGCGATCGCGTTTTCGATACCGCTGCTTTTATGGCAGATTTGGATGTTTATCTCGCCGGCACTTTATAAACACGAACGTTCTTATGTAACGCCGTTTATTGGCCTGTCTACCGTGTCTTTTGTCATCGGAGCGGCTTTTGCTTATTACATTCTATTTCCACCGGCGGCAAGATACTTGCTAAATCTCGGCGAGGGTGAGTTTCAATTGCTGCTGCGGGCTAGTGATTACCTAGACCTTATTACAATAATAATGCTCGCGATGGGATTGATCTTTCAGATGCCGGCAATTACATATGTATTGGCACGAATCGGGATCGTTTCGGCGGGATTACTTGTGAGAAGCTGGAAAATTTCGCTGGTTGTTATTTTGATAGTAGCTGCGGTTGTTTCGCCGACCGGTGACATACCGAACATGATGCTTTTTGCGACGCCGATGATGGGGCTGTATGTCATTTCGATATTCATCGCTTGGTTTTTTGGCAAGAAACGCCAAAGCGATGCTGAGGCCGCAGTGAGTAGCTAAAAGCAACCTCCAACCCAACATTTTGCATCTTGAAATAGTAGGGATTAGCGCTTAAAATCAAAGGGTTAAGAAAACGTGTGTTTAGGCGGCCTTAAATGCTACGTAAAGGATGGAGTTTTACCGTTATGTTGAGAGTTAGAAAATTTCAGATCACATTGCTTGCGGCTTTTATGCTTTGCCTGAGCGCCGGCGTACTTTTGGCTCAACCGCCGGACAAAACTAAATCCGGTGACCCAAATGACAAGCCGCGCAATGTTACGCCCGAATTAAAACAGGCCTACAAGAAATGGCTTGAAAATGATGTGGCATACATCATCACCAATGAGGAGCGAAAGGCATTTAAGGCACTAGCGACTGACGAGGAGCGTGAAAACTTTATCGAGAGCTTTTGGCGTAGGCGTGATCCAGATCCTGACACGGAAGAGAACGAATATCGCGAAGAATATTACGAAAGGATCGCCTACGCAAATGAGCATTTTACGTCCGGCATACCGGGATGGAAAACAGATCGCGGCCGCGTTTATATTGCTTGGGGCAAACCCGACTCGGTAGAGGCTCATCCTGCAGGCGGAGCGTATGACCGTCCAAGTTGGGAAGGCGGAGGTTCGACAACGACATACCCGTTCGAAGTGTGGTTTTACCGCCACCTGGATGGTGTCGGTGACGGTCTTGAAATTGAGTTTGTGGATCCGTCCGGTACCGGCGAATATCGCATGGCTCGCGATGCAAATGAAAAGGATGCGTTGCGGATGGTGCCGGGTGCCGGTTTGACAGCTTCTGAACAGCTAGGGCTTACGGACAAGGCTGATCGAGTTAATGGAGTTGGCGGCGGCCAACAGATGAACTACCAAAGGGAGCAGGATTCCCCTTTTCGAAGGTTGGAGATACAGAACAACCTTCAAAGACCACCTGCGGTAAAGTTTAGCGACCTGCAGGGAATTGCCGGCGGTGATTCGGGCTCTGTACTTGATAAAGATCCATTGCTTTTTGATGTCCGGGTTGATTATTTTCGTCAATCCGACGAACGAGTGATCACTACATTTACGATCCAGACAAGTAACAAAGAACTCTCATTTGAAGATGCCGGCGGATTGCTAACAGCTAAAATGAATGTCTTTGGCCGTATTACTGCCGTTTCTGGCAAAAGATCGGGCATTTTTGAAGATTCCGTCACGGCAAATGCAACGGCTAGTGAATTATCGGAAATGCGCGATAGAAAATCTGTCTACCAAAAAGCTATCGCCCTTACGCCGGGAACCTATAAAGTCGATGTTGTAGTTCGCGACGTTAAAACTGGCAACAAAGGCATCGTTAATATGGGCTTTGTTGTTCCCCGATATGACGACAAAAAACTATCGACGTCAACAATGGTCCTGACCTCAAAACTGAGAACCACGACGGATCGTGATATCGGTCAAATGTTTGTCATCGGCAATACAAAGGTGATACCAAACCTGTCGGGTGTCTATAAACAAGGCCAAGAAGTGGGCCTATATTTGCAGGTGTATAACTCAGAGATCGACCAAACAACACTCAGACCCGCAGTCGATGTGCAATACATTTTGACAAAGGACGGCAAGGAGTTGTTGCGTCAGACCGAAGACTGGGGCGGAATGAGTGATTCAGGGCAACGCTTGACACTTGCCAGGCTTTTGCCTACTGCCGGAATGACCCCGGGGGATTATGAGATCAAGGTTTTGATCAAAGATCGTGTTCGCACCGAAGGGCAGCAGGTGATAGAAAATAAGGGTAAATTTACGATCACGCCATAAGCCCTGAACACGTGGATATTTGGAAACGCCGTGCTGTCAAAAGCACGGCGTTTTTAATTTCTGCGTTTTGCCTCGATAAGCGGTGAGTTCTTTTTTTCGCTGGTTGCAAAGATCGCGGTACCGTCGACGTTGTACGCAACGGCCTCGCCTATCGTTCGTTTACCTAGATCGATCGCAGCGGGCTCTTGTAACCAAATATTGGTAAAATTTGTATCGCCGTCAACCAGCGTCCACTCATATGCACGCGTGTAATCGCATATCAACACATGACGGCCATCCGGAGAAATGTCACCACCAGTCACAAAACCATTTGGTATCGCCGGAACAGAGATCTCAGCTATTTTCTCAGCTTTGGCTACTTCTTCCCTGCCAAAGTCCGGACGCAGGCGATAAACCCCGGCCGGACCGCTTACGCGTTTGGTAACGACATAGATATCTCCGGTTTTTGGGTGAACCATTAAAGTTTCGGCATCCTGATTAAAATCGGGATACATAAATTTAAGAACCTCGACCTTTTCGATCAAAAGCGGGCCTTTGCGGTCTGAGGCGGCATCAGATGCCTTAACAACCGGTTCGGAAATTCGATAAACGGAGTGTTCCGGGCGTTTTGCGCGGTTATCGCCGATCTCACCGATATAGAGAAAACACTTGCCGCTTTTGTCTTTGTACGCGGCGATATCTTCCCAGTCGATATTCTGAGCATTTTGCACCTTCCATGTGCCGAGGCTCTCACCGGTCATATTTAGTGCAAAAATATATGCTTCGTCACCCGAATCATTATGTGTCCACAAAACATCATTCTGGCAGCGAGACGCCGCGATACCGCTGCTTTCGGTAATATCAGGTGATTTTATAGTGCCGATGACTTTTGGTGGATCAAACGGAGAGTTTGCTTCACGTTCGCGTTCATTTGACGGAACGATAGAGCAACTCGAAAAAAGAAAACAGATCGAGGCTAGAGGTATGACAAATGCAAAAAATTTAGCTATAGTTTTGTTCGACATACTTCTCTAGTCCTTGCAGTATAACGCGGTTGCGGCGAATGCAGTTCCAAACTTTGCAGTCATAATTTGCGTATAGCTTTTTTGGATTTGACCCTATGATCGTAGGAACTGAATGGCTGATCGAAGCGACGGGTTGCGACACTGCCAACTTGCGCGACGAAAATGCGATCAGGACGATCCTTTCAAATGTGATCGCCGATCTCGGATTGCGCCCGATCGGTTCGGTTTGGCACAAATTCGAAGGCGAGGGTGGCGTCACCGGCCTGATCGCGCTAACGGAATCACACCTCGCGTGCCACACCTATCCCGAACACAGCACCGCGACATTCAATCTTTATTGTTGCCGCACCCGGCCGGAATGGGATTGGGAAACCAATCTCAAAAATTCGATCGGCGCACAAAAGGTAACCGTCACCAAGATCGAACGCGGCGATGCTCAGATCACGGACTTGAAATTTGAAACTGCCGGAGGTGAGCAATGAGCGTCTTGCAGGCAAATTGTCCGTCATGTGGTGCACTGATCGAGTTTAAGGCCGGTTCGACAATCGTTCTAGTCTGCCCATATTGCCGTTCGGCTGTCGCCCGAACGGATCGCGGTTTAGAGGACCTTGGTAAAGTTGCAGAGATCGCCGAGTCAGAGTCACCGTTAAAACTTGGCCTAAAAGGCACATATAAAGACGCAAGATTCGAGTTAACCGGCCGAGCTCAGTTAAGACACGAGCTGGGCGGCTCTTGGGACGAGTGGTACGCGACATTTTCAAATGGCTGGGTCGGGTGGCTTGCCGAGGCACAGGGGCGTTTTTACATGACGTTCTACCAGCCGTTGCCGCAGGGTACCGCGATTCCGTCATTTGCCGGATTGCAGCTCGGTCAGACTATTCCCGAAATACCAAACACTACGCCGCTGATGGTGCAGGAAAAGGGCAAGGGAACATCGGTCGCGGCCGATGGCGAAATACCGTATAGACTCACGCCGGGTGAACAGTTTGAATACGCGGACCTTGCGGGCAAAAACAATGCATTCGCGACGATCGATTACAGCATGGATCCGCCGTGGGTTTTTGTCGGATCGCAAGTCACGCTCGAAGAGATCGGTCTAGGAGATGCAAAGCCTGTTCAGCGTGAGGCACGACGCGTTTCGGCAGCGGGAATGGGCTGTCCCAACTGCGGCGGGCCTCTCGAATTGCTAGCTCCGGACAAGACAGAACGTGTTGTGTGTCCAAACTGCGATTCGCTGCTCGATGTAAATCAGGGCAATCTTTCATACCTAAAAACGCTCAACCCGCCGACAAGCCAACCCGATTTTGTCGCGCCGATCGGCGCCGAGGGCACATTTCCCGGCGATGTAAAATTTAAGATAATCGGTGCCGTCGTCCGCAGCGTCTATATGGACGACGTGCATTATTATTGGCACGAATATCTGCTTTACAATCCGATGATCGGATTTCGCTGGCTGGTACATTCCGACAATCACTGGAATTTTGTCGAACCCGTCAACCCGGCGGATATCGCAACCGATAATGTATTTGCGGCGGGAGCGACGGTCGATTATAACGGCCGCAAGTTTAAGATATTTCAAAACGCGCAGGCCACGGTCGAATACGTTAAGGGTGAGTTTTACTGGCGTGTCGAACAGGGCGAAAAGGTTTGGGCGGCTGATTATGTCGCGGCTCCGCTAATGCTCTCTCGCGAAACGACAGAGAATGAGATCAATTGGTCCGTTGGCACCTACATGACCAACGAAGAGGTCGAAAAGGCGTTTGGCATAACAGGGCTGCCAAAACCGTGGGGCGTCGGGCCCAACCAACCATTTACCGGCCGCTTTTATTACACTTGGGGAGCTCTGCCCTTGTTGCTTCTGTTTGTCGTAGCGATCTTTATGATCCCATTTAGCGGGATCACCAAGACGGCGCTCAATCAAGAGGTCGTGCTGCCACCTATGACAAATGCGACAACGGCTCAGGCAGTGTTTAGCCAACCGTTCGACGTAAAGGCGAATAGTAACGTCCGTATTACCGCCGGAGCCCAAGTTGATAATTCATGGGCCGACCTAGATATAGATCTGATCAACGATCAAAGCCAAGAGGTCGAGTCGGTAAATGTACCGGTCGAATATTACAGCGGCAGCGACAGTGACGGGGCTTGGACCGAGGGCGGTAAATCGACGGACGCTACATTATCGTCGTTACCCGCAGGCAAATATACGCTCAGGGTCGAGGGAACATGGCAAAATTGGCAAACGCAAATGCCCGTTTCAGTAAAGGTCGAGCAAAATGTAAATCGCGGCGTTAATTTCTTTTGTGCATTGATCGTTTTACTTATCGTTCCGATCCTCGGGCTTATTAGAAAGATCACATTCGAGTCGGGTAGATGGAAAGACAGTATGTTTAGTACGAGCGGCGGTTCGGATGATTCGGAGTAGGGGTTTGATATGTTAAAAAAACTTTATATGGCCTTTGGCATCGGCGTCCTGGGTTTTTACGGGGCTGCATCGTGGTTTGGTTGGGAGCTTGCTAATTCCGGCAAAAATTCGCGTCTCGGTACGCCATTCTTTTATTCAGGATTTCGTGGAGGAAAATAATGCTTAGTCTTGCTTCAATTGCCCCGATGTTGGGCATGATCGTAAAGATGGAAGAACTGTTGCCGACGATGGCGACAACGGTCATATTTGTCGCGATCGGTTTGATCGTGTTTGCCATTGCGTTCGCAATAGTCGTTTTGGTTGCTCCGTTCTCAGTAAAAAAAGAGATCGAAGAAGATCAAAACACGGCTCTTGCAATCATTATTGGCGCATTGATCATAGGTATCGCGATCATTATTGCTTCCGCGATCAATGGTTAATATCGGGATTCGAGTAGGATGGACTGGATAGACGGGATGTTCTACCAATCCTGTTCATCCTGTCTATCTTGTTTGATTCCCCTGCATGAAAAGCACTCCGTTACTTTTTCTTAACGTCATTATCATTGCGACTTGCGGCCTGATCTATGAGCTGCTCGCTGCGACGGTGTCATCCTACGTTCTTGGCGATTCGGTAACCCAATTTTCGTTTATCATCGGCGTCTATCTATTTGCGATGGGCGTCGGTTCGTATCTTTCGCGATTTATCGATAAGAACATCGCTGAGAAATTCATCGACATAGAACTCGCGGTTGCAGTGATCGGCGGATTTTCAGCTCCGCTCCTTTTCCTCACATTTGCCTACGTCACATATTTTGGCATCATCCTTTACACGATGGTGTTTATCATCGGTACGCTCGTCGGGCTTGAGATACCGCTGTTAATGCGCATTCTGAAAGATGAGCTCGATTTCAAAGAGCTTGTCTCGCGGGTTCTTGCTCTTGATTATGTCGGAGCCCTAGTCGCGTCGCTGCTGTTTCCGATCTTCCTGGTGCCTAAACTTGGGCTTAACCGAACGTCGCTGCTGTTCGGGATGCTCAATGCTGCCGTCGGTGTCTGGGCGACCTGGCTGCTCGAACCGCTTATCACGAAACGTAAAGCCATGGTCCTGCGGGTCAAGGGCGGGATCGTTCTAGCGTTGCTCGCCATCGCCCTCATAAAGGCGGACCGACTGACAACGCTCGCCGAGGACGCTCTGTTTGTCGATAACATCATTTACACAAAAAGCTCGCCGTATCAGCGTATCGTCGTCACAAAAGGCAAGACGGGCTATGCGCTATTTCTCAATGGGAATCTCCAGTTCAATTCGTTTGACGAATACCGTTATCACGAGGCTCTCGTCCATCCCGCGTTTGCCGCGTTTCAAGGCGATGTAAAACGCGTCCTTGTGCTCGGCGGCGGTGATGGGCTCGCTTTGCGTGAGATCGAGAAATATAGCTCCGTCGAATTTATCCAGCTTGTTGACCTCGACCCAGATATGACCAAAGTGTCGAGTGCTGTGCCAGCTCTTGGTGAGCTTAACAAGCACTCATTTAGCGACCCTCGGGTACACGTGACGAACGGCGATGCCTTTGTTTGGCTTGATGCGGTACAGGCCGAGCCCTTTGATATTGCGATCATCGATTTCCCGGATCCGAACAATTTTGCGCTAGGCAAGCTCTATTCGACACGGTTCTACAACCTGCTGAAACAAAAGCTAAAGCCCGACTCGGCGGTCGTTATTCAGACAACATCGCCGCTTATAGCTAGAAACTCATTCTGGTGCGTAATGAAAACGCTTGAATCGGCCGGTTACGCGGTTAAGCCTTATCAAACAACGGTACCGAGCTTTGGCATTTGGGGATTTGCTCTCGCTAAGCTTCAGCCCTTTGACAAACCGTCAAAACCGCCCTCAAAGGTTGAGCTTAGGTTTCTTAACAACGAGACTTTTGCCTCACTGTTCGAATTTCCGGCTGACACTTCTAAGCCGGACTTAGATCTCGAAATAAACCGTTTAGATAATCAGGCACTTGTCAGATATTACGAAACTGAGTGGCGGCGGTTTGAGCAATGATAAGTCTTACCCGCCGCGAATTGTTGACTATATTTCTAGGCGCACCGTTTGCCATGAATGCGTGCCGAACTGGCGACTCGCGTCAATTTCCCGAGGGACAGATCGTTGGGCAATCGGCCACGCTTGGGCATATTTTGCGGGAAAACCGCACCTTTGATGTTCCGCCGGATAATTGGGAAACTAAAAAGACCGCTATCATAGGCGGCGGTATCGCCGGGCTCTCGGCGGCGTGGAAACTCAAAAAACAAAACTTTAACGAATTTGTCTTACTCGAGCTTGAGAAAGAGTTCGGCGGGACATCCATCAGCAGCAAAGGCGAGCCGGTCGGTTATCCGTGGGGTGCGCATTATCTGCCGGTTCCGTTTAAGGAGAATACCGAGCTGATCTCTCTGCTCGACGAGATGTCGCTGCTTGAGGAACGCGATGCGAGCGGAGAAGTGATCGTTAAGGAGCAGTTTCTTTGTCGTGAACCGGAAGAACGCGTTTTTTACAAAGGGCGTTGGTATGAGGGGCTCTATCTGACCGTCGGGGCGAGTGACGAGGATAAGCGGCAGTTTGGTGAGTTTCAAAAGCAGATCGACACCTGGGTAAATTGGCGTGATGCCAAGGGCAGAAGAGCGTTTGCCGTGCCGCTGGCAAATTGCTCGGACGATGCGGCGGTGACCACTTTGGATAAAATATCGTTTGCTGATTGGCTGCGGCAAAATGGTTTTACGTCCGAGCGGCTCCTCTGGTATTGCGATTACGCGACGCGGGACGATTATGGGTTGAAGGCCGACCAAGCATCGGCTTGGGTCGGACTGTTTTATTTTTGCTCGCGGGTACGAAAAAGCGGCGTCGAGTCGCAGCCGTTCATCACTTGTCCGGAGGGGAATGGACAGTTCGTGAATCATTTCTTTGATATGGTTAAGGACAATGCTCGTAAAGGGCAAATTGTCGTCTCGGTCGCGCCGACGGATAAGGGCGTGGATGTTTTATGTCTCGAAGGTAAAGATTTACGCGGCATTCACTGCGACAAAGTGATCTATGCATCGCCGATGTTTACCGCGCCGTATGTGATACGCGGGTTTCGCGACGACCCGCCGTTTGCGGCGAATGAGTTTCAGCACAACGCATGGTTTGTCGCCAATCTCTTCTTAAAAGACCGGCCAAAGCCGCGTTTTGCTAAAGATTTTCCGCTTGCCTGGGACAACGTTTTGTACGAGAGCCGATCGCTTGGCTATGTGACCGCGACGCATCAAAAAGGGATCGACTACGGCCCGACGGTGCTGACATATTATTACCCGATGTGCGAAGACCCGGCGGGACGTACGACGCTCTTTAACTATGATTGGCGGCAGCTTGCCGATGTCTGTCTAACTGACCTGTCGCGGGCCCATCCCGATATTTACGAACTAACGGAGCGGATCGACATCATGCGTTGGGGCCACGCGATGATCTCGCCCCGGCCAAATTTTATCTGGAGCGGCATCCGCGAAAAAGCGACAAAGCCATATCGCAACATCCATTTTGCGCACACGGATCTCTCGGGCATCGCATTGTTTGAAGAAGCGTTTTATCATGGCTTACGAGCTGCTCGTGAGGTGTCAGGAAAAATTTGAACAGGATAGACAGGACGATTAGGATAAGATCAAATCCTGACTATCCTGTACATCCTGTTTGAAAATGTTTTTGGATGGACGCTAGCTTATCAAAACCCAACTACTGGCTCTTCTCCAAATCGATCGATCTGTCGGTCTTTTTGGGGAGTGCGGTTGTGTCTCTGCTGTTGCTTGCGGTTGGTGCACAGATCGGTGTGCTCAACGGCGAGTCGCCGGAGTGGACATGGATAGCGGCGGTGCTGATGATCGATGTTGCTCATGTGTGGTCGACGTCATTCAGGGTCTATTTTGATTCAGCGGAATTTAAGCGGCGGTTTTGGCTTTATCTGCTCGTGCCGGTTTTTGGATATGCGATCGGGGTGGCTTTGTATTCCGAAGGTGAGCTTGTTTTTTGGAAGGCTCTGGCGGCAGTCGCCGTGTTTCACTTTATCCGCCAGCAATACGGCTGGGTGGCGTTGTACCGCCGCAAACTGGGCGAGACGGCACGTTGGTCGTGGTGGATCGATGCGGTTGCGGTCTATCTCGCGAGCGTTTATCCGATAGCTTTTTGGATGACGAGCCTGCCGCGAAATTTTGAGTGGTTTGTGCAGAATGATTTTATTTCGCTGCCGGGAATCGTCGAGACTGTCCTGTTTCCGGTGTATGTGCTCGCTCTGACAGCCTATTTTGCCAAATCGATCTATCAATATTTCACGACCGGATTTCTCAATATCGGCAAAGACATCGTCGTGGCGACGACGGCGATCTGCTGGTATGTCGGCATCGTCTATTTTAATTCGGACTACGCATTTACGGTGACGAATGTCATCATCCACGGTGTGCCGTATTTTGCATTGATCTATGTCTATGCGCGGGTTCGTCGTGAAACGACGGGCAAGGTCTATAAGTCGCTCACCTCACATTGGCTCGTATTTCTTGCGACTCTTTGGGCTCTCGCATATTTCGAAGAGCTTTTTTGGCATCGCGGCGTCTGGCACGACAAGCAATGGCTTTTTGGCAGCGACTGGGACTGGTCGCGAAATATCCGAATGTTCGTCGCCCCGTTGCTCGCCCTGCCGCAGATCACGCATTACGTGCTCGACGGTTTTATTTGGCGGAAAAAGAGCAATCCTGATCTAAATTTTCTCTAATAGAAAAGGCGGCCCGAAAGCCGCCTTTTTTACTTAAAAGGTTGACGATTACAGTATTCGGCCCGGACGCAGCAGGTTCATCGGGAGCGGGGCGATCGCGGGCATTGCGGGCTGTTTTAAGTTAAATGTTTCTGGTGCTATCACGATACCGTCACCATCAGAATCAAAAACAAATCCGGCGTCCTTTGATTTCTCAGGCGTGACCGAAATGGTTTGACGCTTGCCATCACGAACAATGGTGAGCGAAATATCGCCGTCTTTTTTGCCGTTGATGGCTTTCCTCAGATCCAGATCGCCTTTGATGGCTTTGCCGTCGGCTTCGACGATGATGTCTCCGGCTCGCAGTCCGGCCTTTGCGGCAGGTGAATTTTCACGAACTTCATCGATCATCGCTCCGCTTTCGACACCAAAATGTGCAGCGAGCTGTTTGCCCAGCGGGGTGATGCCGACGCCTATTATTCGGCCTTCGCCGGCACGCCAGACCATGCTCTTGCCTTCGCCGCCGGGAAACGTAAACACTTGCGGCGTGCCGTCTTTAGGAAAGTCCTTGAATTGCGGCAGGTCTTTCAGCTGCTTGAGATCAGGCATATCGGGCATCTTTGGCATAGTGAAATTGAAGTTGCCGTTCTCAAACTTTGGCATCGGCCGCTTTGCCAATGTCGCGGTTATTTCCTGCTCATTGCCGTTACGCACAATGGATAGTTTTGCCTGATGATCTGGATCTACCTCACCGATCAGGCGTGTCAATTTGCGTGCGCTTGTGACCTCTTCGCCGTTAAATCGGACGATCACGTCGCCTGTCTGCAAACCTGCCGCTGCAGCGGGCGAATTTTCGATAACTTTCTCGACCGCGACGCCGCGGACGTCACGCAGGCCGAATTTTGAATAGTTTTCCTTGCTGACCTCCTGGGTCTGAACGCCCAGATAGCTGCCACCGCCGTCAAACGAGAATGAGAAAACTTGTGGTGCTTCGGGTTTTTTCGGTTCGGGCGTCTGCCCGAAAGCCAAAACGAAGGACGACGTAACGATCAAAATCGAACCAAGGTATTTATTGAACATAAATAGATTGCCTCCAAAAAAAAAGAATTACACGTAGTAAAGACGACGTGCAAAATAAATTGGTTACAAATTTTGAAGCAGTGAGCTTGGAAAATGGTTGCCTGCCAGGGCTAGCCGAGACGCAATTTTTCTAGCCGTTCGGCGGCCGCCTCGAGTGTTTCGTCTTTTTTGCAAAAACAAAACCGCACCAATTGTGAACCCAGGGCCGCGTCGTGATAGAACGACGATCCGGGAACAACTGCGACTCCGATCTCGCGGATGAGATGTTTTGTAAACTCGATGTCGTTTGCAAAGCCAAAATCTGAGATATCGCACATGACATAATACGCTCCGTCCGGAAAGTCGCATTTAAAACCGGCGGCTTTGAGTGCGGGTACGATAAAATCTCGCTTTCGCTGGTATTCGCTTTGCAGCTCGTCGTAATAACTCGGCGGTAGGCTCATAGCGTACGCTCCGGCGTGCTGGAGAGGGTTGGCGGCACCAACGGTCAGAAAATCATGGACCTTTCGGATCGCCGATGTGATATCGGGCGGGGCGATGCAATATCCTATACGCCAGCCGGTCACGGAGTAGGTTTTTGATAGCGAATTTACGACAACGGTGCGTTCACGCATCCCTTCTATATTCGCCATGCATATATGCTCAAACGGGTCATCGTCTGCGTGTCCGGTGTAAATTATGTGTTCGTATATCTCATCGGTGAAAACAAGAGCGTCAAATTCTTTACACAGCTCGGCAATAAATTCGAGCTCATCGCGGGTAAAAACCTTCCCCGTGGGATTGTTTGGATTGCAGATGATGATCGCCTTGGTCTGCGCGTTAAAGGCAGCACGCAGCTCTTCGCGGTCAAAAATAAATCCGTTATCGGTGCGGTAAAGTGGGACGTGGCGCGTCGTCGCGTCGGATAATATGGCGTCTGGCGCGTAGTTTTCGTAAAAAGGCTCAAAAACGATGACCTCCTCGGTCGGGTCGACGGTCGCCATCATCGCGGCGATCATTCCCTCGGTCGAGCCGCATGTTACGGTGATCTCTGTTTCGGGATCGATATCGAGTCCAAGATACCACATCGTCTTTTTGGCGATAGCGTCACGAAAATCCTTAACACCCCACGTTATCGCGTATTGATTATGGTCGGCGGCGATCGCCTCCATTGCCTTTTGTTTGATGTCCTCGGGTGCCGCAAAATCAGGAAAGCCCTGGCCTAGATTTACCGCGCCGTATTTCATCGCTTCGCGCGTCATCTCTCGGATGACCGATTCGGTAAAGCTCGCGGCTTTTCGCGAGATGCGGGTTTTTGAGATCAATGGTTGGCTCATTTCTTGAAATTACAGCGAGGCTGTCGCTACTGTCAACGCCGAAAGCCAATCAGCGGAAAACCAGTTGTGGAATTCGAACATCAAAGTTCGCGCCATCTCTGAGAACCAAAAAGGTTGTAAATGCGCGTCCGTGTGCGTTAAACTCATTGATTACAAGACATTTGAGGTCCTATCATGAAATTGAAGTTTATTTTTGCCGTCATAATTTCCCTGTTAATTCTTAATTCGATCAATGCACAGGATCTGCCGCCGCAGCTATCCTCTCCGAAAGGATATTTGCTCGGTCCCGGAGATGAAATAACGGTAAAAGTGCAGGGAGAACCGGATTTTGATTTTATTACCACGGTCAATGAGGATGGCAAGTTCCTCGTTCTTGACAAGATATTGATCGCAAAATGCAAGACGGAAGCAGAGCTCAAATCTGAAGTCACGAAGATACTCGAAAAATACTTAAAGTCGCCGCAGCTGAGCCTTAGAGTTACTGATAGAAAAAGTAAGCCGCCGGCAACTGTTTATGGTGAGGTGCGTACCCCGTCGCAGGTAGTGATGATGCGCAAGGTAACGCTGATGGAAGTGATTTCCTTCTCCGGCGGGCCCACGGAGGAAGCCGGCGGAAATGTCCGGATCTTTCGTACCCAGCCGCCAATATGCACCGAAGATTATGAGGATAGCAACTGGAAACCGGACACGACCGATCCGTCGGACGTGCCGTCAAAAATGTTTACCCTGAGCAATGTAAAACTCGGAAAAGACTCGTCGAACCCGGTCATTTATCCCGGAGACGTCATTCTAGTAGAAAAGGCGTCACCGGTGTACGTCACAGGCGAAGTAGCTAATCCACAAGCGGTTTTGATCAAAGAAGGAGGACTGTCTCTTTTTGATGCCGTTTCCAAAATTGGCGGACCAAAGCGTGAGGCAAAAACAAAAGATATTAAGATCTATCGTCGCAAGACTAATTCCGATTCGCCTGAGATGATCAGCGCCAATTACGATCTAATAAGAACTGGTCAGCAAAAGGACGTCATGCTGCAGCCTTATGACGTTGTTGTGGTCGATAAAGCCAAAGACAGTATAGGCAAGATCCTGCTTGATCTGGCCATCGGAACAGGTAAAGGAGCAATTTCCAGTGTTACAAGCGGTATTGGTTACCGAATAATGTATTGATGGGTCATGTGTAAAGACCATTAATAATATCGCGATATTTTTCGTCAACGACCCGTCGTTTTGTTTTTAGGGTAGGAGTCAGTTCGCCGTTCTCGACCGTAAGTTCATGGTCAAGCAGGGCGAATTTTTTTACCTTTTCATACTGGGCGAGGCCGATGGTATGGGCTTCGATCTGCCGTTTAAACAGATCTATTATCCGCGGGTGGCTGCAAAATTCTGATGGCGTTTTGATATCTAGTTCTTTGAGGTGTGCGTAGGATTCGAGCATTTCAAAGTTGGGCACGATAAGCGCAGCCGGAAATTTCCGCTCGTTGCCAACCAAAACCGCTTGATTGACGAATCGCGACGACCGGATCATTTGTTCGATCGGTGACGGAGCAATGTATTTGCCGCCGGATGTTTTAAAAAGCTCTTTTTTACGGTCTGTTATCTTTAAATATCCGTCGTTGTCTACCGTGCCGATATCGCCCGTCTTAAACCAGCCATCATCAGTAAAAGCTGCCCGTGTCGCGTCGTCCTTGTGATAATAGCCGGCCATCACGCCGGGACCGCTGACCTCGATCTCGCCATCTTCGGCGATTCGAACCTCAACGTTTCGAATGGGCCTGCCGACTGTGCCAACCCGTACAGCGGTTGGATTATTAGATGAAATCACAGGCGACGTTTCCGTCAGCCCATAGCCTTGCATTATCGATATCCCTGCACCGGTAAATATCAGATATATTTCGTCCGGCAATGCTGCACCGCCGGTGATGCAAAACCGCAGATGTGCGCCAAAAAAGTCACGCAATTTTGAATAGACGATCTTGTCCGCTACACCGTGTTTAGCGGCCAATGCCATCGGTATCGGCTGGCCAGATTCTTTTAGCGCAGCAAATTCTTTAGCAATATCTATCGCCCAATCAAAGATCAGCTCATTGATGCGGCCTGACTGTGTCGCCTTGAGACGGGCACGTTCGAAAACCTTTTCGAATATACGCGGCACCCCTATAAACACCGTCGGACGCACCTCTTTCAGATTCTCGGGCACTTTTTCGATCGATTCGGCGTAAAATACCCTCATTCCATACATGATGTAGACGTACATCCCTGTGCGTTCGAATACGTGAGAGAGCGGCAGAACGGATAGGGAGATATCCATGCCTGTAAAGACAAATCGTTCGCTCGCGTCGATTACGTTTGAGATCAGATTAGCGTGTGTGAGCATCACGCCCTTTGGCTCGCCGGTGGTCCCGCTGGTGTAGATCAGCGTCGCGATATCCTGCGGATCGATGGCGTCGGCCAATTCTTGTAAAAGAAACTGATGCGTCTCTCTGAGATCTGCTCCATCTGATTCTAGTCTCTCTAACGAGACGACATTGTCAGCTTCGATTCCGCCGTCAAAAAGGATAAATTTATCGATCGAGCTGCAACTCTCTAACGCGGGCATCAGCCGCTGGTACGTATCGGCGTCTTTGAGAAAGAATACGCGAGCGGCCGAATCATCGATGATGTAGCGAACAGTTTCTGGCGAGAGAGTCGTGTAGATGGGCACATCGACCACGCCGGCAAACTGACACCCCGCGTCTGATAATGTCCACTCGGGTGAATTTGGGGCAAGTATCGCAGCACGGTCGCCTTTGCGTAGGCCAAGCGAATAAAGACCAAGAGCAATATTCTCGGCACGCTCGACCATTTTGGCCGATGAGATCGATCTCCATTCGTCGGCGTCTTTGTAATTTAATGCGTCCGGCAAGCCGTATTCAGTGACCGAACGCCGGAATAGCTGCGGCAAAGTCTGCGGCTCATTATCCACTAACGGAATGCCGCGTCCGATCGGGTTTTTGCGGTCTTCCATCAAACTATTGGCCTCGGTCGTCATTTGCTCGACATACCTCCAAAGAAAATGCTTAACACTTCGCCGGCCATCGGTGGCAACGGATAAGCTTTTTTAGAAAGCACCCAATTTGTCACCATTTCATCGAGGGCTCCGTAGAGTATCTTGGCGGCAACGACCGCTTTTATCTCTTTACGAAATACCCCGGCGTTTTGCCCATCCTCGATCGTTTTTCGAATAATGTCGAGGTACTCGCCAAAACCCGCAGCTGAAAACTCCTGCATGAATTTGGTCGAACCGCGCAGCTCGACCTGAAAGACGATAGCCAAGTCGCGGTCAGCACCCAATCGCTCTAGGTGCAGTTCGGCGATACGTGTTAGCTTACCGACAGGGTCGGCGATCTGGGCAAGTTCTTTTTTACCCTCGGCGATAAACTCAGCCATCGCACGGTCAAATATCGAACGGAGGATCTCGTCCTTACTCTTAAAATATAGATAGACTGTGCCGTCCGCGATGCCTGCCACGCCGGCGATGTCAGCCACCTTGGAGTTAAAATAGCCCTTTCCGGCAAACACCTTGATCGCCGCACGCAAAATTGCCTCACGTTTGTCGGTAACAACGGCTCGAACCGCAGAGCCGTTTCTGGCTGGTTTTGGCATACTTGTAATTATGAATGAACCGTCATTCAGTATGCACTTAGGCTATAACAAAAGTGAAATTGAAAGCAAGGAAAATTATTTGGATGAGATTTTAGTAAAAGAAATAAATGGCGGAGAGGACAGGACTCGAACCTGCAAGCGCTTACGCGCGGTAGTTTTCAAGACTACTGCCTTACCAATTAGGCTACCTCTCCGCACAGCGTGCGGCAATCTAAAAATATACTGTAAGCCGCCGCGTTAGACAAATCTCGCGCTAACCCGCGCCTCAGCGTTTTGCCAGTTGCTTTGTCAATTCGGCTTTTACCGCCTCGATACCTTTAATGCCTTGAGCTTTGGCGACGATCTTGCCCTCGCGGTCGAGGACGTAATGCATCGGGAAAGGAACGCTCAGTTCGCCATTCTTTCCTTGATCGCCAAATTTGCTGATTATGATCATCTGGCCATTTGGTATGACGCGGTATTTAAAAGGGTTTTTAACGAAAAACTTTTCGAGATCCGGTTTGCGGCTGGCAGCAATGCCCAAAAAAACTACGTCTTTGTTGTCTTTGTGCTGATCGACAAGGGTATTGAGCATCTTGATCTCTTCGACGCAATTTGGGCAATTAATGAACCAAAGGTTTAGGACAACAACCTTGCCTTTGAGCTCGGTTGTATCGACCTTTTGCCCGGCCATATCGATAGCGGCAAACGCCGGGCTCGCCCCGATCTGATTTTGAGCCGAAATGGAAAATGCGAAAACGAGGATGGCCGACAAGACATAAAAATACTTCATAAACCACTTGTAGTGGTAAATGAATCGTATGTCAAGAATTTGAAGATAAGACTATTTGGAAAGAAGACGGGTAAGTGTTGAATTTAGGGCGGGAGTTTTGTCATAGCCGCTCGACCGAAACTCGATATTGCCGGCATCATTTACGACATAATATGACGGATAGCCCATATCGAGATTACCGTTTTTATCGCGATCGGCATATTGCAACAGGATGCCAAAACTATTTGGCAGGATCTGCGTCTCGAGCGGGTTCTTTTTCATGTAGGCCTCGATCTTATCTTCGTTATCCGTGGTGAGCGATAAGAACACGACCTTTTTGCCTTCATATCCTTTGATCAAACGATTGAGCTTGGGAAATTCGACATGACATATCTCGCATCTTGTTGACCAAAAGGTGATGACGACAACGCTGCCGCGAAGCTGGCTAAGATCAAAATCCGAACCGTCGAGCGTTACTCCTGTAAAGGTGGGTGCGGGCGCACCGACTTTTAGGTTGTTCTGCGAGAACGCAGATGCGGCAAGAACAAGTGTAAGAAGTGCGATAGTAAGAATTCTCATCGTTTCGGGCGGGAAGCAAAATATTTGTTTAAGAATGTTCAACATTCCTACTTTAAATAAACTGCTAATGGATTATACATCCAGAAAATGTGAAATAGAAATCAAAATTGTGCCTCCTGCCACCATCAGCGGACATGTTAAAATCACCGAATGCTCCTCAAATCGATCGCCGCCGAAAATTTTCGCAATCTACGCGGCGGTATAAAATGCGGCAACCGGCTAAATATCCTGGTCGGCGACAACGGCCAAGGCAAGACCAACTGGCTTGAAGCGATAGCTGTTTTGGCATCGACGCGGTCGTTTAGGACGACAAAGCTGCAAGAAGCCGTCAACTTTGGGCAATCGTCGGCTTTTATTCGCGGCGAGGTTCGTGAATCGCCCGAGATCGTGCGCGAATTGCGTGTTGTGATCCAGGGCAACACCAAAACGCTTTCGATAAACAATAAGAAAGAGACGGTGCAAAGCTATCTGGGGCAGCTTCACGCCGTTGTATTCAACGCTGATGAACTTGATATCGTTCGCGGCCAGCCGGATGCGAGACGGCGGTTTCTAGACGCAGGGATCGTATCGCTGCACCCGCCATTCATCCAAGTTTTTACCGATTACAACCGCGTAGTGCGGCAAAAAAATGCTTTGCTGCAAACAGCACGGGACAGCGAACAATCGCTCGAAAAGACGTCGGATCTGCTTGAGCCGTGGAATACGCAACTAGCTACGCTCGCGACCAAGATACATAAGGGACGTGTCCGCTTTGTTGAGTGGCTCAACGGTGTACTTGAAAAAAAGCTCTTTGCCCGCGAAGAGATCTCGGTTGAATATCTTTCGTCGCTCGAAGGAAAAGGCGATATGAATGATTACGCCGCCCTGATCGCCGAGCGATTGCAGTTACGCATTCAGGCCGAGGTTATTGCGGGACACGCACTGATCGGCACTCATCGCGACGAGCTGGAAATAAAGTTTGACGGTCGGAGCTTACGTAAATTTGGTTCCGCAGGCCAACAGCGAAGCGCTTTGCTCCTATTACTCCTCGCAAATATCACCGTTTTCGAAGCCACTCGCGGCGAATATCCGCTATTTTTGCTCGATGACATCGACGCCGAACTCGACTACGCCCGCATCGCCCAACTGCTCGAATATCTTGACGGCAAAACACAGGTTTTTGTCACCACATCAAAGGACAATTTCGTAGAAAAATTTGGTGCCAATGCGACGGTTTTCAGAGTCTCTGCCGGTAACGCTGAAGTACAATAAAATAAGCCTAATTATTGGCTTTGGCGGCTGTCTATAATACGCGAAAAATGGTAAAATCCTGCTTTGGGATTCATCGGATATTTTTGTCTGTGAGAACCATCAAAACCGCAGATTCAAGCGGCTCGACATATTCCAAAAATCAACAAGATCTAAGGTTACAGAGGTTTAAAAATTGGCTAAGGCAAAACAAGAATACGGTGCGGATTCGATCACCGTTTTAGAGGGCCGCGACGCGGTCCGTAAACGTCCGGCGATGTATATCGGCTCTACGAGCGATATCGGTCTACATCATCTGGTGTACGAGGTTGTCGATAATTCGGTTGACGAAGCCCTAGCGGGTTTTTGCGACACGATCGAGGTTGTCATCCACATGGACAATTCGATCACCGTCATCGACAATGGACGCGGTATTCCGACCGACATTCACAAGCAAGAGGGACGCAGTGCGGCCGAGGTCGTTATGACGGTACTCCACGCGGGAGGCAAGTTTGACTCCAATTCATATAAAGTTTCCGGCGGTTTGCATGGCGTCGGCGTGAGTTGCGTCAACTTTTTGAGCGAATACCTGCGTCTTGAGATCTGGCGTGACGGCAAGACGCACGAAATGGAGTTTGAGGCCGGTATTCCGGTTGGTTCTCTGAAACAGACGGGAACAACAACAAAGCGTGGGACCAAGATCACTTTTCGCCCGGACTCCAGCATTTTTGAGACGACTGTTTACAGTTTTGAAAAGCTGTCAGAAAGGCTTCGAGAAAAGGCGTTTCTCAATAAAGGTATCCGTATCCATATCAAGGACGAACGTGAGGATCCCGAAAAATCACATGAGTTCTATTACAAAGGCGGGATCGCCGAATTTGTAAAACATCTAAACCGAAACAAAGCCCCGCTGCATGATGAGCCGCTTTATTTTGAGATGATCTCGGACGATCTCTCGATCGAAGTGTCGATGCAGTATAACGACAGCTACGACGAAAAGATCTTTTCGTTTGCCAACAACATCAATACGGTCGACGGCGGTACGCATCTGTCGGGTTTTCGCGGTGCAATCACGCGTACGATCAATAACTACGCCGAATCGTCCGGTATGGTGAAAAACGCCAAGGTCGCGCTTACGGGCGACGACGTTCGCGAAGGGTTGGTTGCCGTCATTTCGGTCAAGATCCCGCAGCCGCAGTTTGAGGGGCAAACAAAGGGCAAGCTCAATTCGCCGGTCAAAGGGCCGGTCGAGTCTTTCCTAAACGAAAAGCTGGGCGACTTTTTTGAACAAAATCCGGCGGTAGCCAAAAAGATCGTCGGCAAGGCCGTCGATGCTGCACGTGCCCGCGATGCGGCCCGCAAGGCTCGCGAGATCGTCCGTAAATCGGCGCTTGGCACATCGACGCTGCCCGGTAAGCTAGCAGATTGTCAGGAAAAAGATCCGGCGTTGTCAGAGATCTACATAGTCGAGGGAGATTCGGCAGGCGGGTCGGCCAAACAAGGCCGCGACCGAAAGAATCAGGCTGTCTTGCCGCTCAAGGGTAAGATCCTCAACGTTGAAAAGGCTCGTTTTGATAAGATGCTCGGCCACGGCGAGATCAAGGCGTTAATAACGGCGCTTGGCACCGGTATCGGCAAAGAAGATTTTGATGTAACAAAGCTGCGATATCACAAGATCTGCCTGATGACCGACGCCGACGTCGACGGCAGCCACATCCGCACGTTGCTGCTGACATTTTTCTACCGTCAGATGCCTGAGCTGCTTGAGAACGGATATGTTTATATCGCCCAGCCGCCGCTTTTCAAGGTAAAACGCGGCAAAAAAGAAGAGTACATCAAGGACGAAAAGGCGATGTTTCGCTATCTGATGCGCATGGCGACAGGCGATTCGCAGATCAGCTCAGACGCCCGGCCCATCGAGGGACGTGAGCTTTCAAAGGCTCTCGAACAGACGACCGAGCTCAAAAATTACTCATCCCGACTTGCCCGCAGGCTTCATAATGACGCTAATCTTGTGAGCCTGATACTTGAGGCTTTTGCCGGAAAAGACGGCGTTTTGAGCAAAAATCAAGTCCGCCTCAGAAAAGTATTTGGCGAACAGGACATGATGGCCGAGATCGAGGGCAAGCTCGTAAATGCGGGTTATAACGCCGAGCTGACGGGTGACGCCGAGCACGGCTTGCTCGAGATCGACATTACCTATCCAAACGGACAAGGCGTCAAGATCGACTGGAATCTGGCAAGTTATGTCGAATTTCAAAAGGCCGTCGAGCTAAAGCGCACGCTCGATACAGATTTTCCGGGTCCATTTATCCTCGGCGAAAACGGCAGCAGCGAGACGCTCGCCACCCGCGAAGAGCTGCTCGAAAAGGTAATGGCGATGGCCAAAAAAGACCTTACGATCCAGCGTTATAAGGGTCTCGGCGAAATGAACCCCGAACAGCTTTGGGAAACAACGATGGACCCCGAAAGCGTACGATGCTGCAGGTGCGTATCGAAGATGCGATCGAGACCGACGGCATATTTACCGTGCTAATGGGCGATCAGGTCGAGCTGCGCAGCGTAAGTTTATCGAGGACAACGCCTCGATGTAAAAAATCTCGATGTTTAGCTACCGTTTTATCTTTTTATCTATTACCTATGCGAGACATGCAGGTTAAAAAGACGACGCTGGAAGAATCTGACAAAAGAAACGATCTAAAAAACAAGACGGCAGGCGAACTGATCGAGATGGTAGATCAGCTCACTCTCGACGCATGGGCCTTTAAGGAAGATCTCAATGTTGAACCCCGACTTCAGAGACATATTGTTGTCGTTAAAAAGCGCTGGAGCTGATTTGATCGTTGTAGAAGCATAGTTATAAATGTTATGAAAAGATTTATTGTTCTTTCCGGTCTGATGTTGTCCGTCGCATTTTTTGCGACCGCAGCGTCGGCTCAAACACCGCCGAAATTTTCCCAATACGCGGCTAAGGTCGCGAAAGCAAAAAACATCGCCGTCGATCTGAAAAGCCACAAAGACGCACGGATGTTTCGCACCAATCTACGAAACGCTGCAAAGGGGGGCGTAAATTTTGCGGGGCACTTTGTGCTGACCGGCTGGGGCTGCGGCACCAATTGTTCGCAGTGGGCGGTAATTGACGCGAGAAACGGTAAGGTCTTTTTTCCAAAAGAGTTTGCCGGAGCAGGTTCGGGATTTTGTGAACTGCCAAAAAGCGGCTTGCCGTCTGACGCACCCGCGCAAGAAGAACCGGAATATCCAGACGTGATCGTTTTCAAAGCCAACAGCCGGATGGTCGCCCTAAACGGATTTACCGGAGGCGCGTTAAATGAAGACAATGCAAAATGCGGTAATTATTTTTACGAATGGACCGGCACCCGGCTCAAGCAAGTAAAATTCATCGAAGGCAAACGCGTCGATAATCCGTAAGCGTTAAACCACATCCTGTCTCGACACGGCGTCGATCTCAAGCACGAGGTCGGCGCCGTAGGCTTTTGCGGGCGTCTGATAACCCGCAGTGAAATTGCCGGCGAGGATCTTTTCGGCGATGTTTAGGGCGGCGATGGCTGTGAGTGTGTAGCCCTCGGGGCCTTGGATCCGAGATTCGACTCGGTTGCCGTTGCCGTCGGAGGCTTCGCCCCAGAGCAGAGTGCGGCCTTTTTCGCGTTCGGCATCTGACGGCCCTCCGGCGGGGATCTTCTTTTGCAGATAACTTTGAAAAGGCCCGGTCGCGAGCATCCAACCGATGTAGCGAGCGGCTTTCATCATCTTAAGATTTGAGGGCGGGACGATCGTGAATACCTCGATATTTGGTATGCCGGTCGAATAAAATGCCGTCGCGACATCGCCCCAGGGGATGGTCACGCCCGTCTTTACGACACCCTCGCCAAAATCGATCTCCCGTGTTTTCCACGCCGACGGGACGCCGGTGATCTTGCCGTCGCGGCGGATCGCACCGCCCTTGCCAACGTTCATCGTCATCGTCGCTTGGGTGCCGTGCGAGATGCGGCCCATGCCGTAAAATGCCAGGGATAAATGAGTTGCGGACGGCAGACGATCCTTTAGATGACGTGCGAGACAGTCGCTCGGGACGACATCAAAACCGACGCCTGGCATAACCATGATCCCGGCATCCTGTGCTTTTTGATCGAACGCCGCACATGTTTCAAAGACACTGATCTCGCCGGTTATATCTGTATAATGCCTTTTGTTTCGCAGACAGGATTTGACCATCGGAGCGCTTGTGATCGAAAACGGCCCGGCGCAGTGGAGCACCATATCGACCTCTTGCAGGGCGGCGTCGACACGGTCGGTTTCGTCGAGCGAAAAGATGCGGTATTCGAGATGATGCTTTTTCGCCAATTCTTCGACCGCGATCGCGTTACGTCCGGCGAGGATCGGTTTTAGCCCGCGTTCGACAGCCATGCGTGTGATCAGCTCGCCGGTGTAACCATTTGCTCCGTAGATCAGGAATGTATTGCTCATAGTGTTGTCAGAAAAGCGTAAGGCCTAAATTTTGCGTTGATTTGAGTTTATCTAAAAACTCGCCGCGGTCAATCTCTTTGGCACCGAGGGCTTCGAGATGGGGCGTCATAACCTGTGTATCGAGCCAAGTCGAGCCACGGTTTACCAGATGGTCGATGAGAAAGAGCAGCGAGAGTTTTGAGGCATTTGGTGCTTTGTAAAACATCGACTCGCCGCAAAACACACCGCCGGCGTCAATGCCGTAAAGTCCTCCGACAAGGTTATCCTCGGCATCCCACGCCTCAATGCTGTGGGCCATGCCCTCGTCGTGAAGCTGTGTAAATACCTGTTCAAACTCGGTCGTGATCCAAGTTCCGCGTTGGCCGGGACGATAAGCGAGCGAGCACTCGTGCATCACGGTGGCAAAAGCTTTGTCGATGGTGAATGTCAGATCGGCCTTGCGGCGTTCTTTTTCGAGGCTGCGGGGAATGCGTAGATCGGCGAAATCCAGGATCGCACGCTCTTCGGGGCAATGCCACGGCAGCGGGATGCCGTCGGTGTACCAAGGGAAAATGCCTTTTAGATAAGCTTCGCGAACAGTATCAACGGTCAATGGCGTGCCAAATGAAATGACATCGTGCGACCGGAAAAGATATTCGCCGATCTCGACCCAGTCGGGATAATCAAAGGTTTTCGGATCGGGAAATACGTCGAAAGGCATAAGATATATTTACCACAGAGTCACAGAGGACACAGAGGCAATATTTAGGTTGGAAATCCAGCCATATCTTTTCTCCGTGCTCTCTGTGGCTCTGTGGTGAAATATTCTCATACAGTTTTCAGTTTCCACTTACCGCGTCTAAAGAGCAATCCGCTTGCGATCGCGAGCAGCGAGAACGCGAGCGTGATCGCCCAAAATACGCCGTCGGGACCCAAATTGAACCGATATGCCAATGCATAAGCCAACGGTATCTCAAATATCCAGAATACTAGTAGATTAAGATATGTTGGCGTCCATGTATCGCCCGCCCCGTTAAATGCCGTTTCGAGCACCATGCCGAGACCATAGAACGCAAAACCGTACGCGATGATGTGCAGTGCCGAGGTGCCGTATCGTAATACTTCCGGTTCCTGCGTAAAAATGCCGATGATCGGATGCGAAAATATCAAAAATATCAGGCCGATGGCGAAATAGAAAGCGGCGTTAAACCAAGCGGCTTTCCACACGGCTGCTTCGGCACGCTCAGGTTTTCCGGCTCCGAGATTCTGCCCGACCAAGGTCGCGGCGGCATTGCTCAAACCGAGTGCAGGCAGCAAGGCGAACATTACTACACGCAACGCGATGACATAACCTGCGATCGCAACCTCGCCAAAACCAGCCATTATCGGCATCAGAGCGGTCCAACTGGCTGTCGCGACCAGCAATTGAAACACGCCTGTGGACGAGAGTTTTATCAATTTCCAAAGTAGCGTCGGATCAAATCGCCAGCTTTCTCGATCGACATGAATTCGTCCGCCAAACCGTAACAAGCACCAGGCAGCATAGAGAACACCAACACTGCGGCCTATGGTCGTCCCAACCGCTGCTCCGACAACGCCTAATTCCGGAAAAAACGCCACGCCGAAAATAAAACACGGCGAGAGGATCATATTTAGCCCGTTAGCTAATATCAGTACGCGCATCGCGATCGCGGCATCACCTGCTCCGCGAAAGATCGCATTTAGCAGGAAAATGAATAGGACCGCAGCATTGCCACCAACCATGATCCGCATAAATTGCGAACCTTCAGCCAAGATATGAGGTTTTGCTCCTAACAAAGTGAGAATCTGAGGGGCAAAAATGATCCCTATTGCGCTGATAACGAGCGAAACGATCACACCGCAATAGATAACATGGGCGGCAGACTTAGCGGCACCTGCGGCATCCTTTTCGCCTGTCCGCCGGGCAACCGTTGCTGTTGCACTGATCGCAAACCCAAATGCGACCGCGTAGATCAGGGCCATGACGGATTCGGTAAGGCCGACGATCGCAACGGCATCGGCACCTAGTTTTGCGACAAAGAAAATGTCTACGACCGCAAACAGGCTCTCCATACTCATTTCGAGTATCATCGGCACCGCGAGCAGAAATATACCAAGCCCGATCGGCCCCGTGGTGAAATCCCGATTGGACCCGCGAACCGCTTCACGTAATACCGCCCAAATAGAATTATCGACCGTCTCCGCAGACGGAGTTTCAGAATTGAAAGACATAAAATTACCTTAAAGGTTCAAGAGTTGTGGCACGAAAGAGGTGCCGGGAAAGCCCGGGTTTTGCGCGAGCATAGAGCGCTGGTGTCGAGCACTAATTCTGAGGTTAGCTTAGCGGATGATCGGCTTCATAGTTTTTTGAATATAGCACAAGACGCTCGGGCTCAAAAGTTGTTAGCAAGCGAAAGTGAGCTTTGTCACAAACCGACGGGGATAAACCGGTTAAAATTTTCTCGAATATTGACGGAGATGTCTTGTTACATGAATACGATCTCGCGACGTCAGTTTTTCCAGTCTTTAGCTGCGACATCCATAGTAGCGGTCGTCGGCCGATCATCAGTTTTACAATATTTCAACTCAAGCCGTCCGTTCGAACTCCTTGTGGTCGGAGATTCACTCATTTGGGGACAAGGGCTCGAGGAAAAGGACAAGTTCTATTCCCTCGTCGCCGAATGGCTGCGACGTGAGGCTTTCGGGAAACCTTGCGACGTTAATATGAAGGTCAAAGCTCACTCCGGAGCAACGATCTTCTTTGACCCAAAAGAAGCCGCCAAGTATCGCGCCGCGGGTCGCGACGAAAACCATTTTTACAAAGGCGAGGTCAATGTATCGACGCCAAGCATATCGAAACAGGTCGAGACCGCAGCAGCAGAATATAGTTTGCAAGGACGGACCCGCGGAGCGGACCTGGTGTTATTAACCGCGGGTGTGACAGATATATCCGTTGAGGGCGTTCTCAACCCATACGAGGATCCTCAAAAGCTCAAGCCTTTGATCGAGGAAGTATGTGGAAAGAGGGTGGGCAAATTGCTTGAGCAAACCGGTCGATCCAATCCTGATGCACAGATCGGGGTGATCGGCTACTATTCGATGTTATCGAAGAGATCGTCGCAAAAAGCAGTCTTCAATGCCTGGCTCGAGGTGCTTGACGTTCCGAACTGGAAACAAGCGTTTGCTAACAACCCGATAATGCGTCCGATCCTGTTCGGTCGGCTTTTCAACAGAGCGATCAAAAGATCACAGATATGGTCCGCTGAGTCCGACCGGCACCTAAAAATGTCAGTCGCTGAACATAACTCCAGGGTAGGACGCGAACAAGCGATATTTATTCCATCGCCATTGACGGAAGAAAATACAGCCGAAGCGCCGAATACATTACTTTTCCGGATGCGAAAGAATGGATCCGTTGAAGACCCTCTTTATTTGGATCGCAAATCGGATTGTAAAGAGGCATTCGTAGATCTCGAACGAACTACAGGTATTAAATACCACTTGAAACGCTGTACAGTCGCTGCGGTCGGACATCCAAATCCAGCAGGTGCGAGATCCTATTTCGAAGCGATCAAAACTGCTATCAAGCCTATTCTCACCCCGCCAAGTTAGGAAGGTGTTTCCATCCATCTGCCCAAATCGCTATACTCAAACATTGGTGTAACGATGAAGATTGCAGTAGCAATGAGTGGGGGCGTCGATTCGTCGTCGGCCGCAGCATTATTAAAAGAGCAGGGGCACGAGCTGGTCGGTTTTACGATGCAGCTTTGGAACCAGCGGCGTGGTGTGAGCGTAGATGAGAACGGCGACCCGCTGCCATCGAGATGCTGTTCGCTCGATGACGTGTATGACGCACGCCGCGTCGCCGAATCGCTCGGGTTTCCGTTTTATGTGCTGAATCTGGAACGCGAATTTGAGGAATCGGTAGTCGAGCCTTTTATCCAGAGCTATCTGTCCGGCGAGACACCGATCCCATGCGTTGCATGTAACTCACGACTGAAATTTGCGTCGCTGGATAAGATGGCGATATCACTGGGCTGTGAAAAGGTTGCGACCGGACATTACGCACGCGTCGAATATGACGAAGTCAACGATCGTTATAGGTTGTTTCGCGGCAGAAACCATTGGAAAGACCAGAGCTACTTTTTGTGGGAGCTGACCCAAGAGCAGCTTTCGCACGCCTATTTTCCGCTGGGTGAAATGGCGAAAGAAGAGGTTCGCGATATCGCCCGCGAGGCCAAACTATATACAGCCGAAAAGCAGGAATCGCAGGAGATCTGCTTTGTCCCGGACGGTAAGTATTCAGAATTTATAGACCGCTACCTCGATCACGAAGGCCGCTCGGCGGAAACTCCAGAGGGCGGCGACATTGTTAATACAGCGGGCGAGACGATCGGAAAACACACTGGCATTCACCGCTACACTGTCGGCCAGCGGCGTGGCCTTGGGATTTCGAACGAAAAGCCGCTGTATGTGACGCAGATCGAGCGTCTAAAAAATCAGATACTTGTTGGCGAAGAGGGTGATCTTGATTCGCTCGAATTCATCGCAAAGGGCGTCAATTGGGTCGCGTTTGACGAACCAACCGAGCCTGTTAGGGCCAGTGTAAAGGTGCGATACAAACACGAACCCGCACCAGCAACGATCCATGCTTTGCCTGATAACCGTGCAAGGATCGTGTTTGACGAACCGCAACGGGCGATCACGCCGGGACAGGCGACAATATTCTATAATGGAGACGAAGTTGTCGGCGGCGGTTGGATAGTTAAGAATTAGGTAGGAAGATATTATGCCAAAACCAAAAAAGAGACTTAGTAAAAGCGCAAAGGCCGCACAGAAACTGTTAAGTGACTCAAAAATGCTAGCGTCCGCCAAAGCGGCTGTAAACGCGGGACAAGAATTCAAATCGTCAGTAGTTACGCCGCGGGCGAACACTACAGCGATCAAACCGCGTCCAGAAAAGAAGAAAGGTTAGCCCTTCCTCGACCACAGGTAAATAAAAAAGAGGCGGATGGTCCGCCTCTTTTTTCGTGATCAAATTTTCTACTAATCAGACCGTAGCAGCATCTGCCGCTTCGTCGTCATCCTCGTCTGTCAGATAAGCATCCGAATCATCCGGCGAGTCATCAGCAATTGCGATCGAGGTCGGTTGCGGAACCTCATATTGAGCGGCGGCAGTGACGGCTTCTTCCTCTTGCGTTTCGCGTGCCTTGAGCATATTGCAGCTACCCTCAAGTATTGCGCCTTCTTCAACGATCAGACGCGGACTCTGGATATTGCCCATCACGCGGGCCGTTCGGCCGAGGTGAAGTTTCTCGGTGGCAAATATATCACCATTTACCGTTCCATTTACCATCGCGGCGGCGACCATAATGTTAGCGTCAACCTGACCATTTGTTCCGATGATCAAGGTACCTGATTCGGACGAAACCGTACCGATCAGGTGACCGTCAACCCGGAGCATTGCGTGAAACTCGGTCTCGCCGGTCAGTGTCGTGCCGTGGCCGACAAAGCCGCTCAGCCGGCCTTCTTTGATATCGCGCGCCATCGAATCGCTCTCCGATATAGCGCGTGCACCTGCCGTTTCGCTGGTGTAATTGGCCGGTGCCGGTTGTGCCGGTTCCTGAAAGTCGTTTGTTTCCGGGCGGTTGCCGCGTCCCATTCTGATCATAACTAAATTACCTCGCTCAATAGATTCGTCCAAAAAAGCAGTTCTGAATGGGATTTCCTGAAAATTTTCCCCTGCGATCGCGGGCCCATACGTGCCGATTCTTTGTGTCCACTAAATAATAGGTCACTTATTACAAGCGTGTCTAGCGCTATTTTAAGGTTGTAAATCGGCGGCGAGGGTGTCAAAATCAATAGTTTTCCGGCGGGAGAGGTAATTTTTTGCAGACTGAGACAAAAACCAAAGGCAAACTGCTCAAAAAGATGGGCCGCGCTATCGAAGATTTTTCGATGATCGCCGAGGGCGATAAGGTGATGGTGTGCCTATCGGGCGGCAAAGACAGCTATACGTTGCTCGATCTGCTGTTAGATGTCCAGCGGCGTGCGCCGGTAAAGTTTGAGATCTTGGCGGTGAATCTCGACCAAAAACAGCCTGATTTTCCCGAGGAAGTGTTGCCTAATTACCTGACGGAACGCAACGTGCCGTACCGCATAGTTGAGGAAGACACCTATTCGATCGTTACGGCCCACATTCCTGAGGGCAAAACATATTGCTCGCTTTGCAGCCGGCTGCGACGCGGCATTTTGTATAACATCGCGGTCGAGGAAAAGTGCACTAAGATCGCGCTTGGTCATCATGGCGACGACATTATCGCGACGTTTTTGATGAACCTGTTTTATGTCGGCCAGCTCAAAGCGATGCCGCCGATCCTGCGCTCGGACGACGGACGCAACACCATCATCCGGCCGCTCGCATATTGTCAGGAAGCCGAGATCGCAAAATACAGCGAGGAGCAACAGTTTCCGATCATCCCCTGCAACCTGTGCGGAGCCCAGCCAAACCTCAAGCGTGCCCGCATCAAGCGGCTGATCAACGAGCTCGAAAAAGAAACGCCTTTTATCCGTGCGACGATGATGACCGCCCTGACAAACGTTACGGGTTCACATCTGCTCGACAACGAGCTGTACGATTTCCAAAACTTCGAGCCGATGATCAAAGCGATCCCCGCCGGCCACGGCTCCGTGGAAAAAGAACTCGACGAGGTATTCGACCACAGCGAATCAGAATTTACCATCCAAAACCCCAGCATCCGAACCGCCGCCGCCGAGCTGGTTCAGTAGATCTCGCTTAACATTTTCTCTCAAAAAAACTAGAATATTCCCTAGTCAAACTCTTGCAGTTCGTTGTTTAAATTGATGAAAACATTAGATATTCGATGGCCCGCGATGCTCGCGGTCGTGGTCGCGGTTATTTTTGTAGTTTTGCCTGTTAGCGGGCAGGACGGGTTGTCGCGGTGGGCTTTGGGGCGGCCTTCGTTGTTGATCGACATGCCGGGGGATCCGTCCGGCGGCGGGGCGGCTTGGGCGGAGAAGTCGATCTACTCGATCTTTCCGAGTTCTTGGTCGGCTGAAGGGTCGGGCGTGCGGGTCGAGGTCGCGAGGATCTATACCGCCAAATCGCCGACTGACTTGTTGGCTGAGATCGGACAGAAAGTGTCGGTGCCAATGACGCCAACGGGGCGTGGGCAGTTGTCGGGGCGGGAATTTGTAAATTTTGCGAATGCAAACAGGATCGCCGCCGTGATCGGTAATGACGGCGGGGTGATGGGCGGTGCGAGCTGGGTCGTGATGGCGACGTTTAAGGACGCGGCAGGGCGAGCTTTGGCGGGGACGATATTCGAAGGGATAAAAGTCGAACGCGAAGGTGCACGTCACTGGGCGATCCGTAGTCTCGGGCCGACATTTCTTGCTTCGGAACTGCCGTTTGAGCTGACCAAGATCCCGAGCAATGAATCGGGCCGTGCGCGTTACGAGAGCAGCTTTGACGGGATGGATGTGCGGGTGACGGACGAGACGCCGTCGGCAGGGAGCAGTTTTGATAAAGAAACGACGCTGAAAAATTTTATAGACGGCTATCGCGGCCGGGCGGGCGTCACAGATTTCACTTCTACCCGCGAGAAATACAAGCTCGACACCCGCGAGGGCGAGATCGTGACGATGACGTTCAAACGCGGCGGCCGCAGCTATCGCGTCTATGACATCGCATTTATCGAAAAACAGCGGGCCGTTGTTGCGAGCATCCAGATCGACCCGAACAGGGCGGACCATGCGGATACGACTTCGCGGATATTGAGGTCTTTGAAAACAGCTCTCAATCCGGTTTACGGTTGGAAAACCTACGACGTCGGCGGTAAGGGGCTCTATATGGATCTGCCGGTCGCGCCGTCCGCTCCAAAAATGATGGGGAGCGTGCAGGTCTATAACTCCGACACGCCGCTTGCGATGACGGAGATACGTCAGCTTGAGGTCGGGTATCCGTCGGCACACGACCCGGATTTTTCGGCGAAACAGTATTTTGAGATGCAGCAGGCTTTGTCCGCGAATCAAAAGTTTGAGCTGCAGGGCATTGATAAGCTGCTGATCGACGGGCTCGAGGCGAGGCTTGTGCGGGCAACCTGGAAGAACGGCAGCAACACTAATAAACGGCAGATCTTGACGATCTACGGTTACGAGACGCAGTGGATCATCGATATGCTCGCGTCAAAAGAAACTGACCTGTATATGGAGCGGGTGATGCAGAGCGTGCGGGTGCGGATACCGTTTAATCCGACCGCGATCCGGCAGAGCTTTGGGTCGATGGGTGTTTCGTTTATAGTGGGCGATAAGCGGCTTGAGCCAAAGATCACCCAGAACGTTGCGGACCCGGATTTTGCGAGAGAAGAATCTGTGACCGCACAGATCGACAAGAGCATTCTGGCGGTGTACGAGATGGTTTTTAAAAACGCGGCTCCGCCGATCACTGATGAACGCGGCAAGACGTTCATGGACGGATTTTTGCGTGGCTTGAGCAAGGCCGTGGGTACGGAGTTGACGGCAACGCAGGTTTCGAGCTTTCCGATAAACATCGACGGCATCGCCGGAAAGCATATCATTTACGATATCAGCGCCGGAGGCAAACAGGACAGCGTCGTGATCCAGGCTGATTTTGTGATGCTCGGACAGGATAAAAAGTTTTGGACGGCGACCGTTATCACCAATTACGACGGCGGGCTGACCGCCCGTTATAACCGGGCACGCATTCTGAACAGTATGCGTGTTGGATTTTGAGACATAAGGGGAATTTTAGATCATGAAATTACGTTTTCTTTTTGCGACGGCGATAATGGCTGTCTTTGCACTAACAATATCGGCTCAAACCACACCGCAGACTCATGACGAATTTGTCGCTGCGGGACGCGAAGCCGCCCAAAAAGGTGATCTCGCCGGAGCCGCAAAATGGTACTCAAAGGCGATCGAGAAACAGCCCGACGATTACGACATTATTTTTGCCCGCGGTGGTGCATACGCCGCGACAGGCAAATACGATAATGCACTCAAGGATCTTAATGTCGTGATCGGCAAGTATCCTACATCCATCGCAGCTCTTCATCTGCGCGGCAGTCTTTACAATGTTAAAAAGGATTGGAAAAAGGCAATGACCGACGCCGAGGCGATCATTGCCCTCGAGCCTGCAAATGGCCTGGGCTATCAGGTTCGCGGCGGAGCATATGCGGGGCAAAAAAAATATGCCGAGGCGGAGGCGGACCTGACAAAGGCGATAAGCCTTAACCCCCGCGACCACCTAAGCTATTTGTATCGGGGTGCCGTCTATGAGGAGCAAGGCATGGCCGGAAAATCGCAGGCTGACAAGCTAAAGGCAGAGCAGATAAAACGCGGACAGTAAGGCGACGTTTTATTAACAAAAAAAAGAGACGCGAAATCGATCCCGCGTCTCTTTTTTATTTATTTGAGGTTTTTTTGGCAAAGGTTTTGTCGTCGATCTGGACGTTGTGTTTGGCGGTTTTGTAGGTCGCGGCGATGTTGCCGCTTCGCGACGTTGTTGTTGAGGTTTCTGGTACAACTTGTTGTGACGTGGTAACTTCTTACGAGTCGGTATCTATTCTCTGAGGTTAATTTTAATGAAAACTAGGTTTTATATGTGTGTGGCGGTCGTTTCGATCGCTTTGGCAGGGGTTTGTGGCGTGTATGGGCAGAGTGCCGGGACGCAGTTTACGGGGACGGTCGGCGGCGGGAAGGTCGAGATGACCATCGTGCGTGACGGCGGAAATCTGAGCGGCAATTATTTTTATCGAAAATCGGGCAGTGCGAACAAGCTGATGCTCAAGGGCACGATCGCGGCGGATGGCAATTTCACAATGCAGGAAATGGATGCCGCCGGCAATCAGACCGACACATTCAAGGGCCAATGGAAAGAAGACGCGAACGAGAGCGGGGCAATGCTCGAGGGCGAATGGCTAAAGCCGGGGCAAAAGGATGAGGGCCTAGGGTTTTACGCTTGGGAGCAGATGATCGGTTTTGCGACGACTAAGATCACGACCCGCGAGATCAAGGAAACCGTCAAAGCGAAAAAGGCCGATATCTCGGCAGAGTACCCTGAGCTTTCGGGTAATGCGAACAGCGCCGGTTTTAACCGGCTCGCCAAGGCAAGCGTCATGCAATCGATCGCCGGCTTTCGTAAGGATCTGGCGGGAATGACGGCCGCCGATATTCGCCGTCTGGGCAAAGATATGGGCAACTATATCGAGATCGGATACATGGTCGAGTACGCGGACGAGGACCTGATCAGCATCAACTTTGGCGAAAGCACATTTGAGGGCGGTGCCCATCCGAACCACGGTAATTTTGTTCTTAATTACGATCTCAAGACCGGCCGTGAGCTGAAGCTTGCAGACCTCTTTAAGCCCGGTTCGAAGTATCTTTCGACGATATCGGCGTATGCTATCCGCGACCTCCAGTCGCGCAAGGACCCCGAAAGCGGCGAGAATATGGGCATCGCACAAGATATATGGGAGGACGGTGCTAAGCCGACCGCTGATAATTACCAGGTCTGGAACGTCACTAAAAAGGGCCTGATGATCACATTTCCGCCCTATCAGGTTGCCGCATACGCCTATGGGCCGCAGACGGTGATCGTGCCCTATGCGGCTCTCAAGGACATCGCACGCGCAGACGGAGCGTTAGCCAAAGCTAACAAATAGCTAATTAATAGGGTTTTGGTGATGGTGGCCGATCGATCGGTTTTTGCGACCTCGCGGCCACCTCACATAAATCTGGTATCTACAAAGCTGATCTCATTTCAGCTTTCGCGGGGCGAACGTTTTGTCGTCGATCTTAACGTTGTGTTTGACGGATCGGATCGTGGTGACGATGTTGCCGTTGCCGATGTTGTTGTTGAGGGTTTTGAACGGCAGTTTTATGCCGTCGACTTCGCGGTAATCGGAGTATTCGACCGAGTATGGTATCTGCTGAGCGCTGGTGCTTGAGGGAATGACGCCCTCGCGTTTGAGCAGTAGAAATGTCGTGGTCGAGTAGTATTCAGTAAACGCGGTGCCTTTTTCGGGCGTGAACGTGACAGCGTACGCATCTTCTCCATTAACTTTTTTAACCGCCGTGATCTCTATCGACTTGAAATTCGTCTTCCAATTTAACAGCGAGTAAAAATCATTGGCAAGCCGGATGTCGTCGAGTTGCTTGCCGGCATAGACAGTGCCCGGAGCAAACGAGACTACATCCTGTCCACCGTTGCCGTCAAAAAATTCCCATTCGGAGGCGATCTTTTTGCCGAGAGCAGTGAATGTCGTTTCGGCGGCAGACTTGTTTGGAGCCATTTGGTATTGTTTGCCATAACCCTGCACGCCCTGATTCTCAAAGTCCATATTATATTCGGTTACTCGTGAAGTGATCTTGCGCCAGTTTGCCTCGCCTCCGGCGGCGGCGAGTGCTTTTTGTTGTAACTCGTCGGCGGTGATCTTTGGTTTATCGCTGGCGGTTGTCGCCTTAAATTCAAATACGCCGGACGGCTGCGTGACGACGACGGCGGTTATCTTACCGGCGGCATCGCGTTTGGCCTTGAGCGAAAACTGATCGGCCGGGAGCGGGTTCATTGAAAATGTGCCATCCGGTTTTTCGACCAATGTGTAAGGCTGTTGGCCGGGAATGTTGAGAGTTACCTTACCATCGGCGTCTTTGATCTCAATGTTGCCCATCTCTGTGACGTAAGTGCCGACCAGCTCTTTTGCAGCCGCTGCTTCGGCTCTGGGTTCTGTTTTGGGAGCGACGGTGCCATCGGCCTTGAGACGGGGCAGCTTTCGGTTGCCTTGAGGCTGGATCATTTCAAGTTCGGTCGCGTCGCCCGTTTCGGGTGTAAATTTTGCACCAAAACCGTCGGGCAGACCCTCTGCCTTGAACGTGCGCGGAGCGGTGCGGATCAGCCTGTACGGCGGCTGTCCGGGCACGACGATGAACATATCGTCGCCCTCAATCTTGATCTCGATATTTCGCTCAGGCGTGCCGTATTTGCCTGCCATAAATTGCATCGTTTTGAGCGGAAGTTTGACGGCCTCGTTTTGGGGTTCGTTTAGAATGTTTGAAAAAACGACGGGCATGATGTCGCTGCCCAGCGACGAGCCAGAGACGTTCGTGAGCAGGACGAAGCCGAGCTTTTTCTCGGGGATCATAGCAACGAGTGAGTTAAATCCGTCAATGTTGCCGCCGTGCTGGACGACCTTTAGGCCGTTCCATTGCTGCAAAAACCAGCCGAAACCATAGTCCATTGTGCCGGCGATCTTCATTTGCGGTTTGACCCATTCAGCGTAGCCTTTTTCACTGACGAGGCGCTTGCCGTTGACCGTGCCGCCGTTCAACACGAACCGCAGCCACTCGGCCATGTCGCGTGCGCTTGAGTTGATCGAGCCCGCCGGGGCGATCTCATCGATGTCGCGAAACGGACGTTTTGTCGTAGCTTTGGTGTCGAAATTGTAATCGTAGCCGAACGAATAGTCTTTGGCCTTGGCCATCTGCTTCATGGACATGTTGCTGTTTGTCATCCCAAGAGGTGCGAAAACACGTTCGGGGATCAGCTTGTTATAAGGTTTCTTTTCAACGACCGACGCGATCTCGCCAGCGGCGGTGAACATTAAGTTTTGATACTGCCATTTCTCACGGAGTTTTGCGTTCGGCTTTGCCTGTGCGGCGACCTGGATCAGCTCTTTGCGGTTGAGCTTTCCGGTGATCATCGCGAGATCGGTGCGATTTAGGCCCGAGGCGTGGCACAGCAGATCGCGAATCTGTATATTTTTGTCGGTCTCGGGGTCATACATTTTGAAATACGGCAGATATTTTTTGGGCGAATCTTCGAGCGAGAGCTTGCCCTCATCCATCGCCATTAGGACCGACAGAGCGGTAAAAGCTTTTGTTGCAGAGCCGATCGCAAACTGGGTATCAGGCGTGACGGCGATCTTGTTCTCGTAGTCTTTATAGCCAAGGCCTTTGATGTAAATGATCTGGTCGTCTTTGACAATGACGAGCGATATGCCGGGAATGCCGAGCTCTTTGCGCCGGGCTTCGACTTTATCTTCGATGGTTTGAAGCTGTTTGGCATAGTCGGCCGTCGCTGCGGTTTGGGTGCCGGTTTGCGCATAGCCGACCTGTGGCAGCGCTGCCCATGTAACCGAAAACAACAGTAGTAAGGACAAAAATGTGCTTGAAATAGATCTTTTCATTATGATTCTCCGCGAAATGTAACAGGTTAGATTACGGCATAATATAGCAGAAAGTTCTGTTTGAGTTGCGACGAGTAGGTTCTACAATCTAATTTATTTATGAGCAACGATAATTTGCAAACCGACCTCAGTATGAAAGCTGAGATCAATCTATATTACGACCTATATGTTCCGGACAATATCACAAAGCCCGCACCCTTGTTGATAGCCGTTCATGGCTACGGAGCACATAAGCGCTACATGATGCGTGAGGCGAGGCTAGTTGCGGGGGATAATTTTGTGATTGCGGCGATACAGGCTCCGCATCCGCATTATCGACGAACGGACGACGGGTATCGTATTGGTTACGGCTGGCTTTCGGATCAAAAGCCGGAGGAGCATATTCGGCTGCATCACAAATTTGTGCTCGATGTGATCGAAAAGCTGGCGGCGGACGATGTGATAGATCGTGAGCGGATTTATATGTACGGGTTTTCGCAGGCCTGTGCGCTCAATTTTCGTTTTGCGTTCACGCATCCTGAGGTGTTAAGCGGCATCGTAGGTGCCTGCGGCGGTATTCCCGGCGATCTCGAAACTAACGAGAAATACAAGCCCTTTACGGCCGAGACATTTTATCTCTACGGTGACGATGACGAATTTTACACGCAAGAACAGTTTTCGGGATTTAACGAAAAGCTGGCTGCAAAGCTGCCAAATTACCGCTCAAAACACTACACCGCAAAGCATGAGATAACAGAGGATATGCGCGGGGATATCAAAGATTGGCTAACGAAATCTATTTGATCGTCAATTTCCGTATCTCGGCAATGTCCTGAAGTTCGGCCGGCAGCATAACCTGCGGAGCAAGTTCGCCGCGGTCGTTTAGGGTCATTTCGACCTTGATATCGGCATTTTGTAGTTTTTGCAGCAAAGTTTTTGGTGCAAATACCGTAAATGTCGATGTCTTGCCGGTCTCCCCAACAATTGGAATAGTGAACGTGCGTTCAATACGTTTTTCACCGATTCGGAATACAACGTCGACAAAAGTATTCAGCACCGCAGCTTTTGGGTTTGGCGCGCTTACGGGGATTTGTTTTGCGGTGAACTCCGCCGTTTTACCGGTCAGATCGATCTTGTCGGTTTGAACGTATTCTAGAATGCGAACGATGCTGGCTGGGCCGCGAACGCGGATCTTTTGCGGCAGCACGGAGGCGCCGTACACTTCAAACCCAGCGGCAGGTTGGCCTGTCGTCTCGGTTTTGACCTCGATCTCCTTTTCTTCGACGGCCTCCAGATTTACGGCGATGCGGCTCGGTGCGACCTCGACCAGCTTTATACCCTGCGGCAGAGCAACATAGACATTGTCCGGCGAGAGCGACACAACGCGATCACCCGGCGTGAGGTCGGTCAGGTCGAGCGAGGCGACTAGTTCGCTGCGGTTGATCTGTTCGATCTTTCGTTTATCGCCGCTTATCTCGATATCTACCTCTTGCTGCGGCACGTTCATCACCTGTGCGTTGCTCGAAATGTTTAGATTCAGCGGAATGGTCAGCCGTTTTGTGGTCGGCGTCGAGAGGCCGGTGACACCAAGCCAGAGGGCAAGGGTGATAGCGAGAGCTGTCAGCTTGAGTCCCAGATCCTCAAGAAACACTTTTCGAACGACATGTTTTGCAATGAGCTTGTCGGCCATTTTCCTCAAAAAGCTATCCGATGGTAGTGTCGGTCTCCGCCTCTTTCATCGCCTTTGGCAAATCGCGGCGTGGTTCGATCAGCGGTATCTCAAGCGCGTCGAGCAGTAACTTACGCAGTTGATTAGTATCCAGATTTCGGTGGACGACACCCGCCTCGACGTACGTGATCAGCCCGGTTTCCTCGGAAACGACGATCGAAATGGCGTCCGAGCCCTCGGTGATGCCGATGGCGGCGCGGTGGCGTGTGCCGAGCTCACGTGAAACTTGGGGGTTTTTTGTCAGCGGCAAAAAGACCGATGCGGCGGCGAGGCGTTCGTTTTGGATCACGACGGCACCGTCGTGGAGCGGCGTTGCAGGGTTAAATATTGTGACCAGCAGGTCGTAGCTCAGACGCGCGTCTAGCTGAACGCCGGCATCGATATAGTTTCGCAGGCCGACGTTGCGTTCGATGACGATCAGCGCACCGGTTTTTTCGGTGGCGAGCGTGGTCACCGCCAGCACGATCTCGTCATAGACGCTGCCGCCAAACTGGCCGCGTTGCCGTTTCAAGATAGGAAAGCGGAGCCGGTTCGCAAAAAATATCAGAGCCTGTCGGATCTCAGACTGAAAAAGGACGATGATCGCGATGCCGATAAAACCAACGGCGTACCGCAACACAAACTCCAGCGTCGATAGCTCTTGAGCCGCCGCCAGCCAATAAAGCAGTGCTAGAATGACCATCCCTACAACTGTCGGCACTGCCCGCGTGCCGCGAAACAGCTTGAGTACGACATAGACGATGACAAAAACCAGCGCAAAATCCAGGACGTTACGCAGGGTATTTATCGTCGGGATGTAATTGGTAAATTCCATCTAACCAACCATCTTGAGCCATTCTAAAAGCGTATCAACGCCATAAGAATAACATAGCAATCGGGTGGCGAAGCGGAAAAATTGATTGGTTTTGAGCTCACGCCTCGAATGGTATCTCAGCGTTTTGCAGGATGCTGAGTTCGTTAAATGAAACGCGTTCGAGCAGATCGGGGTCGTCGAACATCTTGATCAGACCGTGGACGGTCGCGTAACGCGGCTCTTCCGCGATCGAGACGGGCAGATTGATAAAAGAGCGTAAATACTGATCGATGCCCTCTAGCATAGCTCCGCCGCCGGTGAGGATAACGCCACGGTCGTAGATGTCGGCGGCGACCTCAGGCTGCAGTTCGGTAAGCGTATCTTTTACCCGCAGAGCGATGCGGCGGACGATGCCCTCGACGATCGGGTAGATCTCGCCGGAGGTGATCTCGACGGCACCGGGGCTGCCGGTTTGCACGTCGCGGCCGCGGATCTCGATGGTTTTGGCAATGTCCTCCGGCAAAAATGTCGAGGCAAATTGTGTTTTGAGCATCTCGGTCGTTTCTTCGCCAACCTGTAAGCCCCGATGACGGCGCAGGTGGGTGGCGATGCTCTCATTTATCGCGTTGCTGCCGTAGCGCTCGGATGTCGAATGGACGACCGAACCTTTGGCGATGATGGCGATATTTGTTGTGCCGGCACCGATATCGACGATAGCCGAGGCACGCTTATCAGTCGGCAGTACGCCCGCACCAAACGCGGCGGCGAGCCCCTCTTCCATCATAAAGACCTTGCCGATATGTGCGTCTTCGGCGGCGTTGAACAATGCTCGCTGCTCGACGTGCGTTACATCCGACACGAGGCTCATGACCGCCCGAATTGTTATGTTTGGCCCGCCGGATTTAGCCTTTTTTACAAAGTGGGCGAGCATTTTTTTGGTGCGTTCAAAATCGGCGACGACACCGCCGATAAGAGGGGCTTTGACGTTGACGTCGCGGCTTTCGCGCCCCGTCATGTCGGCGGCCTCTTGGCCAAATGCAACTATCTCTTCGGTCATCTCGTTGATCGCGACGAGCGAAGGCTCATCGAGCACAACCCCACGGCCCTTGACGGCGATGATCGTACTTGCGGTACCGAGATCGATAGCCATCGAATCGGTAACCAATTTTTTGAGAGACGAGATCTTTAACATAAAACTATGTTTGGATTATATGCCTATTAAGATACCACTTCCAAGAGCTGTCAAGCCCAAATTACTTCAAAAAGCTCTACCGGTTGGACGCGGTTCTTAACGGTCAGTGGGTCACGTTTGACCATAGGAAAGATGTTGCCTGAAGCCTGGGCGGTTGCCTCACTGATCAGGATCTGCCCGCCAGCGGCATTGGATTCGAGACGGGATGCGAGATTCACGGTGTCGCCGATGGCGGTGTACTCAGAACGCTTTTCAGAGCCGATATAGCCGATGGTCGCTTCGCCGGTGTGCAGGCCAATGCCCATGGCGACAGATGCAAACCCGGTCGAGCTCAGCTCGGCGTTTAGCTCCACAAGCCGCTTTTGCATCGTAACCGCTGTCATCACGGCATTTACCGGGTCAGCAACAGTCGCTGTCGGGGCTCCAAATAGGGCCATTAATCCATCGCCGATATATTTATCAAGCGTGCCGCCGTGGTCAAAGATGATTTCTGACATGACGGAAAAATACTGGTTGAGCAGGCCGACGACACGTTCGGGATTTTCTTTCTCAGAAAATGCCGTAAAACCGCGAATGTCTGCAAAGAGCACGGTGATCGTCTGATTTACGCCACCGAGTTTGAATGAGTCGGGGTCCTCGAGCAGTTGTTTAACGACATATTCAGGCATAAAACGGCCGTAATTTGCCCGGGCGACTTCTTCGCGGGCGAGCCGTTTGTGGGCCTTGACGGTCTCGACGGTGACGGCGGTTTGAGCGGCAACGGCACTTATCAGTTCGAGATGGTCCGGCGAAAACGCGGCAAACGGGTCAAGCCTATCTGCGTAGATAACACCGTGAACATTTGATTGCGTGATAAGCGGGGCACATATCGTCGAACGAACACCTTGCGACACGATCGACTCGGCACCCTGAAACTGCTCGTCGGTCTTGGCGTCCTGCGACAGTATAGCGACGCCCTCGGACATAACTTTTTTCGTGATCGTCCGGCTAACGGTCAGTTTTTCGGTCAGCTTTTCAAAGCTTGCATCGCGCGTTTTGGCGCCGATCCGATAAAGCTTTTCGGTGTCGGTCTTGCCGCTTGGCGTGTCCTCTGCGAGCAGCGCGACGACGCGGTCCGCTGGGGTTCCGCGAAAAATGAGGTCGGTGGCCTTTTCAAAGATCTCTTCGAGTTCGAAAACGGTACCGAGAGTTTTGCTCATCTCAAATAGGAGCTCGAGGATCTTTGCTTTGCGGCGGAGGTCTTTGACCTCTTCGGGTGTAGCGACGGCCGATTCGAGCGAGACGTTTGAGCTGCGGCCGATGATCTCATTGACCGAGATCTGGACCTGAGTGTGCCCGAGCGGCAGATCGTCGAACGCCACGCTCCGCGTTTTGAGCATTTCAGAGTCGTAATTGACCAATTTATCAGGGATCGGTTCCGGAACGGGTTCCGGAACTGCCGCGACTGTTTTGAACTCAAGAATGCTCTCACCGATCGTCATCACATCGCCGTCCGAGAGCACACATTCGAGATGCATGTTACCGTTGATAAAGACATGATTGACGCTGCGGTTAAGCTGGCCGTTTTCGACAAAACCATCAATAAGCGTATAGTTCTGACCATCGGCGGTAATAAAGGCGTGTTTGCGCGAGACGCGGCGGTCGTTGAGCAGGATATCGCTCTCTTTTGCCCGGCCAATGGAATATGTACGGCCCGGGGAAAGTGACATTTCCCAGCGGCGTCCGGTCGGTTCTGTGATGATCAATTTAGCGCTCAAGGTATTGGTAATTGTAATTGGTAAATCGTAAATGGTAAATTGACGGCGTCCGTATTAACCAGGCTGATGATCTATTTCGACAACAATGCTACTACGCAGATCGCTGAAGAAGTGTTTGCAGCGATGCGCCCATTCCTCACAACGGAGCACTGGAACCCATCATCAGCCTACAAACAAGGCGCTAAAACCGCAATGGTAGTCGAGACGGCGCGTGAAAATGTTGCGGCTTTGTTAGGGTCTGCAAATGCAGACGAGATCGCTTTTACATCTGGCGGAACCGAGAGCGACAATTGGGCGATCCTCGGTGCTCTCGAGGCCAACCCGGAAAAAGACCACATCATAACGACGCGGGTCGAACACGATGCCGTTCGTAAACTATGCGAAAAACTTGAAACACAAGGAAAGCGGGTAACGTGGCTCGATGTTGACGAGGAAGGATCGCTTGATATTGATGCACTGCGGGCATCGCTTGACGAGCGGACTGCTGTTGTTTCGGTGATGCTGGCGAACAATGAAACGGGCATTTTGTTTCCGGTCGAGGCGATCGCTGAGATCGTAAGAGAAAATTCGAATGCTTTAGTTCATGTCGACGGCGTCAATGCCGTCGGGAAAATACCGATCGACCTTAGATCTAGAGAGATCGATCTTTTCTCGGTGTCGGCGCATAAATTTTACGGACCAAAGGGCGTCGGGGCGTTGTATATTCGGAACGGCGTAGAGCTACCGTCGTTGTACTTTGGCGGCGCGCAGGAAAACGGGCGGCGTGCGGGAACCGAGGCCGTGCATCAGATCGCGGGCATCGGAGCGGCAGCAGAGTTCGTTCGGGATCTGTCGCCAATGAAAGCGATCGCGGAGATGCGCGACCGTCTGGAAAGTTCGATGTTGGCGACGATCCCGGATGCTTATTTGAACGGCACAGCGGACGCGGCCAAACGTCTGCCAAACACCTCGTATATTTCTTTTGCAAATACTAACGGCGAGGCGATACTTGCTATGCTTGACGAGGCTGGTATTTGCGTTTCGACCGGTTCGGCGTGCAATTCGCAAGACCACACGCCCTCCGCCGTTCTACAGGCGATGAACGTGCCGTATGCGCGGGCGATGGGTGCGATAAGATTTTCGCTTGGCAGAAATAATACAGCCGCCGAGGTCGAAACCGTCATCGAAGTGTTGCCCGGTATCATTGAGAACTTAAGAAAATTGGGAAATTAACTATATGTTGGAGAAATTTGTGAAAAAACAGATCTTGTATTATTCGTTTGCGGTCGCATTATTGATCGGAGTTTACGCCGGTGCAACACACGTGGCGGCCCAGGATGGCCAGATAACCGGCGGCTACGGCGATGCCGCTGTCGATTCAAAAGAGACAAGAAAGATCGCTCGATTTGCGGTCAAGGCACGCGCAAAGAGCACACATAAATCGCTAAAGCTAGTCAAGATCGTCAAAGCCGAGACTCAGGTCGTCAGGGGATTGAACCACCGGATCTGCATGGACGTTCGCGAAGGCAGCAAAAAGGCACGCAGGGTAACCGTCGTCGTTTGGGAAGACATCAACAACAGGCCGCTACAATTGACCAACTGGAAAAGCGGCGGATGTACTGACCTCTAAAGTTGTAATTAGTGCGACGATTGCATTTTCTTTGCGATCTTTTGAACCTGGTCAAGAACGCGAAGCAGATTGCCGCTCCAGAGTTTGGCGATCTGCTTTTTAGTGTAGCCGCGTCGGACCAATTCGATCGTTACGTTGAGCGTTTCTGAGGCATCGTCCCAGCCCTCGACGCCGCCGCCGCCGTCAAAATCCGAGCTGATGCCTACGTGGTCGATCCCGATCTTTTTGACCAGGTAGTCGATGTGGTTTACAAAATCCTTAACATTTACATCCGGGGCGATTTCTTTTAATCGCTCCTTAATGATCGGGTTTGACTTTTCGCGAAACGTACGTAATTTGGACGTGTATGCCGTGCGTTCGGCCTCGGGCAGTTTTACGACATCGGCCCGGTCGAGGATTTTAAACCCATCTTTTTCACCGAGTTCCTTCAATATCTCGTTTGTTTTCGTCGTCCGCAGCTCACTTTTTTCTTTGCTGACATAGCTGCGAAACGCGACCGCTTGCACAACTCCACCGTTTTGTTTGATGAGTGCGAGCTGTTCATCGTCCAAGTTGCGGCTATGGTCGCACAGCGCACGAGCGCCTGAGTGCGACGCGATGACCGGGGCTTTTGTCAGAGCGAGAACCTGCATGTTTGCTAGTTTTGAGGGATGTGAAAGATCGATCATGATCCCCCATTTATTCATCTCAAAAACGGCTTTTTTGCCTAATTCGCTAAGGCCGTTGTGGAGCCACACTTTATCTCTTTCGCCCGTGTTCGAATCTGCAAGCTGGCTGTGGCCGTTGTGTGCGAGCGACATATAGCGGGCACCGCGCATAGCAAAATCCTTGATATTGTTGATATCGAGCCCGATAGGATAGGCATTTTCGACGCCGATCATCGCGACCTTTTTGCCGGATCGGTTGATACGCCGTACATCTTTTGACGTTAGGGCAAGCTCGATCTGCGTCGGAGCTATTTTTTCGGCTAAACGGTGGATAGCGTCGAATTTATCGGTAGCGTTTGTATAGGCGGTTTTGTATCCGGCCTCGGTCAGCTCGCCTTGTCCGGTGTAAACGATCAACCACGAAACGTCCAAACCGCCTCGCACCATTTTGGGTAAATTTACCTGCGTCGGTAGGTCTTGTGTGTAGTTGACCGAGTCCGTGAAATTAGCCGTATTTATGTCGTTGTGGGTATCGAGCGTTATCACCTCGGCGTGGATCTTTTTTGCCCTGGCGATGAGAGCTTCTTCGTCCGTTAGCTTTTGAGCGTTTATTGCGGGTGAAGAAAACGAAAACAGAAAGGCGGTAGTAATTAACAGGGTAAGAAAGCTCTTCATAAACTACTCCGGATAAATATATTTAGGAGCGTTTAGATTACATTTAAAGAGCTGTAGTCGGCAATCGGCGTTACGCCGCTTTTTCGATACCGTAACGCGAGAGTTTTAGATACAGACCACGGCGGGTTAGGCCGAGTTCGTTGGCGACGCGTGAGATGTTCCAGTTGTGACGAGCTAGTGCCGAGCGGATAAGCTGCATTTCAAGGTCGGACACAGCTTCTTCGAGCGTGCCGCCCTGGGTAAGATTAGTAAACGGCGAGATCGAGCTGTCGTATGAGGCGATCGGGCGGACGTTCGAGCCGGTATCAAATGTCGTGAGCGGCTGGGCGCTGCGTTTGAGATCGGGCGACAGATGATCTGGCGTGATCACCTCGTTATCGACAGCGCGGGCGACAACGCGCTGTATCTCGTTGCAGAGCTGGCGAACATTGCCCTCCCAGTTACAGACCATCAGCATATCGATGACCTGCGGGGTGAAGGTGATGTCGTGTTTGCCGAACCTCTCGGAATAGTGATTGACGTAGTACTGGACGATCGGCGGTATCTCGGAGCGGCGTTCGCGTAAGGGCGGAACGCGAAGACGGATGACGTTAAGCCGGTAATACAGGTCTTCGCGAAAAGTGCCGTCGGCAACTTTTTCCTCAAGCGGCATATTGGTCGCGGCGATAATGCGGACATCGACCTTTAGCGGCTGTTTGTCGCCGAGCGGCTGTATCTCACCCTCCTGCAAAAAGCGCAGCAATTTGGGCTGAACGTCGAGCGGCAGATCGCCGATCTCATCGAGAAACAGCGTCCCGCCGTCAGCGGTGCGGATAACTCCGGGTGAATCAGCAACGGCCCCGGTAAACGCACCTTTTTTGTAGCCAAATAGATGTCCCTCGGCCAATTCTTTTGGCACGGCGGTACAGTTAAACGGAACAAAGACCTTGTTCTTACGATTCGACAGCGTGTGGATCGCCCGCGAGACCAGCTCTTTACCGGTGCCGGATTCGCCGGTAACAAGCACGGTAACATCGGACGATCGGATCTTATAAACCTCTTCAACTAGGCCGGTCATCGCCGGCGACGAGTGGATAAATCCCGGCATCAAGCTGTTTGACGTGTACGGGCTGAGAGCCTGTTCGGCAGGCTGTGATTTATCTTTTTCGCGGAGCGCGATCACGTCCATCCCAAGCTCGACGACGCGGAGCAGCGGCTGCAGAGAGCTGTCGTCATTTAGGACTGCACCTTGACGCGGGTCGATCAACAACATCGCCGCCGGTGACGCCGAGCCACGCAGATGTATTACAGCAATGTTTTTGGCTCGCGTAAATGTCTTTTCGTCGCCTTTGGTCTGAGCGTCGTGGAGCTTCGTGACCAGCTCGTTACTTTCCTGTGGCGAAAAACCGTGGGTGATAAACGGATAAAGCCGTTTTTGATCGTTAAACTGCGCGATGACAATTTTCTTGGCGTTGCTTTCCTGTTTGAGCACGGCGACAAGCTCACGAAAAAGTAGCTCGCGTGACGCTGTCGCCTCAGCCAGACGCACGGTCAAAAGCTGTGCCCCTAGCTTTTTGAAAATATCCGCGGCCGTTGTCAGGTGTTTTTTAGCACGCGGAGCGTGGTCGGCATCGAGATGTTGGCCCAAAAGCAAATGCATCAAAGCAGTGTGATAGATATCCTCCGCGGCCTCAAAAATGGTCAATCCTCGGTTGAAATGATGCACGGCGAGTTCGTCATCGCCGCCGCTTTCGATCGCCGATAGGCCGCGAATACGCTGGATATTGCCGAGCACAAAGAAATCCGATGACGGGTCGGTTTCTTCGATCACCTGCAGAGCCTCTTCGGCCTCTTCGGCTTTATGCTGCCTGACATAGCTTTCGGCAAGAACGAGTCCCGCCATATTTGCGTAGTGTTTATCGCCGATCTCACCTGAAAAGCGAATGGTCTCCTGTGCCTTATCAACCGCTTTGTTGAGATGTCCCTGCGCGAGATAACATCGCGCGAGGCTCCGCATCGACTGGACCGTGTACCACTGATGCTTTCGCCGCTGGGCAAAATCGACCGCCATGTCGAGAAATTTTTCGGCCTCGACAAGGTTGCCACGCAGGATATTTAGCTCGCCAAGGCTGTCATAAATACCGGCGACGTGGACGTGATCTTCTTTCAGTGCGATGTCGAGAGCACGCCGGATCATTTCCTCGGCCTTGGTCCACTCGCCGACCTGCAGCAGGTGGATGCCGAGATTGTTATAGGCAATGACAGAATTCAGTGCGTGCTCAGTTTGGTCAAAAAACTCGATCGATTTTTCGAGACATGCAACGCCGTCCTGTGGGCGGCGAAGGAACCAATACGCGCCGGACATATCGGTGTAGAGCTTACCAAGCATGAACGGAGCCGAGTTGCTGCCGATGATCTTGATGCCCAGCTCAAAATTCTCGATAGATTTTTCGCTGTTACCCTCTTGGTGATATGTGTTGGCGATCTCACGATAAGCCTCGGCCATGCCGAGCCAGTTAGCGTTTTCGCGAAAATGATCGAGGGCTTTACGCGCAAAGTCGCGGCTGATCGGGTATTCACTCAGCTTGCGATAAACGCGCGCCAAGGCGATATCGATGTTGCCGCTCAGATGCCGCAGGTCATTTTCCTCTGCTTTTTTGAGCGTTTCTTTGAGGAGCGTGACGGCCTTTGGCTGGTCGGTAAGGTTGTTGTAAGCGATCGCAAGTTGGGTGGTGACGCGAACCTGAGTTTCGGTCGATAGCATTGCAAGCTCAGATTCGTCCTCAAACGGGCGAACCGCCTCAAGCGATTCTTTGTAGCGCCCGGTAGTCTCAAGCGTAAATGCGAGCAGCCGCTTTAGGTTGGCAAAATTGTCCGGTGTGTGGTCAAAACCCTCGATCGTCTCCACAAGGATCCTTTCTGCCGCCGCCGAGTGCCCCTCGCGCAGCTTTTGTCCGACGCTTGCGAAAAGCAAGTCGAGACTGTGCGGGTCCAGCGCGCGGGCGGCTTTGGCGCCGCGAGCACTACCCGATCCTGACAACCTATCTGTTGTGGGTTTATCCTTTTTCATTTTCCGGTACCAAACAAAACGACCAATCGCTGCCGGATTTCAGTTCACGGCGAGGTAGAATACGTTTGATTGCATACTAGGTAAACAGCGCAAGAGAAATTTAACAAATAATCTGCCTCGAGTCTACATATTTATCGTTATCGGTAAAACAAATATTGATTGAAAAAATCGTCAGATTTGTAAAACTAACATCATTGGCACGCGTATTGGATTTGAGTGACGTATAGATAAGGCGTAGGCGAAAATGAAAGGAGAAATTAATAGTCAAAACAGGTCAGTTTTTCTCGATACTAAGGGCCGACGAAGAAAATACTTTTCATACCTCAGCCTCACACTCGCAGCCACGGTAACTATTTTCCTGACCTTTTTTGTGATCAGTGTCCTGATCAATCCTTTTCTGCCCCAGATCAAATTGAGATCGGTTACCGCTCTGCCTCAACGATCGGACACGGTTTTATCGCTACCCGAAGCACCCATGACGCGGCATGAACAAGCACTAAAACTAGAAGCCGACAAAGTAAAGGTCGAAAAGCGAAGCCGCGAGGAACAAAAGATCCAACGGCTCAATGAAAGGAAACTGCGCCGCATCGCTCGCTCGGTGCCAGTGGACCAAACCGGCGTAGGCATGCCTGTCTCGATCGGATTCTACGTCAATTGGGACGACTCGAGTTTTTCGTCGCTCCAACAGAACTTAAAAGCTCTGGACTGGGTCGTTCCTGAGTGGATACGTCTCTCTGGCGACGATTCAAATCCGCTAACCCTCGATATTGATCAAAAAGCACTCGAATTGATCCAGGCCGAAAAGCCGGATACCAAGGTGCTGCCGCTGCTGCAAAATTATAAGAACGAGCAATGGGATTCGTCGGCGATCTCTAAGGCTCTCGGCTCTGAGACCGCAAAGCAAAAACTGATCAGCTCGTTACTCAAAGTAATAGATGAGTACAAATTTGGCGGGATAGCGATCGACATCGAAGAGGTTCCGGCTGCGGACCAGATGCGGCTTTTTGGATTTATCAGGGATCTGCACGCTCAGTTTCAGCAGCGTGGTCTGGTCTTGGCGCAAGCGGTGCCATTTGATAACCCGGATTGGAACTATGCAGCTTACGCCGCCGAGACCGATTATCTGATGCTGATGGCATATGACCAACACTGGGCCACCAGCGAGCCGGGCCCGATCGCCGGACAGGAGTGGTTTGAGACAGTATTGAAAAAACGAATGTCTGAGCTCGCGCCGGCGAAAACGATCGTTTGTTTTGGAAATTACGCCTATAACTGGACCAAAGGGACGGACGAGGCGGAGGATATTTCATTTCAAGACGCGGTACTGACCGCGCAGGAATCGCTTGAGAGCCCGTCAGATATCAAATTTGAGAACACCGACCGAAATCCCCACTTCAAATATACCGAGGACGACGGTAAGGACCATGAAATCTGGTTTTTGGACGCGGCAACCGGTTTTAATCAGATCAAAGCGGCCAAATCGTATAAGGTTGCGGGCCTCGCGCTGTGGAGGCTGGGCAGCGAGGATCCGTCACTATGGAAGGTATTCGGGAGCGACCACGATAATTTTGACGCAACTGATATTTCTACGATCAAGTACGGCTACGACGTTGATTTTCAGGGTACCGGCGAAATACTGCAGGTCAAGGCGGAGCCGCAAGACGGGAAACGCGATCTGAAACTTGAGCCGGACGGCACGGTTGCGGATGAAACGTACCGCCAGATACCCTCGGCCTATGTCATCCAGCGAACGGGCGACAGTCCCGGCAAGATAGTGCTGACGTTTGATGACGGGCCGGATCCGGTCTGGACGCCAAAGATCCTCGACATTTTAAAACAAGAAAACGTAAAAGCAGCCTTCTTTATCGTCGGTTCAAACGGGCAAACAAACCCGGCGATAGTAAAACGCATTTTGGCCGAGGGACACGAGATTGGGAATCACTCGTTCACCCACCCAAATCTTGGTGAGGTTCCGCGTCAGGTGGTCGATCTCGAACTCAATACGACCCAGCGCTTGATCGAATCTTTAACGGGCCGTTCGACGCGTCTTTTCCGAGCTCCATATTTTGGTGATGCTGAGCCGCGGACGCCGGATGAGATCGACCCCACGGTACAGGCTCAAAATCTGGGCTATGTTTCAGTAGGGCTGCACATCGATCCGGATGACTGGAAACCTAAAAATGATGACGGCACGCCCCACACCGCCGATCAGATCGTTGAAGAGGTCATCCGACAGGCGGCAATAATAACGCCGGAAGAGAGAGGCAACATCGTTTTACTTCACGATGCCGGAGGCGATCGTTCAGCAACCGTAGCCGCATTACCGCGCATAATTAGCGAACTGCGACGCAAGGGTTATGAGTTTACGACAGTCGGCGAACTTGCCAATATGACCAGCGATCAAACGATGCCGCCGGTCAAGCAGGAGCAAACTTTCTATGCCAAAGCTGATGCTTACGTATTTTATGGCGTTTCCGTCGGAGGCTGGTTGATGCGGTGGCTCTTTCTGATCGGCATCATACTCGGGATCGGGCGGATGGCGGTGATAGGCGTCCTGGCGTTTGCCCAATTCCTTAGGTCCAAACGGCGAGAAACCACCCATTTTGGTGAGGAATTTCAGCCGCTTGTGTCGATCGTAGTGCCGGCATTTAATGAGGGAAAGGTGATCTTGCGGACGATAGAGAGCTTGCTCTTATCCGACCACCCTAATTTTGAGATCTTGGTCGTTGACGACGGTTCGACAGACGATACATACAAACTGGTGTGCGCGGCGTACGGTAGTGATCCGCGGGTTGCGGCGTTTACTAAAGAGAACGGCGGCAAAGCAGAGGCACTGAATTTTGGTTGGAGCCGGGCAAAGGGAGACATCATTATTGCACTAGACGCCGACACTCTATTTACGGCTCAAACTGTGTCAGCCCTTGCTCACCGGTTTGCCGATGAGAGCATCGGGGCTGTCGCTGGCAATGCTAAGGTTGGCAACCGCATCAACATAGTGACGAAGTGGCAGGCGCTCGAATACGTCACATCGCAAAATTTTGACCGGCGTGCATTTGCGTCGCTAAATTGCATCACCGTCGTGCCCGGCTCTGTCGGAGCCTGGCGGAGGTCCGTGCTGGAGGAAACGGGTGGATTTTCATCGGATACCTTGGCCGAAGATCAGGATCTGACGATCCAAATTCGGAAGCTGGGTTATCGCATTGGTTACGAAGAGACCGCCATCGGTATGACTGAGGCTCCGGATTCGCTTAAAGACCTAGCAAAACAGAGATTTCGTTGGTCATATGGCACATTGCAATGCATGTGGAAACACAAAAACGCTCTTCTCAATCCGCGTTACGGCTCGCTCGGGTTTGTTGCGATGCCTAATATTTGGATCTTTCAGGTCATCTTTCCGCTGATATCGCCGATCATGGACCTGATGTTCGTCTGGACGCTAGTGAATGCGCTCATCGGTTACCTCGAACACCAGAAAGAGTATTCGACAACGCCCTCGCACTTGAACGAAGTGCTGTTTTATTACGCGTTGTTTTTGGCTGTAGATTGGATCGGCGCGTTTGCCGCGTTTTTGATGGAAAAAGGCGAGGAGAAAAAGCTGCTCGGGTGGCTGCTGGTCCAGCGTTTTGGTTATCGTCAGGTGATGTACTGGGTCATGGTCAAATCTGTATGGACCGCGATCCGGGGAGCGTTTGTCGGTTGGGGCAAACTAGAGCGTAAGGCAACCGTCACAGCGCGCGTATAATAAAACCTATGCCTGATTTTCCGCACATTGAAGATGGCGGCGTTGATGTGCTGCCGGAGCGAAAGACCAAGCTCGAAAAGCCAAAGCTTTTTAAGGTCTTGCTCCACAACGACGATTTCACCACGATGGAATTTGTTGTTTTTGTGCTGCAATACGTCTTTTCGCGCTCCGACGCCGAAGCTTTTACTATCATGCTAAAGGTTCATAACGAGGGCGTCGGCATCGCGGGGATCTACCCTTATGAGATCGCGACGATGAAATCCGAAAAGGCAATGAACCTCGCCAAGGCACGCGAGTATCCGCTGTTGTGTACGGTCGAGGAAGAATAATCTACGGGCGTGTGATAATATTATCTCTATTATGCGGAGGCCATCGCCCATTATTATAGACAACCATGGACTCGCGTTCGACGAAAGTTGAACGTTTGCAAACATATGTTTACGCGAGTCCCAAGCTACAGAAAAGCTTGGGGCTTTTTGATTTATCAATGAGTGAAGAATTAGATCTTAAGAAGACAGTGAACTTGCCCCGGACGGATTTTTCGCAAAAAGCGAATCTCGGGCAGATGGAGCCTGCGCGTTTGAAAAAATGGCAGGAAATGGGGCTTTACGATCAGGTGTTAAAGGCTCGTGAGGGGCGTCAGAAATTTATCCTGCACGACGGCCCGCCTTACGCTAACGCCGACATTCACATCGGTACCGCTCTCAATAAGATACTCAAAGATTTTGTCGTCAAGACGCGTTCGATGATGGGTTTTGAGGCGCCGTATGTGCCGGGATATGACTGTCACGGGTTGCCGATCGAGACCATTGTTGAGAAAAAGCTGGCGGATAAAGGGAAGAATAAGAACGACATACCGGTCGCGTCGTTTCGCCGTATCTGCCGCGAACACGCCTCGACGGCGATGAACGGCCAGACGCGCGACTTTCAGCGGCTCGGCATCCTTGGCGAATGGGCGACGCCTTACCTGACGATGTCGGCGGAATACGAATCATCGACGGCACGGCTTTTTGGCAAGTTTCTAGAACGCGGTTTTGTCTACAAAGGCCTTCGTCCCGTCTATTGGTGCATCCACGACCAGACGGCTCTCGCCGAGGCTGAGGTCGAGTATCGCGAGCACACGTCGCCGTCAGTCTATGTAAAATTTCCGCTCAAGACCGATCCGGCTCTGATCGACGGAGCACTTGCAGGCAAAAATGTTTTTGTCGTCATCTGGACGACCACCCCGTGGACCCTGCCAGCGAATCTTGGCATCACGGTTCACCCGGAATTTGATTACTCGGCGATCGAGGTTTCGGATGCCGAGGTTTTTATCGTTGCTTCGGAACTTGCGAAAGCATTTTCAGAAACGTGCGGCTTTGCCGAGTACGAAGAGATCGCAAGATTCAAAGGCTCAAAGCTCGACCGGATGGAAGCGAAACACGCCTGGCTTGATCGCACGTCGCTGATAATGAACGGCGATCACGTCACGCTTGGCGAGGCTGACGCTGAGGTTGAGCTGGACGTTCGATTTGAGAATAAATCGGCAGCGAAATCAGGCACGGGTTGTGTTCACACCGCTCCGGGACATGGTGCGGACGATTTTGCCATCTCGAAAAAGTACGGCCTTGAGATATATGCACCGGTTGATGCGGCGGGTAGATTCACGCCCGAAGTTGAGCATTTCGCGGGCGAGGATGTCTTTACCGCTAACTCAAAGATCGTGACCTTCCTACGCGAGAATGGAGCACTGGTTTACAGCGAAACCTACGCACACCGATATCCGCACTGCTGGCGGTGCAAAAATCCCGTAATTTTTCGTGCGACACCGCAGTGGTTTGTTTCGATGGACGAGGCCGTCGATGGAACCAGTCTAAGACAACGAGCTCTCGACGAGGTCAAAAAAGTAAACTGGCATCCCGGTTGGGGTGAGGGACGCATGGCCAATATGTTCAAGGGCCGTCCCGACTGGTGTGTTTCGCGTCAGCGTTCGTGGGGCGTGCCGATCCCGGTATTCTATTGCCAAGCCTGCGAAGAAGCGGTCGCCGATCCTAATATCATCGATTACGTCGCTGACATCTTTGCTGTCGAGACCGCGGACGCTTGGTATGCACGGCCCGAGAGCGAATTACTGCCCGATGGTTATAAATGCGCCAAATGCGGCGGCGGCGATTTTAGGAAAGAGACGGACATTTTAGATGTCTGGTTCGATTCGGGTTCGAGTTGCGTCGCGGTTTTGGAGACGCGCGGTGACACGTTGAGATTTCCGGCGGATGTTTATCTTGAGGGCGGTGATCAGTATCGCGGCTGGTTCAACTCCAGCTTGAGCTGCGGCATCGCGGCTCATGACCGGGCGCCTTATAAACAGATCATCACGCACGGCTGGGTCGTTGACGGCGAGGGTCGTAAGCAGAGTAAATCGATCGGCAATGTGACCGCGCCTAATGAGATCATCGACGGCTCGGGTGCCGATGTGTTGCGCTTGTGGGCGGCGGCGGTCGATTATACCGAAGACGTACGGTGTTCTGATGAGATCCTTAGCCGGGTGGTAGACGCTTATCGCAAGTTTCGCAACACCTTGCGCTACGCTCTCGGCAATCTCGATGGTTTTGATCCCGTCAAAGACGCGGTCTCGGTCAACCACATGGAGGAGATCGACCTTTGGGCGATCGCCGGTCTGAACGAGGTCACGGAAAAGGTGCTCACTGCATACGAAGCGTACGATTTTCAGGCGGCGTATAATGCGATCTACAATTTCTGCACGGTCACACTGTCAGCACGCTATTTCGACATCATAAAAGACCGGCTCTATATCCTGGCACCAAAATCGGAGGCGAGACGCTCAGCCCAGACCGCGCTGTATCAGATCACAGATACGCTTTGCCGTCTGATGTCGCCGATCCTCGCGTTTACGTCGGATGAGGCGTGGGAAAATCTGCCGGGGCAACAACTGGCGTCCGTCCATCTTGCAGAGTTTCCTACGGTCGCGGATGCGGACAATTCGGGACTCACGGCTAAGTGGGAACGTATTTTTGAGATCCGCGATGAGGTGCTAAAAGCACTTGAAATCGCTCGTAACGACAAGCAGATCGGCTCGTCGCTTGAGGCTAAGGTTGTTTTGACAGCCGATGCTGAGACGACACGTTTGCTGCTCGATTACTATGAGCAACTGCGATATATCTTTATCGTGTCGCAGGTCGAGGTGCACGAGGGCGATGGATTTTCGGTTGAGATCGCTCACGCCGACGGTGAGAAATGCGAACGCTGCTGGAATTATTCGACCCGCGTCGGCGAATTTAGTAAATATCCGACAGTTTGCGAGCGATGTGCGGACGCTCTAGACGAGATCGGTTAGGAGGGAGATATGTTAAATAAAACGGTTTTATTATTTGCGGCGATCGTAGTTTTAGCAGGTTCAACCTTTGCTCAGGGAGTTTATACTCCGGAAAAGGGCTCGCCCGAGCGAAAGGCAATTCTCGCCGCGCTCCGAATTCCGGTAGAAAAGGAATTAAAACAGCAGATCGTTTTTGTTGCCAATGATTTTAAGGTTATGGGCAATTGGGCATTTATTGTCGGCGATCCGCAAAGCCCGGACGGCGGCCAGCCAAACTATCGCGGAACGCCATATCAAGAGGCAAAAGATGCCGATATGTTCGACAATAATTTCTTTGCTTTGCTCAAAAAAACAGGCGGCAAATGGAAGGTCGTACATTACGCAATTGGCTGTACCGATGTTTGCTATGCAGATTGGTGGAGCCGTTACAAAGCCCCAAAGGCTATTTTTCCGTATACTGAATAGCGAACACTTTGTCGCCGGCGAACGTATTATCGACTGAGTTGCGATCAAAAATATTATAGGAGTTTCGATAATTATGATGTACAAGTTTGCCGTCGGATTCGCGTTTCTAATGTTCGCCGTATCAGGAAACCTTTTTGCCCAGGCCGCGGATAAAGATGCGGTTCGCATACCGCTCGAAAACTATCTAAAAGGCCATGCGACGGGTGACGGTGAATATATGAAAAAGGCCTTTCACACGGAGGGTAATCTAGTTTTTATCCGTGAAGGCAAGTACACGACGCGTTCGTTCGCAGATTACATTGCCGGATTTACGGGCAAGCCGCCGGCCGATGAAGCACAGCGAAAACGCTGGATCGAGAGCGTCGATATCGCCGGAAACGCGGCCGTCGCAAAGATCATACTCGATTATCCGAGTGTAAAATTTGTCGACTATATGTCGCTGCTCAAGATCAACGGAGAGTGGAAGATCATAAATAAATCGTTTTACGCCGAACCAAAAACCGCACCCGTTGAGGCGAAAAAACCGTAAATGAACAAACGCGACTTTTTTTGGAAACTAGGCTATCTCGCGATCGCGGGCGGCGTCTTTATGGTCGATCAGACCAGTAAGGCGTGGGCGACTCGCACCTTGCGTACGGGCGGCGACAGGCCGGTGATCGACGGGTTGCTCAATTTTGCGTATGCGCAAAATACGGGCGTGGCGTTTTCGATGCTTGATGAGCATGGTGATGCCGGACGCTGGGGGCTATCGGCGATCGCATTTGTCGCGGCGGCACTCGTACTCTTTTTCTTTTGGCGGACACCGCGAAGCGACGACCGCATCCTCGGTGCGTTGGCCCTGTTGCTCGCAGGTATCGTCGGTAACGTTACAGACCGCATGCGGCTTGGGTTCGTCGTAGATTTTATTGATGTTCAATTCGGCTCGTGGCATTACCCGACATTTAATGTCGCTGACGCGGCAATTTGTGTCGGGGCCGGGTTGCTGTTGATCGATATGTTTTTGAGTAAGAAGAAGCAGGCAGAAACACGACCGGTAGGGAGTGTGCCAGAGGCTTAGATATTCGGCGGTTGGACACACTCGCGACCGCTCGTGTTTCTGCCTTAATTATGTATCCTGAACTTTTCCGCATAGGCACATTTCCCGTTACCACCTATGGCATTTTTATGGCCGTGGGGATGCTGCTCGCGCTGTTTGCTGCATCACGGCTGGGTGCTCGTGACGGCATACCACGCGAACGCATCTACGATCTCGGCCTGTGGACGCTGATCGGGGGGCTTGTCGGATCAAAGCTCCTGATGATCTTGGTAGAGCCGGATGTGCAGATATTTACGCTCGATTTTTTGAGATCCGGCGGCGTATTTTATGGCGGGTTGATCGGCGGATTTCTGGCTGTTGCCATTCTGGTTCCCCTATACAAACTCCCGTTTTGGAAAGTTGCGGATGCGTTTGCTCCGGGTGTTGCGCTTGGTTCGGCATTTGGCAGACAGGGCTGCTTTGCGGCGGGATGTTGCTGGGGCAAGCCGACCGATCTGCCGTGGGGAGTGCATTTTACGACGCTTGGGCACGAATACACGGGTGTGCCGATCTACACCGCCGAAGGCCTCGACGCTCATCTGCACCCAACGCAATTGTACGAGTCGTTTGCGATGTTCATCATATTCGGGCTACTGGTTTATCTACACCGTCATAAGAAATTTGATGGCCAGATCCTGATCATTTACGGCGCGATCTATTCGATATTGCGATTTTCGATAGAGTTTATTCGCGACGATCCGCGCGGCGACCTTTATGGATTTACATCGGCGACTGGCTTATCCACGTCGCAAGGCGTGAGCCTGATCGTTGCGATCACGTCTATAATTTTCCTAATTTGGCGGCTGAAAAAGGCCCGCACTACCGCTCCCCAAACCACAGAGTGACAGAAGACAACCTAGCTTTAACTTTCAAAACAACTGCAGATGATACAGGCATGCGTCTCGACGCCTATCTTGCCGATCAGATCGACGGCTGGTCGCGTTCGAGGCTGCAACGGCTGATCGAAAATGAGGACGTGCTTGTCAATGAAAAGCCAGTAAAGCCATCATACAAACTCCACTCCGGCGATGAGATCGAGGTCGATCTGGTAGAGGCGCAGGCCGCGCGGTTTGAGCCGGAAAATATACCGCTCGACATCGTTTTCGAAGACGAATTTCTCGCCGTAATCAATAAACCCGCCGGCATGGTCGTTCATCCCGGTGCGGGTGTGCAGTCCGGGACGCTGGCGAATGCGATCGCTTATCACTTCGAGTACGAGCTTGGAGTACCGGCTTTAGCCGGCCAGCCGCCTAAAGGCGGGACTCCAAACGAACTCCGCGTCGGCATCGTCCACCGGCTCGACAAAGACACGTCCGGGCTGATCGTCGTTGCGAAAAATGACGAGATACACGAGGCTTTGTCTGAGCAGTTTCGGTCGCGTGAGGTCTATAAATCATACGTCGCATTGGTGCACGGCTCGCCCGATCAAAATATGGGCAAGATCGACGCCCCGATCGGCCGCAACAAACACAACCGCCTCAGGATGAAGGTCGCGACGCATGGCCGTTCGGCGTTGAGTCTGTGGAAAGTGCGGACGCGTTACGCCAAATTTACCCTGCTCGATGTCGAGATCAAGACCGGCCGCACACACCAGATACGTGTCCACACGGCGTTTATCAATCACCCGGTCGTCGGCGACGAGATCTACAACGAGGGCCGCGACAACACGGTCGCTGACACCAACACCCGCAACGCCATCGCCTCGATGCCGAGATTTTTCCTCCACGCCGAACGGCTGTCATTTACCCATCCGATAACCCAAGAGCGGCTCGAATTTACCCAGCCTCTGCCGCCGGAATTGAATGAGTTTCTAGGTCTGCTATAGACATATTGGCCGGAACGCAGGCGCCCCCGCCTGCAAAGCGTCCGTCCGGACGCTGACAAACGTGGTGATTATTCAACCAGCGAAATACTAAACATCTTCACGCCGGAGGAACCGGCGTTTGCAGGCGAGGGCGCCTGCGTACCTGGCACGTCTGCGTTCCCGGGATTGATGTACAATATTTTCGATGAACAAAGACCCTCGCTATTGGCATAGTCGCGGATTCTTACCCCATTTTGACGCAGAGGGTTTTACTCAGTTCATAACATTTCGTCTCGCCGATTCGCTGCCGCAGGAGGTGTTGGTCAAATGGCGTGACGAGCTCGAAAGAAACGAAATTACCGACGCCGATCACAGGCGACGGATCGAGCACTATTTGGATCAAAATTACGGTGCCGGACATCTGCGGGATCCTCGCATCGCAACCCTGCTGCAAGACACTCTTTTAAAATGGGATGGCGAGCGATATAACCTGATTTCTTGGGTCATAATGCCAAATCACGGACATATCCTGCTCATGCCGATAGCGGATCTGGCGGTGGCCGACATAATGCATTCGATCAAATCCTACACCGCTCACGAAGCTAACAAGATACTCGGCCGCACTGGCCAGTTTTGGGCAAAAGAATACTTTGACCGCTATATTCGCGATCACAAACATTTTGCTAGTACGGTAAACTATATTGAAAATAATCCGGTCAAGGCTCGACTATGCGATTCCCAGGAGAAATGGCCGTATAGCAGTGCGTTTTTCAAGTGGCTGGATGTGTCTTTTGCGGGAACGCAGGCGCCCTCGCCTGCAAAGCGTCCTTCGTAGGACGCTGACGAACCCGGTGTTCGTTCAAGTTGAGAAATACTAAAATACGTCACGCCGGAGGAACCGGCGTTTGCGGGCGAGGGCGCCTGCGTTCCAGTCAATATGATCCACAAAACAATCTTTGCCGCCGCGTTTTGTCTTCTGCTTGCTTCTTTTTCGTTTGCTCAGACTGACGGGATCAATATTGTCCCCAAGCCGCAAACCGTGGAATACGGAGCGGGAAGTTTTGTTCTTAGAAAAGATACAAGAATCTTGTTGACGCATGAGGGCGCGATAGCCTCGGCTGAAATTCTGAATAACTATCTGGGAAAGTCTTTTGGCTTCAAACTCAAAATCATCGATAAATCGAAGCAACGAGGCAGCTTTTTAAAAGAAAGGAATGCCATAATTTTTTTACCTGTCGCGATAGATCCCTCGGGTGGTAATGCGGGGGAGATAAAAAGTGAAAAGTACTCCCTGACAATACAATCGGAAGCGATTTATTTCGGGGGCACTGGCGCAGGACAATTCTACGCTTTGCACACGTTCCAACAACTACTTCCTTTGGAATTTAACAAGGAAGCCAAAGTGCCAGTGGCGAAGATTGTTGACTCTCCCCGTTTCCCCTATCGAGGCATGCACCTAGATGTATCGCGGCATTTTATGTCGATCGAGCTGGTCAAAAAATACATCGACCTGATGTCGCAGTATAAATTCAACACGTTTCACTGGCATCTGACCGACGATCAGGGGTGGCGGATCGAGATCAAGAAATATCCTAAATTGACTGAGGTTGGTTCGAAACGGTCGGAGTCGCATCTTGGGCCGTACACGACGACATTTAAGGGCGACGGCGTGCCGGTCGAGGGGTTTTATACGCAGGAGCAGATCCGCGACATCGTCGCGTATGCCAAGGCGCGGTACATTACCGTCATCCCTGAGATCGAGCTGCCGGGGCACGCGTCGGCGGCACTCGCGGCGTATCCTCAATACGGCTGCAAGGCCGATCACAAATACAACGTGCAGAAAACGTGGGGCATTTTCCCGGAAGTTTATTGCCCGACGGATGAGACGTTCAAATTTCTCGAGGACGTGCTCGACGAGACGATCAAGCTCTTTCCCGATTCGCCGTACATCCATATCGGCGGCGACGAGGTGCTCAAAAGCATGTGGAAAGAATCGCCGTTCGTGCAGGATCTGATGAAACGCGAAAACCTGAAAGACGAGCACGAAGTGCAGAGCTATTTTGTGCGGCGGATCGAGAAATTTATTAACTCAAAGGGTAAGAAGATCATCGGTTGGGACGAGATACTTGAGGGCGGTTTGGCGCCGAACGCGACCGTGATGTCGTGGCGTGGTACCAAAGGGGGCATTGAGGCGGCCAAGGCAAAGCACGACGTGATAATGACGCCGACCGACTACAGCTATTTTGATTACGCACAGGGCGACCCCGCAACCGAACCGCTAAATATCGGTGGCTGGCTGCCGCTGGAGAAAGTGTATTCGTTCGATCCAGTGCCAAAAGAGCTGTCACCCGCTGAGGCGAAATACATCATCGGAGGCCAGGCCAACATCTGGACCGAATACCTAAAAACTCCCGCTGCGGTCGAATATATGGCTTTTCCGCGAATGCTGGCGATGTCAGAGAATGTTTGGTCCACACCTGAGAATAAAAATTATGCCGATTTTACCCGGCGGCTTGCCGCACATCTGACGAGACTCGATAAACAAGGCGTAAATTACCGCATCCCTGAGCCCGCAGGGCTAAAGAACATCGTGACCGAAGATGAAAAGGTAACGATAACGTTAACGCCCGCCGTCGGGACGGCTGTTATTTACACGACCGACGGTTCCGATCCGAATGTTAAGTCTCCAAAACAATACTCGACCCCGATCGATATCACATTAAAGCCTGGCGAGATCAAAACTCTTAAAACCCGCGTCATTAGCGCCGCTGGCCTGACGAGTGCTGTGTACACGGCGACCATCATTCGCGGCAAGATGCTGCCGGCGGTCGAGCCGTCCGGGAAAGCGGCGGGCGTCAAATATTCGCTTTATGTGCCGAGCAATGCCTACGGCCAAGACACGGTTCCGGTCACCGGCGAGACAAGATCGATCGGGATCGAACAATTTAAAAGCAGGATCGACCCAAAACAGACCTGGGGCGTGAGTTTTGACGGCTACTTTAATGCTCCGGTCGATGCGATATATGAGTTTCAGATAGATTCGACGAACGACAGGCAGCTAACTATTGATGGACAGACGCTGATCGACGAAGCCGGGACAAAAGAGCGAACTGTCACATCGGCGCTCGTCCCGCTCAGGGCCGGTTGGCATAAGATAGCTCCGCACTACGACCACCGCGAAGGCGAACCCATCTGGCGTGTCCGTTGGGCGATCAAAGGGCAAAACTGGCGGGGCCTCGAATTGGTTAATTAAGAATTTGCCCACGAAAAACACGAAACACACAAAAAATTGAAGAAATAAGAAAATGAATAGTACCGTCAAAAACAAACGTCTGATATCCATCTTTATTTCGTGCCTTTTCGTGTTTTTCGTGGGCGATCTCTTTGCCGTGGACTATGCCAAATGGGTCAATCCTTTTATCGGAACAGGCGGGCACGGGCATACGTTTCCGGGAGCGACGATGCCGTTTGGGATGGTGCAGCTATCGCCCGATACGCGGATCGACAATTGGGACGGCTCTAGCGGCTATCATTACTCCGACGACACAATATTTGGCTTTTCGCATACGCATCTGAATGGAACGGGTATTCCTGACGGGTGCGATATTTTGTTCATGCCCTATGTCGGGAAACCGGTGTTCTTTTCTAGCGACCAGCTCGTAAATGGATCAGCATCGAAGTTTTCACACGTAAATGAAAACGCAGAGCCGGGCTACTATTCAGTGCAGCTTGACGATGACGGTATCCTCGCCGAGATGACGGCGACTTCTCGGGTTGGTTTGCATCGCTATCGCTTTCCCGAAAGCAGTGAAGCTCAAATCCTTCTTGATTTGAAATGGCGAGATAAGGTTTTGGATTCAGACATCAAAGTAATAGGACAGAAACGGCTCGAAGGATCCCGTCGTTCTTCGTCGTGGGCAAAGGAACAGGCTGTTTACTTTGTTGCTGAGTTTTCCAAGCCCTTTGACCTAGCGTTTTTCAACGGAACGACGAGAGATTTCAATTTAAAGGAGCAAACTCTTTCCGGAGGGAACCTATCGCAGAAAGTATCCTTCAGATTCACAACCTCGGCCAGCGAACAGATCCTATTAAAAGTTGCGATCTCAAACGTCTCGATTGAAGGAGCCCGCAAAAATCTCGCTGCTGAGCTGCCCGGTTGGGATTTTGAGAAGGTGCGGGCGGATGCGAAAGCGGCTTGGAATAAAGAACTTTCTAAGATAGAAGTTTCCGGCGGAACCGACGCTCAGACGACCAATTTTTACACGGCGCTGTATCACACGATGATCCAGCCGAATGTGTTTAATGATGTCGATGGGCAGTATCGCGGGACGGACGGCAAAGTGCATAGAGCTTGGAGTCCCGGCTTTAGCCGGCCTCTTGCTAACGGAAAGCCGCCTAAAGGCGGGACTCCGAACAGCGACCATTACACCGTCTTTTCGCTCTGGGACACGTTTCGGGCGGCGCATCCGCTTTATACGATCATCGATCAGAGACGCACCGTTGATTTTATCAATACGTTTATCCGCCAGTACGAACAGGGCGGGCGGCTGCCGGTTTGGGAGCTGTGGGGCAACGAGACCGATTGCATGATCGGCTATCACGCCGTGTCGGTCATCGCCGACGCGATGGCAAAGGGGATAAAGGGTTTTGATTACGAAAAAGCATACGCGGCGGCAAAGCACTCCGCCGAACTCGACCATTTTGGCCTGGCCGGATACAAAAAACACGGCTATATCTCAATGGAGGACGAAAACGAATCGGTCTCACGCACGCTCGAATATGCTTATGACGATTGGTGCATTGCTCGAATGGCAGAGATGCTTACGAGGCAAAAGGTGATGAGCTATGCTGCGACAACATCCGATGGATCCCCGAGGCCCATTCCGGATATTAAAACGCTAAAAACCGATTACGAAAATTACTCGAAACGCGCTAGGTTTTTCGAAAGCCTCTTCGACAAAAAAACCGGATTCTTTCGGCCTAAAAAGAATGGCGGTTTTGTCGAGCCGTTTGCTCCGAACGAGGTTACGTTTGGTTTTACCGAGGGAAACTCATGGCAGTATTCGTTTTTTGTTCCGCATGATGTGACGAGGCTTGAGGAATTGATGGGCGGGCGTGAAAAGTTTGTCGCAAAGCTTGACGAGCTTTTTTCGACGACGCAAAAACTTGCGGGCCGCGAACAAGCTGACCTGACGGGGTTGATCGGGCAATATGCCCACGGCAACGAGCCTTCGCATCACATCGCGTATCTATACAACTACGCCCATCAGCCGTGGAAAACGCAAAAGATTGTCCGGCAGATAATGCACGATTTTTACAAACCGACGCCCGACGGACTGATCGGCAACGAAGACTGCGGCCAAATGTCGGCGTGGTATATATTGTCCGCATCCGGGTTTTATCCGGTCGCTCCGGGCAATGGTGTGTACGCTTTTGGTACGCCGCTTTTCCCCGAGATGACTTACCGGCTTGAGAACGGAAAGACATTTACCGTCAGGGCAAAGAACGTCTCGTCTGCGAATAAATACATCCTCAATGCCAAACTCAATGGTGCCCCGTACAAAAAAGCATTCATCACCCACGAAGACCTGATGCGCGGCGGCGTACTCGAATTTGTGATGATCGACCAGCCGGTGACCACAGCATTTACAGAGTTTCCGGTCTCGTCGTCGGGCGTAAGCTATATTGCCGTTCCGGTGATCGAGGGGAAACGCACATTTACCGACAAAACCACAGTTAGCTTATCAACGACTCGGGATGCAGAGATAATGTATACGGAGGTCAGCCTTATTAGAGAATCGCCCAGCCAAACCAAAAAATACACGGGGCCATTTACGATCAATGAAAATTCAAAGGTTGAGGCATACGCTAAAGACCCGAAAACCGGTGCCGTGAGTTTTACGACGGAGGCCACATTTATCAAACAGCCAAACGACTGGACAGTCAAGATCATCTCGCCGTACAGCACGCAATACACCGGCGGGGGCGATAACGCGATCGTTGACGGCATTCGCGGCACGACAAATTTTGCGAGCGGCGAGTGGCAGGGCGTGCAGGGAAAAACTTACGAGGCTATCGTCGATCTGCAACGTGAGTCTGAGATCAAAGAGCTTGGGGCAAGCTTTTTGCAGGTCGCCGGGCCGTGGATTTGGATGCCTGCGAATATCAAATTTGAGACATCAAACAACGGCACCGATTGGACGCAAGTAGTCGACATTAGGACCGATGTTCCCCAAACCGAAATGACGCCGACGATAAGAGAATTTCGCCAAGCCGTAACGCCGACGAAGGCGCGTTATGTTCGGGTGCGTGCCTACAATTTTGGCAAGATCCCTGCGTGGCATCCCGGAGCGGGCGGCGACCCCTGGATATTTATTGACGAGATACTGATCAATTAGCTCACGGCTTTTTCGTTGCGGGCGTTGCCACAGGCGTTGGCGTCGGTGGGGGTTCGATCTTCATCGTCGTGCGGATCATGTCCCAGGTTGCGGTTGCTTTTTTAACATCAGCGGCCGGACCAAGCAGCGTCATGACGACCATCCTTTCACTAACGACGGCCGATTGAATAAAGATCGCACCGGAAACGCCATCCAGCGAGGCGGAAACGGTGACACCCTGCGAAACAACGCCGCTGATCTCAGATGTCGCGGGTTTGCTCACCGGTTTGCCGCCGGCATCGGCGAACGATTTAACAGTCTGTTCGATATAGCGGTCGACAAGCACCTTTTTGGCCTCGGCCAGTTTTTCCGGCGTATTAAGCGGAGTTTTAAATACATTGACCGTTAGCTGAACGTCCAGATCGGCTCGGCTAAAATTGAGCTGGTCAGCGTTAGCGTCAACGCCTTCCGTGATCGCCCAACCTGACGGGTAATTAAACGTTAGCCCTTCGCGGGTAAAGGTTTTGTCGGTCTGTGCCGTGGCGGAACCGGTCGTAAGCAAAAACGCAATAATTACAAAAAATATAGCCCGTAATTTCATTGAATGAACTCCTCGTTACTTATGATGCTAAAAATATACCACTCGAACGGTGATCGGAAAAATCAAAATTAGAAAGGCCAAGAGGCAAATTGGGGCGTCTAACAAATTAGCCGATATAAAAGGCATCTAATTATATTTGAGGTACGCAATTATGGATAGACGATATTTTTTGAAAACGAGCGGGATCGGGCTGGCGAGTTTTGGGTTGATGGCGGCGGCGCCTAAGTTTTTGCATCAGTATGCAAATGCGGCGGCTTTGACCGGCGGCTATGGCAAGAAAAAGGTGCTGGTGACGATATTTCAACGCGGGGCGGTCGATGGGCTCAATATGCTCGTGCCGCACGGCGATAGCGAATATTACAATCTGCGTCCAACGATCGCCGTGGCAAAACCCGGTAAGACGGACGGTGCGATCAACCTTGACGGCACGTTTGGCCTAAATCCGGCGATGACGGCGTTTGAGCCGTTTTGGAAAAGCGGACAGCTTGCGGCGATAACGTCGGTCGGTTCGCCCGACAACACGCGTTCGCACTTTGATGCTCAGGATTATATGGAATCGGCCACGCCCGGCAACAAAGGGACAAAGGACGGCTGGCTCAACCGTTTGCTGCAGGCTAATGCCGCCAAGGACACTTCACCGTTCCAAGCCGTTTCGATGACGCAGCAGTTACCGCGTGCTCTGTACGGCAAAGCTCCGTCGGTTGCGATGACAAACCTCAGTGATTTTTCGATCAAAGCGGGGCTTTACACCAGCGACATGAAGGGCGGTTTTGAGGGCATTTATCAGCAAAATGCCAAAGACACGCTTGGCGAGACTGGTAAGGAGACGTTTGAAGCGGTCAATTTTCTCAAGCAGGCAAATCCATCACAATACAAACCCGAAAACGGTGCCGTTTATCCCGCAAGCGATCTGGGACGTTCGCTGCAGCAGATCGCACAGCTTATCAAAGCCGGCGTCGGGCTCGAGGTCGCGTTTACCGACACGGGCAACGACATCCGATGGGACACGCACACAAACGAAGGCGGCGGTCGCGGACAGCTCGCTAATTTTTTACGCACTTTTTCACAGGCGATCGCCGCATTTGCCACCGATCTCGGCAAGCGAATGGACGATGTGATGGTGCTGACGATGTCCGAATTTGGCCGCACAGCCCGCGAAAACGGCAGCCGCGGCACCGATCACGGCCACGGCAACACGATGTTTGTGCTAGGCAACAGCGTCAAAGGCGGTAAGGTGTACGGTGATTTCCGAGGTTTAGGCCGTGACAAACTCTACGATGGCCGCGACCTCGACGTAACAACCGATTTCCGGGATGTCTTTGCCGAGGCCGCAAATAAGCATTTGGGAGCCAAAGACCTCGCAAAGATATTCCCGAACTACACGACAACTAAGGAAAAATTTAGAGGGTATTTGGGATAATTTTTAAACGAAATAATCCAAGAGTTAACTCAAAACGTAATCAGCCAATACGCTCTGCAACTGATAGATATTCAGTTTTTTGTTGAACCGCTTTGATAAAGGCGTTGAGCTACCCGAAATCCAAATCTTCAACTCGGCGTCGAGGTCAAAATGACCGGCTGTTTCTATGCTGAAATGGGTTATGTTTTTATATGGTATCGAATGATAATCTACTTTGTGTCCAGTCAGACCTTGCTTATCTACTAGAATCAATCGTTTATCGGTAAAGATAAAAAAATCCCGAATCAGTATATATGCTTTTTGGACACGTTCATTCGGGGCATAAATTTGTGTAAACTCCGTCTGAGCCTGTTCGGGGTTAATTTCGGACGCATTTCCCAATAATCCATCAAAAAATCCCATTTTATATTCTCCCCGCGTTAGACCGCAGTTAGTTCGAGTTTTCCGATCTTTTCCAGTTTGATACTTCGCTTTGCGTGCCAGAGATCGTAATTGGACTGCATTGCCAGCCAGCTCTCCGGCGAACGACCGAGCGCCTTGGAGAGGCGCAACGCCATTGTCGGACTGATGCCGCTCGTTGCATTTAAGATGCGGCTGAGGGTCGATGGTGATACGCCCAGCGATGCCGCGAGTTCGCGCCCGCTGAGATGATTTGGCTCAAGATAGACCTCAGTAATAAATTCGCCGGGATGGGGCGGGTTGTGCATAGCCATTAGTGATAATCCTCGTAATCCAGGACATGCGCATGTCCGTCAATAAATTCGAATGTCAGACGCCAGTTCCCGTTGACCCAGATCGACCAGCGACCGCTTTCCTTGCCTTTTAGCGAATGAAGCCGAAAGCCGGGAATTTCCATATCTTCGATGCTTTGTGCGGTGTCTAGAGCCGCCAACTGCGCTCGAAGGCGTTTAGCGTGATGCGGCTGGATGCCCGCCCGGCTTCCCGTTTCAAAGAACTTACCAAGCCCTTTGTGGCGGAAAGATCGTATCATCGGAAATTACTATAGCATGTTGCACAACACGCAACAAGGATTTTTATTCCATGTTTCTGAGTCTTAATCGCAACGCCTGAAGCTTGATAAACCCTTCGGCGTCGTGCTGGTCGTAGGCTCCGGCGTCGTCTTCGAATGTGACGACACGCTCGCGGTAGAGCGAATTGGGCGAGCGGCGGCCGGTGACGGTGACGTTGCCCTTGTAGAGTTTGACGCGGACATCGCCGTTGACGACCTCCTGGGTCTGATCGACCATCGATTTTAGGATCTCGAATTCGGGTGCGAACCAGAATCCGTAATAGACCGATTCGGCGAATTTTGTGCCGAGCGAATCTCTTAATCTAGTGACTTCGCGGTCCATGGTGATCGATTCGAGCGCACGGTGGGCGGTTTGCAGGATGGTGACGCCGGGCGTTTCGTACACGCCGCGAGATTTCATGCCGACAAATCGGTTTTCGACCAGATCGACGCGGCCGATGCCGTGCTCGCCGCCGAGATAATTTAGGTGTGTGAGCAGATCGACCGCACCGTGAGCAACGCCGTTTATCGCGACAGGCTCGCCTTTTTCAAAGGTAATGGTGATCTCTTCGGCGGTTTCGGACGCGGTTTCCGGTGATTTGGAAAGCAGAAAGATGTCGTCCGGCGGAGCCGCCCAAGGGTCCTCTAAAATGCCGCCTTCGTAGCTGATGTGCATCAGATTGCGATCCATCGAATATGGCTTTGCGGTCGTCGCGGTGACCGGAATACCGTGTTGTGTGCAATATGCGATCAGATCGGCACGCCCCTTAAATTCCCACTCACGCCAAGGTGCGACGACCTTGATGTCCGGCTGCAAAGCGTAATATGTCAGCTCAAAACGCACCTGATCGTTGCCCTTGCCGGTGGCACCGTGGGCGACAGCGTCCGCACCTTCTTGTTGCGCGATCTCGATCTGGCGTTTGGCGATGACGGGTCTCGCCAAGGACGTGCCAAGCAGATAAACGCCTTCGTACAGAGCATTTGCCTTGACGGCCATCCAGACAAAATCTTTGACAAACTCTTCGCGAAGGTCCTCAACGTAGAGTTTTGAGGCACCTGTCGCAAGAGCTTTTTCCTCAAGCCCGTCCATTTCCTCGCCCTGGCCGACGTCGGCGCAATAGCAGACGACTTCGCAGCCGTAGGTTTCTTTGAGCCACAGCAGCATGGCCGATGTGTCGAGCCCGCCGGAATAGGCGAGGACTACTTTGTTTATCTTTTTGGTCATTGGTATACAATTATACTCGCGCGAGGATACAAATGACCAAATCAGGCCAACTTTGGGGTGGACGGTTTTCGGAAAAGCCGCATGAGACGTTTGCCGAATTTAACGATTCGTTTCGTTTTGACCGGCGATTGTTCGCGGCAGATGCGCGGGCCAGCATCGCCCATGCGAACGGACTTGCGGGTGCGGGTGTTTTGACCGCTGCTGAGACGGCGGAGATCACGTCGGGTTTAAGTGCGTTACTTGAAGCCGCGTCTGCGGATGCCGGGTATTTTGACGGCTCTGATGCTGAGGATGTCCATTCTTTTATCGAAGGGAAATTGATCGCGGCCATTGGTGACGCGGGCCGTAAGGTACACACCGGACGCAGCCGCAACGACCAGGTCGCGACGGCATTTCGACTGTGGTTGCGGGATGAGACGGATGCGATATCAGCGTTTATTCTTGATCTGCAATCCGCAATTGTTGATCTTGCCGATCGGCATCAAGATGCCATTTTACCGGGATACACACATCTACAACGGGCCCAGCCGGTATTGTTTGCACATTGGTGTCTCGCGTATTTTGAAATGCTGCGGCGTGACCGTGAACGGCTCGCGGATGCGCGTAAGCGTATCAACATTTTGCCGCTCGGGTCGGGAGCTTTGGCGGGGACGGGTTTTGCGATAGATCGCGAAGCTGTTGCCGCAGAGTTGGGGTTTGACAGCGTTTCGACAAATAGTCTCGATGCTGTTTCGGACCGTGATTTTGCGGTCGAGTTCACCTCAGCCTGTTCGCTCATCATGGTTCACCTGTCGCGTTTGGCTGAGGACCTGATCCTGTACTGCTCGACCGAATTTGGTTTTGTGACACTGAGCGATGCAGTTTCGTCTGGTTCGAGCCTGATGCCGCAAAAGAAAAATCCGGACGCTCTCGAGCTGCTTCGCGGCAAAGCGGGCCGTGTTTTTGGCCATAATATCTCGCTCGTCACGATGCTCAAAGGGCTGCCGCTCGCCTATAACAAGGATATGCAGGAAGACAAGCAGGCAGTTTTCGACACCGTCGATACCGTGCAGATATCATTGCGAGCGGCTGCGATCGTTCTCGAAAACGCAGCTGTTAACGAAGAAAAGACGTTAGCGGCGGCGACAAGTGGTTATCTAAATGCGACCGAGTTGGCGGACTATTTGGTCAAAAAAGGCTTGGCGTTTCGCTCCGCACACGAGACGGTCGGGCGGATCGTGCTGTTTGCGATCGAGCAGGGAAAGGAATTGAACGAGCTGACGATCGAGTCTCTTCGCGAATTTTTGCGCGAGATCGACGAAGATGTATTTATGGCTTTGAGTATCGAATCGACACTTGGCGCAAAAAGTACCATCGGCGGCACATCGCCCGTGCGGGTTGCAGAAGCATTGTCCGCGGCAAAGAAATATCTCGAAAATTAAATGGACAGAACCAAATTATTAGAATCGGTCGCAAACAATGAGTTGCTGCAATTTCTCGGCGTTAAGATCGAGGTCGCCGAACCGGAGCGCGTGGTTTTGACGATGCCCGTTACGTCAAAGGTGCATCAGTACACCGGCATCATGAACGGCGGTGTTTCGGTTTATCTGGCTGAGACGGCCGCATCGATCGGTGTCGTTGCAGGGTCTGATCTAGAAAAAGTAACGCCCGTCGGCATCGAGATCAACGCCAATCACCTGCGGGCGGTGAGCAAAGGCATCATCACCGTCGAGGCCAAACCGATCCATTCCGGACGAACGATGAGCGTCTGGAAAATAGATATTACCAACGACCGCGGCAAGCTTGTCTGCACATCGCGGATCACGCTGCTGATCCAAAAACGCGTCGCTTACCAGCCGGAATAAGATATCGCCCACGAAATACACGAAAAACACGAAATAAAGAGCATGCCCTTTTTCGTGTTTTTCGTGTGTTTCGTGGGAAAATTCTTTTGTGCATAAATTTGTCCGGAATCTAATTACCGAATGGCGGCGGCTTGATCTGCCTTTTGATGGCGGCACGGTCGTGGTGGCTGTTTCGGGCGGAGCTGATTCGGTCAGCTTGCTGCTCGCGATCCATGACCTGATGCAGCGAAAAAAGCTCGGGCATCGCATCGTTGCGGCGCATTTTGACCACGGGTTGCGCGTAGCGGAAAGTGAAGCGGACGCGGAGTTTGTACGCGAACTCACCGCCAAGCTCGGTATCGAATTAGTTCTAAAACACGGCAAAGTCGCGGCAAAAGGCAATCTCGAACAAAACGCCCGCGATGCTCGCTATGCATTTCTCACAGAAACCGCAAAAAACCTAGATGCTTTTGCCGTCCTGACCGGCCACACGGTCAACGACCAAGCCGAGACTTTTCTGTTAAATCTTATTCGCGGCAGTGGCGTAGCTGGCCTTGCGGGAATGAGAGCAGTGAGAAATTTAGAAAAGGGGAAAAGGGGAAAAGGGGAAGAGGAGAACGATGATTTGAACCCTCCGCTCCTTTTCCCCTCTTCGCCTCTTCTCATAAGACCGCTTCTCACCTGGGCCAGACGCGGTGATACCGAGGCGTTTTGTCACGAGATGGATATCGCCTATCGCCGAGATTCGATGAATGACGATACCTTGTACAGGCGCGTCCAGGTCCGTAAGGTTTTGCTGCCGATGCTTACGGACATGAACCCGAACATTATTGAAACGCTCGCGAGTACCGCCGCATTGATGCAGGCGTCGGTAGAAAATTCAAAAAACAGCAACCAAATTGAGCCGCCCGACGAATTGATATTGCGTGAGGTAAAAGATCTGCCAAACGCAGAGCTTAATTCACTCATCCGCTCGTGGTTAAAACGGCATCGTGGAACTACGCGGGCATTACAACTGAAACATATAGATGCGGTCAGTCGTTTGATATTGAGCACCAAGAGCGGCAGGGCCGCCGAACTGCCGGGTGGCGGGCGCGTTGTGAAATCGGCGGGCAAGCTGGTTTATGAAGAAAATTAGGTTGAATATTACGAAGCGCGCAACTAGAATCAAAGGTTAGGGTTATGACACGGGACGCGTCGTTTAAGAACAACGTCCCGGCAGCGGCTTTCATCAAAGTAAGGCTGGTAGTTAGACAGGTGAAAGTTGATTTGGAGGCTATAAATTGAGTTCTAAGGGAAAACAAGTTTTATTGTGGCTGATGATCATTTCGAGTGCTCTGGTATTCGTGTGGTATCTACAGTCAAAACAAGCACCGCTGACAAAGGATCTATCTTTTGACGCGGCTCTCACGCAGATCAGAAACAAAGACATCAAAGAGGTCACTGTAAAACAGGACACTTTGGAGCTGGTCAGCAAGAGCGACGTGAAATTTACGGCAAAGCTCGATACGAGTGATGCGACCCGCGACCAGATCTTTGCCGCGGCAAAGGATACGGATACCGCGATCAAACTTGAAGCTCCGTCAACCGGGCTTGGCTGGCAGGTGCTCATCTCGCTGCTGCCTTTTGTTTTGCTGATGGGCTTTTTGGCATTTACACTCAGACAGATGCAGGCTGGCGGCAATAAGGCTCTGTCGTTTGGCAAGTCAAAGGCAAAGCTGCTCAACAACCAGCAAAAACGCGTCACGTTTAAGGACGTTGCCGGTGTGGACGAAGCCAAAGAAGAGCTGCAAGAGATCATCGAATTTCTTAAAGACCCGCAAAAGTTTCAAAAGCTGGGCGGCAAGATCCCCAAGGGCGTGCTGATGGTGGGCCCTCCGGGAACGGGTAAGACATTGCTTGCAAAGGCGATTGCGGGCGAGGCGAACGTGCCGTTTTTCTCGATCTCAGGATCGGATTTTGTGGAGATGTTTGTCGGTGTCGGTGCAAGCCGTGTCCGCGACCTTTTCGAACAGGGTAAGAAAAATGCTCCGTGCATCATTTTTATCGATGAGATCGACGCTGTCGGACGCCATCGCGGTGCCGGTCTAGGCGGCGGTCATGATGAGCGTGAACAGACGCTAAACCAATTGCTCGTCGAAATGGACGGGTTCGAATCTAACGACGGCGTTATACTCGTCGCCTCGACAAACCGCCCGGACGTACTCGATCCTGCGCTGCTTCGCCCGGGTAGATTTGATCGTCGTGTTGTCGTCGGACGTCCTGACGTTCGCGGCCGCGAAGGGATATTGAAGGTTCACACGCGAAAGATACCTCTTGATGAGGGTGTCGATGTCAACGTTATTGCACGCGGTACGCCCGGATTCACCGGTGCGGATCTCGCCAATATTGTTAACGAAGCCGCTCTAAACGCCGCCCGTTACAATAAAAAGGTCGTTGGCATGGCTGATTTTGAGATCGCCAAAGACAAGGTAATGATGGGCGCCGAGCGTAAGTCCATGGTGATTTCCGATGAGGAAAAGCGTATTACGGCCTATCACGAAGCGGGTCACACGCTCGTTGGCATGAAGGTGCCAAATGTCGATCCGGTACATAAGGTGACGATCATCCCGCGCGGCATGGCGCTTGGCGTCACGATGTATTTGCCGGAAAAAGACCGTCTGAGTGCGACCAAGGAATATTTGCTTGGGCAGATCGCCATGGCAATGGGCGGACGTATCGCGGAGGATGTATTTATCGGCAGCATCACGACCGGTGCCGCCAATGACATCGAAAAGGCGACCGAAGTTGCCCGCGCGATGGTTTGCGAATACGGTATGAGCGAGCTTGGGCCGCTTACCTTTGGCAAGAAGGAAGAGCAGATATTCCTCGGCCGTGAGATCTCGCAGCACCGCGACTACTCAGAAGATACGGCGATCAAGATCGATATGGAAGTAAGGCGCATCATTGCCGAGCAATATGAGCGAGCCGAAAAGATCATCAAGGAAAATCGTGAAACGATGGTAAACCTCGCCGAGGCGCTGCTCGAACATGAGACGCTCGATGCCGTGATGATCCGTCGGGTAATGGCCGGCTTGCCGCTGGATCCAGTCGAGAGGTCATCAAACAATGACGATGATTCGTCAGCCTCTGAGGATGCGGCATCGTTAAAAGGCCCGATCCTGCCGCCGATAACGGGTAATGATCCGGTCGCGGCGTAGGGAAAGAATGAGGTATGAAGGATGAGGGATGAAGATGAAAACTCTTCATCCTTTTTCTTTTACCCGATTCGCGGTTTAATTGACATATGTACTGGCATACCTCGCGGAGGGAAATATCGCTGGAGCATCCGTTGGTGATGGGCATACTTAATGTCACGCCGGATAGCTTTTCTGACGGCGGCGAGTTTTTGTCAATTGCCGATGCCTTGCGTCATGCCGAAGCGATGATCGCCGACGGAGCCGATATCATCGACGTCGGCGGCGAATCGACACGGCCCGGCAGCGGACAGGTGACTGCTGAGAACGAGATCCAACGTGTCGTTCCGGTGATCGACGCGATCACAAAAAGATTTGATACGGCGGTCTCAGTCGATACGACCAAATCGAAGGTTGCTATCGCGGCTGTGGATGCGGGAGCCGAGATCATCAATGATATTTCAGGATTGAGGTTCGACATAGAGATAGCAGACGTTGCAGCCCGGACAAATTCGGGGCTCGTGCTGCGCCGGTCGATGATATTATTGCTGCGGTTATTGACGGGCTCAACCGTTCTCTAGACATTGCTGTTGCGCACGGCGTTCGCAGCGAACAGATCGCTGTCGATGTCGGCATCGGGTTTAGTAAGACGCAGGAGCAGAATTTAGAGTTATTGGCGAAACTTGATAATATCGTAAGCGAATTCAAAGCGTATCCGATGCTGATCGGCACCTCGCGTAAATCGTTTTTGACGCGTATCGTCGGCGATGTTCCGCCGGCGGAACGAAGAGGCGGAAGCCTTGCGACAGCGCTGGTCGCGATCCGCAATGGAGCAAAGATCTTACGTGTTCACGATGTTCGTGAAACTGTTAGTGCCATAAAAACTGCGGCTGCCATTTCGGGAGTAAAATAATGAAAATATTGACGTTGCTTGCCTTGATGCTTGTTACACTATTGTTTTTTACTGCGGTGTATGCTGACGTACCGCCCGATAAGGGCTATAAACGCATCACGCAAAAGCTCGTGATCGAGCCCAAGGACGACTTTGCTGACTATCGCTTTTTTATCAAGGTCGGTGCGGATCTGAGAGAATATGTTCTGAAAAAAGACGTCTTGACGACCATCGAATCCATGGGCGGCGGAGCTTGGTATCGCAACGGCAAGTTTCTCGCTGTTCCCAAAAAAGCACTGATCGGTTTAAGCGAAAGTGCGACGGATCAGAGATTAAATCCTTTGCAACAGGCCATTTACGACGACAAAGTAACGGGCACGATAGTATTGGTTGAACACGGCTTTATCCGCGACGTGCCGACGGCCGAGGCCGCGGGTGCCAAAGATCCTGTTTACCGCCTGGAAAAGGACACGGAGAAAGGCATAAAAGCGACGCCTGTCACGGGCAGCCAAAACAGCAATAAGGCCGGCAACTCACAGGGGTCATACTATTCGACCGAACCAAAAACGCCCGAGTTTTGGGCGACGGTTGTCGGCGGCGTCTTGCTGACGCTGGCCTTTATCTGCCTCGGAGTTTTTGCCGTACGCCGCTCGAGAATTAAAGCCGACGGCTTTCACGCAACAACAAAATGAAATATCTCAGAGTCCTACCGCTTGCGTCTATCTTATTTCTTGTCTCAGGCTTTACAGAGTGTTACAAGCCTGTGACCAATTCGGGCCTGCCAAAAAACGTTAAGACGATCGCGGTTCCGGCGTTTCAGTTTGAAGCAAAGGGCCTGCGGTACAAGATCGAATCTCGATTTACCGACGCTGTTAGCCGCGAGATCATCCGCCGCGGTAATGGGCTAAAGGTGCAGGGTTCGCGCACAGGTGCCGATGCGGTGCTTGAGGGCATGATCCGTGATTTTGCTTTCTCGGGTGTGCTGCTCGACAGCGAGGGCCGTGCCCGCGTGTATGAGGTGACGATCGTGACCGCCGTGACGATCCGCGACGTGCGAAACAATACGATCCTCTACGATAACCAAAATTTTACCTTTCGAGACTCGTTCGAATTTACGAGCGACCCGCGTTCCTTTTTTAACGAGGAAGATCCCGCCGTTGAACGAATGGCGAGGGCATTTGCGGAAGCCGCCGTCTCTGCCTTTGTCAATGGCATCGGTGTTAAGGAAGAAAAGAAATAGCTCATGGTTCTTTCGCGGGAACAGCTTAGAAATCAGCTAAAACAGCGAGAGATCGCGCCGATTTATGTGCTGTTTGGCGCTGAGACCTATCTGCGCGACTTGGCGGCAAAGACCATCGCCGACCTATCTTTTGCCGAAGGGGATTTCCGTGATTTTAACGACACTTCGTTTAGCGTGAACGTTAACGGTAATCTAAAACAGGCTCTTGCCGTGGCCGAGCAACTGCCGATGATGGCCGAACGGCGGGTCGTGAGGATCACGGATATTCGCATTTCAGCGACCGGCTATCGCGACACCATTACCGAAGACCACGAGGCGATGCTCAGTGGCTATTTCGCTAACCCTTCCCCCACATCGACTGTCATATTTATTGCGGACGACCTCAACGGCGTACGAAAAATGGGTAAGCTGCTGCGTGACAAGACGACGGCGGTGGAATTCAAACCGCTTGAGGATGCTGAGTTGGCTGATTGGGCACGAAGCGAGTTTCGTAAATCCGGTGCAGAGATCGACGGGGGAACATTGAACAGTTTTATCAACCGGATTGGCCCAAACGTTTGTCGTCTCAATAACGAGATAAGCAAGCTTGCGACTGCGGCTCTGCCGGGCAACGTTGTAACCGCCGAGCTGATCGAAGAACTGGTACCCAACACCCGCGAGATCGACAATTTTGAGCTGACAAAACAGCTTGTCGCCGGACGGCGTTCATCCGCGATCAATTTGCTGAGAAAAATACTCGATGACGGTGCCGAGCCGCTGGCTCTGCTTGGGCTGATCGCCTACAATTACCGCCGTTTGTTGATGGCAAAAGAAATGATGGAACGGGGCGTTGACCGTCGCGAGGTGGCGAATGTGGTCAAGCTCCGGTACAACGACCAAGAGTCCTTTTTGGCAGCGGCGCGGCGAGTTGAGATGAAAAAGCTCGTCTCAGCCATTCAAAAACTAGCCAAAACAGACCTCAACATTAAAACGTCGATCGGGGGCACCGGTCCTACGGGAGCACGTCTGCAGATCGAGATGCTCGTCTGTGACCTCGCACTGCTGTAGCTATTGTTAGATCGACGCCAGGCCTGACGCCCGATTAAAATGGTTGTAGAGATCGTTATAGTCCCCCAGTGAGCGATTGAGTATCAGGGGCAGCTGGGCGATGTCGTTGGTATTTACGATCAAGTTGAGGTTGCGCAAAAATCCGTCGTGGGCGTTCATCGTCGTGCCCTCATCTTCAAGTGAAATGAGGAACAGTCGGCGTCGCTCTGATGAATACATCGCATTGGCTTTTTGCTGGATCACCGCTGCACCGCCCATCTCGGCCGCAAAATCCGGCGAAAATATTAGTATCTCGGTCTTACCCTCCCGAAGGCGTTCGTTCGCCTGTGCAGGAGTCTGAGCAACATAGACCTTATATCCTGATTTTGCCAGCAGCTTGGCTGTCTCATCTGACTTTTCACCTAAACACAGCAATATGCGGCGAGGCTTTTCGTCGCCATCGTCGTCGCTTTCTATAACGGTCTTTTCAGCCTGCAGAGCGTTCATCAGCGAACGGAGCGCGCTGTTGATCTGCATATCATTTTCCTTTGCGGCAAAATCGGTCGGGCTGTCAGCGGTCGGTGCCGCCGGTTTATTGGCGGCCAACTGATCGACCGTCGAGAGGCCTTTACCGGACGCATCTTTTTGGACGCGAAGCAGATTTTGGCAACGTGGACAGCGAACCGAAAAGTTTCCACTGGGGATCTTTGATTCGTCTAACTGTAAGGAAACAGAGCAATTATCGCAACGGATTATCATATTCTTATCTCAATATTATTCGATCATGCTGAGTACCGAATCCGGATTCTTTGGCGGCGGAGCCTCGACCATCGGTTTTGGCATAGGGGCAGGCTTACCGGCGTTAACGTAATCCTCGGTCGAGGATAGGCCTTTGAGCTGGAGCAGCAGGTTGTTTTGATTTGTCGCAAATGACAACCCGTCTTCCATTTTTATAAGGCCCTTTTCGATCATATTTCTGAGGACTGAATCGAAATCCTGCATACCGTCGATCTCGCCGTCGCGGATCGCGTCGAGTAGGGTCTTGCCCTCGGTCTCACCTTTTTCAATATATTCGCGGGTTCGCGGGTTTGAACGCAGTATCTCGACGGCGGCGATACGGCCGCGGCCATCGGCGGTCGGGATCAGACGCTGAGAAACGATGTAGCGAAATGTCTGGGCGAGACGTGTGCGAATGACACGCTCTTCGTTTTTGGGATAAAGACCGATGATGCGGTCGATGGTTTTTGACGCATCGATGGTGTGGAGCGTCGATAGCACAAGGTGGCCTGTCTCGGCGGCTTCGAGAGCGATTTCGGCTGTTTCGAGGTCACGCATTTCGCCGACGAGGATGACCTTTGGTGCCTGACGCAGTGCGGCACGCAGCGCTGAGGCAAAATCTTTTGTATCGGCACCGACCTCACGCTGGTTGATGGTGCTCTTTTTGTGATTGTGAAGAAACTCGATCGGATCTTCGATCGTGACAATATGATACGCCTTGGTCTCGTTGATCCGATCGATGATCGCTGCGAGCGTTGAGCTTTTGCCGGAACCAGTCGGCCCGGTTAGGAGCACGACGCCGTTACGGATCTCGGCAATGTCAGCGAGCTGCGGCGGCAAACGGAGTGAGTCAAAACTCGGTATTTCGTGGGGGATTACGCGCATCACGATCGAGTAAGAGTTTCGCTGTTGGAAAATATTTACACGAAAGCGGCACTTGCCGGGCAGCGCGTAGCTGAGATCGGCAGTGCGATATTTAACCAAATGTGCGGCCGCGTCCGGGTTGTCGCGTATCAGCGACATTGCGATCATCTCGGTCTGAAACGCTGATAGCTTGCCCAAACCGATGGGCGAAGCGGGATAGAGAACGCCGTTGATCTCGACCTGCGGTTTTTGGCCGCACGAGAAATTAAGGTCACTTACGTTCTCAGAAACGAGCAGCATCTGCTCAATAATGGGTGCTATGTCAAGCAAACTCATGTTTGGTTTCGACTCCTGATGGCTGACGAAGAGGCGGGCTGATGTGGAATATGGTCCGGCTGATGCCAAACCGTCAATAACTATTATTACCTATAGCGAGGAGGTTGTGCAAGTAATATTTTAACAATCGAAAACAATGTTGTTGTAGCGAGGATTAGGTATTGTTGAACGACCTCATTTTGGCATCGATCTGATCCGGGTCTGAGAGTATTGCGCTGATGATTGCTACTGAATCGGCCCCGGCGGCTAGAACGTAGCGGTAATTATCGCCGTCAATTCCACCGATAGCGACTAACTGTCGATCCCCGATAATCTCACGCACGTGTTCTAATGCTGAAAGTCCGACGGTAGCGTCCGGGTTTTGCTTTGTTTTGGTGTCAAATATCGGGCCGTAGGCGAAGTAGTTGACAGGTAACAGCAAAGCCTCGCGCACCTGCTCCAGGGTGTGTGTCGAAAAGCCGATGATCGCGTTATCACCGAGTATTTTTCGTGCCTCGGCTGGCGGCAGGTCGTCCTGGCCGAGATGAACTCCATCGGCATTTAATGCTGCGGCGATGTCGACACGGTCGTTAATGATGATCTTGACGGACCGCTCGCGGGCATAGGCGATCGCAGCACTAGCGTCTTCGCAAAACTCGGCCGGTGACATGTGCTTTTCCCGAAGCTGGATCAGAGTCGCTCCGCCGGCCACCAATCTTTTCACCTGCTCTAAATGAGACAGACCTGAGATTCGGGTGTCGGTGATCGGATAGATTCTGGGTAGATCAAAGTTCAAAGTTCAAAGTTCAAGTTCGAAGGCCGGTTTTTCTGTTCAACTTCGAACTAATACAGAGATTTCATCATCAGAAAACAATCTTCGCCGTTGTTGTAATACTTAGCGATGCGTTGGACGACGGTGTAATCTGCACGGCGATATAGCGCCTGGGCGATGGTATTGCCGACGCGGACCTCGAGCATGATAGTGCCGACCTCGCGTTTTCGGAGCGCGTCTTCGACATGGCCCAGCAGCCGTGCGGCGAGGTTTCGCTGGCGGTGCTCGGGGGCGACGCCGATGGTTGTCAGATGAGCGGCGTTATTTTCATTGACCATGACAAACGCAAAACCGACCAACTCATCCTGCGGCGTGACCACGCGATAGCTCAATGTTTTTGGCTCATTAAGCAGATATTCAAAAGTGTATTTTGTGTAGTTATCGCCATTTTTAAAACAACGGATGTTGAGGCGAAGGACTTCGGGTAATTGGTCTAAAGTCAGAGGGCGTATCTCGTACTCACAAGGTGGAGCCGGAACGATGACCTCAGGTTCAGCAAACCCAGTTGGGATAAAAAAGTTTTTGATCGTCTCTAAAACGGCCATTTTCTAAAATATGAACATACAATCGCCATAGCTGTAAAATCTATAGCTTTTTGCGACGGCGTGTCGGTATGCATCCATTATAAGCTGATGCCCGCCAAAGACAGAGGTCAAAACGAGGAGCGAGCTTTTTGGCAAATGAAAATTGGTGAGCAGGGCATCGACTGCCAAAAATTGACAACCCGGTGTGATCGTAAGCGCGGCCGAATGCTTACCCGCGGTGAACGTGCCGAAGTCCGTGATATTCGATTCGAGCGCACGTGTTGTTGTAGTGCCGATGGCGACGATCCGGCGGCCGTTGGCTTTTGCGGCGTTCAACAGATCGGCAGTTTGCTCGTCGATCTCGTACCGCTCGGGCAAAACGGTATGTTTTGCAATGTCGTCAACGCGGACCGGTTCGAACGTCCCATAACCCACGTGCAACGTTAACTCAGCGATCTCGACACCGTTTGCCCGTATTTCATCGAGCACGTCCGGCGTAAAGTGCAACCCGGCGGTTGGAGCCGCGATCGCTCCGCGATTCTTGGCATAGACCGTTTGATATCGTTCGCGGTCATCGTCGATGGCGGTCTTTTCACGTTTTATGTAAGGCGGCAGCGGCGTTTTTCCTAATGTCTCGATGATCTCCATCAAATCGCCGTCAGGCGAAAAGCGGATGGAGACCTTTCCGTCGTCGTGCTTTTCTACAAGCTCGGCTGTGAGTAGATCCGAAAATATTATCTTTTTGTCCGGCGTCAGACGCTTTGCCGGACGAGCAAGCGCGGCCCAAGTATTCGGGCCGGTTTCCTCAATTAGAAATATTTCCACCACGGCTCCCGTCTGTGTCTTTCCAAAAAGCCGTGCCGGAAAAACCTTTGTATTATTTAAGACAAGCAGATCATCCGGCCGCAAAAAGGAAGGCAGATCGGCGAATGAGTGGTCTGTGAACGATGCAGTTTGGCGGTCGACACAAAGCATTTTTGACCCTTCGCGCCGGGCCGCAGGTTGCTGCGCTATCAGGTCTTCGGGCAAATTGTAGTCAAAATCGCTGAGCTGCATTGTTAGAAATAGACTAGAGGCACTCGCACGTTGTTGGCAACGTGTGATTTACATATAATCATCGTATCAGCGCCAAATCGCGAGTTGCGTTTTTTCGCAGCTCATTGGATGGAGTTTAGTTGCTCACAATTTGGTAGAGGACACACTTCATATAAGCAGCCACGGAGGGAGATCCATGAAAAATATTAGCTCAAAAATCATTATAAGCGGCATATTTCTAGCATTTTTTGCATTTGCTTTGCCGCAGTCGACAACGGCTCAAGAGGGCCGTTACGTCAATACCTATACCAAGAATCAGATCAAAGGATTTATAGACCAGCTCGATCGCAGCAGCAAGACATTTCGCAAGGATTTTGACCGCTATATGGATCAAAGCAATCTGAACGGGACCAGCACCGAAGACGATTTCAATAACCGTGTAGAGCGTTATAAAGAAGCTGTCGAATATCTAAAAAATAAATTTAACGGCAATAATCCTTGGTGGAATAACCGAACGAACGTTCAGGGAATGATCAGTGCGGCTGAGCCGGTAAATTCGATGATGAACAACCTCGTGTTTGCCAGGCAGTTAGAGTCACAGTGGCGAATGTTACGCGATGACATCAACAAACTTGCCGATACGTTTGACCTGCAGGGTATTAACGGCGGCGGATGGAACGGCGGTGGTTGGAATGGCGGCGGATGGAACGGCGGCGGCATCGGCAATGCTCCGAGCTGGGCAGTCGGTACATGGCGCTGGGTACAGGGTAATAACCGGACGATGAACATTGCGTCAAATGGCCGAGTCACCCTCATGATCGACGGTGCGACCAGCTACGGAACGATTAACAATGACCGTCTTGTGATCAGTGGCAACACCTCGAGGGTCACACGCACCGGCAACGGTTTTCGAACGTACAATGAAATAACCGGCGAGGTTAGCGATTATGTTCTAACCGGCGGCAACAATGGCGGCTGGAATGGCAACGGCGGATGGAACGGCAATGGTAACAAGAGCACACCGCCAAGCTGGACCCAAGGGACATGGTATTGGACAAACGGCCCAGACCGCCGTATGGTCATCGACAAGAACGGCCGGGTTACCTTGTACACCGGTGGCAATACAAGCTACGGAACCTATTACAAGGGTGTTATTATGCTCAACGGCGAACGGTCAACCGTTACGAGAAATGGCAACAACATCAGCACCTACAATCAGAGCTCGGGTGAGACCAGCAACTACTCTAAAAACAGTAACGGCTGGGGCAATAGCGGCGGTTGGAATGGCGGATCATTTAACACGCCTAGCTGGCTTGTTGGCCGGTTTGTTTGGACAAACGGTTCGGAACGCACTTTTGTGATCGAATCAAACGGCCAGGTGACGCTTTATCTCGGAACCACAACGCAGGTCGGCACGTACAGCAACGGCATTCTTAGCCTGGGCGGCAATACCTCGACTGTTACCCAAACCAGAAACGGTTTTAGGACAGTCAACCAGCAGACCGGAGAAGTGTCAGATTACCGACGACAGTAATTACACTGATCAGATAAACAAAAAGGCACGCTCCATAAAGCGTGCCTTTTTTTGTTTGAATAAAAGCGGCTTAAGCCAGTTAGGCTTGAGCCACCTCGTTTGAATTATTTATCATAATATCACCCCCAGTGGTGACATTATTGCACAAAGCTTTGGCGTAAAGCTATAAGTTTTTTTTAGAAGTGGTACCGAGGGTCGGAGTCGAACCGACATGGGCGTTAAGCCCGCTAGATTTTGAGTCTAGTGCGTATACCAATTTCGCCACCCCGGCTTGGAATTAACGATGATAAAACTCTCAATGCGATAGGTCAAGACCGGCCCGGTCAAAGGTTATTATCAAACCTCGATCAAAACCTCGATCACGACACGGCGCTTTGCTTCGTCGAGAAATGCCTCGATATTTACCGCGACCTTTGAGCGCGTCAGTATTTCGTGTATCTCGGTACGCTTTTCTTCGAGCGTTGGGACAACGACGCCTGGTGATCGGCGCCTAAATTCCGGCACGAATATGCCGCTGTAATATTTGACCTCATCGTCTGGTGTAATTACGACGAATGAGCCAAAGCGGAAATCGACATACTTCTCGATCGCAACACGCTGAGCGATCAACCGTTCAAAATTATCATCTTTGATCGATTCAAATCCAACTTTTTTCAGTCGCTCTTCGAAAACTGCAGGCGAAGGAAAATAGCTCAATGTGGCGGTTATCTTGTCGGCGATCTCTTTTTCGGACGGGGCCGAACGCGGCAATCTCTCTGCTTCGAGAGCGAAAAGCCGTTGATTTATCAGCAGTTGCAGTGCCTGATTGAGATCGTCGGATCGCGGTTTGTCGAGCGGCGTACCCGGTTGTAAGGCAAGCTGCCATACGATGTCCGAATATGTGATCAGCTCCGTCCGCGTTCCGTCACTAAGCACTGCCACGGTCTTATCGACGATCTCCTGAGCATTTATCGTGGTATTCGTGCCCACAAAGCCGCAAGTAATTGCCGTCACGAGGCTGAAAAATAAAAGTTTTTTGATAGAGGACATCATTATTACGGTAATTAGATTTTCGACCTGTTTAGCACGGGTGTCAATCAACAAGAGTCGGGTTAAATCTGTTGACAAGATGTTAAAAATTGTTTTTAATTAATAAGGAGGACTGTATCACTTCTACATTCCGTCGAGCCTCCGCTTAAAACGTTAGTTCTGCACCGATATCACCCGGCTGCGATCAATAAAACATGCTAACTTCCTCCCCAACGAAAAAGCACGCTGGTTCGATATCTCCGATGGTGGAGCACGACGGCCGTACAAATGACCTCAGGTTCATCTCGGAGCTGGGGCGAAGCCTGCTCTTTACCGTCCACCCAAAGCGGGTTGCGAGCCGCGTCGCCGACGCGATCTATAAAGGAGTAGATGCTAAGGTGTGCGTGTTTGTTGCCGAGCTTGAGAGCATCGGGCTAATAAGCTGTGCGTTTGGGGACGACGGCGGCATTGGCGAAGGGTCGCTAGACCGCCCCGCGTTTGATAAATGGCTGGCGTTTATGCCGCCGCAGATCGGATACTCCAAAGAGGCGGCCGATGAATTTTTCATCAACGGTGTCGATCATCAACACGAATATATATCGCCTCTGCACATCAACGGCAAAATAAAAGGTGCAATAATCACCGGATTTGCCGAGCGTTCGGATTTTACCGATCACAAGGCCCGCCTGATCGACGCTGCTACGCAGATGGCGGCGATGAGCGTTAATCTTTCTGCTCATTACGAGGGAGCACTTAACGATTCGATCAACGAGGCCCGCGAAGAGCATCGTAAATTTACCGAAGCGATCCTCGATGCACTGCCTGTCTCGCTCTATGTCGTTGATCGCGATTACCGCATCGTCACATGGAATCGCCACCGCGAGGTTGGCACGCAGGGTATACCGCGCGACATCGCGATCGGCCGTGACGTTTTTGACGTGCTCGAAAAATATCCTCAAGGGCGTCTGCGTGAGGAATTTGAAAGAGCTTTCCGCACCGGACGGATCGAGCGGATCGAACAGCAGACGGTCGCGGACGACGGCTCGACGCTGCATTGGATGGTCAGCAAGATCCCGATGAAAAACGCGGACGGCGACGTTACGCACGTAATCACGGTCGGCGAAGATGTCACTGTCCGAGTCGAGGCTATCCATGCGATCAACCGTGCCGAAAAGCTTGCGGCTGTCGGACGGCTCGCCGCGGGGGTCGTCCACGAGATCAACAATCCGCTGGCAACGATAGCGGCCTGTGCCGAGTCGCTCGAACAGCGTATCGAAGAAGGTTCGTTCAACGCCTCAGAAGCGGTTGATGACCTGACGGAGTATCTGGGCCTGATCAAAAGCGAAGCATTTCGATGCAAGACCATCACTACGGGCCTGCTCGATTTTAGCCGTATCCGCACCGGCGAACGCTCAAACATCGATGCGGGGGAGATCGTCCGCTCGGCGGCAAATCTGATCTCGCATCAGAAACGCGGTAACGACATCGATCATGAAATAGAGATCGATGACGATCTACCGCTGGTCAGCGCTGACGGAGGCCAGATACAACAGGCCGTCATCGCTCTCGCAACAAACGCGATCGATGCGATGCTCGAAGGCGGAAAATTGACGTTTCGCGTCTTTCAGCGCGGCAATCGCGTTGTGATCGAGGTCGCAGATACCGGTACCGGCATACCGCAAGAGAATATGTCCAAGATATTCGAACCTTTCTTTACGACCAAAGAGGTCGGCCGCGGTACCGGTCTCGGTTTGGCCGTCTGCTACGGCATTATCTCCGAGCATGGCGGCCGACTCAGTGTTCGCTCTACGTTGGGCAAAGGCACGACGTTTTCCATCTTTTTACCCGCTACTTTCTGATCTCACCCCATAAATCTATGTCTAAATTACTCGTAGTCGATGACGAAAAAAACCTGCGGCTTGTCGTGCAAAAAGAAATGACGCGGCAGGGCCACGAAGTGATGTGTGCCGAGGATGGCGAAGCCGCCTGGGAACTGCTCGAGGAGCAGGATTTCGATGTGGTTTTGTGCGACATCAATATGCCGCGTCTTGATGGCCTCGGCTTGCTCCGCCGCACACGCGAACGCAGCCAAAATCCACCTGAGGTGATAATGCTCACCGGCCAGGCGACGGTCGAATCTGCCATCGAGGCAATGAAGCTCGGTGCCTATGATTACCTGACAAAACCATACCGCATTGGAGAATTGTCAGCGCTCGTAACTGCCGCCGCCGAAAAACAACAGCTAAAAGTCGATAACCAGCGACTGCGTGCGCAGATCGCTCGGACGCACCAATCTCTGCCCGAGATCGTTGCCGATTCGCCGCAGATGAAAGAAGCTTTGCGGCTAGTCCAGCGGGTTGCTCCGTCGGATACGTCGGTGCTTATCACTGGTGAATCTGGCGTTGGTAAAGAATTGATCGCTCAGGCGATCCACCGTTTAAGCCGCCGCAGTGACAAACCATTTATCGATCTAAACTGTGCGGCATTGCAGGATACGTTGCTTGAAAGTGAGCTGTTTGGCCACGAAGCCGGAGCGTTTTCAGGTGCAAGGGCGCGTAAGTTGGGGCTTTTTGAGATCGCCGACGGCGGCACTTTGTTCCTCGACGAGATCATAGAAATGCCGATGCAGCTCCAGTCAAAGCTGTTGAGGGCACTCGAAACACGCACATTTTTCCGAGTCGGCGGTGTGAAGAAGGTCGAGGTTGACGTTCGGCTGATCGCGGCGACTAACCGCGACAAAGATACCGCGATCGCTGACGGTCTATTTCGTGCCGATCTGATGTACCGCGTCAATAGTTTTGAGATCAACGTGCCGCCTCTCCGCGAACGTCGCGAGGACATCGAGCCGCTGGCTCGGCATCTCCTGCACAAGCTCGCCGGTCAAAACGAGCCGGAGATGTCGCCCGCCGCTATCGAGGCGTTGAATGCGTTTGACTGGTCGGGAAATGTCCGTCAGTTACGCAATTGTCTCGAGCGTGCGATATTGCTTGCCGACAACGGTATGATCACACCGCGTGAACTGCCGCCGGAGATCGCATTTCGTACAGAAAAGACGAATGTGTCCGTCAGCTACGGACCTCCCAGCAAAGAACCGGTTAGCTCATTTCAAAACACGACGCCCTCAAATCTACGGGATGTCGAACGCCAACAGATCATCGGTGCTCTCGAAAAAACAGGCTGGCATCGCGGCAAGACTGCAGAATTGCTTGGCATCTCGCCATCGACATTGTATCGGCGTTTGCGTGAATATGATCTAGATGTGCGGTAGCGAGTTTACCGCTGCGAAATAAATAGAAAGCGCTGTTCGGACATCGGCATCAGCTTTTGATCGAATAAAATACCTTGTTTTTGTAGCGCGAGGGATAGATTTTTTCCGCCAAAAAATAGGAGATCTCGTTTACGTGACCACTTTAATAACCGAGGCAGTTTTTCGGTAAACTTGTCGAGAGCACGGCAGGTGACGTGTTCACAGTCTCCAAGTTCGGCTTCTTCGAATTGGTTGTGAACTATATTAACCCTCGTTGTTAAGTCGAGACTCTCGATCACAAAATCGAGAAACTTGGCCTTTTTCTCTTTGGACTCGATCAAAATGGCTTTTAGGCCATCACGTACGAGCAGGCATGGGATCGACGGCAGGCCGGCGCCGGCGCCGACGTCAGCAAGCTTTGCTGTCATCGGGAGATATTCAAGTAAGGTAAGCGATTCAAGAATGTGGCGGATCGCAAATTCCTCCGGTGACATCGGAGCGACGAGGTGGAGAAATTCGTTATGCTCTAGGATCAGTTCGTAGTAATTGGCGAGGCGTGCAATTTGTTCGTCGTCGAGGCCGAGGCTGAAAGCCGGCTCGTGAGATCTGATTGCTTCGATAAATTCTGATCGCATTTGTAAGTACCGAAAAAATAAAAAAAGGAACAACGGATATTCCTCCGTCATCCCTTGATTTTGGTGCGGACGAGAAGAATCGAACTTCCACTCCCTTGCGGGAACAGGCTTCTGAGACCTGCGCGTCTACCAGTTCCGCCACGTCCGCGAGCGAACATTGAGGATACTAATTCGGCGGGCGAAATTCAAGACGTGGTTACTCATCCGGCTGTTTGTTATATTGAATGAGTGCCAAGTGATCTCGCCGATAATCTGAAAGACATCCGCCGCCGTATTGCTGAGGCCTCCGTGCGTGCCGGTCGTGATCCCAGTGAGATAAAGCTCGTCGCTGTAAGCAAGACGCATCCTGCAAGTACGCTACGCGAGGCAATGGCTGCGGGCGTGACCGTTTTTGGTGAAAATAGGGTGCAAGAAGGCGAAGGTAAGATCGTCGAGCTAGGACGCGATGTGGCCGAGTGGCACCTGATAGGGCATCTGCAATCTAACAAAGCACGCAAGGCAGTGCAGCTTTTTGACGTGATCCACTCGGTCGATTCGGTCGAACTCGCCGAGCGGCTCGAGCGTATTTGTATTGATGAGGGCCGCGAGGAATTACCGGTGTTTGTTCAGGTCGATCTGGCCGGTGAAGAGACAAAATCGGGCATTCCGGAATGTGATCTGCCGAGGTTAGTTGCATATTTGAAATCGTGTAAATGTCTACGATTTGATGGATTGATGCTATTGCCGCCCTTTTTTGATGATCCACATGCAACACGTCCGTATTTCAAACGTCTTCGGGCTTTGCGGGATAAGATCATTCCCGGCGGTGAGCTTTCGATGGGTATGAGCCATGATTTTGAGGTCGCAATCGAAGAAGGTGCGACAATTGTGAGAGTTGGAACGGCGATATTCGGAGCGAGGTAATAATGGAACTAAGCAGAACTCAGAAAATATGGCTCGGTATCGCTTCGGCTTGGCCGATCGTTTATATCTTTATTTTCATATTGTTTATTTTTACCATGATCGCGATGTCCGCTGGCGGTCCTGGAAGAGGAGGTGAATTGAATCCGCTATTTGGCGGTGGCTTTGTTATTTTCTTTCTCGTACACATGATCACGATCTTTGGGTCGCTAGCGTTGACGGTCTTTTACATCGTTCACGCAGTAAAAAATCAACGTCTCGACAGCAACATGCGGATCGTATGGATCATTTTGTTTTTTTTCGGCGGGATGGTCGCTGAGCCGATCTACTGGTATCTCGAGATATGGAAACCAAAGGGTGAAAATAATACAGCTCCGCAACTAACGAATCCCGCTGCAAATTTTGGCCAGACTCAGGATTTCAATTCGGGCACGTACGTTCCGCCAAGCGAGCCGCCTGACTGGCGATAGGCACTTGGAAATTGATATATATGCTTTCGCTCACCGTTTATCCAATATTTTCTTTTATCGTCTGGTCGATATTTGGCCTGTTTTTTGGGCTGTTGCTGCTCAGGATGGTCTTTAACTTTACCGACCCAAATCCGTTTGGTAAGGTCGGGCGGTTCGGGTTTAAGATCCGCAAGTTGACCGAGAAATGGGTCTATCCGGCGGCGCGGTTTTTTGCGATGTACGGCATCAATACAAAATGGGCACCGCTACTGACAATATTTATCGGGCTCGTTTTGACCTACTTTTTTACACAGATCGTCGGCAATACATTTTTTGTGATCGACGGCCTGACCGCCGGGATCGCCACGGGCAATCCGAAGGTCGTTATCGGCTTTATCTTGTACGGGCTGTTGAGCCTACTGGTGTTATTCATCTTCATTCGATTCCTTGCGTCGTGGTTCGTTTTTACACGCAAGACCTTCCTTGCCTTTGTGATGAAAGTAACAGACCCGATAATGCGGCCGGTCCAACGTCTGATACCGCCCATCGGTATGTTTGATATTTCGGCAATGCTGGTGCTGTTGGTGATCGGATTTTTGCAATCAATTGTGCTGAACATTTTTGTAAGAAATTGATCTATATTGTAGAAAAAGATGGGGCACTCACTTTTTCACTCCGCGTCGTGCCGCGAGCCTCGCGGAGCGAAATAGTTGGCATTCACGATGAAGCGTTAAAGATCAGGATCGCGTCGCCACCCGTCGATGGTGCCGCAAATGCCGAGATCATCCGTTTTCTTGCTAAGACTTTTGGAGTTTCGAAAAGCGATGTTTTCATCCTTAGCGGCGAAACTTCGAAAAATAAAAGAATTAAGATCGAAAACCTGTCAAAATCGAGCTTTGAGGAAATAATAAAATGAAAACTCAGATCTCGTTCATGTCAGGGCTGTTTGATACAACAGAATTATCACCGCCGATAGCCAACGACCATCATTTTGGTGAAGACCTCGCTCTTTGGGTAGCAAGGAAATCGGACGGCAGCGATTATGTTTTTAGTGCACCGGTTAGAAACGCCGATGGCTGGTCGGAATCCGTTAAGGACGGCGGTGAGAAGTTTGTTCTCGAGTTTGGGTTGGTTGACGGGTCAGCTGGTTCGGATTACGCTCACTGGCAGATCACGATCGACAAACCGCGTAGCTGGCGTTCGTTTGGATCTAAGGACTCGCCGTCACGCTCAAGGCTCTGTGATCTGATACATAATATCTTGCGTGACGAACGCCAGATCCGCGAAGTGCAGTGGAGCTAACGGCATCGGCATTTTGCACGGCAAAATCGGGCGTGATATATTCGTTTATTCAAATTTAATTCAACAAAACAAAGGTTTTTAGCACATGTCAGGACACTCCAAGTGGCACACAATCAAGCATAAGAAAGGCGCTCTCGACGCCAAACGCGGCAAGATCTTTACCAAGCTGATCAAAGAGATCACGGTCGCGGCACGCACCGGCGGTAGCGGCGACGTTGATACCAACGCCCGGCTTCGCAAGGCTGTGACTGATGCAAAGGGCATGAACATGCCCAACGACACCATCGACCGCGCTATCAAACGCGGCACCGGTCAGCTTGAGGGCGTCGCTTATGACGAGATCACCTACGAGGGCTATGGCATCGGCGGCGTCGCGGTGCTGGTCGAGACGATGACCGATAACCGTAACCGCACGGTCGCCGAAATCAGACATATTTTTTCTAAAAACGGCGGCAATATGGGCGAGGCCGGTTCGGTCGCATGGATGTTCGACAAAAAGGGATACATCGTTGTCGATAAGACTGCAATGGGCGAGGATGCCTTGTTCGAAGTCGTGATCGAGGCAGGTGCCGACGATATGCAGGACGAAGGCGAGGTTTACGAGATATTTACCACGCCCGAGGCGTTCGAAGCCGTGACCGATGCCCTAAAAGCTGCAGGCGTCGAGACTCAGGCCGCCGAGATATCGATGATCCCCCAAAACTACATCGCACTCACCGGTGACGATGCCCGTAAAATGATGAAACTCTACGACGCCCTCGACGATAACGACGACGTCCAAAAGGTCTATGCAAATTTTGATATAGACGAAAGCGAGATGGGATAGATAACGAGATGACGAGTAGTTATCTCTTCTGATAATTGTGGGTTGTAAACCTATTCCAGCCCTTCTTCGTCTTTGATTCCACGGCCCAGTTTAGCGAACCTTCCTCTCCGGGCCAATACACCATTCGTGCTAGGCCGGCCGGCATTTGGGCCTCGAAAGCTATCGCCTCTGAGTGAACGTCTGTACCGTCCGTAAGGACACCTTCCGATCTTTTGCCGTCTGAAGTAAACGACCAAAACACGACATTGCCACCGTCTCCGACGCCGTAGATCGCGTGCTCGATGTAGTGCTTGCCACCAAAGTCCCAATCAGCTATAAGATTGACCCAATTACCTTCTCCGCCGATTTTGGCAAAGGTTCGCGTACATTTGAGCCGGCCCATTGGGGTGTCAGCCTCGGCGACCCAATCACCGATCAGCGGATCGAGCAGCCCAAGTTTTCCACGTCCTTTTTTCCAAATTGGTTTCATAAATTTAACAAAAGTCAGGCGATCGACACATTGATCACAGGTAGCTGAATACCCAGTGCTTATTTTGTTGTTTAAGCCGTCCCCACCAGGCACAGAGCGGATAAAGTATTAGTAGCCCGACGAACCATGCCGCGTAAACGACCCAAAGCGGAAAACCAGCATCATCGGGGGGCGGCTGCCCGCTTCCCATGGGGCTACCAAAAAAGTAGCTGATGTCCTTTCCGGCCATCAAGGTCAGCACGAGACCGGATAGATGCGCTGTGAACCACTGCAGTATATAAAAGAACATCGGCACGCGGCCGAAAGTGATCGCAATCCGATGCCAGATCGCCTTGCCGTCAATCTTTTCCGTAAGTCCTAAAACTAATAGTCCGGGGCCGAGCGTCATCAACAAAAATAAGAGCGACGGTGGATATTTGGTCGTGTTTAGAAACGAAAGGATCGTAAACAATGGCGTGTTCTGCGTCGACCACATCGCCGGATCGCCATAGAGATTTGTCAATCGGATGACGACAAAGAGAAAGGTTGCCGCTCCACCAAGGACGTACAGCCATTTTCGCCGCCGTTCCCGTTCCCAACCGTACAACGTTCCAAAGGCGTATCCTGCAGCCATGACACCGATCCACGGGATCAACGGATACGCCACAAAAACACCCGTCGTTCCCGGAATAGGCACAAGACCTTGTTGATGCAAAATCATCCAGATTATTTGCCAAACATCAGGCGAGGGTTCTCCGGCAAACGCAATATTTGGCGGCAGTTGGAAACGATCAAGCAGATTGTGCAATACGATCATCAAGATGCCGATAGCTCCGATGATCTTCGTCGGCAAATAGATCAGGGCGGCCATCAAGATCATCGAGACTCCGATCGCCCAGATCACCTGCACCATACCAAAAGCCGTCAGATAGTCAAGATTAAAAACAATACCGAACCGTACGACCGTAAATTCTAAAATTACAAGCCACAGACCACGGGTGAATAAGAAACGCGAAAGTTCGGAGTTGCTCTTTCCGTTTAGCTTTTGCAGAAATATGCTGGTTCCGGCAAGAAAAACAAAGATCGGCGCGCAGTAATGGGTTATCCAGCGGGTTAAAAAGACGGCGACGTTCGTTTTCGAAAGGTCCGTCGGGTCAAACTGCATCGCTCCGGCGTGGACAAAATCGCGCGTATGGTCGATCAACATGATCATCATCACGATGCCCCGCAAAAGATCGATCGAATAGATACGGTCGCGTAAACTTTTTTCGGGTTCTGTCATAACAAATTTAATTTTGATCGCCGATCAATTGGCCAAAAGCGATCCGGTGTCCGTCGGGCGTGACGACGCAAAATTCGCGAATGCCCCACGGTTTATTTCCGATACGGGACAAGATCACGGCACCGCGCGACACGAATTCCTCGTAGACCTCATCCACATTTTCGATCAACGCGTGAGCGAACCACGAATGGTTACCAGTCGCCTCGGCGGTCATTTCGTCCGAGCATTCGCCGAGCATTAGCTTGAATTCACCAAACGATAAAAATTCCCAGCCGGGAGCTGTAAAATCAAGATCAAAGCCGAGTTTGTCCTTGTAATACGCGGCCTCGACGGCAAGGTCTTTGACGGCTAGGACGTGACGTGTGTGGACTACTTTTCGTTCCATTGGTTAAGCTCCAAATCGTATCGCCGCACGCTCTTTTGCCCGGGCGGCCTCGACCTCGCGGTCGCGTGGCGGAGCGTTTGTGACGAGGGTATTGAGCATTTCTTGCGCGGCCGCGGCTACGCGTTCGATGGCCAGATTAAACGCCTCTTCGTTCGCTTTCGAGGGCTTGTTAAAGCCCGAAAGCTTTCTGACGAACTGGATCGACGAAGCATGTACTTCGTCGGTCGTTGCGGGCGGGTCGAAATTGAAAAGCGTTTTGATATTACGGCACATAGTTTTTATTTATTTGTCTTGCCAGAGCGACATCTACGTCTGTAATGCCGCCGCGGTCGTGGGTGATGATCGCAAGTTCGGCGTATCCCCAGCCAAACGTGATATCCGGGTGATGATCGGCGGCCTCGGCCAGCTCACCGACTTGGTTAACAAAAGCAAGGCTCTCGGCAAAATTTTCGAACTCAAAACGCCGTCTTAAATGGCCGTCATCGGCCCGCCATCCGTCCAGACCCGACAAAGCCTCATCGATTTCAGCGGCACCGAGTATTTTGCGTTCCATTCGTTTTTTGCTCCTTTGATTTACGCTATACTTATTATTTTTATGCGTTTGGTAAAAGGTATCGGCAAAATGGGTATTTGGTCAAGAATTATGGTCGTCTTTTTGGCGGGCGGGATGTTTGCTTGCGGCGAACGTCCGTCGGCAACACCGGTCGAGACGTTTAAGACCTACATCAAGGCCATCAAACAAAAAGATACCAAAGCGATGAAGGTGCTTTTATCAAACGCGACCATCAAGATGCATGAACAGCAAGCAAAAGCCCAGGGCGTGACCGTCGATGAGATCATCAAAAGGGAGAGCCTGATCGGCGAGAGCCAAAAAGCGGTCGATTATAAAGACGAAAAGATCGATGGCGACAAGGCGACGCTGCAATTCAAAAATTCATTTGGCACGTGGGAAACAATGCCTTTTATCCGTGAGGACGGCGTTTGGAAGATCGATAAGCAGGGATATGCCGACCAGATGATGAAGGACGTTGAAGACAAAAATAAACAAATGGATGACCTGATTAACGGCACTACAACACCGACACCGTAGTTAGTTTTAGGAGTAATGAGTTTTGGCAATTATCAAGCCGTTCAAAGCTTTGCGGCCCGTTGCGGAAAAGGCAAAGCAGGTATCATGCGTGCCTTACGACGTCGTTTACGAATCCGAAGTAAGAACATACATAGAGAGAAATCCACTTAGTTTTTTGCGTGTGACCCGCGCCGAGGGTGAGTTTCCCGAGGGGCAGGTTCCGCCGGTCGCGGACATCTTTGGCCGTGCCCGTCAAAATCTTGAGACTTTTATTCAGGAAAAGATCTATCAGACAGACCCTGAGGATGCGCTATATATTTATCAACTTGCGAGTGCCGAACATTCGCAGACCGGCGTCGTTGGGTGTTGTTCGCTTGATGAATACGAAAGCGGCGTTATAAAAAAACATGAAAAAGTGCGCCCAGATAAGGTAGAGGACCGAACCGGCCATTTGCTGGCCGTCGGTGCCCAAACGGGGCTGATCTTTTTGGCGTTTCGCGGAACGCCGGAAACCCACGAACTGATCGCTGAGGCTGTAAAAAGTGATCCGCTCTATAGTTTTGAGTGTCCACAGGGCGTGAGCCAACGTGTCTGGCGGATCACGGACACAGCACCGTGGGTCTCGGCGTTTGCTGAGGTGCCGGCATTGTACATTGCCGACGGCCACCATCGTGCTGAAAGCGCAATGCTTGCCCGCGATGAGATGCGTGCTTCGAATCCGTCACACACTGGACGCGAAGATTATAATTATGTCGTAGCCGGCATTTTTCCAGCCGAGGATCTGCGGATTTTACCGTACAATCGAGTCGTTGAAGACCTCAATGGCCTGACCAGCGAAGAGTTTCTCGAAAAAATTCAAGATGAGTTCACGGTCGCGGATACCGGCCAAAAGGTGCCGCAACGCCACGGCGATGTCTGTATGTATATGGACGGCGTTTGGCGGACGCTAAGTTATACGCATTGCGAAGAGACCGACAGCGACCCGATCGAGCGGCTGGATGTCAGCATTCTCCAACATCATCTTCTCGAACCCATACTTGGTATTCACGATGCACGGACCGATCAGCGAATAGGTTTTGTCGGTGGAGCACGCGGCACGGACGAGCTAGTGCGTTTGGTTGACGCGGGCACGGTAAAAGTGGCATTTTCGATGTATCCGACGACGATGGACGACCTTTTTGCCGTGTCGGATATGGGCGAGATAATGCCGCCCAAATCGACGTGGTTTGAGCCAAAGCTAAAAGACGGTTTGCTAGTGCATAAGATCTAAGCACAATGATAAATACAAATCTAGCAGGACTTAGGCAAGAATATTCTCGGAGCAAGTTGAGCAGATCGTCCGTCGCATCTGATCCATTCGAGCAATTTGCTCATTGGATGGATGATGTCCTTAAGGCTGAGATAGTTGAACCGACAGCAATGATGCTTTCAACCGCAAGCGCTGACGGGAAGCCGTCCGCACGTGTGGTGTTACTGAAAGGGTTTGACAAGGAAGGTTTTGTCTTTTTTACAAATTATGCCAGTAGGAAGGGACGAGAACTAGCGGAGAATCCGCACGCTTCTCTGCATTTCTTTTGGGCCGATCTACAAAGGCAAGTCAATATTTCAGGCAGCGTGATAAGAGTTACTGCGGAGGAATCGGACGAATATTTTCAGTCGCGTCCGTTCACAAGCCGGGTTGGTGCCTGGGCTTCGAACCAAAGTGAAAAGATCGACTCGAGGACGGTGATCATGACTAGGGTAGCCAAATTGCTTGTAAAATATGCGAGCGGCAATGTCCCGAGACCGCCGCATTGGGGTGGTTTCCGCGTTATTCCCGATCGATTTGAATTCTGGCAGGGAAGAGAAAGCCGTCTTCACGACCGTATTTGCTACACGCTCAATGATCACAAATGGCAAATATCAAGGCTTTCCCCATAACTCAAGATGCTTGAAACTGAGAGGCTCATTATCAGCAAAATAACTCCCGATGACCTGCCGTGGCTGATAGAGATGCGCGCCCCCGACGCGGTCAACCGGTATCTCGGCGGTCGCGCGATGCAAAATGCCGAGGCGCTAACAAAACGGTTGCCCTTTTACCTTGAATGTCACGAGAAATACGGTTTTGGTTTTTGTACGATGACCCTAAAGTCAACGGGCGAGATGATCGGAACCAGCGGCATACAGCCGCTTGAGGACACCGGCGAGATCGAGGTCGGATATAACCTCGCCGAAAAATACTGGCGTCAGGGATTTGGCTACGAATGTGCAATGGCATGGCTCAAATACGGTTTTGAGACCGCAGGACTCGAACGGATCGTTGCGGTTGCCGACCCGGAAAATGTTGGTTCGTGGCGCGTCATGGAAAAATGCGGGATGAAATATGAAAAGACCGAGAAACACTATGGGATGGACTGTGTATATTACGCGATCAGCCGCGACGAATTTCTCAACGCCTGATGACTCCTAATTTGCCAAAGCTTATATTTGCAATACTGCTCAGTATCTATTTCCTCTGGATAGCCTATGATCCAATGCAGGGCAGTTTTCTCGACAATGTCGATCTGCCGATACACGAATTTGGGCACCTGCTGTTTCGCATACTCGGCGAATTTATGGGCATCGCCGGTGGCTCGCTCTTTCAGGTGATCTTTCCCGCGGTTTTCGTCGGTTATTTCGTGTGGCAGCGGAGCTTTTACTCGGCGGCGATAATTTTGCTGTGGGTCGGGCAAAGCATACTAAATGTATGGGTCTATGCTTCTGACGCCGTTGTGATGCAGCTCGTGTTGACAAGCGGTTCTACCGGTGCCGAGGGGAGCTTTCACGATTGGAATTATATGCTTACGCATTTTGGCCTGTTGGGTTCGACCAAGACGGTGGCCGGAATTATTCGTTTTATCGGCACATCAACTATAATCATATCGAGCGTGTTTGCGGTCTATTATTCATTTATCCAAGCTGACGAAGAGTTATGAAAGTAACCCTCATCACGGGTGCATCGAGCGGTATAGGTGAGGCGTTTGCACGCCGTCTTGCTGCGGATAAGCACGACCTTGTGCTGGTCGCTCGCAACGGAAAAAAGCTCCATGAGATGTGTGACGAGCTGATGTTAAAGCATCAGATAATGGCCCACTATGTCGTGCTAGATCTGACGGATGATGAGGCAGTCGGAAAGCTGTTTGAGGAAACTACGCGACACGGATTTGAGGTCGATTGGCTGATAAACAACGCCGGCTTTGGCTCGATGGGTGATTTTGTCGATCTCGATATCGACAAAGAGCTAAATATGATCGAGCTGAACATTTCATCGCTCGTCGCTCTAACGCACCGATATTTACCTGCGATGCGCTCGCGAAAACGCGGGACTATAATCAATATTTCTTCGGGCGCGTCATTTCAACCGATCCCGTTCATGGCTACCTATGCAGCGACAAAGGCTTTTGTGTCGTCATTTTCCGAAGCTGTTGCCGAAGAAAATCGTCCGTACGGCATCACGATAACGGCGCTTTGTCCGGGAGCGACGACGACCAACTTCTTTGCGGCGTCGGAGATCCGGGATCCATTGAAAGTGAAGGGCCAACAAACTGCCGAAGAGGTGGTTGAGACAGGTTTACGGGCTGTGCGAAATGGCCGGACGAAAAAAGTGTCGGGGTTTGCAAACTATGTCGGGGCTCTGCTCGGTACTTTTTCACCGACTTGGCTCTCCTCACGCGTGATCGCTAGGGCTTTGCGGCCAAAGTTTCAGGGAAAAGAATGAAATTTACAGTTCTCGGCAGCGGTTCGACCGGAAACGCGGTACTTATTTCGAGTGAGACGACGAACGTGCTCGTTGACGCCGGAATGAGCGCCCGCGAGATACTGCGGCGGCTAGGCGAGATGGGGGTGGCCCACGACCAACTCGATGGTGTGCTGATAACCCACGAACACGGCGACCACGCCGGAGGTCTTCGCGTCCTGCTAGGGACGGTTAATTGTCCCGTCTATATTTCGCGGCCGACAGAGGACGCCTATTACGACACCAAAGCCGGCGGCCAAAACGGCGACAGCGAATCATCTAAACGCCGCAATGCCCTGAAAGACAAAACGCAAGAGATCGAATCGAACCGCGAATTTCGCATCGGTGATATCGATTTTGAGCCTTTCAGCGTTCCGCATGATGCGGCGGATAATTTTGGCTTTGTCGCAAAAAAAGACGGCGTAAAGGTCGCGACGCTAATGGATTTTGGCCACATCAGCGACCTTATTAAGGAAAGCCTCAAGGGCTGTGATGCGATCGTCGTCGAGTCAAACCATAGCCGGGATATGCTACGAGCGTGTTCTGTTTACACTTGGGAATTAAAGCAGAGGATAATGTCCGGCACGGGTCACCTCTCAAACGAAGACCTTAGTGATTGGCTACAAAATGAATTTGACGGCACCGCACGGCACATTGTGCTTGCACATCTTTCGCAGCGAGCAAACGAACCGCACCTTGCCCGCTTAACGGCAGAGACCGCATTGAAAATGCGGTCTCCTTTATTCAAAGCTGAAACAAAGATCTCGATCTCACATCACAAAGAGCCGACCGAGTGGTTTCTGTTTTAGTTACTTTCAATAGCCTAAAATCAAAAAATACACCAGATCACTGTAATGCAACAGTTGATGAAGGCGTTCCGTTTGTAACATTACCGTCTATTACGTTATTCAGAAAAGAAATGATCTGGGCACCCCTAAGTGTACGTAACAACCCGGTCTGGTTATTCGTTATCACATTGCCGGAGATCCGGACGGTCGATTCACCGCTCACAGAGACACCAATTCCATTTCCGGTAATAAGATTACCACTGACCATTACCTGAGACGTTCCGGACGACGTAGCGCTGATGGCTGTGCCGACCACATTGCGGATCGAGGATCGCGACACCACAACCTGCGTCCCGAGGTTGACCACATTTTCTATCGAAACGCCATTTTGCGTAAAACCATCGATGATAGTATCTTCGACCACCACCCTATTTGCCTCGATTATGCGGATGCCGTTGAGCCCATTTGAAACTCCGTCAATATTGAGGCCTCTAATGTTTACAGCCTTACGAGTATCCGCTGGATTGGTGATGTTGATAATAATACCGGTAACGAACGATGCCAAAACCCCGCCCTGCGTATCCTTACAATCGAGCGTTATCGATTTTGTTATCGTGACCGCACCAAATCCGCCCGGATCGAGGCAGTTGATCTCGCCGTTTGTTGCAGTTTTTGAAATGGCCCCCGCAAAGGTCTTACAAGGCGCTGTCCGGCTGCACGGATTAACATCGTCGCCGACACCGGAAATCCATGTGCGGGTCGCCTGTGCTTCGGCAAAGATCGAAGCCGATACTAGGAAAATGGAAATGCCAACGATACGAATTAGAAGTTTGTAGTTCATAATGGTCTCCTATAAAGCTGAGAGTTAGTCTTAAGCCCAATGTGTGCCGAATGTGCGCTATTGTATTACACCTCGAAAACTTTTCCTATGCAAAATGCACGGGCCGTGCTCACGTAATGCTTCGAAATGCGATGCCGAACCGTAGCCTTTGTGGCCTGCGAATCCGTATTCAGGATATTTTGTGGCATATTCGACCATCAGATCGTCACGGAATGTTTTCGCGAGTATCGACGCGGCCGCGATCGATGCTGAGATAGTATCGCCCTTGATTATCGCCTTTTGCGGCAGGTTTGACTGTTTTAGATGGAGTGCGTCAATAAGTAGGAAATCAGCCGGTGCCGATAACGACGCGATGGCTAGGAGCATCGCTTTTTTTGTCGCTTCCAGGATATTGATGCGGTCGATCTCGTCGGCCTCGACCTGGCCGATAGCATAGGCGATAGCGGAATCTTTAAGCTCCTTGGCAATTTCTTCGCGAGCCTTTGCCGTGAGCTTTTTTGAGTCGTTCAACCCCTTGGGGAGTTTGCGGTCGACGTCGAGGATACATGCCACGGCGACCACCGGCCCTGCCAGGCATCCGCGGCCGACCTCATCGACTCCGGCGATAAGATGATACCCAGCGTCGCGAGCCTGTCGCTCAAACTCGATCCCGATACCCGAAATATGCATATTCGGGAACAGCGAAACGCGGGAGCCGGTCTCATCCTTTTCGAATGGATCCGGTCTCTCCGCGTTTTGCACTTAATGACTCCTGTGTTTTAACTAGTCTGTTTTTTGGCTCGTGTATCGCGTTCCTTGATACGAGCTGCTTTACCACGCAGATCGCGTAGATAGTAAAGCTTTGCACGACGGACCTTACCACGACGAATAACGTCGATATGGTCGATGACCGTTGCGTGCAGCGGAAAGATACGTTCGACGCCGACGCTAAAGCTGACCTTACGGACAGTTATCGTTTCGCGGACGCCGCCATGCTTGCGGGCGATGCAGATGCCTTCGAAAGCCTGAAGACGTTCTTTGTTGCCTTCTTTAATGCGGACGTGCACGCGAAGCGTGTCGCCCGGTTGAAATGCTGGAATATTATCTTTAACTTGTGTGTTTTCAACACTATCTAGTCTGTTCATTTTGATGTCGGCCAGAGGTCAATCCCGTTTGTGCGGGACTCACATATCACCATTTTCTCCTATTAATAGGTCCTTACGGACCGATCTTGTTTTTTCAAGCGCTTTTTCATGACGCCATTTTTCGATTTCGGCATGATTGCCGTTCAATAAAACCTCGGGGACTTTCATCCCTCTAAATTCCGCAGGCCGCGTGTAGTGCGGGCAATCGAGCAATCCGTCGGAAAACGAATCATTTTCCGCCGACGTATCGCTGCCAAGAGCACCGGGCAAAAGCCTGACGAGCGTATCGACAAATACCGCCGCTGCGGGTTCGCCGCCCGAAAGCACATAGTCGCCGATCGAGACCTCGTCGGTGACGAGAGTCTCAGTGACCCGCTCATCAACACCCTCGTAACGGCCGCATATCATCACGATATGCTTTGCATCGTCAGCAAACATCTGAGCGTCTGCCTGTTTGAGCGGCTTACCCTGCGGTGTTAGCAAGACAACTCGTGTCCCCGACGGATAAGCGTCTCGGTCGCTTGTGCCTGTCAAATTTTCAATTGCGGCAAATAACGGTTCGACCTTTAGGACCATCCCGTCGCCGCCGCCAAATGGCCGGTCATCAACCATCTTGTGCTTATCCGTCGCATATTCGCGTATGTCGTGAACGTTGATCTCAACGATCTCGGCGAGCTTCGCCCGGCGGATAATTCCAAATTCAAAGATCGAGTCAAAATACTCCGGGAAAATTGTTAAGACATCAATTTTCACCTAAAACTCCAGCAACCCTTCGGGCGGATCAATAAGAATAACGCCGTTCTCAATGTCGACCTCGGTGCATATCGCTTCGGCAAAAGGTATCAAATACTCCTTTTCACCCTCGACGACCAGTATCTCTGTCGCACCCGTCCGCATCAGTTCGCGGACTTTGCCGATCCCTTCGCCCGAGACAGTTACTACGCGGCAGCCTGCCAATTGCCAGTCGAAATATTCGCCCTCTTCCAATTCGACCGCATCGGATTCGGGGACACAGATCTCAGCGTTTCGAAGCGTTTCCCCATCCTCGATCGAGTTGATTCCGGCGAATTTCAGTACCATCCGCCCCGATTGGAACCAATGGTTTTCAAGCGTTAACTCACGCCGGCTCTTGTCCGGCATCACGGCGATGACCGTCTTAAGGGCGTCGAACCGCTCGGGAAAATCTGTCAGGATATCGGCGACGACTTCGCCTTTTAGCCCGCGCGGCTTTGCTATCCTTGCAACTGCGACGAGATCACTCACTAGTCTTCGACCAGATCAAGATGAAAACGCTTGCCGTGCTTTTGCCCGGCGGCGAACAGAATGCTGCGGATCGCTTTGACCGTGCGACCCTCGCGGCCGATGACGCGGCCCATATCACTGTCGGCGACGCGAACCTCAATGCGGACGGTTTTGCCATCCTCAAATTCAGTCACCTCGACTGCGTCGGGTTCACCAACCAGCGATCTGACGATCTTTTCTACAGCTTCTCTCATCTTGTTTGAGCGAATGACCTAGGCCTTTTCCGCTTCAGCAGCTTCGTCGGTTGACTCCGCGGCCGGTTCTGCCTCGGCAGTTTCGGTTGCTTCGGCTTCTGCTGGAGCAGCTTCTGCTTCAACAGGTGCGGCTTCAGCTTCGACGGTCTCGGCCGTTTCAGCTTCAACAGCAGGAGCAGCCTCAGCCTCGACGGCTTCGGTTGTCTCAGCTTCAACTGCCGGAGCAGCCTCAGCTTCAACAGCTTCGGTCTCAGCCGGTGCTTCAACGACTTCTGCTTCGGCAGCAGCAGTAGCGGCAGCCTCAGCAGCTTCAGCTGCAGCGGCCTCGGCAGCAGCTTTTTCAGCCTCTGCTCTTTCGGCAGCGAGTTTTTCGTTCTCTGCTTTCTTAGCGGCGGCTCTTTCGGCTTCGGCGGCGGCCTTTTTCTCGGCACGGGCCTGCAGCATTGCTGCACGCTCTTCTTCCGTCTGAACCGGATTGTTTTTGATCAGGCTTGCTACCGTCTCTGTCGGTTGTGCGCCGACGCCGATCCAGTACTGGATGCGATCATGGTTGAGCTTTACATCCGCCGGATCCTGCATCGGATCGTATGTTCCGACGTTTTCAAGGTATTTGCCGTCACGCTTAGAGCGTTTTTCCTTAACTACGACGCGATAAAAGGGATTCTTTTTCGCACCCATTCTCATTAAACTAATTGCTAACATAATTTTCGTATCGAGAGGTTGAGGCTCTGCTTATCAGAACATCAACGTCGTTTTTTGTGCCTCTTTTTCTTTCTTAAATTGCTACGTGTCGAGCCGTTAGACTCGTCGTCAAATTGATCTCCGGCGGAACTTCCGCCAAGCATTCCCATCGGATTGCCGCCGCCGAGCATACCACCCAGTCCGCCGGCCAAACCGCCCGCCATTTTTTTCGCCATGCCGCCAAACAGGCCGCCGCGATTCATCTGGGCCATCATTTTTTTCATCTGCTCGTACTGACGCAACAGTTGGTTGACCTCGGCGATGGTCGAACCCGAACCGCCCGCGATGCGTGTCTTCCGGCTCGCATCCAAAACTTTGTGATTATTGCGTTCCTGCCGCGTCATCGAATCGATGATCGCCTCGGTCCTTTTCATCTGGTGATCGACGACGGCCGATTGCTCGTCGGTGATCTGCATACCGCCTGTCATTTGTTCGGGCAACATTTTCATCAGCTTAGACATCGAGCCAAGCTTTTTGAACTGTCCGAGCTGGTTGCGAAAATCTTCGAGCGAAAACTGATTCGTCGTCATTTTCCGCAGCTGCTCTTGGGCCTCTTCTTCGTTGATCTTGCCCTGAACCTCTTCAATAAGGGTCAGAACATCGCCCATGCCGAGTATCCGCTGGGCGATACGATCCGGGTAAAAAGGCTCGATCGCGTCGTATTTTTCGCCGACGCCGACAAACTTGACCGGCTGGCCAATGACCTGCTTGATCGAGAGGGCCGCACCGCCGCGTGCGTCACCGTCCATCTTGGTCAGGACAACGCCGGTGATACCGACACGCTCGTGAAAAACCTGTGCCGAGTTGACCGCATCTTGTCCGGTCATCGCATCGGCGACAAACAACACCTCGATCGGCTTTGTCTCCGCCTTGATCTGCTCGAGCTCGACCATCAGGTCGTCGTCTATGTGCAGACGCCCGGCGGTGTCGATCATCAGTGTGTCAAAGCCAAATTCGTTGGCGTGTTTGACCGCACCCTTGACCAGCGTCAACGGGTCGTTAGAATCTTTACCCTCGTAAACCGCGACATTAACAGCGTTTGCAACAACCTTGAGCTGTTCGCGCGCGGCGGGACGATAAACGTCGACCGACACGAGCAAAGGTTTACGCTCCTGATTATCGGCGAGCCAACGCGAGATCTTACCCGTCGAGGTTGTTTTACCCGAACCCTGGAGACCTACGATCATCACGACGTTTGGCGTTTGCTTGGTAAAAACAAGCCGCGAAGACGTGCCGCCCATTAGCTCGGCCAGCTCGTCATATACGATCTTAACGACCTGTTCGTGCGGTTTTAGTCCGTTCCAGACCTCTTCGCCCTCAGCCTTAACGCGAACCGATTCGACGAAATCTTTGGCGACCTTGTAGTTAACATCCGCCTCTAACAGAGCCATCCGTATCTCGCGTAACGCCACGTCCACGTGCTCGGGCGTAAGCTTGCCCTGCCCGCGAAGATTTCGCAGTGTTAATTTCAGTTTGTCGGATAACGATTCAAACATATAGAGACAGTTCGGCTACAATAGTCGAAACTATAAATACTAGTGTTTCAAAGGGTAAGTGTCAACATTTGCGCCTACGAAAGTACGCGCTCAAGCGCCGTAAACACGGCGCTTGGGGTCACTGAGAGGATGCATTTTGGCTCGCCGAAAACCTCGCAGGTGTAGCCGGGGCAAGGTTGGCATGGAAGCGGTTCGAAAACGATCTCATTAAGGGCATCGGTCCATGGACGCCAGTGATTGCGGTTTGACGAGCCAAAGACCACCACTGACGGTGTGCCGACCGCTGCGGCGATATGGGCAATGCCAGAGTCGTTGCCAACAAAAACCTTTGCTTTTGACGCCAAAGCGGTGATCTCAGGCAGGGTGAGGTCGTCGAATGTTGTGATGGGAATGTTTGATTCGCGGGTTAGCGCATCAAGTACGCTTTTTTCGGATTTTGATGCGATGGCGACAATTTGAAGCCCTTTTTGGTTAAGAAATTCAGCGGTGCGAGCAAAATTTTCGACCGGCCATTGTTTTGTGGCGAAAGCGGTTCCGGGATGTAAAACGGCGTAGTTGCCACACTCGTGCCACTCGCTTACGCGAGCGGTACTGCCTTTTTCGGTGACGGCGAGGCGGGTTTTTGGTCGATCTTCTACTGGAACGCCGACAAAGCCGATCATTGCCAGTTGCTGTTCGGCGGAGTGGGTCGTTTCCTGCCCCCAAAATTCTGCGGCTGATGGAAGTAAATGATTGTAAAGAAAGGGGTATTGATAGCTGGCAACTCCGATGCGGTGACGCGCTCCGCTTACTCTGACTAGCATCGTTGCCGTCGTACCGCCGTGGAGGTTAAATGCTACGTCATACTTTCGTCGGCGGAGATCAAGAGCAGTTTTTATACGGTCGCTGGTGCTTTTACCGACAGTCAGCACATTTTCAACGGCGTCAAAACCATCGAGAACAGGTGCAACCCAGTCTTCGAGCAGGATATCTATCTGAGCATCCGGCAAAAAGCGTTTGAGGGCAATGAGCGATGGCGTTGCGAGGACCGTATCACCGATAGAGCGAAGCTTTACGACGAGCACTCGTTTTACAAGAGACCAGTCGATCTTATCAGCATTAACCATCGGTTGTTTTGGCGTTCGCTCCATCACCAAGTCGAAAAGTCTGAACAGTTTCCCAAATACCGCCATTTTCCTGTTGGATGAAGGCAACCTCATCAAATGTATAGGAAAACGGCTCGAAAACTGAAATGATTGATGCAAAATCGGCGTCCGAACAGGATCCGTTGCGTGGATGGATGAGCGTAATGTGGGGAACATGCTTTCGAGGACTTGCCAACCTGGTGCCCAAGATCATGGCCCGAAGATCGTCAAATGCACCCGTCGGGCCAACACATGGAATGTAAACGAGATCGCCATCTCGATGCGGGGAGCCAAACTTGAGCGTTACCGTCTGTGGACGCAGAGCTTGCAGACGACGCCCTAACTCTTCCCAATCGGAAACCTCATCCTCGCGGCAAAGCGTTACATGGGCGTCGATCAGTTTTGCCTGTGCGGGATTAAGTTCGAGCCGGATCTTATTGACCCAAGACGGACGTTGTAAAAAAAGCGTTGCCTGTCGCCGCGAACCTTTCATGCGTAAGATCTATTTCTCGGTAGTTGCTTCGGTTACAAGCATGACAGGGATATCGTCGCGGATCGGATAAACCAGAGAACACTCAGGGTTTACGCATTTGAGACGGGTCTGCTGGTCGTCGATCTCAACCTCAGATCTGCATTGCGGGCAGCGGAGAATTTGGAGTAATTCGGGATTAATTGGCATAGTCCGATTCTAAAGTAAAAAGTAAAAAGGCAAAAGGCAAAACAGGAGATTACTCCTGTTTTGCCTTTTTGCTTTTACCTTTTTACTTAAACGGCTTCCGTTTTCGTTCCGCATTCGGGGCAGAATTTTGCACCCGGAGCGAGTTCGTGCTGGCAGCCGGCACATTTTGCTTTTTCCTGTGTCGAGCCGCACTCGGAGCAGAATTTTGCTCCTTCGCGAAGGTTGGCTCCACATTTTACACACGGGACCTGAGCGATCTCCATCTTGCCGCCGCATTCGGCACAAAATTTTACTCCCGCTGCATTAGCTTTACCGCAGGTCGGACAAGCGACGGTCGCTGACGATGCACCGGCGGCTCCGCCTGATGTGCTCGCCTGCGGCCCGGCACCAAAAGCACCCGCCATCTGGTTGCCGACGGCAAAACCGGCTCCGAGGCCCGCACCGAGCCCAGCACCGCCGCCCTCGTTTTGCGCTGCGTCACGCAGAGCATCGGCGGCTTGGAACTTCATGTAATTATCGACATTTCCGAGAGCACCCATTGCCGCACGACGATTGATCGCGTCCTGAACCTCTTCGGGAACGCTGACGTTCTCGACGTAAAATTTGGTGACCTCGAGCCCGTAGCCTTTAAAATCTTCGTTGATCTGGCCGCGGATCTTTTCGCCGAGCTCTTTGTACTGCGAGGCGAGTTCGATGGCCGGTATTTTGAGTTCGCCGAGCGAATCGGAAAATTCGGTAACGATAGCACGCTTAAGCTGGCCCTCGATATCCTCGGTGCTAAATTGAGCGTTTGTGCCGGCAATCTCTTTGATAAAATCACCGGGCGATGCCACCCGCAGGCTATACGCACCAAAAGCACGAAGCTGAACCATGCCAAAATCGGCATCGCGGAGCATGATCGGGTTAGACGTGCCCCACTTCATGTCCGTAAACTGTTTGGTATTAACGAAATAGACCTCTGATTTGAATGGTGAATTAAAGCCAAATTTCCACGCACCGAGTTTCGACAGGATCGGCGTGTTGCCGCCGTCGATCTCATATTTACCAGGTGTAAAGACGTCGCCGATCTGGCCCTCAAAAACAAAAACGGCGGCCTGTGATTCGCGAACGATCAGCTGCGCTCCATTTTTGATCTCTTGTCCGGCAACCGGAAAGCGATAGACCAGCGTATCCTGGCTGTCGTCGAGCCACTCGATGACCTCAATAAACTGGTTCATCGCGGCGTCTTTTATCTTGTCAATAATGCTCATTTATAGATCTCCTTATCAGTTACTCTTAACGATAAAATATGACACAAAGTTGCGCGAATTGGAAGTATTAGCGATGTTTGATGCGAGGCAGTTTTAGCAAGAAAAGTGTCGCGATCATCACGACACCGCCCGAAATGTCCAGGATGACGTCAATAATCGAGCCGGTCCGTGAGATCTCAAAGCTCTGGTGAAACTCGTCGATCGCAGCAACCATCGAGACCAGTAGTAACGGTAAGATATACCGCCATTTGTGCAGACGAACCGATACAGCGAGAGCCCGGACGGCCAGAAACGCGAGAATGGCGTATTCGGTAAAGTGGGCGGCTTTGCGGATGTAGCTGTGATAAATGAGGAGAGTTTGCTCAGACGCAGCGGGAAACAGAAACTCAAGCAGAGGCCTGATAAAACGGGACGTCTGCGGCATCGAGCCCATGTCGCTCGATAGATAAAATATGAAGGCTATCCAAAAAACGACCGGCGCGTAGTGTAAAAGCACTACGCGCCGGTCGATGTCTAAACCATTAGCCACTTGCTACGGCGTCATATTGCCAAATGAGAAACTCATTCCGCCACCGACTATAAGGAGGATCCAGCCCGCGATCACCATAAGAAGGGGGACCAAACCCTGTTTTTTAACGAAATAGAAGATGATGCCGCCGAGGGGCTGACAGAAAAAATTGACCAGGCCCCAAATTGCTTTATCGGCAGTATCTTTGCCTGTCTGAATAGCTGTAACGACGAGCCATATCATACCAATCACCGCCACCAACCAACCTAATATTCCAAGCATAGAGTTCCTCCGAGAATTTGATTTTTTTGAAATTGAAAAGCAAGCAAAGCATATATGAAATCAATGTTGATTTCAACTGCTGTGCTTGCTCTTTAATGGTATGGTATCTGACCTACGCCGCCGCCGCTCCGGAGACGACCTCGATGATCTCTTTGGTGATCGCGGCCTGACGGATGCGGTTCATATTGAGCGTGAGCGTGTCGATCAGCTCACCCGCATTTTTTGACGCCGAATCCATCGCCGTCATACGCGAACCCTGCTCGGACGCGACGGATTCAAGCATTCCCTTGTAAATTTGCGTCTCGATCTGTTTTGGCAGCAAGCGGCCAAAGATCTCGGCGGCGGGCTGCTCATAAATGTAGTCTGACTCGACGCCCGTCGGTTCGCTGTCCGTGTCGGCAGCGGTACGCTGGATCGGCAGGACCTGTTCGATCACGGGGCTTTGCGAGAGAACGGTCTTAAATTCGGTATAGACGATAAAGACCTTGTCGATCGACGTGTCTTCCGTAAATGTTGCGATCACTTTGTTTGCGATCTCGACAGCGTCGGCGTGGACGACCTGGCCGGAGCCGGTCAGACCGATGTATTCCTCGGTAAACTCGACCGCACGGCGTTTGAAAAAGTCGCGGCCCTTACGTCCGACGGGGATCATCGTGGACTGTTTGCCCTCGTTCTCTTTCAGAAAGGCCTGTGTGGCCTTGATAACGTTGGCGTTAAACGCGCCGGCGAGCCCCTTATCGGCACTGACCAGCACGATCAAATATTTATCGTCGCCACGCTCATCGAGCAGCGGATGCGATATCTCGCCCGCAAGCTTGCCGCTCAGGTCACCGAGGACCTCGCTCATCTTGCCCGCAAACGGACGCGAAGCCGTCACGCGATCCTGTGCGCGTTTGAGCTTTGCCGCAGCGACCATCTTCATCGCCTTGGTGATCTGTTGTGTGTTTTTGACCGACTTAATGCGTCGGCGCATGTCTAGCAAACTTGCCATTTTTTTAGTGACAAGTGACAAGTGACGAGTGACGAGCAAAAAAACCCGTCACCCGTTACCGTTCACTGTTTACGCCGCTGCTGAAGCAGCGGACTCCCAACGTGTAGCTTTGAAATCTTCGACAGCCTCTTTCATCAGAGCCTTGAGGTCGTCGTCGATCGATTTTTTGTCGCGGAGCGTGTTCAAAACTGCCGGATGTGCTTCTTCGGCAAATTTGGTCAGTTCTTCTTCGAACCGCTTGAGGTCCGTGATCTCGACATCGTCGGCCATGCCGTTGCTTACTGTCCAGATGATCAGCACCTGTTCGATGACGTCCATCGGGACGTATTGCGGCTGTTTGAGGATCTCAGTCAGACGCTTGCCGCGTTCAAGCTGCTGCTGCGTCGATTTATCGAGGTCCGAGCCAAACTGTGCAAATGCCGCGAGTTCGCGAAACTGTGCGAGATCGATACGCAGCGTACCGGCGACCTGCTTCATCGCTTTGATCTGTGCCGAACCGCCCACACGCGAAACGGAGTTACCCACGTTGATAGCGGGACGCACGCCCGAGTTAAAGAGGTCTGACTCGAGGAAGATCTGTCCGTCCGTGATCGAGATCACGTTGGTCGGAATGTACGCCGAGATATCACCGGCCTGTGTTTCGATGATCGGCAAGCTTGTAAGCGAACCGCCGCCCTTTTTGTCTGACATCTTAGCCGCCCGTTCGAGTAGGCGTGAGTGTAGATAGAAAACGTCGCCGGGGTATGCTTCGCGGCCCGGAGGACGACGGAGCAGCAGCGAGATTTCGCGGTACGCCGCAGCCTGCTTCGAAAGATCATCGTAGATCGTCAGAGCGTGGCGGCCGTTGTCGCGGAAATATTCGCCCATCGCGCAGCCCGAATACGGAGCCAAAAATTGCATAGCTGCCGGATCGGACGCCGAAGCGTTTACGATGATGGTGTAATCCATCGCACCGTACTCTTCCAGCTTCTGGCGAACCTGTGCAACCGTCGAAGCCTTCTGCCCGATGGCGACGTAAACGCAAATCACGTCCTTGCCTTTCTGGTTGATGATCGTGTCGATCGCGACGGCGGTTTTACCCGTCTGACGGTCGCCAATGATCAGCTCACGCTGTCCGCGGCCGATCGGCACCATCGAATCGATCGCTTTCAAACCTGTCTGAAGCGGTTCTTTCACCGGCTGACGGTCGATAATTCCGGGTGCGATCTTTTCGACCGGATTATACGTCTCGGTAATAATCTCGCCTTTACCGTCGATCGGGTTGCCGAGAGCATCGACCACACGTCCGATCATCGCGTCGCCCACCGGCACGCTCATGATGCGTTTGGTGCGCTTGGCTTCGTCGCCCTCTTTGATCTTTTGAAAATCGCCAAAGAGCACGCATCCGACCTTGTCTTCTTCAAGGTTGAGTGCGAGGCCGCGAACACCGTAAGGGAATTCGAGCAGCTCACCGGCCATGACCTTTTCCAGGCCATAGATCTCGGCGATACCGTCGCCGACCTTGATGACCGTGCCGACCTCGTCGACCGTCATGCTGGCGTCAAAATTATTGATCTGAGCACGAATTATCTCGTTTATTTCGTTAGCTTTGATTGATTCCATATCACTATCCGTTAACTAATTGTTCTCTTAAATTCTCTAACTTAGTTTTGACAGAGCCGTCGTACACGGTCGAACCGATGCGGGTGACGACACCGCCGATAATATCTTTATTAATTGCGAAACTTATGTTGACCTTTTTTCCGGTCAGCTTTTCAAGGTTTGATTGAAACTCGCTGCGTTCGTTTTCGGGCAGCTCGCGGGCGGAAACGATCTCAGCGGTGACGACACCGCTACGCTCTTGCAACACCGCGTCAAAACGGTCATTGATCTCACCGATCTCGGTCAGACGGCCGTTTTGCAGCAGTACGCGCAAGAAATTTGCCGTCGCCTGCGAAGGCTTCGTTCGTGCGATCAGATCCTCAAGCACCCGTTCCTTGCCCATGTGAGCAATGGCTGGATTGCTGAAAACTGTTTGCAGATCTTCGCTAGTGCGGAACAGCTCGGTCCAACCGGCAAGCTCGCCTTTGACGGCGTCGGTCTGGCCGGTTTCGAGGACAACGTCGGCAAGCGCGGCTGAATATCGACGGGCGATCGTCTCTCTGCTCATATTAGTTTAGCCCTCCGATCTCGCTAATGCTGCCCTTCACGAGCTGTGCGTCGACGGTACCATCGATCTGAGCACGCAGCTTTTTCTCGGCTAGGTCGATCGTGGTATTGGCGGACAGGCGGCGAAGTTCGGCATGGGTCTGTTTCGAGATCCTGGCAAGCTCGCCCTCGGTCTGCTGACGGAGCCGTTCGACCTCGATCTTGGTCTGGTCGGCGAGGCGTTTCTTTTCAAAAGCGGCCTCGTCCTTGGCTTTTGCCAGAATGTCGGTTTTTTCGGTTTCGAGCTGCGACAGGCGGGCTTCGATAGAGGTCAGCTTGGCAAGTGCGTCCTGCTTTTCGGCCTCGGCCTTGATCAGCTCGGCACGGATCTCGTCGCGTTTTGCCGTGAAAGCATCACCCAGAGGTTTCTTAACGAGATAGATCATTATCGCGATAAAGATCGCTAGATTGATAAATTTCCACGCCTCAAAGCCCGGAATATTAAGATATTCGTTGTAAAAGTGCGTAAAAGCGCTCTCCTTTCCGGCAGGGCCGCCGGACAAAAGAAAGGCAAAATTGGATATAAACGCTAACATAAAAAACTTAGCCCTTCAGGATATTCGCGGCTATCTGGTCGGCGATCTTTTCGGCATCGCTATCGATTGTGGCACGAGCCTCAGCGGCCGCTTTTTCAAGCTCAACCTTACCGGTATCAAACATACGGGCGGTCTCTGTTTTCGCATCAGCCAGCATTTGCTCGCGTGCGGCGATGGCTTTTTTCTGTTCTTTTTCGATCAACTCGTAGCCCTTGGTACGCGCGTCGAGCAATTCGTTCGTGTAACGCGATTCTTTTTGGCCGACGTCGCTCAGGATCTTTTCAGCTTCAGACGAATGCCCGCCTTTGTTCTTTTCGCGAGCTTCTATGATGCGGTTGATCGGTTTGTAAAACGTACGGTTGAGCACCCATATCATCAGCAAAATAATGCCGATATGGATAAATATCGTCCCGTCCGGGAAAAGCTGAATTGATTCGGCAAAGGCCAGCAAATGCATAATCTTGGTCGTCCGTGTTTACGGTCGGAAACAGCGCAAAATCTGCCTGATTCTCAAAAGATATAAGAGTATCACGCGCCCTTTTTAAGGGTCAAGGACGCGCCGCAAGCGCTTTCGGTCGACTGTTAGTTTTTAAAGTTTTGCCGCTGTGCTAAAGTTTTTATCAACTAAGCCCATGACCGCCGCACCGAAAAAAACAAAAACACGCGCACCGCGAAACCGCACGCTTGAGGTCGGTGAAAATGAGGTCGAGACCTTGCGTTCAAAATTGGTCGCAGATGATGGGTACGCGGATCTGTCAGCTGTGCGAAATAAGGTGATTTGCGCCGATGCTTTCAATGTTTTGAAGCGGCTGCCAAAGGCTAGCTTTGATCTGCTATTTGCAGACCCTCCGTACAATCTGACAAAGTCTTTTGGTGCGGAAAAATTTAGTGAGCGGTCGTCGGATGAATATGAAGAGTGGCTCGGTTCGTGGCTAACCTTGTGTTTGCCGCTGCTCAAGCCGACGGCGAGTGTATATATATGCGGCGATTGGCGATCGAGTGCGGCGATACAGCGGGCCGGGTCACGATATTTTACGCTCCGCAACCGCATCACATGGGAACGCGAAAAGGGCCGAGGTGCCAAGGCAAACTGGAAAAACTCTGCCGAAGATATTTGGTTTTTCACCGTTTCCGACGAATTTACATTTAAGCTCGAAGCCGTAAAACAACGCCGACGCGTGATCGCACCGTATCGTGAGAACGGCGAACCAAAAGACTGGGCTGAGACTAATGTTGGCAATTTTCGCGATACGCACCCGTCAAATATCTGGACTGACATCAGCGTCCCGTTTTGGTCAATGCCTGAAAACACAGACCATCCGACACAAAAGCCTGAGAAACTCCTTGCAAAGATCATACTCGCAAGCACGAACGACGGTGACATGATCCTCGATCCGTTTGCGGGAAGTGGAACAACCGCCGTGGCTGCAAGAAAACTCAACCGCGACTTTGTTGCTATCGAATCCGACGAACAATATTGCCTGCTCGCCCAAAAGCGGCTGGAAATCGCCGACGGAGATTATTCGATACAAGGATTTACCGATGGCGTCTTTTGGGAAAGAAATTCGGGGCAGAACCGCCCGCGTTAGCGGTTGGCTCAAAGTCCGATCATACGTACTCGATTTGCTGCATTCTTGCCACTTGCTTACGCAAGCGGTTCTGCCTTTGTGTCCTCTGTGTCTCTGTGGTGAAATCTTTTTATGAAAGTAGCAACCTGGAATGTAAATTCGATACGTCTGCGGCTCGAATCGATGCTTGAGTGGCAGACTCGAACCGGTACGGATGTTTTATGCGTACAGGAAACAAAGGTCGTTGACAGCGATTTTCCTTATGGGCCGATCAATCAGGCGGGGTTTCACGTGGCATTTTATGGCCAAAAATCGTACAACGGCGTCGCGATCATATCTAAACATGAGATCGAAGACGTGCAGAAAGGCTTTCGCGACGACGATGACGAACAGCCCAAACGCCTCATCGCCGCGACGATCAAAGGCGTCCGCATCGTCAACACCTACATCCCGAACGGTACCGAGCTATGGACCGACAAATTTACATTTAAGCTCGACTGGCTACAGCGTCTACGAAAGATGTTCGACGACGACTGTGATCTCGATAAGGATGTGCTGTTATGTGGCGATTTCAACGTCGCACCTGACGAGCTTGATGTATGGAGCGTCCCTGCGTGGCAGGGAAAGCTGCATTTTTCAAAACCCGAACGCGCCGCCATCCATCACGTCAAACAATGGGGCTTTGTCGATGTATTTCGCCAGATGAACGGCGATCTGCAAGAGTTTTCATGGTGGAACTATCGAGAAGGCTCGTGGCAGCGAAACCAGGGCCTGCGCATCGACCACATTTGGGTCTCGCCCGCCCTTGCCAAAAAATGCACCGGATGCTGGATCGACAAAGAACCGCGCGGCGGCGAAAAACCGTCGGACCACACACCTGTAGTCGCGGAATTTAGCTTGTAGAATTTACACATGAAAGGGAAACTCGTCGTTCGTGTCATCGCATTAATCGCTGCTGCATTTTTGCTCATTTTGATAGGCGGGATAGGATTTGTGTATCTAGCCCCCGAAACGGCGACGCATACGTTTCTTGCGATCGAGCGAAAACGATCGGGGCTTGTTCGAAAAGAGATCGATTTACCGGACGGGACGCATTACGTTTATCTCGAGGGAGGTCAGGGCGAGCCGTTAATGCTGCTTCACGGCTTTGGCGCAAATAAGGACAGTTTTGCGCGGGTATCCCGGTATCTCACAAGCCGTTATCGCGTGATCGTGCCGGACCATATTGGATTTGGCGAGTCGTCACACCTACAGGACGCAGATTATTCTCCGATCGCCCAGGCTGAGCGGCTGCATGCTCTCGCTAACGGGCTCGGTCTCTCAAGCGTACATCTCGGCGGCAATTCGATGGGCGGACATATCGCGATGTCCTACGCAGCACTCTATCCTGATGAAGTTAAGAGTTTGTGGCTGCTCGATCCGGGGGGCATCTGGACGGCCCCCAAAAGTGAGCTAAGACAACTCATCGAGGAAACGGGCCAAAATCCACTTATAGTGCGGAACGAAGAGGACTTTGCTGCACTTTTAACGATGGTGATGACCAAGCGCCCATTTATTCCTAAGCCGATAATCAATGTGATGGCCCAGGAACGAATAAAAAATTATGATTTGGAAAAGCGAATATTCGGCCAGATAACCGGCGACTCGATCGAAGAACGGATAAAGGGACTCGCGACCCCTTCGCTGATCGTCTGGGGCGATCAAGACCGGTTGATCAATGTCGCGACCACGGAGATCCTAAACGGCCTATTGCCAAACTCAAAGGTCATTATCATGCGAGGAATTGGCCACGTGCCCATGGTCGAGCTGCCGCAAGAGAGTGCTGATGACTATCTACGGTTTCGAGCGACTTTTTCCAATTAGTTTACTCGCTAGATCACCTCCATTACGTCGCTCAAGGGATTCAGGCGTGATATTTGAGGCTATTCTCTCGCACAAAAACTTGATATACTGCCAATCTGTTAGGAAATGGATATCAGAAAAGCATTTTTAATCTTCTGTGGCACAGTCTGTGTCGGACTTGGCGTTCTCGGCATGTTTTTGCCGCTGATGCCGACGACGGTCTTTTTGCTGATGGCTGCTTATTGCTATTCGCGAAGCTCCGATAGGTTTCACAATTGGCTTTTAAGTAACCGCTGGCTCGGCAGATACATCAAGAACTACAAATCCGGCCAAGGGATCTCGGTCAGGCAAAAAGTCACTACGATCGCGATCCTCTGGGCGTCGATCGGCTTTAGCATTTGGTTTGTCGCAGCCTCGTTTTGGCCTACGCTATTCTTGGCTGCGGTTGCGATCGCCGTGACGATCCACCTGCTTTGGATCAAAACCGCCACAGCCAAAGAGCCGGCTGTACCTCAGGCCGCACCGATCGAAAAAACCTAAAATTTAACTCCGTTTCAACAATTCCCGTACTCTCTTTGCAAGCTGCGGGAGCAGCAATGTTGTTTTCAAAACCGAACCAGTAGCAAATGTGGTCGTCATTTTGCGAAACGTTTCGACGGCTTTTGCCGAATACGGCATCCACCATGCGTCGGGCATGAGGGCGAGTTTGTTTGTATGGATGTGTTGCGGCTGGACGAGTTCCATTAACCCTTCGCGGCCGTGCGTGCGGCCACGGCCGGAATTCTTAAATCCACCCCAAGGCGTCTGGCCGATGCCGTGCGTATAGAGCACCTCATTAATGCAAACGGATCCCGCCTCGATCTGGCGGGCGACACGCTCGCCTTTTGCACGGTCCCGCGTCCAAACACTTGCAGTCAAGCCAAACTCGCTGTCGTTGGCTAAGCGAATTGCCTCTTCTTCGGTAGTAAATGTCGCGAGAGGTAGCGTCGGGCCAAACGTTTCCTCTTGCATCGCACGCATGTCGTTGTGGGCACCGGTGATGACGGTCGGTTCGTAGAAAAGACCCTCTAGCACCGGATTGCGACGGCCTCCGGTCTCGATCTTAGCTCCCGCGGCCCTGAAATCTTCGACGTGGTCCTCGACGATCTGTATTTGGCGTTCGGACGACATTGCACCGATCGACGTCGTTGGCTTGTCCCCAGTATCTTGTTGTAATGCGAGAGTTTTCTCGACGATCTTTCGCGTCAATTCCTCCGCCACCGATTCCTGAACATAAAGCCGCTCGACCGACGAGCATGACTGCCCGGCGTTACAAAATGCACCCCAAACGGCGGCTCCGGCGGCGAGTTCGAGGTTGGCGTCGGCAAATACGATCATCGGATCTTTACCGCCAAGTTCGAGAACGACGGAGGTCATATGTTTTGCGGAAGCCGCCAATATCTTTTTGCCGGTTGCCACGCTGCCCGTGAACATTACTTTGTCAGGCGGAGCATCGACGAGAGCGGCTCCGGTATCACCGCCACCACTGACGATCTGAACACAATTTTCCGGCAAGCCAGCTTTTTCAAAGATCTCGCCGATCTTTAGGCCGATCATTGGCGTCAGTTCGGATGGTTTGATGACGACAGTGTTGCCCGCCATTAGTGCCATTACAGCCTCACCAAGAGGTATCGAGAAAGGATAATTCCACGCCGGGATGATGCCGACCACGCCGAGCGGATGATAAATGATCTTTGATGCGCGACCCATCAGCCCGTAAATGCCGATGCCTATCTTGTGGGGCTTTAAGAGTTTTTCGGTGTTGCGGGCGAAATACTGCATCAGATCGAGCACCGGAGCAAGCTCCATCGCGATCGCCTCGCCAAACGGCTTACCCGACTCGGACGAGATGAGGTGGGCGATCTCGTCCATCTCGGACAGGATCACCTCGCGGGCACGCATAATATAAGCCGCACGTTCTTTGAACGATGTCGTCTTCCAGGATCGAAACGCGGAGCGTCCTCGCTCGACGGCAGCTTTTACATCATCTGCGGAGGTTTGGAGCACACGTCCGACCTCGTCACTCGTTGCCGGATTTACGGAGACTAGCTGGTCTTGTGTTATAGGTAGGACGGCGCTCATCTGGCTACATGATACCGCAAACAAGCATTCACAGGCGCTCAGGCGGAAACGGCCTAAGATCGCTAAGCCCGGGGAAACTCGTCAGATTCTGCGCCTTTGCACACACCGGAACGCGAAACGTCCCCTTCTTGGGCGGGACCTGCCACGTGAAATAGGAGTATCCGGGGGCGCACGTCTTTGCCAGCCACAAGAACGGCGCTCCGGGTAGCTGCTGGCAGTTGCCCTTACCCTCTTTCCTTTCGCATGTAAATTCCGGCGGAGCATCCTTTGGTACATTCTGTGCTTGAGCCGCGGGGCAGCCATTCGGGTAACCAAAGCGGCCCACAATCCGGCTTGGGCAAAACGGAGCCGTACGGTACATCTCAGGAAAATAGGCGTCTTTCCATTCCGGTAGCTTCACCGCTAATTGACGCCACCCCAAGCCAAAGAGCTCGCCCGTATCTACCCATGAGGGGAGGTCGGACTCCGCCGCCGTATCAAAATAAGTCTCTTGAAACAACCCTGGGACCTTTTCCATCTTACCGTCGATGAAGTACGTTGGAAAAACCATATAACGGACATTACACATCTTGACGGAGCAGGGACGGGCGTAGCCCATGCGCTCGACCGTCTTGTCGCCCCACACATCGCCCATCAGGTATCTATCCGCGAGCAGGTTACTGTAGCCCGGTTCGCTAAAGTCTTGCTTTAATTTCTCGGGCTTTTTCACGTTCTTCTGAAACTCAGCTCTGAGGCGGGTTCGGATCTCCGGGGTCATCTCCGGGTCCTGACTAGACTCTACAACCCATTTCAGATCGTCATACCAGCGGGCGTAGATTGCGAACCGGTCCACCTCCGGATCGAGATCTTTGAGCGAAAATCCCGGTGTCGGCTTGCCAAGTTTTTCTTTTTCGGTCTCCTCGATCCAGATGCGGATCGTTCTCTGCGCGATCCTTGCCTTGAGGAGCCTATCGACCAGCAATTTATCGTCATAGCTTATATCGTATTCCAGCCATTCGATAGCCTTTTTTTGGCGACCCCGCTCGAGTGCACCGGCCATGACGCCTAGGAGACGGTCGATCGCCTCCTGCTCTTCGTCGGGTGAGAGCACCTTGGAGGACAACGGCGGACTGATAGCCCAGGTCCCCCGGGGGGCGACCGCTCGGTCGCGCCATTGTATCGCTTCCTCCGATTCGTCGCGCCGCCGTTCTCCGACCTTTGCGAGGTACACGATCTCGTTTGGGCCTATATTATCGAAATCCGGGGTTGAGTACGGTTCATAGCCGTTCGCGGTAATTGAGATCTTGTACCAGCCTTCCGGGAGAGTGTACGTACTATAACCCCCACCCCCGTCGGTCCTGGCTGAGTATGTCTTACCGTTCTCCGCAGTCAAAGTTATACCCGCACCCGGGACCGGGATCTCCCGACTACTGATTTTTGATGCTTGATCAAGCACGATCACTTTCAAGTAGACGGTCGGCTGAGCGAATGCTGCGGGCGACAAAAGGAAAAGTGCGAATACTGACAAAATAATAGGTTTCATAAGGCTCCTGATCCTCGCCTCGGGCCATCGCTTAGAGGCCGCATGGGCACTTTTGGAACGTGGACCCATCGTTTACCTTGCAAACGGGGGATGCGATCGGGAGAAGGAACCTCCCGACCTGAAAATATTAGGCGCGGAAATAGTACCACCGGCGCCGGTCTCAGTCAAGCATTCTTTCGATCACGCCGTAGGCAGAATCTATCGCCTCGGATAATTTATCGGGTTCGCTGCCGCCGCCTTCGGCCATGTCTGCTTTGCCTCCGCCACGGCCTCCGACGATCGGGGCTATCTCGCGGATGATGTCGCCTGCTTTTACCTTGCCGGTCAAATCGTCCGAAACGCGGACGATGATGCCGACCTTGCCGTCGTCTGCACGGCCAATGATGACGACTCCGGACTTGAGTCTGGCTAGCAATGTGTCCGAAAGCTGACGAGTGCCATTAGCGTCGAGACCCTCGACGACCTTGCCGAGGACTTTGACGCCATTGATCTCTTTGGTTTCGTCACCGCCGGACGCGGCCTCACCGATAGCACCGGTTGCTATCTTGAGCTTTAGCTCGTCCATTTCCTTGCGGGTTTTCTTGAGGTCTTCCTGCAATCTGGCGATCGCGTTTGGCAGATTGTCGCGTTGCGTATTCAGAGCCCCGAGCGAAGCGTCGATCAGTTTTTCGTCATCGCGAAAACGCTCAAAAGCGTCAAAGCCCGTGATCGCACGGATGCGGCGAACGCCGGAGGCAATTGCTTCGTCCGAGATGATCTTAAACGAACCAATGTCGCCGGTCGCACGGACGTGTGTCCCGCCGCAGAGCTCTTTGGAAAACATGCCGTCGCCGACGCTCAACACGCGGACGTCTGCACCGTATTTCTCACCAAACAGAGCCATCGCACCGCCGGCCATCGCCTGTTCGATAGGCATGACGTTGGTATTAACAGGTTCGTTTTTGAGGATCTCGCGATTGACCAGATCCTCGACCTCGGCGATCTCGGCGGCGGTCATCGGTTGATAATGCGTAAAATCGAACCGCAAAACATTTGGAGCGACAACCGAACCGCCCTGTTTTACATGCGTCCCCAAAACCTCACGCAAAGCGGCATGGACAAGATGCGTCGCCGTGTGATTACGCCGCGTGGCATCACGTTTTTCGGCATCGACCGTTGCGGTGACGATGTCGCCGACTTTTATCGAGCCTTTATCGACGGTGACTTTGTGAATAATAAGCCCGCTGACAGGCGAATATGTGTCGGCAACAGTTGCCGACGCATCGGTGCCGATCAGCTTGCCGACATCGCCTACCTGTCCACCTGCCTCAGCGTAAAACGGCGTCTGGTCGAGAACGACGCTGCCTTGCACACCTGCATCAAGCGAATCGATCTGCTTATCGCCGTCAAGAATTGCAATGACCTTTGCGTCGGTAAGGTGTGTCGTGTCGTAGCCATGAAATTTATTTGCCCCGACCCTTTCAAGTATCTCGGCATATATCGGGGAGGGCTGCGACTTACGTTCGGTCTTACCGACCTCGCCTAGCGACTGTAGCTCTTGCAGAGCGACGTCAAACCTTTTATTGAAATCGTCCTCTTCAAATTCGAGCCCTTTTTCTTCAAGATACAATCGGATCAGGTCACGCGGCGTGCCAAATGTGTCGTAAAGTTTGCCGATCGAAAGAAAAAGATCGTCGTCCTTTGGCGTGCTGGCGGAAATGCCGAGTTCATTGAGCTTACCTAGGCCGACGGTCACTGTATTTCCAAACCGCTCTTCTTCGACCCGGACCATTTTGCCGATAAAATCACGTTGCGTTTCGAGTTCGGGATACGCTCCGTGCATCTTTTCGACGACAAAATCGCAGACTTTGTAAAAGAAAGGATCTGTCAGGCCGAGGTGTTCGCGGCCATGATAGATCGCACGGCGCATTATCTTGCGCAGGACATAGTTACGGCCTTCGTTACCGGGCAAAATGCCGTCGGCGATGGCAAATGCGGTCGAACGCGCGTGGTCGGCGATCACGCGGCAGGCAAATTGTTGAGAATCGGTCAATCCCTCGTACACACTCATTATTTTAATAATATATCAGTAATCAAGACGGAAACACGACCTGTTGGGAGTGTGCCTCTTAACCGGCCAAAGACGCACTCCTAACAGCCCGCGTTTTTGCCACTTTTTTACCGGCATCTAAATCAGAAAAGCGCTCATCACAAGGCGGTTGACATAAATGATTGAAACATTAAGAATCTAGCATATCGGTAATTTCTGGAGATAAATATTATGAACAAGCGTCTATTTTCGATCGCGTTGTCGATCGGTGTTTTTATGACATTGGCGGTTGTGTCCGCTAGTGCCCAAAAGGTCGGCGGGTACAAAGAGGTTTCGGCGTCGGATGCGGCGGTCCAGGCCGCTGCCGAATTTGCCGTCAATGCTCAGGCCGAAAAAACCGAGAAAGAGATCTCGTTGGTCGACGTGATAAAAGCCGAGCGTCAGGTCGTAGCGGGTTCTAATTATCGGCTTTGTCTAAAAGTTACATCGCAGGGTGAGATCGGTGAGGCCGACGCAACCCACTTTGTTCAGGCGGTCGTTTATGTTGACTTAAAAGGAAACCGCAAGCTGTCGAGCTGGGTGATATCTGATTGCGGCGATGAAGATCAATAATCGCGAGGTATATATGAAAACAAATTTTCGAACAGCATTTCTCCTCTCAGCTTTAACAGCAGCTTTTGCTTTGGCAATATCGGCTCAGCCGGGCGGCTATCGGCCGACAGAGATTGACAACGCGGGCGTTGCGCTCGCGGCGGATTTCGCAGTAAAAGAACAGGCGTCGAGGGCCAAGACCCCGATCACGTTGAACAAGGTCGTAAAGGCTTCTGACAAAGAGCCAAAGCTTGGTGCACGCGATTTTATGTTGTGTCTTGACACTAACGTTACCGGCAAACAGACATACGTCCAGGCGATCGTCACAATGGACCAATACTCGAACCTTAAGCTCATGGGCTGGTCAAAATCGACGTGCGGTAAATCGGCTCCAATGTCCGGCGGCGTCAGCGCGACTGGTGAGTTTATGCCTCGGATGAAATACGAAATAGTCAGTAACGGTGACGGCGGCGCCGGTTTGGCTGCTGATTTTGCCGTCGAAGCCCAAGCTAAAAAGACGAAAGTGGTCATTACTCCTGCCACCATCATCAAAGCCGAAGACCAGGAGCCGGCGCTCGGAGCCCGCAACTTCAGGCTCTGTCTCAAAACAACCGTTAACGGTAAAGCTACGACCGCTCAAACATTAGTTACTGTGGACCAGTATTCAAACCATAAGCTGGTAAGCTGGACCGAGATGAAATGTGGCGAATCGGGCGGCGATGAATTCAAGCTGATCGAAAAAGAGTTTACTGCCGGAGTTGATCTGGCGGCCGATTGGGCCGTTATGAAGCACTCAAAAGACACGGGGGTTGAACATAAGCTCGTTGAGATCCTAAAGCGTGAAGAAAAGGGAATGTTCTCGATGACCTACCGCATTTGTATGAAGGTTGGCGAAGAGGGCGAGACGCAAACGATACAGGCGATCGTCACGCGTGATCAGTATTCGAATCACAAACTTGTTAGCTGGGAACACTCGACTTGCACAAAATAATTGGCCGATTTAGCTGACGCCTTTTGCACGGTCCCAAGTGCCGTGCAATTTGCGAAGCAGTACGATCTGGCCACCGTGATGGGCATTATGAGCGGCGATGTTGAGTATTAACGTCGCCCATTTTGTTTGGTTCTCAGCCGAAACCGGTTCCGAAAATTTTGACTCATCCGCAGCGTCGATCAGGTCGCGAAACGCGGCCATTACCTCATTGTATCGAGCGATCTCAGCCTGCCATTCGGCTTCGGTGTATTCGCCGGTGCTAAACGATTCGTCGTTCGTCGCGATGTCATATTCGTAAGCGATGCCCTTGAACCGCTGCAGATAGGCGTTGTTGTAATACGTCAGGTGTGACAGCGTTTCCCAAATGCAGTTGATATCGGCATCATTCGGCTTCCAGCAAGCCATTTCGACATCGACGCCCTCAAGCGCGTTCTTAGTGGCGACAAACCAGCCGTTCGTATCAAAACAATTTGAAAATTGACGCTTTATCAGGCCGTTTATTGACATAGTCTTTTTCCGCAGCAGAGCTTACCATCCGGTATGAATTTTCCACCTGTCAACGATGCTGCCATTCTCCAAAATATTGTAATGTGTGTGCTGTGCGGCGGTCATGCACGAGTGGTTTGCGAGGATGCGAACGCGGTCGCCGACTTTGTAACGGTCAAATATGCTGTCGTCATCGGTGTGGATAACGCCGTGTTCCTGTGACAGCGAACCGAGCCGCATGCCGGTATCAACGCCGTCGAGATCGAGTACGCGGCCATAGCCGCACGTCTCGTCGAGATGCGTCGGCCCGCGATCTTTTGACATTGCGATGCCGCCCGCGTCTATGACCAGCTTTCGCCGTGAGGCGTCACGATGGACGACCGCAGCTAAGACTGTCAACGCACAATCATCAAACCCGCAGCTGCCGAGCGTCGCCTGATAGTTGTCAAAAAAGATGTAATTTCCGGGCCGCACCTCGTCGATACCGTCGAGATGGTCGATGTGATTTATCGTCGGCGTCGAACCGATGCTGACGGTCGGAACCTCGATACTCATACTGCGAAGCCTTGCCGCAAGCTCGACCATAACGTCGCGTTCGTGACAGGCGACGGCCTTTATTTCTTCGACAGTTTTTACATCGTACGAATGTCCGGCGTGAGTGAGAATACCCGCAAAATTTAGGTGCTTTGCGTCCGAGATCTGACGCGGGATATCAACGGCCTCAGCCGTATGTGGCTCAACGCCGACGCGATGGGTTCCGCAATCTATCTTTATAAAAACTTCAAATTTTACGCCTGCTATTCCCGCGGACTCGTCGAGCTGTTTTGCCGCGTTTGCGTTGTCCGTCAGCAGATGTAAGATAACGCCGTTACGGACAAACTCGATCGCCTCGTCAAACTTGCCGGGCTCGATAGGCACCGCGTATGTAATGTCGTTAAACCCATTTTCAGAAAACGCCCGGGCCTCAGCCAGTGTCGACACCGTCACCGCACCGTTATGCCGGGCGGTCTGGATCTTTGCAACCTCTATGCATTTATGAGTTTTGATATGCGGCCGCAGACGTGCGTCGTTGCGGTTTGCAATGTCGCTTATTCGCCCCGCATTTTTTCGCACCCGATCAATATCCAGCAGCAGCGACGGCGTTTTTAGCGACGAGACATCCATCTATTTGACGAGATTTGCGGCTTTTTTGATGACATTCGCAACCGTAAATCCATAATCTCGGAACACATCTTCTGCAGGAGCTGACGTACCAAATTTATCGACGCAGAGCACATCGCCTTTGTCGCCGGTGTGTTTGTGCCAGCCCTGTGAAACGCCGGCTTCGATGGCGAGGCGGGCGGTGACCTTGGCGGGCAGGACATCTTCTTTGTATTTCGCGTTTTGAGCGTCGAAAAATTCCCAGCAGGGCATCGACACGACGCGGGTCGGCGTACCGTCGGCGTTTAGCTTTTCGCGGGCTTCCATAGCGAGGCCAACTTCGGAGCCGGTCGCGATGAGGATCAGTTTTGGCGTAGTTGCTTTTCCGGCTTTGGTTTCGGCCTCAGCGAGGATGTACGCGCCTTTGTGCAGGCCCGCTGCGGAGGCGTTTTTTTTGCGGTCGATGAGTGCGACCTTTTGCCGCGATAGGGCAAATGCGGTCGGCGCATGTTGGCGTTTGATCGCGGCGACCCAGGCTTCGCGGGTCTCATGGGCGTCGCATGGGCGGATGACGGCGAGATTTGGTATCGCTCGCATGGCGGCGATGTGCTCGACCGACTGGTGCGTCGGGCCGTCTTCGCCAAGCCCGATCGAGTCGTGTGTAAAGACAAAGATCGTCTGAATATTGGACAGAGCCGCAAGCCTTATTGCCGGACGCATATAATCTGAAAACGTCTGAAACGTCCCGCCAAACGGTATCACGCTGCCGTACAACGCCATGCCGTTCATCGCGGAGCCCATCGCGTGTTCACGAATACCGTAATGAATATTGCGGTTTTCGTAACGGCCGGCCTGAATGTCGGCGGACGAATTGATATACGTGTTGTTTGACGGTTTGAGATCAGCCGACCCACCGACCAGACTCGGCAGAGCGTCGGCGATCGCGTTGATCACATCGCCGCTGTACGCACGAGTGGCTTTTGCCTCGACGTCTTCGAATTTAGGCAAGCTTTTTTCCCAGCCGGCGGGTAATGCTGCACTGCGAATGCTCTTGAATGCAGCACCAAGATCGGGATTCGCTTTCTCGTATTTTTTGACCGTCTCGTTCCAATCTTTTTCAAGCTTTGCACCGGTTTTTACCGCCTGACGAAAATGGGCGAGGGCTTCTTTGGGCACGTAAAAGCTCTTATTTTCGGGCCAGTTGAGATTGCGTTTGGTTTCCTTTACTGCCTCTTCTCCGGGAGCGTCGGAGTGAGCTTTGCTTGTGCCTTGTTTTGGCATTCCAAAACCGATGATCGTCTGGACGCGGATGAGCGACGGTTTGTCGTTTACCTTTTGTGCCTCTTTTATCGCGGCCTCGATGGCTTTTAGATCGTTGCCGTCTTTAACATCGGAGACGTGCCAACCGGCGGCTTGAAAACGCTTTGTCCTGTCTTCGGTAAACGCGAGATCGGTCGAGCCGTCGATCGTGATCTGGTTGTCGTCGTATAGATAAATGAGATTGCCGAGCTTGAGATGCCCGGCCATCGAGGCGGCTTCGTAAGAAACGCCTTCCATCAGGTCGCCGTCCGAGCAGATGCAATAGATGTATCCATCGGCAACGGGGAAGCCGCGTTTATTAAATCTCGCAGCAAGATGAGCCTGTGCAATGCCCATACCGACACCGTTGGCAAAACCCTGCCCCAGCGGCCCGGTTGTTACCTCGACACCGGGTGTCAGGATGTTTTCCGGGTGTCCCGGTGTTTTTGAATGCAGTTGGCGAAACCGCTTGATCTCGTCCATCGACAGGTCGTACCCGGTCAAGTGCAGCAAGCTGTAGATCAGCATTGACCCATGCCCGCCGCTCAGCAAAAACCGGTCGCGGCCAAACCATTTTGGGTTTTTCGGGTTGTGCCGCAGAAATTTTGTCCACAGAACGTACGCTGCCGGAGCCATGCCCAACGGCAAGCCGGGGTGGCCGGAATTTGCCATTTGGATCGCATCGATCGAGAGCGTGCGGATGGTGTTGATACAGAGTTGGTCGAGTTCTGATCTTGAAATCGTCATTTTGTTTGTTCTAAAAGCGTGTAAATTTTGGGTCGGTAAATTACATTTTGCCAGTAGTTTCGAGTGCAAGCAAAACCGCACCGCGCGAAGATGCCTCCGGCGTGTCATTTACCAGCAATTTTTCACCCAGCACACTTGCAATGATGTCGGTCCAGACGGGCGAATCGCGCAATGCTCCGCCGGAGGCTACGATGTCAGTGATCTTTGCGACCTTTTTGAGCCGCCGATAAATATCGTCGAGCCGAAATGCGACGCCCTCCATCGCCGCCAGCAAAACGTCGATGCCGTCGTGCGCGGCGGTGAGCCCGATGATCGCTCCGCGAGCATTTTCGTCATAGCCGGTGCTGCGTTCGCCAAAAAAGAACGGGATAACGACAAGGTCGTCGGGGGCCTCTCGCGATAACAGTAGTTTGTCCGTGTTTGCCGGAAGATGAAACCGCTCTTTTATCAGCGAATAAAGATTGCCGCCGTCTGACAATGCTCCGCCGATTATCACGCTTTGGCGATCAACGCGGTAGCACCACAGCCCGTCGGGTATCTTAGCCGGTGGTTCGCCGCGATATGCGACCCGCATCGCTGCGGATGTTCCAACCATGAGGCTTGCCCGGCTTTTGCCAAAACCGCATGACCCGATGTGGTCGGCGGCGCCGTCGCCGATGGCGAGCGACCATTTTGCCTTGGCGAGCTGCGGCCAGCGTTTTGCAAATTTACTTGTTAGGGTAAACGCCGCTTCGTCAGGTGCGATGGCGGCAAGAGCGTCTTTGCGTACCTTCAAAAAACGTAGCAGGTCACTGTCCCATACACACTTTCGCTGGTCGAAAATACCTGTCGCCGATGCCATCGAAACGCTCGTTGCGGCCGTGCCAAAGAGCTTTAATGCCAAATAATCGCTAAACGACAGCCACATTGCCGTCTTTGCAAAAATGTCGGGCCGCTCGTTTTTGAACCACAACAGTTTTGCCGGCCAAAAGCTCGAATGAAAATGAGCACCGGTTCGGTTGTGTATTTCTACTTCGTCAAAGCGTTTTTTGAGTACGGCTGAATACTCGCGGCTTCGCGTGTCAGCCCAACCGAACACCTTGGTCGTAGGCTTTCCTTTGGCGTCGACACCCATTAAGGAGTGCCAAAATGAGCACGATGCAACATGTGTGATCTCGCCTTTTAGTTTTTCTGATTTTTCGAGAAGAGCGTCGATTGCGGCAACGACTTGGGCAAAAGCTTCGTCCGCATCGATCTCTGAACCGCCGTCGTCTGTCGTATCGAGGGTGCGTTCGATCTTGACCGACATCCCGCGAAGGGGTTCGGCCGCGTCGTTAAAAATAGACGCACGGACACTCGATGTGCCGATATCAAGAGCTAAGATGAGGGATTTTTCCACCGTAGAAAGGTGTCAGGGAATTCCTTTAACCAAACGTCTTTTTCATCCACCAGCGCATGCCGACGAACAGAAAGCGGTAATCTTTCATAAACTCGGGTGGCTTGCCTTCGAAATAGTGGCCGATAAATTGCAGTATCCAGCCCAGGACAAACAAACCGAGAGCAATACGCCACGCACCTGTGACAAAAAAAGAAACAGGTATCATCAGCAGCGACAGAGCGATCATCGGTATGCCAAATTGATGCGTTAATTTATTGATCGGGTGCTGGTGAGCCTCAGAGTATTCCGCGATCCAATCGTCCCAAGTTCTACCGCCCATCATAAGCAAATTCTCCTGTCTGCAATTTGCGATTATCTTACACCAATTTTATTTGCGATGCAGTATTTTGACGCGTAGCCCGTCGCCAAGATCGATCGTTTGATCGAGTTCAAACCCCTCAAGAAAATCTTCGGGCATAATTGTATCGGCGTCGTCGACCATTATGGGTATCTCTGTGACTATCCATTTATCGATGATGTCAGCAAGCTCACGATAGATTTGAGCCCCGCCGATGACGAAAATGTCGCCTTTTGCAAGTTTGCCGAGATCGATGACTGCTTGTTTGTTATTGAGCTTTACGACACTCTCAGGCGTATCGACGTTGCCCGAGCGTGTGAGGACTATGTTGAGCCTTCGAGGCAGAGGCTTGCCGATCGACCGCCAAGTGTTCGCTCCCATAACGACGGCGTTTCCCGTAGTCGTTTCCTTAAAGAATTTGAGATCGGCGGAGTAGTGCCACGGCAGGCTGCCGCCCTTGCCGATGGCGTAGTTTTTTGCAATGGCGACGATGCCGATGATCATAAGTGTTCGTTTGTAGAAGCCCGCGCGTTAGCAAGGGCGTAACTTAAACGTTAGATGGTAAGCCCTTGCTTGCGCGCAGGCTTCTGCATTTAGACAATGCGTTCACCCTTATAGACCGCAACTTCCGAGCCTCTTGCAAGCAATACAGAATACGGTTTTTGATTCGTTAGAAAGCCAAACTCGTCACCGTACGTCCCGGCAAAATCGACATCGATCACCTCATTTTTGACCGAGAACAGTTCCCATTTTGGATGCTCGACCTTGTATTCATCGACCCGTCCGGCGCTTCGTTCGGTGTAGCCCCAGTAATGCTCAATGATAAATTCGCCGTGCGAGCCCTCCGCCGGAATGCCGACGCTTTCGTCTATCTCGACGCTCAGGTGATTGTTACAACCGCTCTTGGACCAGTCGTAGGAGACGGTTGTTTCGGTGCGGGTGTGACCCATCGACCAGCATTCATAGGGCTCGCCGTACATTGTTCGGGCGACCGCCGCGATGGCAAAACGCGGCACGATCTCCTTTACAAAGCACACCGCCCGGCGTGTCTCGTCACCGGTCTCTCGCTTTACATAGTAGCGAAGATTGACCTCTTCGAAATTGACGTGAAATGGTATCGGCAACCCCAAAACACGCGTGTCGAGAAACATAAATCCGACCAGGCTGACAAAACATTTGCCTTCAAACAGGTCGATCTCAGTGCCGCGAGGTACGCGGTCGGCCAGTAGCGACGGGTCAACTTCGTAGTTAGCCATTATCAGATCTTTCCAGCGTGCTGTCAGAAATTTGTTCATATCAAGAGCCGCTATCCTTGTTCAGATTCGTATTGTTCCAGCTTACGATACAGCGTTTTTCGACCGATGTTCAATAGACGAGCAGCGTGTGATTTGTCGCCCTCGGTATAATCGAGAGTCGCCTCAATGACTTGCTTTTCGATCTCGTCCATCGCCGACGGTAGCTCGATCTGGATGCCGATCGCATTCCCGAGCCCGGCTGCCGCGGCGCGTTCGTGACGGGCGTGGGCGGACGCGTGATCAGCGGTGCGGCTGATCGCTTCGGGTAGGTCATCAAGCTCGATTTGCCGGCCCGATGCAATGATAACAGCCCTCTCGATGGCGTTTTCGAGCTCACGGACATTACCCGGCCAATCGTAATTTACGAGAGCACGCATCGCTTCTTTCGAAATGCCCGAGACAAAGCGGCCCGATTTTGATTTATAGCTTTCGAGAAAGTGAAAGACGAGCAGATTGATATCCTCGACACGCTCACGAAGCGGCGGTAGCGAGATCGGAAAGACCGACAGGCGATAGTAAAGATCCTTTCTAAACGCTCCGCTCTCGATCGCGACCGCGAGATCGGAATTTGTCGCGGCAATGACGCGAACGTCCGTTTTGACGACGTGTTTACCGCCGACGCGGGTAAACTCGCCGTCCTGCAGCACGCGGAGCAGTTTTACCTGGGCCTGCAGAGACATCTCACCGATCTCGTCCAGGAAAAGCGTGCCGCCATTGGCCTCTTCGAACCGGCCGATGCGTTGGTTGCGGGCATCGGTAAACGAGCCTTTTTCGTGGCCAAACAGCTCCGATTCGAGCAGAGTTTCGGGTATCGCACCGCAGTTTATCTTTACAAAAGGCTTGCCCTCGCGGCCCGAATTGTAATGGATAAGGTTAGCGATCAGCTCTTTGCCGGTTCCGGATTCGCCAAGCACGAGAACCGTAGTGCTGGTGTCGGCGACGTTCAATCCCAGCTCGATCGCACGCCGGATCGCGGGTGCCTGGCCGACGATCTCGCTCTGTAGTTGATGCAGCTGGCTCTTGAGCCGCATCACCTCGGTCGAAAGCTGGTCGCGCTCCAGTGCGGTGCCGATCTGGTCGGCGATGCCCTCGATCAGGGCGATGTCGTGGTCCTCAAACTTACTTTCTTTGCTCCAAACAAAACCGAGCAGGCCAAACGATTTACCGCCCACATGGACCGGTGCAACAAGCGCCGCCTTGCCGCGAAGCATCTTGTTAAAAAAGAGCCGAATCGTCAGCGGCATTTCGGAATCGACCAGCTTCAGCGTCTTGCCGTCTCTCAGTATGTTGCCGAGTGTTGTAAACGAATCGATATCGACGCCCTTGTCGTACTGGTCAAACATTTTAAGCATCTTGCCCAGCTTGATACCCTCAGCCGATTTAAACGTTTCGAGCGAGATGCGTTTTCCTGACTGGTCGAGCACGCCGAGAGCACCATAATCCGCACCGACGAGTCCGATCGCACGCTCTACCACGCGTTCAGAGACATCTTTGAAATCCGAGTGCGAGTTGAGCGTGTTTGCGATCTCGAGCAGGGCGTTGGTGCGGCGCGACTCCTGTTCTTGATTAACGTACAGGCTCGTGTATTGATAGCCGATGGCCATTTGGCGGGCGATCGATTCGAGAAAGGCGACCTCTTCGTCAAGCCAAACGCGTGCTTCGTGCGTGTCGTGCAGGCCAAGCAGGCCGAGCACACGGTCGTTTTGGATGATCGGGATGATCAACAACGAGCGGGTTTCCAGAGCCTTGGCAAAAAATTTGAGCGTCGCGTCTTTGGCCTTTGACGTGTCGTTGATGCGGATCGGTTTTGTTATGTCGAGGCGTTCGCCAAGCTTTGCGGCGTCAAATGGAATGGTGGTGCCAAGACTTTTTGGCACGGATTTGTCTTTTCGCCATTCGTGGCTAATGACTAGATCTTGGCCTTCGGACATCTGCAGCAGATCACAGCGGTCGGCGTGGAGCATGCGGCCGATCTCGGAAACGACGACGTTTAGAAAGCGTTCGAGGTCGATGCTCGTCGGCAGATCGCGGGCGAGGCGGTCGATAATGGCCTCGCGGGCCTCGTGCATGCTTACTTTGCGTTCGAGGGAAAGTGCGGGATGGTCATCAAGTTCAAACTTCATAAAATACTGACCCTAAAGAAAATAGCTACTCTAAGCTAATTTGCGACGAGGGTCGTAAAATGTCAAGTTGACACACATCTATTGCAAGATGTGTAGTTTTGAGCCACAAATCGGGAAAATGGGTATTTTTAGCCTTTCTTGCCGCGTTTCTCGCTTTTATCGGATTTAGGCTCAGGCTTTGTCTCCTTGACCTCCGGCTTCGTCGGCTTGGCGGTGTTGGCGGGTGGCGGTTTTACCGCAGAGTTGGTGCTGGTATTCGACGCCGGGTTTGCATTAGCGTTTGCCGAATTTGAGTTTGAACCTGAGCTGGCACGGTTTGCGTTGCTATCTTTGCCGACATAATCGATACGCTGACGGCCGGCTTCGGCGTCTTCGAGCAGGCTGGCGGCACGCTCGTTACCGGCATCAAGCTCGATCGCCTTTTTTAGGGGAGCGATCGCTTCGCGATATTGTGCTAGTTTTATGAGGATCGAGCCGAGCTCAGTTTGATACTCGCTGTCATCGGGCTTGAGTTTGACGGCCTGACGAAATTCTTTTTCGGCCTCTTCGTCCTTGTTGAGCTTGTTATACGTCCGTGCGAGGTTGTAATGGGCAACATCGTCGTTAGGATTAGCAGCGATCCACTTTTTGTATGCCTCGGCGGCTTTTTCAAACGATTTTTGCGAACGCGGCTTTGAACGCGCATCGGGATTTCCCGGATCGACGGTGCCGGTCTGTTCATATTGCATCTCGAGCAAAGCGTAGGCGATGCCGAGTTTAAAATGCCCCTCGGCGAGATCAGGGTTGAGCTTGATCGCCTGTTGATACGCCTGGATAGCCAACTCGGTCTGGTTCTCGTCAAAGAGGCGGTCGCCCTCCCTGAGGGCCGCCGCAGGATCCGTAATATTTGCAAAAGGCGATTCCGCCTCAACGGTGACACTATTTGCCTCGACGTTTGCGTTATTTTTCGAACAGCCAAAACTCAGTCCGACGAGCAGCGAGAGCACAACAATCGTAAAAACTTGCTTCATACAAACCTAACCAACTATCTATAGAAATTTTTAACCCGGCGGAAACACAAACGGCCGCCCGGCGAGCAGATGCACGTGCAAATGAAATACGGTCTGGCCGCCGTCGGAGTTCGTATTTATTACGATACGATATCCGTTCTCTGCAAAGCCCCGCTCACGCGCTATCTCTGCCGCCGTCAACAATAGATGCCCAAGTTGGCCCTCGTGTTGGTCGCCGGTTTTATCCATCGAGTCGATATGGTCGCGGGGGATGATGAGGATATGCGTCGGGGCTTGCGGGCTGAGGTCGTTAAACGCCACGCAAATGTCGTCTTCAAAAACCTTGGCCGAAGGTATACGGCCATCGGCGATCTTGCAGAAAATACAATCTTCGGCGCTCATATCGGGGGTTATTTGGCGGCTTCGCTGGCTTGCTCGTCGGTAACACTTTCGGTAATGCGTTCGATGTCTGCACCAAGCGAGCGAAATTTCCGGACGATCGTCTCGTAACCTCGATCGATGTGATAGACGCGATCGATGGTCGTCTCGCCCGCGGCCGCTACGGCGGCGAGCACGAGCGATGCCGATGCCCGCAGGTCTGAGGCGATGATCGGAGCACCCATTAGCCTGCTCTTGCCTTTGACGACAGCGGTGTTGCCGGAGATATGGATGTCGGCTCCCATTCGGATCAACTCAGATGCGTGCATGAAACGGTTTTCAAAGATCGTCTCGGTGATCTTTGATTCGCCCTCCGCTTGTGTCATCAGGGCCATATACTGTGCCTGCATATCGGTCGGAAAATCTGGGTGCGGCTCGGTTGTCATATCCTTGGCCTGCAGCCCGCCTGCGCTTGCCCTTACGAGCAGGGTGCTCTGATTTAGCTCCTCGATCTCGACGCCGACCTCACGTAGTTTTGCGATGACGGCGGTGATGTGTTCGGGGACGCAGCTCTTGATCTCGATCTCGCCGCCTGTGATCGCGGCCGCGACGATGAAGGTACCCGTCTCAATGCGGTCGGGGATGATGGTGTGCTCGGCTGAGCCAAGAGCCTCGACGCCCTCGATCTCGATGACGGAGGTCCCGGCGCCTTTGATACGGGCGCCCATCTTATTCATCAGCTCGGCAAGATCGTCGATCTCAGGTTCCTGAGCCGCGTTTTGGATGATGGTTTTGCCCTTAGCTAGTGCGGCGGCCATCATCACGTTTTCAGTGCCGGTGACGGTGACCTTTTCAAAATGGATCGTGTTGCCGATCAGACGCCCTTTTGGAGCACGGGCGACGACATCGCCGGACTCAAGCGAAACGACTGCGCCGAGTTGCTCGAACGCCTTGAGATGCAAGTCGATCGGTCGTGTGCCGATCGCGCAGCCACCGGGCAAGCTAACCTTTGCTTGGCCAAATCGTCCCAACAGCGGTCCCAGCGCAAGCACGCTCGCACGCATGGTTTTTACCAATTCATACGGAGCCTCAAATGTCTGGATATTGTTGGCGGTAACCTTGTGCGTTCGCAGTTCGGGTGTCAGGACGGTCGCGCCGAGATCTTCAAGCAGACGACGCTGCGTGATAAGATCCTTTACATACGGTACGTTGTGAAGAATGACGGTCTCGGATGAGAGCAATGTGGCCGCGAGGCAAGGCAGAGCTGAGTTTTTAGCCCCGCCGATCTCGATCTTTCCTCTCAGCGGATTGCCGCCACGAACCAAAAATTTATCCATGATCTATCGATTAGATGCGGGCACGAACGCATGTCGCATCAAGATTTCCTTATATGTTCGAAAACGGAATGTTATCACAGACCGTGGCGACAAAGATAGCAAATGACGAGCAAAACGGGCGCGAAAAAGACGCATTATTTATAGCAACGACCGGGCGGGCGGCTACATCATAAATACGTCTTCAGGCATACAAAAAGTGTTCGCTATTATAGTTTGTTTGAAGCGCTAGCCCGGCTGGATCACCCTCCTTTCAGCCGGGCCTTTTTTATGCCCTGATCTTTTCCAAAAGCTTTTGTAACTGGATGGTGTGGCGTCTTTCGTGACCGCCGATCAAAACCAACCACTCTGTCGCCGTCAGGTCGCCGAAATACGGATGCGGAAATTTGTGCTCCGTCATGTCGTAGGTTTCGAGATCGTGCTGCAAAGCAGCCAAAGCATCGATATTTGCTGTCAGTTGCTCAATCGAATCAGCGATGGAAACATCGCCGGACGGTTGGACTCGGTCAGGCGCCTCAAGTTTTGCGTCCGCTGACGCTGCCCATTTTGCCATCGTCTCATTTGAAACGCCTATGTTTCCATCAGCCAACTTTCCGTCGGCCTTAGCTGCACCGGTCAATCTTGCACAGAGCCGCGTTATGTTTTTCTCGACGATCGCTATATGCTCGACCAGTTGACGCGCCGTCCATTTTTCACCGTCAGGCAATGCGGCAGCTTCGGCGTCAGTGATGCTTGCGACGGTCGCGAGGAGGCCTTCGCGGATCTTTTCATTGGCCGAGTAAATATCGGCGATAGACTCATATCTCATAAATTTGTTTATCGGGCCGGCCCTGCGGCCTGCGTGGTCAACGCCAGCCGATGCCAGCGGGCAAAGCTCATCACGCTGTCGGCCTCATTTTTCATCCGGCGAATATATGCCGTTTTTAGATAGAGCAAGTCCTCCGCAGTCCATGCAAGCTCGACTATCGGGTTAAAAGACACCAGCAGTTTTTCGTCCGGCAGCGTCGAAAGCGGCTGTTCCGCGTTGGCAGGTTGCGTGTTTGCGTTCGGATCGGTATTTGCGGACTGTGTCTGACGCGTCTGTTCGCGGTCGTAGGCTTGCGACGAGATAAGCAGTTGGTTTCGCAGAGGGATAGCCGCCTGTGTCGGGTTGGTGCCGTTTGCGTCGTAGAGCCTGATCTGGCTGCCGAAAGCAGCGGCGACCTTGGCCGAGTCTGGCGACCATACGGGCCGGACGGCGGTCAGGTTGTCATCGAGACGGCGTTCGCGGCCGTTCTTTTCGATGATGCGCGGACGGCCTTGCGGTATCAGAGATTCACCTTTGCTGGCGGCGGAGATATCGAGATATTTCCACTCACGCGACGTTGCCGCAAGCGCCGCAAGCATCGTGCTGTCGGGCGACCACGCGTAGTAAAAATAGATCAGTCCTTCGTTTTCGGTGACCGGTTTGACGCCGCTACCATCGGCGTTACAGATGTAGATCTGCTCGGTGCGAAAAGTCAAAATCCCGGTCGGTGCGGGCGGTGTCGGAGCCGCGGCCGGCGTAGCGTCGGGTACGGCGGTGTTGCTATTTGTCTCGGTGTTAGTGTTGGCATTGACAGGGGCGGCGGTATTCGCGGTGGTGTTTGAGTTAGTATTTGTTGCCGGAGATGCGGACGGCGATACTCCCGGCACCACCCCTAAACCCGCACGGAGCATTGCTACAAAGGCCAGCGACTTCGAATCAGGCGACCAGACTATCGTGTCCGGAAAATGGACGGCCATCGCGTCGGATGTCAGCTTTTTTAACAGTTTACCGTCCGCCAGATACATATCTAGCCGGTATTCGGCCTGGATGTCCGTGACTCGGTGATATATGGCCGCGACGTGTTTTTTATCCGGAGCGGCGATCGTGCGGTCGAGCACCTCGAGCGGGCGGTTGGTATCAAAATCAGCTTGGATCGCTTCGTTGCGTTCTTCGGCATTTTTTGCCGCGTCAAGAGTCGGAGCCGGAACGTCACCCTCGTACCTGAAATTGAGGCGAACGGCAGGTACGTCTCGCAGAGCCGTAGTAGACGAAGGCTGTGACTGAAAGATGTTATTCCCACAGCCAAAACCAAGAAAAGTGATACAGACCAACAGGAAAGAGACGCCGATTCGCATGACTGAATCATAACGAGCAGCAAATTTACTGTCAATAAGGTCAGCTTTTTGGTCCGGTCCGGACCAGGTGGACCAAGATGGACCAGGGTGGACCAAGAAAAAAAGGCCGGACAAAAGCCCGGCCCTCAACAATCGTTGATAGTTATCTATAGATCGGCGTTCAGATAATCGCGATACAGCTTTTTCTGGAGATCGGTCGGTTCGGCGATGATGCCGAATGAGTAATCTTTCCGGTTGTTGCTGCCCAGTTTGAATGCGACCTCTCGCAGCTTATCGAATCGGAAGATGGTCAGTTTGATAGTGTCCCCGGGTTTGCGTTCGCCGACGTAGCTGGTTAGGAACGTCTGTGATGCGCGATATCCATCAATGGCAACGATCTGGTCGCCGGTGTTGAGGCCCTGTTCGTAAGCGGGCGTACCGGCGGAGATCGTACGGATGGTCAAAACGCCGTTAGCCTCGGCGAGGTCGGCTCCGAGATATGCCCGTTTTGCGTTGTTTTCGGCGGCTATGAACGTAAGCCCAATACCGCTGACGATGCCGTCAAAATCTATCTCTTCTTTGCCGCGAACGTACTTTGCAAAAAAATCATCGAGACTCTTACCGGCCATTGTTTCAGATGCTTTTTGAAAATCCGCCGGGGTAAAGTTTTTGCCCTTTTTGTAAAACTCAGTGTAGAGGTGCCGCATGACATCGTCGAGCGATTTGGTGCCGCCGGATGCACTGCGGATGGAGATATCCAGCACCATATTTACTATCTCGCCCTTGTCGTAATACGAGATCTGATTATTCACAGCGTTCTCGTCGGGGCGGTAATATTTGATCCAGGCGTCAAAGCTCGAATCTTCGAGGCTCTGCTCAAAACGGCCCGGCCTTTCCTGCAGTTGCTGTATGCCGGACGCGCGGCCCTGTAAATACTCTTTGTCGTTGATAAATCCGGCGCGCAGGAGCAGGATGTTTGAGTAATATTCCGTGGCTCCCTCAGCAACCCAGAGCAGTTTGGTGTAATTTTCGTTTTCGTAATCAAAAGGCCCGAGAGCGTCTGGGCGGATGCGTTTTACGTTAAAGGCGTGAAAATACTCGTGTGCGACCAGACCAAGGAAATTCTTATAACGCGAATCGGGTTTGAACCCGAAACGATTTACCTGAAGAGCGGTCGAATTTAGATGCTCCAGACCGCCTCCACCCCGTAGATTTACGATAAACGTGTAATCTTCATACGGCAGCTCGCCAAATATCTTGTAGCTTTCCTCGACGATCTTGGCGATGTCAGCCGCCGTCTTTTTCATGTCATAGTTGCCTTCACCGCTGAACACGATACGATGCGATTTACCCTGAACGTCAAAGCTGATCTCATTAAAATTGCTGACCTCAAACGGAGCGTCGTAAAGCACGTCAAAATTTTCGGCTCGAAATGTATCGGCACGTCCGCCAAATTTGGGCAGCCCCGTTGCAACTTTCCAATTTCCAAACGGATTGACCGTGATCGTTGCTGGTGCCGCGAGTTGGCCTTTGACGAACATCAGCGTCGCGGCGTTATTCCAAAATGCGTGCTCGTCATTTAGCTCATTCGTACGGACGGTCAGCTCGTTTGCATAGACCTTGTAGCTGATGGCGACGGCACCGGCGGCCTTTGTGTCGACCGCCCAGGTGTTCTTATTTACTTTCCGCCAGGCGAGTGCGGCACCAGTGGCATCTTTAGCGGAAAACTGCTGCACGTGACGGGCGTATTCGCGGATCATGTAGCTGCCGGGTGTCCAGACCGGCATTTTTACCTCGAGTGTCCCGGGCATTTTACTCCAGTTCACCGCCATTTCGACCTCGAGCAAGTGCGTCGATGGTTTTGACATCGAAACGGTGTAGGCGATGTCGGGTGCGACTGGTTTTGCCTCGACGACGGGGTTTTTAGGGCGTTTTTTCTGAGCGGGCGTTTCCTGATTCATAGAAAAACTGAGAACGACTAAGAGAAATATTATAGCTTTGAGGGTGATTTTTTTTGACATTACTTTTGGAATCTCCGAGTAGGTGGTAGAGTTTATTTTCTTGCTATCTTACTATATTTTCACGTTTTATGAGCCCCGAACAGCCGACCAATACAACCCCTGACGCGAAAGGCGATAAGTTTTTTACCGCGCCGCTCGTGATCGTATTTGTGACGATCTTTATAGATCTGATCGGGTTTGGGATGGTCATACCGATCCTGCCTTTTTACGCCGGCAACGAACAATTTAACGCGACACCGTTTGATATCGGGATGCTATTTTCGGTCTATTCGTGGATGCAGTTTTTCTTTTCGCCGATCCTCGGACAGCTCTCAGATAGATACGGACGGCGGCCGATATTGTTTATCAGCCTACTTGGCTCGGCAGCGGGGTATTTCGTGCTTGGCATCGCATGGACGCTGCCGCTCGTGTTTTTGGGACGCATCATCGGCGGTATAACCGGCGGCAGCATCTCGACCGCACAGGCATATATTGCCGACGTTACCACAAAAGAAAATCGTGCCAAGGGTATGGGATTGTTTGGTGCGGCGTTTGGGCTTGGATTTATTTTGGGCCCGGCACTCGCGGGTATTCTGAGCAAATATGGCATCCATGTACCGTTTTACTGCGCCGGGATATTGTCGCTGGTAAATGCGATCGCACTTTATTTTATACTGCCCGAATCATTGAAACCGGAGCTCAGGCTTCATCCTTCGAAGAAAAAGGGGAAGATCGCAGAGACGTTCGAGTCCCTCGCCAATCCAAATTTTCGCAATATCACGATCGTCTATTTTCTGCTTATCACGGCTTTTTCGATAATGACAGCGGCGTTCGTCCTATTTACCCAATTTACATTTGGCTATGATGCTGAACAGAACGGCTATCTATTTGCGTATGTCGGACTTATCGCCATTATTATGCAGGGCGGAGTTTTTGGCATTGCGGCCAAAAAGATCGGCGAATACAAGCTCGCGATCATAGGCTGCGTACTGCTCACGATCAGTCTATTTGCGATGCCATTCACCGCTCCGGCATTTGGTGGCCTAGCCGGGCTGCTTGTGGTCTCGGCGTTTCTGGCGGTGGGGAATGCTTTTGCCACTCCTTCACTCACGAGCATTGCGTCGAAAAACGCGGCTGAAAGTGAACAGGGGCGTGCGATGGGCGTGATGCAGTCCGGAGCGAGCCTAGCCCGGGCGATAGGCCCAACGATCGGCGGTGTTTTGCTCAATAACTCGCTCAACAAGGTTGACCGGTTCACGGTGTTTCGCACGTATTGGGCGGCGGCGGCAATAATGTTTGTGGCTTTACTGATGGCGATATATCTCGCGAGGACGGTGCGGGAAAAGGTGGTGGCCTAGATAGCCGCGAGCTTACGGCCGTTCTTTTTTGTTACCGGAAAGACGAGAGTAAATGTCGTACCCTCGCCCAAATCGCTGCGAACCTCGATGGTTCCGGTGTGCTCCTGGATAATACCATACGAAACAGCGAGCCCGAGCCCGGTGCCGCTGCCAACCTCTTTTGTAGTAAAGAACGGGTCAAAGACTTTGGTCAGATTATCTGCCGGAATACCCTCGCCGGTGTCGGCGACCTCGATGATCGCACCTGTGGCAGGGTCAAGTTTTGTCGTTAGCGTGATCGTGCCGCCGGCGAGCATCGCGTCGCGGGCGTTGAGGATCAGATTTGTAAATACCTGTTGTAATTTGCCGCCGCTGCCCATGATCTGCGGGGCTTTTTCGGCGTAATTTTTGACGATCTCGATATTCGATTTGCGAAGCTGCGGTTCGAGCAACTGGAGCGTGTCGTTGAGCAATTTATTGATATCTACCTCGACAAACTCCTCAGCGTTACCGGTACGCGAAAAATTCAACAGATTGCCGACGATGTTTGACGCCCGGTCGGTCTGCCGCTGCATCTTTTGCAGGAGGGCGTGTTTCGGGTCGGTCTCAGGGATCATGCCGAGCAGCATCTGCGTGTAGCTGGAGACGCCTGTCAGCGGCGTGTTGACCTCGTGAGCGACACCAGCGGCAAGCAAACCGATGCTCGATAGCTTTTCGCTCTGCTGGACGGTTTCCTCAAGCTTGACGCGCGATGTGACATTTTCGAGAACGATGATCGCGCCTGTCTGTTGATTTGAAACAGACCTGAGCGGAGCGACGGCTACGTTTAGGATCAGCGATTGTCCGCTGCGGTCAAAGGTGTGCAGCTTATATGCGTTTCGCACCTCGGTCAGATGCCAACGAGATTTGCCGAGGATATTGTCAAGATTTAGAGCAAAACTCTCATCAAAAACATCGTCCACCAACTTTCCGACAGCCTCGTCACGGCCAAAGCCCATCATTTCCTCGAACGGCGAATTGCAGCGGATAATGTGCCCCGTCTCATCGACGGCGAGCAGGCCGACGTTGACCGATTCGACGATCGATTCGTTAAATTCTTTGAGCAGAGCGAGTTCTTCGGTATGCTGCTTTTGCTGGGTGTAGAGGCGGCTGTTTTCGATAGCGACGGCGATGTAGCCAGACACGGTCCGCAGGATTTCGAGGTCCTCTGACGACAACAGCGAGCCGTCGGTCGCACGGCCGAGGCCGATAACGGCGACCATTTTTCCGCCCGCGACGCACGGCACAAAATAATGCAGCTCTTGTCTGACAGGAGCCTTTCCGTTGCTCTTTAGGTCGGCTCCGATCATTTCCAGATCCTGAGCGTCAAGCTCATCGGCGCGTACGATACCCTTTGTCGCAGATTTTTGACGGATCATCGTGCGAAAATCCGCCGGTATCTTGTACTTTTCGCTAAGGCCGACCGATTTGGCGAGGCGGTAATGCACTTTTGAACTTTCGTCCTCGATAAAGACGGCGACCTTTTGCACGTCGAGCACTTGTTTCAGACGCTCGGTCAAACCATCAAGGAGCGGATCGAGAGCCGTTGTCGCCGATAGCGTTTTGCCAAAATCTAATAGACCCCGACGCATGTCGTAACGTTCGCCGTAAAAGAACCTGTCAGCACGCTCTTGCAGATATTTTTTTAAAGGCTCGCTAAGCAGAACGATCGCTCCCATCGCAACAATCGCGATCAGTCCGCGGAGCGCGATCTCGGTATTAGAGAGATTGTTGCCAACCGCTAGAAATACGAGCCCTAATGCCACGGCACCGATCATCATCGCGATAGCGGCAGTCGTCATCGCATAGACGAGGGCACGTCGGACAACAACATCGACGTCCATCAAACGGTATCGGACAACCGAATGGCCAAAGCTAAGCGGTATCAGCGCCAGCGGCAGAGTTGTGATCGCGGTGCTGAAATTGTCGTTTGGTATCTGTATCGCGAATCGCTCGACGAGCTGCATCAGCACGACCGGCGTGATCGCCGCGATCGTGCCCCACATCGCCCATTTTAGACGCTGACGGACCATGGGCTGACTATTTTTGAAGAAACGCCATACGAGCAAAAACGCACCGGCAGAAACGCCTGCGACAAAATGGTAGAACGCCACTCGAAAAGACAAACCGGTCAGGTTGAACCTGTCATCAAGATGGGCCATTGATTCGGCAACGCCTGTACGCAAAAACATTTGAGGCATTAGGGCGAATAGCACCTGCCAAATCGACACCAATGCCGCCGGGACGTAGAGAATGTAGGTCCGCCAACGCTGCTGGTCGAACACATCGCTACGGACCGGATACCTGATGCAAAAATGCAGAAATAGCGGTACAAAAAACGCAAAGGCAATGCTGTCGATGAGATCGATCGCGAGGTCAAAATCTTCGCCTGTACCGATCGAACGATAGACATGAAAGACGAACGCCGCCAGACAGACCATCGAAAAATGCAGGACAAAAGGCGAGCTGCTGCCCTGTTTGAACAGGACAAAAACACCAACACCGAGCCAGATCAACCCGACTATCGAAAGGAAAATGATCGACGGTGTCCAGCGCGGAACCGAATCGATGTTGCGAAGGTCGGCAAAATAAAAGTTGTCCGTAAATGCGTAGGAAGGCTTTTGGTAAAAATAGGTGAGACTGCCGCCTACACCCGCAGATTCGAGATACATCTGGACGTCGGCGGGTGAGGTGATCTCTTCGGTTTTATCAGAATCAAAGCCGATGCCGATCAGTTTGTCGCCGAGCGAAATACCAGAGCGGGCTCCTGCAAAACCGGGCGTGACTTTGGCGGCGTAGATACCATCGTCACGTTGTTCCCAGCGAACACCATCGGTCGGAGGCAGCTTTTGAAAGGTGCGTTGAGACAGATTTAGAGCCCCGCCAGCCACAAACAGCACAGAGGCCAAAAGCCATATTAGGCTCCAACTTGTCAGCACTTTCCCTTTCATTTACCTAGGGCATACGTCTCCGGGCTTTTTTAATGCAAAATGTGTTCCAATTGCTCAGAAAAATACAGATCGAAAACAATGTTCGATTTTTCAATGAAACCAGCGTCAACAACGACATTTTGATCGAGTTATTGTAGCTTTTCGTTCAGTATTTTGCTCACAAATCCAAGAATTTGGAGAAAATAATAGCCACTGAAAAAACTCACGTTTCACAGAGAAAACTCAGATTCTGTGAACCCCAGGGTTCTTAAAGTGGCAAGACCTAAAATCTTACTTGTATTCCGCCGCGAAACATCCGTCCCTGAGAGTTCAACTTAAGCCCGCCTTCTTCGCCAAAAACGCCCGCTTGAAAGTCGAACAGATTGCGTGCATCGACTATCGCCTGTGCCCTGATCGGCAGCCCCAATGTCGGTAGCGATTGCGTGACCAGCACGCTCAAGCCCGGATCGTAAATTGCCAGTCGCCCGCGAAACGGATCGATCGCGAAAACGGTAGCCTGGGGCGACAGACGGAAAACGGTTTTGACGTTTGTTCCTGTTTTAAGGTCCGCTACGAGCTGGGCAAAAAACGAATTGAAAAAGTCGCTCTCGAAAGCATTTGCCGGGTCGCTAACGGCCGACTCGGACAGCTTTTGCCCGTTGCCAAACGAATATCCTGCTGCGGTCGAAAACACACCATTTATCCGGCGAGAATACACTACCCGAACACCACTCGCACGGCCTTGTTGGTTTGCGACAAAATCTCCCAGCCCATCCTCGCCAAGCGTGTCGAACGAAAAACTATTAAGGCCGACACCGCGTCCGAGCGTTGTGTCAAAGAAAACGTTTGCCTCGATGCTTGATCGGCTATCGAGGATGCGCTCAATGCCAAACTCAAACCGGCGGCTCTTGTTCATCATCGGCTTGCGCCCCGCGACGACGAGATCATCAACCGAGACCGGCTCGGTAAAGCCTACACTCATACCCTCGAGATCTAGAGCGTTTGCCCACGTTTTTTGCTCGGTCTGGGCGGTGTACGCAGCCTGAAAACGCGTTTTTGAGTTGAGGTCGTATTGCAGCCCGAGCCGCGGCGTCAATGAAGAATCGTTGCCAGCACCCGTAAATCGTGAGTAATCAAAACCGAGGACGAGGATCACACCGTCACGTATCTTCCACTCGTCAGACGCTTGAAATGACAATTGGCCGAGAACTTTGTCGTCCAGCCCAACTGCAAAATTACCAAGCCTCGCCATCGATCCGTTGACGCGTATTTGGTGGTCGTCTGCCGCGCGGAATTTGAGAGCCGTCTCAAATCTCTGCGGTATATTTTTGCCCTTGCCGACCTGTCCTGCAAAGACGATCTCCATATCTCGGCTGACCGGAACAAGAGTCGCGAAATTTACGCCGACCGCGTTGCCAGAACGCGAACCCGAAAAATACGTCTCGATCACGGTTTGGCCGCGTCTTTTAGTTGGGGCTTCTTCGGACGGGTCGTCCGCATCGGCTGTTGTTTCGGCTTCAACGATCGGGTCCTTGCCGTCGCGGTTTTGATAGATCGAGCGTTGAGATTGAGACGCACGTATGCGCCATTTTGAACTGTTGCGGTCGAGACGCTTTTCGGGCAGCGTGTTGCCGCTGCCGGACCTTTCTAGCTTGAAACCGTAATTGACCTCAGTCGCACGGGGCACTTCGACGCCCAAAAGCGTGACCGGGTTAAAGCCCTGTGCAACCGCGAGCACGGTGTATGTTCCCGGCAATATCCTCGCCAAAAAGCTGCCGTCTCGTGACGAATTGACCTGTTTGAGCAGTTTTGACGTGCCGGTGCGAAAGATCGCGACCGTCGCGTCTGCGATCGGGCTGCCGGCCGCGTCGCGGACAACGCCACGAATCGCGCCAAGGCCGCTTTTATTTTCGATCGTTATATTTGTGGAGTTTGAAATGGGCGCAGCTACAACTGTTGCCGAAACAGCGATCAGCAGCAAAAAGACCGGAGCAATATATTGCTTAGTTTTCGTCGTAAAACCCATCGAAAATAGCCAATACCAGTAACCTTCGTATTTTGTTCGTAAAAATCAACCGTGTCAAGCCAAAAGGCTTCTCGTATTTGCTATCTAAGATGCAATTAACTTGACAAAGTTTGCCCTTCGGGTAGAATTGGAACTTGCTTTTCTAAGGCAATGCGGAGACGTGGCTGAGCGGCTGAAAGCGGCGGTTTGCTAAATCGTTGTAGTCTTAAAAACTACCACAGGTTCGAATCCTGTCGTCTCCGCCATCTTTTTTAGGTCAGCCGTTGAGCCAAAGTGGTTTGACGGCTTTCTTATTTTCTAGCCTCTTATGCGGCGAACTATACTCATCTACGGCCTCGCGATGGCGGTTTTGATCGCCATGCTCAAGCTGGTCGAGTATAAATATTTTGTCCGCGACATACCTCTCGAATTTTACATCGGTCTCGTTGCTTTGCTATTTACCACTCTAGGTATTTGGGCCGGTTTGCGGCTGACGCGCCCAAAGATAAAAGTTATCGACAGGTCGCTGCCGTTTGAACTTAACCAAAACGAGCTTGACCGGCTCGGTATCAGCAAGCGTGAATACGAGGTGCTCGAACTCATTTCACGCGGGTTGTCTAATCAAGAGATAGCCGACGATCTGTTTGTCTCGACCAGTACCGTCAAAACTCACGTCTCAAATCTATTAGCCAAACTCGATGCAAACCGCCGCACTCAGGCAATAAGCCGTGCAAAAGAATTGCAGTTGATCCCATAATACTTTAGGCTGATTTTCATTATTTAACTCAAATTCATACTTTTGGCCGATGTGCTCGGACCCGACAGCGCAGTATATTTGTCGTGTTCTCAAAGGAGGGAAAAATTATGAAAAAAGTTGTATTGACGTTTGGACTGCTCGGAGGCCTTATTATTTCGGGATTGGTCTGGGGGACGGCGACCCTCGTCGATCGCGGATTGATAGGTTTTGACCGGCTCGAAATTGTCGGTTATTCGAGCATGATCATCGCGCTGTCGATGGTGTTTTTTGGTATAAAATCGTACCGCGACAATTATGCCGATGGGCGGCTCAGGTTTTGGAAAGGCGTACAGGTCGGTATGCTGATATCGCTGATCGCGGGTCTTTTGTATTGGGGCGGGGCAGTGTCGTATGGCCTTGCAAACCCCGGATTTGATGAGCGGTTCATGCAAAAATTTACCGAGCTAAAGGTCGGCAAGCTACAGCAACAGGGAGCGCCGCAGGAAAAGATCGATAGTGCCAAGGCCGAGGTCGATATGATGGCGGTGCTTTTTAAGAGTCCGATCCTGTTCTTTCTTATCTGCATGGTCGAAATATTGCCGGTCGGTTTTATCGTCACATTAATTAGTGCGGGGCTGTTGCGGCGAAAAGAGCTTTTACCAGCGGCGTCATAGGAGGCTAAATGGGCGAAGAGAATAAAAGATCAAGACTTTGGGTTGCGTTACCGACGGCGATTATTGCCGGGGTTGCTAACGTAACGCTGTTCTTTTTGTTTATGGTGCTCTACGGGCATGTTATAAAGCCGGGTCACGAAGATAGTTTTTACCAAGAGGCGGCAAATCGCTTTGGCCCGTATGCGAGCATTATTGGCGGGATACCTGTGTTTTTTGTGACGGGTTTAGTTTTGCGACGTTTTTTAGGTACACGTGCATTAAAGATCGGAATTGCGGCTTGGGCCATATATTTTGTTCTCGATGTGGCGATAATTGTAACTGCGGCGTCGGATAAATTTTTGAGCTTTTTGCCGCTCATTGTGATTTCATTTGCGACAAAATTGGTTGCGATCTATTTCGGAGCTCGAACGGTCTCAAAGGAAATTGAGGAGAACTGAAATGACTATTGTAAGAAATATCCTAGCGGTAATTTTGGGGTTTATGATCGGCAATGTGGCGAATATGCTGACCATTACTCTTGGTCACGCGATATTGCCGCCGCCCGCGGGATTTGATCAAACCAGTTTTGAGGGTGTGGCTTCGACGATACAATTTCTACGTCCGATAGATTTTACTGTGCCGTTTTTGGCCCATGCTATCGGGCCGCTCGTTGGCGTATTGAGCGCGATGTTTATTGCTGCAAGCGGACGAAAGACCATCGCGATCATTTTGGGTGTGCTGTTTTTGGCTGCGGGCATTGCCGCAAATATCATGATCCCTGCACCGATGTGGTATCGCGTAGTCGATGTGGTTTTTGCGTATGTTCCAATGGCATTTCTTGGTTGGAAGCTGAGCCCTAAAGAGTAAGGTTGGATCATACATTCCTAAATTAGGGCTGTTTCGGTCTATACCGGAGCGGCCCTTCTGTCATTTTTAGGGTGAGACTAATAAACTCATAGACGAAATCGAAAGTTTGTGAGGTTACATTATGTTCATTGATCTTTTTGCCTTAGCCGACGCCAATACCTGGTCCAATATGTTCACGCTTGACTCGACCGCGGTCACTTGGGCTGAGAAAGTACTCCGCCCGGTGATCGTCTACATCGCGCTGATCGTTTTGCTGCGTGTCGTCGGCAAACGAGAGCTGGCACAGCTCAATCCACTCGACCTCGTTGTTATCCTGTCGCTGTCCAATACCGTTCAGAACGCGATCATCGGCAACGACACATCGCTCGTCGGCGGCATCGTCGGTGCGGGAGCGCTACTGCTGATAAATTCGGCGGTCGCATATATAAAATACTGCTGGCCCAAGGTCGAAACACTTGCCGAAGGCAAGCCGGTCACGCTGATCGAAGACGGCAAGGTCGATAAGGCAATGCTCAAAAGCGAACTGATGACCGAAAGCGATCTCGACATCATTGCTCACGAAAATGGTTTTGATACTGCCGACGAGATCGACCGGCTGATCCTCGACCCAAACGGCAGTTTTCTCGTCGATGGCAAAGACGAGATCAAGGACGCGAAATTCAAACGTGATGTGCTGGCAAAGATGGAGCAGCTTTCTAAACAACTAAAAGACCTGTCAGCAACTTTGGAAAAAGCGTGATGGCGGAAGCCCAACAGCACTAACCGCAGATGACGCAGAAAACGCAGATCTAATAGATTAGATATCAGTTCTACTTGGGTCATCTGCGGTTAACCTCCGCATCTATTACCTACTCAACGCCACTATTCCAGTTTTGCGTTCTCGCCGCTTTCTTGTGAAACTATTTTGTTATGACTACACGCGTTCGTTTTGCACCCAGCCCGACCGGCTATCTACATATCGGCTCCGCGAGGACCGCGCTTTTTAACTACCTTTATGCCCGGCACACAGGCGGCAAGTTTCTACTGCGGATCGAGGACACAGATCTTGCCCGCTCGACCGAGGAATCGACCCGCTCGATCCTTGACGGACTTGCTTGGCTTGAGCTCGATCACGACGAAGAGATAGTTTTCCAGTCCGACAACGCCGATAAGCATCGTGCGACCGCAAAAAAGCTGCTTGCCGAGGGCAAGGCTTACCGCGATTTTACGCCAAAGGCCGAACCTAATGACGCGAACGTAAAAGACGCCATCAAAGACCGTGCAAGGGCAAATCAGGGCGAAAAGAACATGCGCGACAATCCGTATCGTGACCTGTCAGCCGAAAAGAGCGATGCGAGAGCCGCCGCCGGAGAGCCATTTGCGATTCGGCTAAAAGTCGCCCAAACAGGCAAAACTTCGTTCGAAGATGCTGTGTATGGTTTGCAGGAACGCGATTACGCCGAAACCGAGGATCTTGTCTTGCTGCGCTCGGACGGGCATCCGCTGTACAATCTCGCGGTCGTTTGCGATGACATCGAGATGGCGATAACGCACGTCATTCGTGGCCAGGATCATCTGACTAACGCCCACAAACAGGTGCTGATCTATGAGGCGTTGGGTGTGACGCCGCCGACGTTTGCCCATCTGCCGCTAATCATGGCGCCAAACAAAGGCAAGCTGTCCAAACGTAAGCACGGCGAGGTCGTTTCGATGACGACCTATCGCGACGCGGGATTTTTGGCAGCCGCGTTTCGCAACTTTCTCGCACTGCTCGGCTGGTCGGCCGGCGAGGAGAAAGAGATCTATTCGCTCGACGAACTTGTCGAAAAATTTAGCCTCGACGGCATCCACCGCTCGAACGCAGTCTTTAACTTTACGGAAAACGACCCGCGACGCTGGACCGACGACAAGGCACAGTGGATGAACGCTGAATACATCCGCACGATGCCGGTCGCGGAATTGATGCCCTTCGTCAAGCCAGAGCTAAAAGCCGCCAAATTGTGGCGTGACGAGTATGAGGACGATGACAAGGCGTGGTTCGAGAACACGATCAACCTCATCCGCCAGCGTTTCTTTACGCTCAAGGATTTTTCGTCGCAGGGACGCGCTTACTTTAGCGAAGATTACGATTTTGACCCGGCGGCGATCGAAAAAAATCTAGCAAAATTTCCTGATCTAAAAACCTGGCTGCCCGAACTTGCCGAGCGTTTTGAGCCGATGGATCCGTTCACCGAACTTGAGATCGAAGAGGTCGTAAAGGCATTTACCGAAGAAAAAGGCACTAAACTCGGCGTCATCATGAATGGTGCCCGCACCCTACTCACCGGCGTTGCCGTCGGCCCGTCGATGCTGTCGGTTTTTGAGACTTTGGGAAAAGAAAAGTCCATCCTACGGCTAAAAAGTCAGGTCGTTTGGAATAATTAGCAATTTTTCGCGTCTCCGTCCGTTCTAATTCTACGTAACCTGCGTATGGATCGAACATCTACAAAATCTAGGTCAGCGGTAGCTCTGATTTTTTTATTCTTAGGCGTTTTTGCGGCGCTTGGGCAGCCGGACGTAGAGCAAAAACGCACCGCTGCAAAAGCTGCGTACGATGCGGGCATCAAATACCTCGACGAAAGCACATATAAGTCATACAAACTCGCGCTCGAACAGATGCAGTTGTCGGTCACACTATATGGCGAGATCGGCGACCGCGGCAATGTTGGCGGTTCGCTGCTCGGCGTTGGGTTGTTACAGGACCGCCTCGATAACAAAGACGCAGCGGTGGCGGCGTACAATGAGGCGCTCGCGATATTTCGCGAGATCGGGCACAAACAGCTCGAAGCGCGGACGCTGAACAACCTTGGCCTGTTGTACGACCGTCTCGGCGATAAGCAGAAGGCGCTCGAGTGTCACAACCTCGCTCTGCCTTTGCGCAAAGACGCCGGTGACAAATACGGCGAATCCAACACGCTAAACAGCATCGGCTCGGCATATTTAGATCTAGGTGAACGGTCAAAGGCAATAGACTTTTTCAACCGTGCGCTCGCGATCCGGATCGAGATCGACGACAAACGTGCACAATCGATCACACTCTCAAATCTTGGCCGGACTTACGAACAATTAGGCGACCGGGCAAAGGCTCTCGATTATCTCGAGCGTTCGCTCGCGTTGCGTCGGGCGGTCAACGACAAACTGGGCGTCGCTACGGTGCTCAACAATCTGGCAATGGCAACCTCTGCGCCCGGAGACGAAAGGAAAGCAATCGAGATTTTTGAACAGTCGCTCGCGATCTGGACCGAGCTTGGGTTTGAAAACCAGACCGCGACGGTTTTGGGCAATATCGGCGTCCTGTATTTGGACCTTAACGAACCCGCCAAAGCCCTCACATATCATCGCCGTTCGCTGCCGCTTTATCTCAAGATGTCTGACAAAGCGGGCGAAGCGACGGCACTCAATAACATTGGCCTGGCGACCGCGAAACTGGGTGACACCTCCGCCGCATTTACCGATCTAAACAACGCACTCGTGATAGCCCGGTCGGTCAGATCCCGCAGTCTTGAGGCGACGATTCTCGGCAATCTGATGCAGGTTTCCAAGCAAGCAAATCGCCCCGCCGTGGCTGCGATCTACGGCAAACAATGCGTCGGTACGTATCAGGAACTGCGTCGGGCGATCGCTGGTCTCGACCAGTCGACACAAAAAACCTATCTCAAGACGGTTGCCGAAAATTACCGTTTTCTCGCAGATCTGCTGATCGAGATGGGGCGTTTTGCTGAGGCCGAAGAGGTCTTGCAAATGCTGAAAGAAGAGGAGTTTGCCGAATTTGTCAGCCGTGATGCCGACGAGATCAAGAGCCTCAGCCGCCGCGTAAAATTGACCGACAAAGAAAAGTTGCTGGTCGAAAAATACATGCTTTTGGCTAATCGCGCGTCGGAGCTTGGTGAGCAGTTCAAAAAACTCGACGACCGCAAACGCCTGCTGTCTCGACGCGAGCAAACGCTTACCGCGGACGAAGAAAAACTCTACCAGCATCTTGCCGCACAGATAACTGAGGCAAATGCCGCATTTCGCCTATTCCTCGAGAAAGATCTGGTGGCCGAACTCGGAACAGAGAACGTCCGCCAGATCGAGATCGATCGCAGCTTGCAGGACAGGCTCCGTAAATGGGGCAACGGTACGGTCGCTCTTTACACGGTCGTTACCGAAAATCGCTACCGAGTCGTGCTGACAACGCCGACCGTGCAGATCGACGGCAAGACCGATATCAACGCGGCCCTGCTGAACAAAAAGATCTTTGCGTTTAACAAAGCGGTCAAGGATCCGAACACGGATCCGCGTCCGCTGGGCAAAGAGATCTACGACATCCTTATCAAACCGATCGAAAAAGATCTGATCGCGTCGGGTGCCAAGACGCTGTTGTGGTCGCTCGACGGAACGCTGCGTTATGTGCCGCTGGCGGCTTTGTCGCCGGACGGCAAGGCGTTTATGGTCGAGAAGTATCAAAACGTAATCCTCACACCGCGAACCCGCGAATCGCTCGCTGATTCGACCGCCGAATGGAAAGCGCTGGGAATGGGCGTGTCCGAGGGCTCGATGGTCACCTATCCCGATCAGCCTGAGCAAAAGCAAAAGGTCGAGCCGCTGCCGGGGACAAAAGATGAGCTGACGGCTATCGTCCGCGACGAAAACACGCCGAATGAGAAGGGCATCTTGAGCGGGCGGCGTTTCTTGGACAAAGATTTTACGCTCAAAAATCTTACCGATTCGCTCTCGGCTGAGACCGCCGACGGCAAGCGAAAATTTACAGTCATCCATCTCGCCAGCCATTTTCAACTCGGCAGCAGTTGGTCAAACTCGTATCTTTTCATGGGCAACGGCAAGCTGTTGACTCTTGAGGAATTGAGCGGTTCGCCGCAGATAAATTTTGGCGATGTCGAGCTGGTCACGCTTTCCGCGTGCAACACGGCGATCGGCGGTTATGCCAACGGGCGCGAGGTCGAATCGCTCGCTGGGGCTATCCAGGCCAAAAGCGGCAAAGCGGTACTCGCCACTCTGTGGGAAGTATCCGATCTCAGCACGCCGCGATTGATGAGTGATTTTTACCGTTTTCGCAAAGAAAAGTCCGGCACGACCAAGGCCGATGCTCTCCAGCAAGCTCAGCGGAAAATGATCGCAAATGCGACGAAAACAGACCCCGGCTTTTCACACCCTTATTTTTGGTCGGGATTTGTGCTGATCGGCAACTGGCGCTGATAGGCGTATAATGTACTTGTAACCACAACGTCACGTTAGGTGACGATATCAAGGCAGGTGCATTATGAAAGGATTTAAATCAAGTATCGAGAAAGACACGCTCAAGAATAAGAATTTTCGAAAGGTGCTCTATACCGCTTCGCATTGTCAGTTAGTGCTGATGAGCCTTAAGCCGAAAGAAGAGATCGGGCTCGAAACGCATAAGGAAAATGACCAGTTTTTCAGATTTGAGGCGGGCCGCGGCCGCGTCGAGATCGATGGAAATAAATACACCGTCAAAGACGGTGACGCAGTTATAATTCCGGCCGGCGCCAAGCACAACGTCATCAACACGTCGGCAACTGAAGACCTGAAGATGTACACCATCTATTCACCGCCCCATCACAAGGACCAGATCGTCCGTAAGACCAAAGCAGAGGCTGAGGCTAACGACGAGGAATTTGACGGCAAAACGACCGAGAGATTACCGAAAAAGAAGTAACTTCGGCAAAGGCGTTAAACCTCGATGGTTCGCCGCTTGACCGGTGAAGACAGCACGATCGTAGTGGTCGTGATGCCATATGGCGTTAGCCGGTCGATCATTTCTTGTAGATGTTCGACCGAGCGGACCGCGACTTTCATAATGAACGAATCGCCGCCTGTTCCGCGGTGGCATTCGAGCACTTCGTTCGACTCTTGTGCGACCTCGATAATGTGGCTGTAATCTACGCCTGTAATGCTCATCCGCACAAACGCCATGATCGGCAATCCGACCTTGGCGGTGTCGATCTCGGCGCGATAGCCGGTGATGATATGTGCGTCCTCGAGTTTATGGACGCGCTCGATGACGGCAGGGGTCGTCAACCCGACGCGGCGGCCAAGCTCGGCGTAGCTTGTCCGGGCGTCTTCCTGTAATTCCTTCAATATCTTTCTGTCTATTTCGTCTATCATAATCAAAGTTGAGAACCCCGGTCGCTACGGCTCCCGTTACTGACAAGACCGGATCGTTGGTCCGGTCCGGACCAGGTGGACCAACGCGGACCAGGGGTGGACCATATAATATAAACTTAGAATCACATATAAACTCATATTCTAAGGCCCATGCGGCATAATAACTTACATTCATTATTCAACCAAAATGCGTCTTCTATTACAATTGCTTATTCTCAGATAACTTTGCCTGACGCACCGACATCGAATATATGAAAGGAGCCGCCAAACCGATGCTCAACGAAACTACAACTGCGACCGAAGCCGATTTTGCGATCGAGAATTTTACCGTGTCGGATGCAGAACTGCCCGAATTCAAAGACCTGAAATTTGAGAACATCAACGAGCTGCACATCGACCATCCGGGAGCAAACGATGCCGAATACCGTGCCCGCCGCGACTACATTGCATCATGCGCAAAGAGTTTTCGTGATACCGGCGTGATCACCGATGTCGATTACAACGCCCGCGAGCAGCGCGTCTGGCGGTACGTCGCGGAGGAACTGGAAGAACTGCAGCAAAAATACGCATCACCGTTTTATCTGCGTGCGAAGAAAGATCTCGGCATCACGACCGATCGCATTCCGCAGCTTTCTGAGATGAACCGCCGTTTGAAAGAGCTCACCGGATTTCGCCTCGCTCCGATCGAGGGACTGGTCGAAACACGCGGTTTCCTTTCGTGGCTTTCGTACCGTGTGATGCTCTGCACGCAGTACATCCGGCATCATTCGCATCCGGCGTACACACCCGAGCCGGACATCGTCCACGAAGCCATCGGCCACATTCCGATGTTCACAAACCCAAATTTTGCCGACTTTTCGCAGTTCATCGGACACGGAGCACGGATCGCGACGGACGAACAGCTTGAGGCATTGGGCCGTTTGTACTGGTTCACCGTCGAATTTGGCATGGTCGAACACGAAGGCGACATCAAAGCATACGGAGCAGGTTTATTGTCATCATTCGGCGAACTCGAACACGCATTCTCAGACAAGGTGGAACGCCGCCCTTTCGACCTCGAACAGGTCATTAACCACGAATATACCTACAGCGACATGCAGCCGGTGCTGTACGTCATCCCGTCGTATGCTGAGTTAAAAGAAATCACAAAGAAATATATAGAGAGTTTTTGATTATGATCACAGATATCGATACAGCAGTTGAAACGAATACTGCGGTGCAAAATCCATTAGGGCTGAAAAAGATACATCACGTAGAGTTTTACGTCGGCAATGCCAAGCAGGCTGAGTTTTATTATCGTAAGGCGTTCGGGTTTTCGCGCGCCGGGTATAGCGGCCTTGAGACGGGGAATCGTGAGACGACCTCGTATTTGATGCGGCAGACGAATATCAATTTTGTGCTGACGACGCCGCTTAATCCGGAGCATCCGGCGGCGGAGCATATCAAACAGCATGGCGATGGTGTTCGTGACATCGCGTTTTATGTCGAGGATGCCGATCATGCGTTTAACGAAGCCGTCCGGCGTGGTGCAACACCTGTGACCGAGCCTCACGATATGGCCGACGAGAACGGATCTGTTCGCCACGCGGCGATCGCTACATACGGCGATACGATACATTCGTTTATCTCGTACAACACCAACAACGGCCACAATTACAACGGCGTTTTTCTACCGGGATTTATCGAACAGGCTGTCGCAGGCGAGCCGACCGGCATTATGATGGTCGATCATATTGTCGGCAACGTCGAGCTTGGTAAGATGACGCATTGGTGCGATTTTTACCGCGATGTACTTGGGTTTTTCCGCTACATCACGTTTGACGACAAGGACATCTCGACCGAATATTCGGCCCTGATGTCGATCGTAATGTCGGACGGCCAGCACAATATCAAATTTCCGATCAACGAGCCCGCGACCGGCAAAGGCGGCAAATCGCAGATACAGGAATACATCGATTTTTACCGCTCGGCGGGTGCCCAGCACATCGCTTTGCTGTGCCGCGACATACGCAGTACGGTCGCGCAACTGATGGACAACGGCGTTGAATTTTTGACGATCCCGGACACATATTACGACGATCTGCTTGACCGTGTCGGCCCGATCGACGAAGACATTGCATCCCTCAAGAAACTCGGGATCCTGGTCGACCGCGACGACGAAGGCTATTTGCTACAGATCTTTACCAAGCCGGTCGAGGATCGCCCGACCGTGTTCTACGAGATCCTGCAGCGCAAAGGATGTAAAGGTTTTGGCAAGGGCAACTTTAAGGCTCTGTTCGTCTCGATCGAAGAAGAGCAGCGGAGACGCGGAAACCTTTAATCGGTAAGTTCATGTACGCAAAAATATCCGCGAGAATTTCCACAATTCCCGCGGATTTTTGCTTCTTGTGATCGAGTCCCATGCGGACTTTCCTCAATACCAAAGCGGAACGCTATTTGCACTAATTTGCTGTGGATAATGCCGCTTACAGCCTGTAAATGCCTTGGCGGCGTTTAAGGAGGTATCAAAATGTTTGTGAAGCGTGGCTTAATGCGTTTGACGATAACATTATTGTCAGTCCTTTTTTTGGCGATCTGCGTTGAGGGCCAGGAAGGTCTAGCGTCTAAAGCTCTGCCCTCAGTTGTCACGCTCACGGTGCAAAAATCGGACGGCTCTAGCCAGACCGGCAACGGGTTTCTAACGATTCGTGACGGGATCGTTGCGACAGCTTGGCACATCGTCAAAGACGCAAAACGCGTCGTGGCGAAATTTCCCGGCGGCGATGATTATGAATGCTCGGGGTTGATCGACAAAGATGAAACGCGAAATGTCGCTCTGGTTCGGATAAAGGTCTTTGGACGCCCAATCCTAAAAATGTCACCCGACGATGTAGCTGTGGGCAAAGGGCTAAGTTTAGCGGCCGTGAAAGATTCCGCTTTTGGGATTCTACCGATAAAGGTGGCCGAGGCGGCAAATAGCGATGGGACGGTC
>JBGAUY010000021.1:0-46501 GCA_044228425.1 Pyrinomonadaceae bacterium | reverse complement strand
AAAATGGTAGATACTGGCAGAAAAGCCCTGTGTATTAAACTATGTTAAGCAGTGCGGTTAGTCAAGATTATATTCAATTATGCTATGATGACGCTGTTCGGTGATTGGTCTAACCTCCCGTAGTATTTATAGTTTTAATAGTAGGTTTTTCCCACCTCATTATGAGTTCTGAGATCGCATCAACCAATCCGGTAGTGAAAGCCGTGGTCGAAGGCACCGCCCCTCGCCCGGCCCAACTGGCGGCGTCGCGGGGCATTTTGCCTTTGCCGCAAGCCGATCTGCTTGAGATACTCGTCAGTTTTTATAACGGCAACGACCCCGAACTAAAAGAAAACGCGCGTCTAACGCTGGCCGAGCAAAACGCCGAATCGCTGACTGAGACAATACGCTCGGCCGATGTCGCCCCGATCGTGCTGGCTTTTTTTGCCGAGCGGGCTGATCTACCAGCAGCGATCCACGAGACGATCCTCACAAATATAAAGACTCCGCCAGGGTCGATCGCTAAATTTGCCGCCGCAACGCAAAACGGTTCGTTGATCGAGCTGATATCACTCAACCAACAGCTCCTCATCCAAAACCCGACGATCCTCGACGCGATACTCAAAAATCCCAGCCGGACGCCCGAATCCGAACGGCGTGCGACCGAGATAAAACGTGAGTTTTTTGAAAAGGAACGCGGTGCCCAGCAGATCGCGAACGAGCTGCGTGCTCAGGGCAACGAAGCAGCCGCCGAATTTATCGAGCAATCCGATTCGGATCTAAGTGCGGAGGACGCTTTGTTTCTCGCCCAGCACATCGAGGTCCCCGACCGCGAAACCGACGACTCGTGGCTCAGCCTCGAATACATCGAAGAGATCTACGAAGAGACCGAGGAACAACGTCAGGCGGCCATTCACAAGATCATCGGCGAGCTGCAAAGCGAAGAAGACGAGATACCAGGCGAGCGTATCTCGATGATCAACCGCGTAATGAAGATGGGTGTCAAGGACCGCGTTAAACTCGGTATGAAAGGCGACCGCGAGGCCCGCAATATCCTCATACGCGACCCAAATCGTCTTGTCTCGTCCGCCGTGGTCAACAATCCGCGCATCACCGAGCAAGAAGTCGAGGCGATCGCGTCGATGCGTTCGATCACCGAGGACATCCTCCGCCAGATCGCGTCAAACCGCCAATGGGCACGCAGCTATACGATAGGCCACAGCCTAGCCAAAAACCCGCGTACTCCTATCGGGAGTGCCATCACGATCATGAGCCGTTTGCAGCTACGCGACCTGATCGCTCTGTCGAAAAACCGAAACGTCTCCGACGCAGTACGCCGCCAGGCTTTGCGGCTGCACACGGCGCGCACCGGCGGCGGCAATCGCGGTTAAAGAAACTTCACGATCCTCCCCGTCTTAATAAACGAACCCGCCATATCTGTAAATGTATGACTCGCCGCCCCCAGCCATAATCCAACAAATGCGAACAGCATAAAATTATCGCCGAGATAGGTTCGGATAAATGTCCCGATACTCCGCCAGGCGTCAGCAAAGTCTGACATCGCCGGGGTATTATCACCCGCGATGCCGTACCAAGCTACAGCCGCAACATAGACCGCTATCGTCAAAACACCGAGGAAATAGACGACACGTATTAACGCTCCAAATATCAGCCCGTGCGAGAACCGTGATCTGTGTTTGAAAAACGACCGGTATGGATACCACAAAAATCGAAAGATAAACCATCGCGAATATTGCCGCGAGACTGTATCAAGGTCGGGGCCAAACATCACTCCGCCAAAGATAAACGCAACCGCAACGACCGCCGATGCAAACTGGTTTCGCGTTACCGCATAAGTTGCCGCAAACGCAGGAAGAGCGAGAAAAACTGTTATGACATCATGTGTGCGTCCGCTGGGCATCGCTACATTCTACCGCGTCGGGCGGTGCGAGCGGTATTGTGCTAGAATCTTCCGTTTGGCATGGCATCCATTTGGCAAAAACTAAAAACCACGCTCGCGATGATCAAGTTCGAGCACACGCTGTTCGCACTGCCTTTCGCATTTCTCGGGGCAATCCTCGCGGCTAATGGTGTCCCGACTTGGCGGCAAGTATTGTGGATCACGGTCGCAATGGTCGGGGCCCGCTCGGCGGCGATGACATTTAACCGCATCATCGACCGCGATATCGACGCCGCCAATCCCCGCACCGCCAACCGAGAAATTCCCTCAGGCAAACTCTCACTAACGTTTGCGTGGGTCTTTCTATACATTTCGGTCGCCGTCTTTGTCCTCGCGGCTTGGTCGCTCAATTGGCTCACATTCGCCCTGTCGCCGGTCGCACTGCTCTTTGTCCTCGGCTATTCGTACGCCAAACGCTTTACGGTCTTTGCCCACCTGCTACTCGGGGCGGCTCTAGCCATCTCGCCGTCGGCAGCATGGATAGCGGTTCGCGGCAACCTAATGGATGAGGTGCCGATCTTGTTGTCAGTATTTGTGCTGATCTGGACTGCGGGGTTTGATGTGCTTTATGCCTGTCAGGATCTCGAATACGACCGCAAAGCGGGACTACGTTCGATACCTGCACGTTTCGGGATAAAGAACGCCCTGTGGATCGCTCGTCTGTTTCACTTTCAGGCATTCATTGTGTTGTTATTGCTCTGGTTAGTGACCGGAATGTCGTGGTTTGCTATGGCGGGAGTGGTCGCGGTCGGGGCTCTGTTTGTTTATCAACACGCCCTGCTTCGCGGCGGCAACCTTTCCCGCATGAACGCCGCGTTCTTCACAACCAACGCTTTTGTCAGCGTGATCTTGCTCGCAGCCTTTGGGGCGGCGGCCTTTAGTCAACAATGAAACCCCTACTCGAAAATATCAGCGCCGAGCTCGTCGAAAAACTCGAGTCGATCGGTTTTAAGCGCTCATACGGCGAAGACCAAGAGGTATTTGCCCGCGGCGATAAGGCGGATTTTCTTCCTATCGTGCTCTCTGGTGCGGTGAAAATGATCCGTAACCCTGAAGTCGGTAAAGAAGTAATAATCGGCATTTTTCGTTCTGGCGAAATGTTCGCCGTGCCGCCGGTATTTGACGGTGCACCTTATCCGTCTACGGCGATCGCGGTCGAGAAAACTGAACTCCTGCAAGTCACCCGCAGTGATTTTTTGGCTATCCTACGCGACTCGCCCGAGTTCGCATTTGAGGTGATCGGCTGGACGTGCGAGATGCTCCGGGAAAAGACGTCGATGATCCGCACCCTCGCGACCGCATCGCCCGAGCACCGTGTCGGACGGGTTCTTATCAAACTGGTCGAAAACGCTGAAATGTTGCCGTTTCGTGTCCCTGTACGTCGTCAGGACATAGCCGAGATGGCAAGTCTGACGACAGAGACGACCATTCGCGTCATTCGCCGTTTTGCCGAACAGGGACTCTTGCGGATCGAGCACGGAAAGATCTTTATTGATTCACTGGAGCCGCTACAACAACTTCTTCGCGACTAGCGTCGAGACCGAGATTCTCCTGAAAACGTTTCGCGATCGCATGCGCCCGCATCTTGATAAAATCTGCTCGGACACCCTCAAATTCTGCATCGACACATTTCACAAACAACTCAAGCCAACGCGAAAAGTGCTTTGGTTCAAATGCAGATCTGAGATGAAGCTGCCGATGGACCTCCAACGGATTGCGTCCGTAGCTGGCGTAATCACCGGTACGGAACAGCAGCGTCTCCCAAAAATCACCGATGATAGGCAGATGCGATTCGAGATCAAGGTGTGCCACATCCGTGAAAATATACCCGATAACTTCATCGGCCAGCGCTCGTTGGTAAAAGTTCCGCATCAGCAGATCAATATCGGATCGGTTTTCAATGTCCGGTTTCATAGGAGCCTTTTGCTATCATCCGTCGCGTCGTCGCGATTCCGAGAACCGCCAAGGCGATCAGTTTGATCGCGTCAAAAACAATATAGACAATATGCGAATTCGAGAATGGTGGTGCGGTTCCGGCGATGACCAGATCGGCACGGGCATCAAGCACCGGCAGCAGCCACACGGTTTCAAGAAACAAGATCACAAACGCCAAACCAAATGTTACAAGCATAGTTCTCGAGTTTGGTCGCGTTCGCAGAAATGCGAATAGCAGCAATAATGCAAACACGATCTCCATCTTATTGAGCGTAAAAAATACGATCCGTCCGATGCCCAAACCCAGCGGTATCGTTATGCCGGGTGCCTGAAATTTTAGCGGTGCCTCCATGAAGGAGATGGCCAAGACCGTCCCAAACCATACAAAAGGCACCGCTATTTTCAGAGTTTTGGAAAACATCATTTCAGGCGTCGAGCTTTGACTCATCGATCGAGTTCAGTTCACCCTTGGTGAGCATCAGTTTCAATGCAAACCATACAAACGCGGCCGCTCCGATCGCAAAGATAGTGTCGCCAAACAGACGCATCCAACGAAGATTTTGCATAAGCGTCGTTTGCATGAACTCCGGACTGCGGGCTGACCAATAGCCATATGCGACCGACTGGTAAGTTTGGAGCAACCCGATCGGCAGCAGGCTAAACAATATCTCCATCATCATCCCGATATTAATGGCCCAAAATGCAAAACCTAGCAGCTTTGTATTCCACCGACGCTCTGGCTGCATCGCACGCATACAGAACAGCAGTAGAGCGAGGCCGAGTGTTCCGTATACACCATACAAAGCTCCGTGAGCGTGAACCGCAGTCGTATTCAGCCCTTGCATATAATACAAAGCGATCGGCGGGTTGATCATAAATCCAAAGATGCCCGCGCCGACGAGATTCCAAAATGCCACTGCGACGAAAAAATAAACTACCCATTTATATTGAGCAAGCCACGGCCGCACCTTAGAATGGCGGATCTGTTCGAACGCCTCATATCCGACAAAAACGAGCGGCACTATCTCGAGCGCACTAAACACCGATCCGAACGCTAGAGCGATCGTCGGCGTGCCGGCAAAATAAAGGTGATGCAGCGTCCCGATAATGCCGCCGCTCAAATAGATCGCACCCGACATCAGCGAAGCCTGTGCAGCGTGCTCTGCCTTGATGACTTTGAGCCGGGCGAATAGAAACGCGATCACAACCGTCGCAAAAACCTCGAAAAATCCCTCGACCCAGAGGTGAACGACCCACCAACGCCAGTATTCGACCACCGTCAGGTGCGAACGCATGCCCCAAAACAAACCTGGAGCGTAAAACAACGCGATGCCGGCCGTGGTACCCATAAAGAGCCAAATCAAAGACTTGTTCGTGCCTTCACGTTTTAACGCTGGTATCGCCGTGCGTCCAATCAGGAATAACCACAGCAGCAAACCGACAAACAACGCCGCTTGCCAGACGCGGCCAAGGTCGACGTATTCGTAACCTTGATGGCCAAACCAAAACCACATGTCGCCGCTGCCGAGCTTGTGCATGACGCTCATCCATTGCCCGCCCATCGAGCCGAGAACGACGATCAGCAACGCAATAAACAGAACATCGACGCCAAGCTTTTGAAACTTGGGCTCTTTGCCGCAGATGTACGGCGAGATAAACAATCCAGCTGCAAGCCACGCGGTCGCGATCCAGAAAATACCTAGTTGCGTGTGCCAGGTTCGGGAAACTACGTAGGGAAGGTAATCGGCAAGTGGGATACCATAAAAGCCGCCGCCTTCGACACCGTAATGCGCTGTGACGATCCCCATGATTATCTGCAGCAAAAACAGCAGCGACACGACGATAAAATATTTGACAGTCGCCTTTTGCGAAGGAGTCAGAGTCTCGCCGATCAGCGGGTCGGAGTCGGGAGTGTCGCTATCTTCCGCCTCTTTTCGCCAGCCGGCATAAAACCATACCATCGCTCCGAGGCCCGCGATCAGCATGATCACGCTCACGCCTGTCCAGACGATCGCCGAGCTTGTCGGTACATTACCGACGAGCGGCTCGGACGGAAAATTACTTGTATATGAGATCGTGTTATTCGGACGGTTTGCCGCCGACGCCCATGCCGTCCAGAAAAAGAACGATGTTAATGAGCGGAGTTTTGCGGGATCAGATTGTGCATTCTTTTGAATGGCGTAGTCCTTGTTGCCGTTAGTAAACACATCCGAGTAATGTTTCAGATTGTCCTCAAACGCTTTTGCTCGCAGCGGGTCGACGGTGATCTTTCCGGTCGTTTCGTCGTAAGTATTCTTACGTAGCATATCCTGCAGCCGCTGCCGCAAAACGGCTTGTTGCTCGCTGCTGGCCGCGTCATAGTTACGTCCAAACTCTCCGTTAGACCAGGTGTTTAGAATAAATATCGATTCGCGGTGCAGATAATCCGCCGTCCAGTCAGGCGCGACATAGGAGCCGTGTCCCCAGATCGAACCGACCTGCATACCGCCCATCGCCTGCCACACGTTTTGGCCATCCATTACCTGTTCGGCAGCGATCAGCACCGTTCCGTCGGTCGTGACGACCTCTTTCGGTATCGGCGGAGCCTGACGAAATATTTCGGTCCCGACCCAACCCAATATCGCAAACGACAAAATGAATACCGCACCCAATATGATCCAAAGTCTTTTCATCTCAACACCCTCCTGCGACAGACAAGTTAGCTGTCTTTACATTTTGTAACCAAAATATGTATCTCCGGGTCGGCGATCACTTCGTGCTCGACGCCCGCCTCCAGCGTTATCAGCGTTCCGGCTTGCAGGTCCTGCGAATCCTCGAGATCCCCACCCGCGTTAAACTTGCCGTTCCCCGATATGCAATAGACCGTGATCGGAACATCTGCGTGATGCCGCGATAAAACTGCACTGTTTCGTAAACGTACCGCAACGATACGCCTAAACGCTCCGTCGTACAACTGATCCACTGACTTGTCTTTAGCCTCTTCGCCGTCGACGCTCTTCCCTAATTCGCCTAATAATTTAATGTGTTTCATATTCAAATCCTTTTTCTTACAGCTAGACAATACTGATATGCCGCCCGCAAAAAAATGATTACGGTCATAAAGTCCGCTAAAACTTTTTTATTGCCTACGATCTTCTTTTCGAGCCGAGAGAAAGATGGAAATGAGACGTTGTATAATGTCGAAATATGGCCAAAGACAAGAAGCAGATCGTCAGCGAGATCAGCCGGCGTTTGAAAAGCCTTTATCCAAATGCGCACGTAGAGCTTGATTACGGAACTCCGTTCGAACTGATGATCGCGTCGATACTGGCGGCCCAGAACACCGACGTAAATGTAAACAAGATCACTCCTGTATTGTTTCGCAAATACCGTACCCCGGCCGATTATCTGAACGTCGAACAAGAGGAACTCGAAAAGGACATTTACGCATCAGGTTTTTTTAGGCAAAAGGCAAAGAGCATCCGGGCCGTCAGCCAAAAGCTGATCGAGAATTTCGGCGGCAAGGTACCCGAAACGATGGAGGAACTGCTGACCTTGCCCGGCATCGGACGAAAGACGGCAAATGTCGTGCTCGGCGACGCTCTCGGCATCGCGGCCGGCATCGTTGTCGATACTCACAACATTCGCCTCTCGGCCCTGCTTGGCATTTCGGAACAAAAAACCGCCGACAAGATCGAGCGCGAACTGATGGACCTCGTCCCCAAAAAAGACTGGATCCAGTTTGGCCAATGGATCACCTGGCACGGCCGCCGCGTCTGCAACGCTAAGAAGCCAAAATGCGGGGAATGCGTGTTGGCGGACATCTGTCCGTCAAAGATCGTCCAATGATTTTGCGAATGCGAGCGTTGATGAGAAAGCGATTGCGCTTACTGCGAGCTCATTTGATAGAACCAAGCGGCTGCCAACTGTTGCTCCCTTATTTTGCAAAGATCAACCGAGCTTAAGCCCAATTTTTGCGCTAGCGACGACCGGGCCGCTCTCGCTCCACGTGGGCTTTAGCACGACGCCGTTCAGCTCTTTAGATTCGGATATCACTAGGTCGTTCTTTATCGTGAAAGGCGTGTCGCCATACTTCGAGTACGGATCGACGGTGGTGTAAATGCGTGTTGTAAGATCCTCACTAAAGTAAAACTGGCCCGTAAAAACCGCCTTCTCATTCGCAAACACCTTTAAGTGAATATGAGGGCAACGGGGTTCATACCAACCCGGAACGATGGTCGTAAACTCACAAACTCCTTCGGTATCCGTCATTTGCGCCCCGCGAAGATATCGCTTCTCGTTGAGAGGGTCAACATGGCCCGGATTAAAATTGGTTAGTCGCAACGACCCCCAAGGATCATGGGCGAGGTCTTCTGGATATCCACTGTACCTACCTTCGGCGTCGCAGTGCCAAATTTCGACCGTCGCTCCCGCTACCGGCTTGCAGTCGGCGGCACTGACAAACTTCATCCTCAGCGTCATCTCCTTTCCTGCCCGGTCGTCGCGTATGTCCTTACGCATGGCGGAACGGATAAAGAACGGCCCCTCGGTCTGCTCCGACGTAAAAACACAGTCACCGTCAAAACCCGGTGCCGCGCCTACGGGAATACTCGCGTTGTTGTTCAACAACATCAACCGCCGCAAGATCGGATTCTTTCCAAACCAGATGCCCGCAGCTCCCGCCGCAAGAACACCAAGAGAGCCGAAAAGGAACTTCCTTCGATTGTTCATAGGTAGACCTCCTGAAAACTTGAATTATTTGAATTCAGGTAAACTATCACTATTCTCTGTGCATATCAACCTGCGCTGAAGCTAGCGTTATTTGATAGAATTGAGCTGTATATGCAGTTATCATTCGATAAAAATTTAATAGACATCGCCTTCAAAGTAGAAGATGGCGAGCGGCTGACGTTTGACGAAGGCCTTGCGCTTTTTAACACGACCGACCTCAACGCACTAGGCAAATTGGCTGACACGGTTCGCCGACGGAAGCATGGTCTAACCACTTACTATAACGTAAATCGTCACTTTAACCACACGAATATCTGTGTCGCTGATTGTAAGTTTTGCGGGTTTTATCGACGTGCGCGCCAGGAAGACGCATACACTCACTCGATCGAAGAGGGAATCGAGATCGCACGCTCGGCGGTTGCCGAAGGTGCGACCGAGCTGCATATTGTCGGCGGGCTGAACAGCAAACTGCCGTTCGAGTATTACACCGAACTGTTTTCTTCGCTGAAACGCGAGTTTCCTAAACTCCATCTCAAAGCCCTGACTATGGTCGAGCTTGATTTCTTTGCCCGCTTTTACAAGATGTCCGACGAAGATGTCATCGAAAGGCTCAAAGCCGCCGGAATGGATTCGTGTCCCGGCGGCGGCGCGGAGATCTTTGCCGAACCGACGCGTTCGATCATCTGCGACCACAAATGCAACGCCGACCGCTGGCTCGAGCTTGCCGGCAAGGTCCACAAGGCCGGCCTCAAAACAAACGCCACGATGCTCTACGGCCATGTCGAAACGATCGAGGACCGCATTGACCATTTTGTAAAACTCCGCGAGCAGCAAGACAAGACTGGCGGATTCCAGTGCTTTATCCCGCTTGCGTTTTACCCGCCGGGCTCGGCGCTCGATTCGCTCCCCGGCCCCGACGCGATCGACAATCTCAAGACCATCGCCGTCTCCCGCCTGATGCTCGACAACTTCGACCACATCAAGGCCTACTGGGTCATGCTCGGCAAAGCCACCGCACAGACCGCCCTCCACTTCGGCGCCAACGACCTCGACGGCACCATCACCGACGGCGGCGAGCTCACCCACAGCTACTCCGTCGAATCCGGCGGCGAAGTAAAAATGACCAAACAAGAGATCATCGAAATGATCCACCGTGCCGGGTTTGAGGCAGTAGAGAGGGACACCGTATACAACCGCGTCGCCGCAGTGTAATTTTGTCGTCCAGTTCTGCGTTGAGTGAAGTGTGGGTGGGACATTATAGGGGAAAATATGAGATCGATTTTGTTTATAGTCGGAATTTCCATCTTGATGGCGGGCCTCTCGGAGACTAGTTTGGCGAAGCCTTGGAAAGGCATTCTTCCTCTGAAAACGACGCGGGCTGAGGTGGTAAAGCTGTTGGGTCCACCTAATGGAACTGACGAATATCAGCGCGCAATCTTCGCCCACACCGATGGAATCGTAAAGATAAGTTGGAAACGTCCTGATTGTGTAACGAAAGAATTTCTTTGGAGCGAAAAGGAAGCCGACGACAAGGCTCTCGTGTACCAAATTACACTTGAGCCGAAAGTTTACCTCAAGTCTATCGAGGAATACGAAAAGCCTGAGCCTCCTCCGAAAGAAAAAGAGGACATAAAGACAGTTTATAAGCGGTGGTTGGATCAAGATGTTAATTGTCTGATGGGCGAAGGCAGTTCCGCATGCTCGTTTTCGAGTAGTCGAACAGGCTTCGGTTACAGCGACTCATCAAGATCCGGCGTCACAGCGATTTATTATTTCGCGACTAAGGAAGAAACTGAGGTTTTTTTAGCGGCTCTTCAACCTTGCGTCAGTAATGCCGAAACTAAGGAGTCAAAACCGCGTCCGAAGCTATAGAAGTTCAATCTGAAGCACCACAACTCGCTCACGAAGCCCTCAAAGTCCCTCACGAAGCGGTGAAAGTCTCTCACGAAGCCCACAAAGTATCTTACGAAGGGCATAAAGTGCCTCACGAAGGGCATAAAGTCTCTCACGAAGCCCTCAAAGTGCCTCACGAAGCGCTAAAAGTCCCTCACGAAGCGGTCAAAGTGCCTCACGAAGCTCAAAAAGTGCTTTACGAAGCGGTGAAAGTGGCGTATTATTCCCAAATCGCGACAATTTAACCTGCTTCAGCACGATTCGAAGCTCCCTATAGACAACAACAACTGGTCGAAACCCGGCCCGAAGGAGAAAAACACATTATGACTGACGGAGAAAGATTACGATACGAAATGCAGGTCCGCGTGGACACGTTTGGCACAGATAACGCTGCCGATTTTACAGGGCTCGCGACCACGCTGTTCGTGGATCTTGCCGCGCTCGTTAATGACGCCGAGAGCAAAGCCGCCGCACAGATGTCGGGGCTCGGCGAGGCCGCACAGCAGTTTGAAGTAAAAGACACCTGCCGCGAAAACCTCCGCGACGAGATGTCCGCCATCTCGCGTACGTCCAAATCAATGGAATACGCCTTTGACGGCATCAGCAACAAGTTTTTCTTTCGGCGCAACTTGGCCGACGCCGACCTGCTCGCAAAGGCCCGCGCGTGGGTCAACGAGCTCGCTCCGTATAAAACGGACTTTATCAACTACGGCATGCCCGGCACGTTCATCGCCGACCTGACCGCCGCCGCCGATGCGTTCGAAGCTTCGTTCTCAAGCACAGCATCCGCACGTGCCGAACATGTCGCCGCCACCGCCGACATCTCAGCCAAGATCCGCCAAGGCATGATAATCGTCCGCACCCTCGACGGCATCGTAAAAAACATCTATGCCAACAACCCCGGCAAGCTCGCCGCGTGGGTCTCGGCATCTCATGTAGAGAAAAGCTGAAAGAAAAAGGATCCGCCAACGCCCTAATGGAAGGAATAGAGCCAAATATGATGAAACGGATTCGTCTCTGGCGATGGCCTATTGGAATCTTCGTCGTCCTGCTTCTGATCCCGTTTCCGACGCTTTTGGCACCCGACTTTACCATCCGGTTTGTAGATAAATATGGAAACCCGGTTGCCGGGATGAAGGTTCGGCAGACGTGTACGCATTACACCTACGAGTCCATTGCTAATCATTGCGCAGATGAGTGGGATAACGCTCCTGTGACAAACGCCAATGGCGAGGTTCATTTCGATGCAAAGTACGTTTGGTTTGGTGCAGCATCGCGGGCTGTACGGTCTGTTTTCAGTCAAATTATGTTAATTGCACACGGGAGTGTTGGCCGATCCGTAACCTTGTTCACGTCCGGAAACGACTCTGGCTTAAGCTCACATGTAATTAGCGTTGACCCCGACGCTCCTCCTCGGGAAATTACTCTAACGGCTGAGGCCGTCGAGTGTCACAACATACCGTCATTTTGTCGCCGATGAAACCTAGCACAAAACGGATGATTCTTCGCGTAATTCATCTTTTCGCCGTCACACGGTAGTACCTTATGAACTCAAACGGCGAAAGAGTTTTTAACATGAGCTTTGCGGGCGTTTATCCGCTTTATATAAGCGAGGCGGCGGCAAGGGACTTTTGAAGGCGAAACGTAATGAACGAAACAACCACATTGATCTCCGCTTTGGAGACGGCTCCCGGCGTGATCGTTCCTCTGATCCGCGAGGTGCCGGAGGTGATATCAGATCATAATAAAATGATTGATTAGAATCAGTTTCGGTAATATGCTTTTTGACAGAGATCGGTACAAGGAGAATTGAGATGAAGACATTTTTGTTTTGCTTAGTAATGTTTGCGGCATTTTCCGTCTCGGTGGCGGCTCAGGACCTTGAGGAGAATGCAAACTACCGTGAATTCAAGAAATGGACAGTAGCGGCCCAGCATAAACGGCCGTTGCCGATCATTTACCAATGGTGCTCCGAGGCGTACACAAAGATGATCGCAAGCGGCGTGTCGCCTTCGACAGAGGTTCCGGAAGAGATCATGGCGGAGGATATTGATTTCCCAAAGATCGAGTGGAAAGGTACGGTCAAAGAACTCAATGACAGATTGTGCGCCGGCGGGGGAAAGAAGCTCAGCGAGGACATTGTTGCCAAACAAGCTCCGTACAAAGCCGCTCTAAAGGCAGACAAACTGCGGCTCGTGATCGATGAAAAGACCGGAACCGTTTATTCGTACGCCCTAGCCGGCGGCAAATACACAAGCGATGCAAAAGCTCTCGCCGCAGCCAAGGTTTGGTTTCTCGATATCGGGACGTCGTCGGCCGAGACTCGTATTTGCGTGAATGGCGGCAAACTCGGTTCCGTTCGCCGATATACTTTTGATATTAATCACAAGCTCTTGAGCACAACCGAAAAAGAATACTGCGGCACGCCGCCGGCATCGGCATACCGTTAGTGTTGTAACTTCATGAGCGATACCGCCACCTTGATCTCCGCGCTCGCGACTGCACCCGGCGTGATCATCCCACTGATCCGCGAAGTGCCGGACGCAGTATTGCGCCGCCGTCCAAGTCCTGACAAATGGTCGGCATACGAGAATGCGATCCATTTGTCGCAGTCGGACGTGGCATTTCGCGCACGGCTTGATCTGATCTTGTCGGAGCCGGAACCGTTCATTAAGGTGATAGAGAATTCCGCCGAGGACGAAGCGGGTGCGATGCTCGAGATCGATCTCGACGAAAGCCTCGACAGATACGTCCGCGAACGTGCGGATCTTGTGACGCGGCTAAAACAACACTCACCCGAAGAGTGGCACAAAACCGCCGTCCACGAAGCATTTGATCATTACTCGGTATTCATCATGTTCCGCCACCTCTACGTCCATGAGGTGCACCACGCTCACACGATCGAACAGCTGATGCTTAAAAACGATTGGGATTGAGATATGGAAAACGAGATCGAAACCTTAAGCGAAGCCTACGCCGCACTCAACCGTGGCGATATCGATGGCTTTGTCAAAGACTTTGATCCGCAGATCGTGCGTGTCGAATTCGAGGGCAGCCCTATGGAGGGAAAGCATTACGGCTTCGAAGCGGTCAGGGAACACGTCAATGCAGGCCGCTCGACCTGGGCCGAAGGAGCCTGCGAACCCGAACGCTTTATCACCTCGGGCGACAAGGTCATCGTAACCTGCCACGTCCGCGTCAGGCTAAAAGACCAAACCAACTGGCTCGAAGGCCGCACGGGTGACGTATTCACATTCCGCGACGGCAAGATCCTAGAGTTTCGCACCTTTTCCGAAGGAAAAGAAGCGCTAGAATATGCCGGAGTTGACCAAAAATAGGAGATAAATATGTTACGAATCGTTTTAGGCGTTATTGGCGGATTTATCGGCTGGATGGTTTTGTTTATCGGGATCGAAAAGATCATCTCGGCCGTTTGGCCCGCGTTCGGCGTCAATCAAAAGGCGTTCGAAGATGCCATTAAAAATGGCGCCGGCTCATCCGGATTTACCGCCGACACGACAATGCTGCTGACACAGCTTGCAATGGGTGTGCTGGCCTCGTTGATGGCCGGATATTTGGCGGCACTCGTCGCCGGTGAAAATTCAAAAGCTCCGCTGTTCGCCGGTTGCCTGCTTTTGCTCGTGGGCATCGCAAAGGCAGCTATGTCGTGGCAGTACGTACCGGTTTGGTATCACATTGTCTTTACCGTGATGCTCCTGCCAATGGCGATCGTTGGCGGTAGGTTGATAAACAACAACTAGTCAGAACCGGGAGCGATAGCGACCGGGTTCTTACGACGTAACGATAAAATAATATGAACTTCGAAAAGCTAGTACCAAATATCTTCTATGTCGATATCGCGGATGGCGTGAAAACGTTTGTCGATTGTCTCGGTTTTGAGATAAGGCATGATGAACGAAGATCTCACCAGCCATTCTGCGTTGTCGGACGAGACGGCCTGGGCGTCAACCTTTTTCAAAACGCTAAACTTGCCAAAGAACACAACCCCGAATTCCGGCTAGTGACTAAAAATATCCAAGATGTTTACGACAAAGTTTCCATATCTCATCCCGAATTTCTTCACCCAAACCTCCCAAAGATCACCCTCCGCCCGTGGGGTGCTAAAGAATTCGCCCTAACCGACGGCCAGATAGGCGTTGTTATTCAGGAGTGGTGAACCTCTTCTAGGCATATTTCCTAAAATTATTGTACGAAACCGTTCGGTTGCGCTTGACATATGCAACCGTTTGGTTGCATACTCTTGTTCGAAGTTATGAAACGAGACATTTTCCAGGCCATAGCTGACCCGACGAGGCGGGCGATCATTGCTTTGATCGCGTTGCAGGCGATGACGCCCAATGCTATTGCGGAGAACTTTCACACTACGCGGCAGGCGGTTTCGAAGCATCTGCGGATACTGACGGAATGCGAGCTTGTGACGCAGGAACAGCGCGGCCGCGAAATTTATTACAGCTTGGAGATCGACAAAATGAAAGAGATCGACAGATGGCTGGAGCAGTACAGAAAGATCTGGGAGTCGCGATACGAGCAGCTCGATTCGTTGCTTGCAGAGTTAAAACAACAAGATAAACAGGAGCGAAAGATATGAAACCAGCCGAAGCAAGCCTGCCGTCCGATACCGAGGTGCTCGTCAAACGGAGCTTTGATGCTCCTGCCACATTGGTGTGGCGGGCCTATATGGAGCCGGACCTATTGCGCCGTTGGTGTACAGGTCCGCCTAATTGGTCGATGCCTGTCTGTGAGATGGATATGCGAGTCGGCGGCGACTATCAATGGCGTTGGCGTAATGACGAGGACGGCATGGAGTTTGGATTCACTGGCGAGGTTCTGGAGGTAGTTCCGCACGTAAAGATCGTTCACACGCAAGCCTTCGATCCGGGCAATATGGGCATTTCCATGGGCGGCGAACCGTCGATCATCAGCGTGACGTTCGACGAGACCGACGGAATCACCAACGTCGCGACCACGATTAAGTACGCATCGCAGGCCGACCGCGACGAGGCTCTCGCAACGGGCATGACCGAAGGCATGGAGATCAGCTACACGAAGCTCGACGAAGTGCTGGCGGAGGAAAACTAGTATGGAAATGGAATTTGTCGTTGATAAAGAGGCGAAAACGGTTTCGATAACCAAAGAATTTGAGGCGGCACGCGACCTGGTATGGGACGCTTACACAAAAGCGGAACTCCTCGACCAGTGGTGGGCGCCAAAACCGTTTGCGTCACGCACTAAGGTTATGGAATTCAGAGAAGGCGGCCGCAGGTTTTACGCGATGGTCACGCCCGACGGCCAGGAGCGGTGGAGCGTTCAGAGATACACGTCGATCACCCCTAAAACCAATTTCAAGTTTTTTAATGCATTCGCAGATAAAGAAGAAAATCTCCAATTGCCGGGGTCGGACTGGGACTTCAATTTCAGCGAGCACGACGGAAAGACGACCGTCCATGTCTCGATCTACAACGAATCGCTCGAACGTATGGAGAGGATCATCGCAGACGGCGGTTTCCGTACAGGCACGGAGATGCAGCTACAAAATCTGGAGGAGCTGCTCGCGAAGTTATCGGTATGAACGCAAAAGTACAGATCAAAGAATTTATTGCCAGCCAACCGGAACCGAAAGGCAGTGAGATGCAGCAGTTGAATGACCTCATTTTGGGGGTAAACCCGGGATGTAAACTGTGGTTTCTCGACGGCAAAAACAACGAAGGTAAGGTCGTTTCTAATCCGGACATCGGGTACGGGTCTCGCCCGCACAAATACGCCGATGGAACGATCAGCGAGTTCTATCAGATCGGCCTGAGCCCAAACAAATCCGGGATCTCTGTCTATATCCTCGGCATCGAAGACAGGAAATACTTGTCCGAAACCTTTGGGAAAACGCTAGGAAAAGCAAACGTGACCGGATATTGCATACGGTTCAAAACGCTCGCAGATATAAAGATTGATGTTCTCGAAGCGGCAATACGATTTGGGTTTGAGAACAGCAGCCAGGCGGCTGAAAAAGGAAAAATATGAGAAAAATAATTGCAGCAGAATTTATGACGATCGATGGTGTCATACAGAACGAGGAAGCGGACGGAGACGGTTTTAAGTATGGCGGGTGGTTTTTCGGGTATGCCGACGAAGCCACTGGCGGCGTGATACAAGAGCGGTTGGCGAAAAATGTCGATCTGCTTTTGGGACGCAAAACATTCGCCGGATGGGAAACGTATTGGCCAACGCATTCGCACTTTTGGCCAAACGTCATGACAGCGACCAAGTACGTCGCGTCAAATACCCGCGACTCGAGCGCGTGGCAGCCGACCGAATTTTTGGACGGGAACCTTGCAGCAAAGGTACGCGATTTGAAACAAACCGACGGGCCGGATCTTTACGTTTTCGGAAGTTCAGATATGCTTCAGACGCTGTTCCAGAATGATCTCGTTGATGAGTTGGAGCTGATGATCTTCCCGATAACGCTCGGCACCGGAAAACGCCTGTTCGAGAACGGCACGATTCCCGCATCATTTAAGGTGACGGAAAGCCAGGTTACGCCAAACGGCATCATCTGCGTCACGTACGAACGCGACGGGGACGTAAAAACCGGCGCACCTCAGATAGAGGAGGATTAAATAAGATGAGAAACACGAAGATGCTGGCTTCTGTTCTAGCGACTTTCACGATGATGTTCCTCTCGGGTATCGCGTCGGGGCAGCAGAAACCGGTTACAGGGTACGCGCCGGTTAACGGGTTAAAAATGTATTACGAGATCAAGGGCAGCGGCGAGCCTGTGGTGTTGCTGCATGGGGCGTTTATGGCGATCACGGACGACTGGCGTTTGTGGATCGATGAGCTTGCCAAAACCCGCAAAGTTATTGCTGTCGAAATGCAGGGCCACGGACGTACTGCGGACATCAAACGCGAACTTACTTACGACAACCTAGGGGATGACGTGGCTGCGTTGCTCGACTTTCTGAACATCGAGCGAGCCGACCTCGTCGGTTACAGCCTGGGCGCCGGTGCCGCGATGAACTGCGCGATCCGCCACGGCGAAAAAGTGCGAAAGGTCGTCAGTATCTCCGCCCCGATCCGCCGAGACGGCTGGGTCAAGGAAGCGAACGATGCGTGGCCGAGCTTTAGCGCGGAAATGTTCAAAGGCACGCCCGCCGAAACTGAGCGAGAGAAACTTAATCCGGTAAAGGGCAGCTTCCCGGCACTCTTTAATCACATCAAAGCGGCGGCTATGAAACCATACGATTTTGGTGCCGACAATCTCAAGGCCACCAAAGCCCCGTTCTTCTTCATACACGGCGACGCCGACGGCGTGCGGATCGATCACATCGCCGAAATGTACCGCCTCAAAGGCGGCGGCAACACCCACGCCGACATGCAGCCGCGTGTAGAATCGAGATTAGCGATCCTACCCAACACGACACACGTCACGTTGATGAACAAAATGACAACCATCGTCCCGATGATCAACGACTTCCTCGATGCAAGGCCCCAAAAGTAATAGGCATAACAACGCTGACGAATTAAACAAAAATGGCGGCGCGTTTCCGAGCCGCCATTTTATTTGGATTTAGCTAATTTTACGCCAAATCGAAACGGTCAAGGTTCATCACCTTGTTCCATGCCGCGACGAAATCATTTACAAACTTCTCTTTCGAATCCGCACACGCATAAACCTCAGCGAGTGCCCGTAGCTCTGAGTTTGAGCCGAAAATGAGATCGACACGTGTACCTGTCCATTTTTGGCTGCCGGTTTTACGATCGACGCCGTTAAAGGTCTGGCCATCGCCGTTTGCCGGCTCCCACTTCGTGCTCATATCGAGTAAATTGGTGAAGAAATCGTTAGTCAGCGTGCCGGGACTATTTGTGAAAACGCCGTGCTTCGAACCGTCGTAGTTTGTTCCTAGGACGCGGAGTCCGCCGATCAAAACGGTCATTTCCGGTGCTGTCAGCGTCAGCAGATTTGCCTTATCGACCAACATTTCCTCAGCTGGCGTTTTGTGATGGCCCTTTTTGTAATTGCGGAAACCATCAGCTTGAGGTTCGAGGTGTTTGAACGAATCAACGTCCGTCTGCTCAAGGCTCGCATCACCACGGCCCGGCGTGAACGGCACCGAGATGTCGTGTCCTGCATCTTTCGCAGCTTTTTCGACAGCGGCACAACCACCGAGTACGATCAGATCAGCGATCGAGACTGACTTGCTGCCGGCGTTAAACTCAGCCTGAATGCCTTCATAGGTCGAGAGCACTCCCGCAAGTTGTGCCGGATTGTTGACTTCCCAATAACGCTGCGGTGCGAGGCGAATACGGGCACCGTTGGCCCCGCCGCGATTGTCGCTGCCGCGGAACGTCGAAGCCGACGCCCAAGCGGTCGAGACAAGTTGTGAAACCGACAGTCCCGAAGCGAGAATTTTTGCCTTGAGTGCCGCAATGTCCGAAGCGTCGATACGTGTTCCAGCCGGAACAGGATCTTGCCAGATCAGGTCTTCTTGCGGAACAAGCGGTCCGAGATAGCGAGCTTTTGGCCCCATGTCACGATGCGTTAGTTTGAACCAAGCTCGTGCAAATGCGTCTGCAAACTCTGCCGGATTTTCCATAAAACGACGCGAGATCGCCTCATACGCGGGATCCATACGCATCGCCATATCGGCGGTGGTCATCATCGGCAGATGCTTTTTGTTTGGGTCGGCTGCGTCCGGAACGTTTGGCTCGACACCGACAGGCTGCCACTGGTTCGCACCGGCAGGGCTCTTGGTAAGTTCCCATTCGTTGCCAAACAATGTCTCCCAATAGCTGTTGTCCCACTGGATCGGCGTCGGCGTCCAGGCACCTTCGATGCCGCTCGTGATCGTGTCTGCTCCTTTTCCCGACGCGTAAGTACTCAGCCACCCAAAGCCTTGGGCTTCGATCGCTCCGCCTTCAGGTTCGACTCCGACATGAGCGGCGTCACCGGCTCCGTGAGCCTTTCCGAATGTGTGCCCGCCGGCTACGAGTGCAACCGTTTCTTCATCATTCATCGCCATTCGGGCAAACGTCTCGCGGATATCGCGTGCCGACAATAGCGGGTCAGGGTTGCCGTCGGGGCCTTCGGGATTAACGTAAATAAGTCCCATCTGAACCGCCGCTAGGGGATTTTCGAGGTCGCGTTCGCCGTTGTAGCGGCTGTTCGGTTTGTCGCTGGTCGCAAGCCATTCGCCCTCACCGCCCCAATAGACATCTTCCTGCGGCTGCCAGACATCAGCACGTCCGCCGCCAAAACCAAACGTCTTAAAGCCCATCGAATCAAGGGCAACATTACCCACCAGTACAAAAAGGTCGGCCCACGAGAGCTTGCGGCCGTATTTTTGCTTGATCGGCCAGAGCAAACGGCGGGCCTTGTCGAGGTTGCCGTTGTCGGGCCAGCTGTTTGTCGGAGCAAATCGCTGTTCGCCGCTGCCGGCGCCGCCACGTCCGTCGCCGATGCGGTATGTTCCCGCAGCGTGCCATGACAATCGGATAAAGAACGGCCCGTAATGGCCATAGTCAGCGGGCCACCACTCCTGCGAATCGGTCATAAGATCCGTCAGGTCTTTGATAACTGCATCTAGGTCGAGCGACTTAAATTCTTCAGAGTAATCAAACCCTTCGCCCATCGGATCTGCAAGCTCAGAATTCTGACGCAGGATCTTGAGATCCAACGCATTGGGCCACCAATCGCGATTCGAGCGCTTGCTGCTAGTCGTAAAATTGATCGCGCCGCCAGTAAATGGGCATTTGCTCGAGCTATTGATCTCTAGAGCTTCGCCGCCATTTTGTTCTTCGTTGTTTTCCATTTATCGTCTCCCTTTTTAGTAATTTGTTAGTAAAACTGACTTTTCTGTATTTCTATTTATTAATACACTCAGGACACAGGCCGTGGAGTGTTAATTCGATATTGCGCACGGTGAATTTTGAAAGCTCCGACGCCTCTTTGAACAGCGCGTTAGGGATACGCAGGTCAAGATCCACAAGCTTGCCACAGTTGTCACAGATCGCGTGATCATGCCGCTCGAGCTTTCTGTCGTAACGGGTCGCATCCTTGCCAAACCGCACCTCTCCGATCAACCCCTCGTTGCTCAGGTAGCGCAGCGAGTTATAAACGGTTGCGAACGAGATGCCCGGAAGCAGTCTTTTCGCTTTCTCAAAGACCTCATTTGCAGTCATATGCCCTTCGGAATCACGGATTACTTGCAAAACAGCGCTTCGCTGTTTTGTGATCCCGCCGGGCTTTATCTCTCTCGCTGCGTTCATTTGAATTTAGAATAATTCTATTTCTAAACGAAGTCAATTGGACTCAGACTAGATATTTCCCATTTCGCGTTACAATTGATTTGCGATGGACAAGGCCCGCGAAAACCTGATCCGCATTCTCCAAAACGCCCACGCCGGTGAGGTCGCGGCAGCGTATGCATATCGCGGTCATTGGAAATCGTTGAGAGATTCCCCCGAAAAAAAGCGTATCAAAGAGATCGAGGCTGAAGAATGGGATCATCGCGAACGTGTCGGACATTGGCTGGAAAAGCTCGGAGCAAAACCACGGCCTTTACGCGAGAAAATATTCTGGACGATCGGCAATGTCCTAGGCCCTTCGTGTTTTATCTCAGGTTGGTTTATGCCGATGTATTTTGCCGGACGGCTTGAGAGTCAAAACTCGGTCGAATATGAAGATGCTGCCGTTTTAGCAAGAGAGCTTGGCATGGACGATTGCGTCGAAGACCTCCTCGACATGGCCCGCGTAGAACTGGAACACGAAGAATTTTTCCGCGATACCGTTACCGGCCACCGCCTGCTCCCGATCATGAAGCGAGTCTTTGGCTGGGGCTAACGAGTCGTTTGAAACCACTCAATAAATTTCGGTATGCCATCGGCGATCTTTGTCGTCGGGTTGTAGCCGAGCAATTCTCTTGATTTCGAAATATCTGCGAACGTAATTGGCACATCGCCGGGCTGCATAGGCTGGTGGTCGATGATCGCGTGCATGTCTAGGCTGCGTTCGAGCAGTGAGATAAGCTCTCTTAGCTCAATAGTTTGCGATTCGCCGAGGTTAAATATCTCGTATTGCGAGCGGTCATAATCGATCGCCGAACGTACGCCCTGGATAATGTCGTCGATGTAGGTGTAATCACGCCGTGCCGTGCCATCACCAAACATCTGTATCGGCTTTTCATCGGCGATCAATTTAGAAAATTTATGTATCGCGAGATCCGGACGCTGGCGTGCCCCATAGACAGTAAAAAACCGCAGACAAACTATCCGCATCCCGTACAAGTGTGAGTATGTGTGGCAAAGCAATTCGCCAGCCGCCTTGGTCGATGCATACGGCGAGATCGGTTGATGGATGCGATCGTCCTCGGCAAAAGGAACTTTCGCGTTTATTCCGTAAACGCTCGACGACGAGCCAAACACAAATTGTCCGACACCGTGAGCTTTGGCAAGTTCGAGCAGATTCTGCGTGCCCAAAATGTTCGTTTCCGAGTACAAGATCGGCTCGGTTAGACTTGGCCTGACACCTGCACGAGCCGCAAGATGGACGATCACATCAAACTTTGTTTCTGCAAAAATCGCATCCATCGCCGCTGCGTCGCGGATGTCGGCATCGACGAGGCGGTAATTTGAGGACTTCAAATGCTCGACGATATTGGCGTGCTTGATCTCAGGCGAGTAAAAATCGTTAAAATCGTCAACGACCGTTATCTGCCAACCGCCCTCAGCAAGCAACCGGTCAACCAAATGCGATCCAATAAATCCGGCTCCGCCGGTAACTAAAATATTCCGCATGGGATAAGTATAGAGGCTGGTATTTCTTAATTCAAAAACCGCTGTTTCGCGTGAAATCGGTGGAGTATCTCTTCAAGAAACCCTTCGTAGGTAAAATTTTCCATCTCAAATGTAGGTTTTAGTTTATACATCAGAGGCAGAGCGATACGCCACGCCATCCATAGCCGCTGGCGATCGGTAAGGTCCCAGCGACGACGCAGAAAACTCTCGACCACCTCGACTTCCCTCTCGTTCAGCAAAGCGACATTTGCACTTGTCTCGGTCTGTTTCTGGACCCGGGTAAAAGCAACATCCGTGATCCGCGTCGAAAAAGTCTCTGCAAATGTCGGTGCCTCGCCCTCTCGTTCGCGAACGACGACCGTACCGGCAAAAATATCGCCGACTCGCTGGTCGCGATTGCTCAGAAATATGACAATCAGCCCGATCGAATATACCGGCAGGATAAATCCGGGCACCGCGTCGCAGATCCGCAGCAGATTGCGGGCAATGGCTTCCCAGAGCGTCAGAGGCCGTCCGTCCTCCCGAATAACGCGCAGCTTCATCAACCGTTTTCCCGGCGTCTGGCCGTTCCACAGCCATTCGAAAACAATAAAATACCCGGCAAAAACGAGAAACAAGATGATGATCATCAGAGCGATCGTCCATTTTGGCGCCTCGGAAAACAGCTTATCCGGAGCGTCGGCAATGTCGTTTGAGTTATACCCGGCGATGCTCAGAAAAAACCACGCGATCAGGATTATCGACAGATACTGGATAAAATGATCGATAGCGACCGCCAAAAAACGATTGCCGATCGACGCCAGCGCAAACTCGAGCGGCACGCGCTCCGGCGTTTCGATGATCAAGCTCTCTTCGGTTTCGATAATGTGCCGTGACATATTAATATTGACCGTGCGTTATCTTTTTTTCACGATGCTTTGCCAGTTCACGAGGACGGTTACGGGTTGAGTGTCGGCACCGGGGTCTTTCTTTTGTTCGGTCACGAAGAAACGCGATCCGTCGCGGGTTGCGTCATAGCTCGAACGGGTTCCAATGCCGCTGTTGGGATCGATCGTGGTTTTGAAGAGAGCCTTTGGCGTCCCGGCCTTGAGCACGCCGCCCGTTTCCTCGACCGTGACCGCCATCAGGCTGCCATCCGGGGCAACAAAATAAAGCTCGCGGCCGTCACGGCGCCATCGCGGCTGGACGCCGCCGATGTCGCCTGAAATACGTATTTTGTGCCCGCCGTTTGGAAAAGCTTCAATGAAGATGGTCTTCTCGTCGCCCGAACTCTCAGAATAGACGTAAGCCAGCCAACGCTCATCGGGCGATAGTGCGGGCTGCGTTTCGTTCCCCTGCGACTGAGCGAAATACGTTTCGTCACCGGTTGTGTTCTGGAAGAAGATGTCTCGGTTCCCTTCCCTTACCTTGAAACCAAGGGCCCGGCCGTCACTGATCATCTCGGTCACCCAACCCTTTGATACGATGACCGTTCGTTCGGGTCCACCGTTCAGAGCCTTTTCTACCACTCCAACACGGGCCTTCATAAATAGGACCGCACTACCGTCGGATTTCCACATTGGCATAACCAACCCGTCCGGCTTTCCCGAGGCAAACATACGCGCCGTGCCGCGAGCCACGTCAAACAGCCAGATGTCTAATTCCCGTCCCAGAGCTATCATCGAATCGTCAGGAGATAGCCCCGGATTGTTCCAAAGGCCGGGATCACCTACGACCGTGCGGGTTCCGTCCCGCGAATACCAGGCGATCTCACGCGGTTCTACGATCTGTCTTCGAAATGCTATCAGCCCGTTTGCGGCCACGCTGAAATTTGTGCCCGTGTAACTATTTAGGCAGCAAATTTCCGCGATCTTTATCGGTTCGCCCGATTGCTTGAATGACTCGGGGTTAAATGCTTGGGCCATCAACCCGTCGGGAGAGTTAAAAAAGAGATAGCCGTCGGCGTATTTAGGCTCGCGCCCGTCTGTCCCGAGCTCTTTGACCTCACCCGACTCAAGATCGCCTACGGATATGCCTACATTCTCTTCACTGCCAAAAAGGAAATGCCTGCCGTCCGGCAAAAAGAACGGCCTGTATCCCATATGCGGCAGATCCGTCGGTACCGATTTCCCATCGGCGTTGACGCGTCTGAGAGGCACGCCATTTTCGGTCGCAAAAACGATCACGCCGCTGGAATTCCACGTACCTCCCTTTCTTTGTCCGAACACGTCGCAGATAACTCGCGACCGCCCGGTCGCGAGATTTATGGCCCGAAGACGCTCATTCGTAAAATAGGCTATTTCAGCCCCATCCGGCGACCAGAACGGCCCGACCGCATCTTCTGAATCGGCGAGCATCTGAGTCTCGCCGGTAGCCAATATTCGCAGCCATAGGTGCGGCTTCCCCTTCTCTTGTTCAGCCGTAAAAGCCAGCCGCGAACCGTCCGGCGAAAGAGCGCTCGTCCGTGTCGTCGTCCATCCTGGCGGTGCCGCCACGTCGAGCGTGATATATGGCGGCGGTGCCGGCGCCCTCCTGAGTAATGTCCACGCACCGAACGAGATCAATATCAGCGCCAACGCCCCGGCGGCGATCCATGGAATTCGAGCTTTCCAAGGCGACTTTTCCGTTTCGGGACCGATCGCACTGACCGCCGCCGTCATATTCGCGCCGGACGATATCGTCGGTGCGGACAGCGACTCCAAAGCAAACCCAAGATCCGCCGTCGATTGAAAACGCCTGTCCGGTTTCTTTTCCAAACACCGCCGAACGATCCGCTCAAGCGACGGGCTGATATTCGGATTCGATTCCAACATCTCCGGCGGCTCTTCTTTGACGATCGCCGACATCGTCTCAGCCAGCGATTCCTCCTGAAACGCCCGCCGGCCCGTGATCATTTCGTAAAGGATCAAACCAAACGAAAAGATGTCCGAACGATGATCGGTCATCTGCCCGCGCACCTGCTCCGGTGACATGTAGCCGACCGTTCCCATGACGACGCCGGGGTTTGTGAGGGCTTTTCGTGTAGCATCTTCGTTGCCCGTCTGGCCGCCCGCTGACGCTCCCCGGTCTGACAACTTCGCTAACCCGAAATCGAGTATCTTTACGCGGTCGTCTTTTGTGATGAAGAGGTTCTCAGGCTTCAGGTCGCGGTGGACGATCCCTTTCTCATGAGCAGCAGATAAACCGCTGACGATCTGCTGAGCGTATTCCGTCACCTTTCGCAGTGGTATCGCACCTTCGTCAAGACGCTGCCGCAACTCCTCGCCTTCGAGCAATTCGGAAACAACATACAAAACGCCATCCTGCGTATCTACATCATAGATCGCGAGGATGTTCGGATGATTCAGCGCTCCAGCTGCCTGTGCTTCCTGCTCGAACCGGGCAACCCGCTCCTTGTCCGCCGAAAAATCCGCCGGCAGAACCTTTAAAGCGACATCACGCCCGATCTTTGGGTCACTTGCCCGGTAAACCTCACCCATTCCGCCAACGCCTATCAAAGTGCGGATCTCGTATCTTCCTAGTTTTGTTCCGATTTTGATCGCCATAATTACTTCTTCAGCGTCGAGGTCCAGTTCAGGATCACGTTGAACGGGGCCTCCTGGCCCGACTGGAGGGGGGAGTTGATCAGGAATCTTTGACCGTCGGCCGTGACGGCGTATCGATTAGGGCTGCCGACGGTTATCTCAGTTTGAAACAAAGCGGCCGCCGACCCGATCTCGACGCTTCCATCCAGTTTTACAGGGACCGCCATCAGTTTCCTGTCAATGGCCTCGTAATAAAGCTCCTTACCGTCGCGCCGCCATTTGGGCAGCCAACCGCCGTTGGTCGAGACTCGCCATTTGCCAGTGCCGAGCGGGAAGCTTTGAATGTAGATCTCCTCGCGGCCGCTCTCATTGGACACATAGGCAAAGTAACGGCCGTCAGGCGAAAAATGCCCCTGGCTTTCATTAAATTCGGACTTTAGCAGCGGATATGGTTTTGCCTCGCCTGCCATCGGCATTATCCAGATATCGTTGCCCGACTTCTCCCCAATGCTTGCAAACAGGATATTCTTGCCGTCTGGCGACCAATCCATCCCGCTCGTCTGAACGCTAACGGCATCGCTCAACAACTCATCATTTCCAGCACCGTTTGCTAACTTTCGAAAGATCGACTGCTTGTCGCCATATCCGTTCGAACTAAAAACAAGATACGTGCCGTCGGGTGACCACGCCGGGTCGTCTTCCCGGAGGGCACCAAATGTAAATCTCGTCGGCACGCCCCGCTCCAGATCGATCATCCAAATATCACGATTGCTGTTATCGATACGCTCAGCCGCGGCCCGCTTACCGTCAGGCGAAAGGACCACATCAGAATATTCGCCCGGCGGGCCGACCTTTGCGATCTCCTTTCCCTGCCGGTCGAACCATCTCAACTGGTTTACAGTGCCGCCCCCCGTCTTATAGACCAATGTCCCGTTCTCGGAAACCGAGAATTGCGAGCGGCCAGCGGTTGTACTGAAACCCACGTTCTCGACGACGGCAACAGGATCGCCCGTTAACTGGAGGCTTGAGGCATCAAATGGCTGCGCCATTACCGTTGTGTCGCGGGCAAACAGCAAATATCCAGGCTCGATATAGTAAACGTCCGAAGAATTCTTGAATAGCGACTTTCGCTCTTTCCCGTCGATCGAAGCGATAAATATCTCCGGTGGATCGTTCGGGCTGCTGTTGTGGCTCCTGTAGAAAAAGTGCCGCCCGTCCGGTAGAAAGCGGGGCCATACATGTCGAATTTCCTTTCGTGATTCATCAAGCGGAAGCAGTTCTGAAACCTCGCCGCCCGCTGCCGACACACGGCGAATACCGCTGTCCGACCCGCCAAATACGATCACGCCATCGCGGCTCCAGGCTCCGGTGAAACCTCTGGGAGCATTGCAGATCACCTGCACCGGCCCGCCGCCGATGTCGACCTTTTTAATCTTGTCATTCGAAAAAAATGCTATTGTTCGGCTGTCTGGGGACCAGAACGCTCCGCCAGCGTCATCCGTCCCGTTAAGCCGCTGCTCCGCCAACGACCCAAGTTCACGAATGTAGAGATGCGACTTGCCGTCGACCGCCATATTAAATGCGATCGTGCGTCCATCGGGAGAAATGGCCGGCGAGCCGACATTAGATCCGGATTCGGGCGGTGGTACAACAAAGCTCACAAGCCGCTCATCCGGCACCGGCCTTCGGACATACATCATGCCGAGCACAACGCAGCCTATCAGCAGCAGCAAAGCAGCGGCCGCCAGAATCCGCATGGGCCAAGGCGACCTATCCGAATCAGGGCCGATCGCACTGACCGCCGTCGTCATATTACTCCCCGACGAACTCGTCGGAGCGGACAGCGACTCAAGCGCAAAACCAAGATCCGCCGTCGATTGAAAACGCCTGTCCGGTTTCTTTTCCAAACACCGCCGAACGATCCGCTCAAGCGACGGGCTGATGTTCGGGTTCGATTCCGTCATCTCCGGCGGCTCTTCTTTGACGATCGCAGACATCGTCTCAGCCAGCGATTCCTCCTGAAACGCCCGCCGGCCCGTGATCATTTCGTAAAGGATCAAACCAAACGAAAAGATGTCCGAACGATGATCGGTCATCTGCCCGCGCACCTGCTCTGGCGACATATACCCGACCGTTCCCATAACAACACCCGGATCGGTCATCGCCCGCCGCGTGGCATCTTCAGACCCATGGACATTACTATCCGTCTCCCGCAGTTTGGCGAGGCCAAAATCAAGGATCTTCACCCGTTCGTCCTTGGTGATAAATAGATTTTCGGGCTTAAGGTCACGGTGCACGATCCCTTTCTCATGTGCCGCCGACAAACCGCTGACGATCTGTTGTGCGTATTCCGTCACCTTCCGTAGCGGTATCGGGCCTTCGTCCAACGAAGCGCGAAGTTCCCCGCCTTCGAGCAACTCGGCAACGATAAACGGCGAGCTATCGTGTTCGCCGATGTCGTAAACGGTGAGAATATTCGGGTGATTTAGCGCCGATGTAGCCTTAGCTTCCTGCTCGAAACGCCGCAGACGTTCTTCGTCTTTCGAAAAGTCCGCCGGCAGCATCTTGATCGCAACTTTGCGGTCGAGCCGTGTATCTTCGGCCAAAAATACCTCACCCATGCCTCCGGCACCGATAGCGGATACTATTTTGTAATGCGAGATATTTTCGCCTGGTTTCAACATGTTTTGTGTTCGGGAATTATAGCATTGTAGCAGGAAAAGTCGGCTTATTATCACGCCCCGCAAATTTACCAACAAATGAAACAAAGTTATTGCTTGGCAATCGAGAGCGGCGTTCTCTATACTAGTTGTGGGAGATAGGATTTGAAAACCGAACTACATCGAGGTGACATATCGGCTGAGGGCTTTCGCTTTTGCGTGGTCGTGAGCCGTTGGAATCACGAGCTAACCGACAAACTCGCGGGTGGAGCGGTCGAGGCACTCGTAGAACGCGGTGTTGCAGAGGGTGCCATCGAGACGCTGTATGTACCCGGAGCTTTTGAGTTGCCGGTCGCTTGTCTCAAGGCCGCAAAGACAGGCAATTACGATGCCGTCATCGCTCTCGGCGTGGTCATTCGCGGCGATACACCGCACTTTGATTACGTCGCCGGACAGGCCGCAAGCGGCATTTTACAGGCGTCGATGCAGACTGGCATTCCGGTGATGTTTGGCGTTATCACGGCCGACACGATGCAGCAGGCACTTGACCGAACCGGCGAAAAGTCCGATAACAAGGGGTACGAGGCGGCTCTGTCCGCTGTCGAAATGGTCAGCCTTTTCCGCGATATGGATCGTGCAAATGCTGACGTAAGGTTTTTTCCGCATGTCGCTTGAAAAGGTAGAGAAAAGTTCGGGAACACGGCACAAGGCCCGCGAGTGCGCCCTGCAGATGCTCTTTGCGTCTGACCTCGTCCATAATGATTGCGATACACTCGTCAAAACATATTGGAACGAGCTTGGCGACACCGCCATCGACGACAAGACCCGCGAATTTGCTAACCGGCTCGCCTGCGGAACCCTAAAAAATGTCGAAGCCATTGACGAACTCATCCGCACGCGTGCTCAGCACTGGCGGATCGAGCGAATGGCGATCGTTGACCGCAACGTATTGCGGCTAGCGGTATTTGAATTCTTGCATCAGGAAACGCCAAACGGTGTCGCGATCAACGAGGCACTCGAAGTCGCCCGACGGTTTTCGACCTACGAAGCAACCCAATTTATCAACGGCATCCTCGACGCCATCCGGCTCGATATCGAGGGCGACGGAGCCGCACCCGAAATTCAGGAAAAATCAAAAGCCTCCTCCAGTTAAACCATTCTAAAGATGAAGATCGCCGCGATTAGCTCAAGTCTGTTTGTCTTGATGCTGGTGCAATCTGCTTTTACCCAGACGCTGCCGTCAAAGATCCGCGGCTACAAGGTCTATGACGCCAAGGTCGTCGTCACCAACAAAACCGATACCGGCTACAAAGAACCCGGGGCCGACGCGGCTGTAAAATTGACCAATTTCAACCTCGCGGGCATGGGTCTGAGTGGCGTTATCGTCGAGGTCGGTGCCGACATATTATCTGAAAACAAATCGGGCGACGTCGAGTTTATGACGTTTCACGATTTTCGCGTCAATGGCGTCGCGATCGATGTCGAGGAATACAAACATCCCTATCCGTTCAAGAAGGGCGAGCCGTTGTCTTTGCCAAAACCCGCCCGCATCACGATCAAACCGTCGAGCCTTGCCAAAGGTGCGGCCAAAGAGTTGACCGATCCGCAAAAAGACTGGATCGTCACCGGCACGGTCTATGTTTTTGGCAAGTTTAAGAAATTTGGATTTAGCTTTAAACGCGTGGTTCCGGTCAAGATAGACATCAAGATCAAAAATCTGCTCCGCTGACCTGGCCGCACAGATCATAGTTACAGTTTTGGCGCGTTTTGCGTTAAAATTGAGGTTTACCGAGAGGGCATTTATAACAAAGTGAGCGATAAGACAACAAATTTTAGCGAGTTTATTAAAGAAAGTTTCGGCTCGAACGCAACCTATGTCGAGGGACTTTTGGAACGGTATAAGACCGACCCAAAACTGGTCGATGAATCGTGGCAAGCGTATTTTGGCGATCTGTTGAACGGCGGTTCGCCGACCGCAGAGGCGAGCACCGTTCGGGCCGAGCCTGCCGCTCCTGTTGCAGAAACTCCGGCGCTGTCTAAACCGCCCGTCGCTGTTCCGCTCGCCGCCGATACCGAATCGCGCCCGATCACCGGAGCGGCCAAAAAGATCGTCGAAAACATGGAACAGAGCTTAACGGTTCCGACCGCTACGAGTTTTCGCACAATTCCGGTAAAGATCCTTGAGGAAAATCGCCGCATCATCAACGAACACCTCGCCGCTCAGGGCAAAGGCAAGGTCTCGTTCACTCATATCATCGCCTGGGCAATAATCCAGTCGGTCAAAGTTTATCCGCACCTCAACGTCGGTTTTGGCGTTGTAAATGGCGTTCCATCACGGCTCGAACATCAGGACATCAACCTCGGTATCGCCATCGACATCGAGAAAAAGGACGGCTCACGAAACCTGCTTGTGCCCAACATCAAAGGTGCGAACGAGATGAATTTCGCTGAGTTTTTTGCGGGTTATAACGAAACGGTCAAAAAAGCCCGCGACGGCAAGCTCGAGATCGCCGATTTTCAGGGCACGACCATTTCGCTAACAAATCCAGGGACGATCGGAACGGCCGCGTCAAATCCGCGCTTGATGTCCGGCCAGAGTGCGATCATCGCGACCGGTGCGATCGAATACCCGGCCGAGTATCAGGCGATGACGAATGCCGTTCTCTCGTCGATCGGTATCAGCAAGACGATCACGGTCACCAGCACATACGACCATCGCGTCATTCAGGGAGCTGAAAGCGGTTTGTTTCTCGCAAAGATCCACGAGTTTCTACTCGGACGCGGGACATTTTACGACGAGATCTTTGCTGATCTTGAGATCAAATATCCACCGTACCGCTGGGCCGAAGACTATAATCCGCGGCTGTTTGGCGGTGAACACGAAAAGATCGAAGAGCAGGCAAATGTTCTGCAGTTAATCAATACCTATCGCGAACGCGGCCATTTACTTGCCGATATTGATCCGCTCAATATGATCGAGCGGCGAACATCGGAGCTTGACCTCGAAAATTTTGGTCTCACGGTTTGGGATCTCGATCGCGTTTTCATCACCGGCGGACTGCACGGCGAACAGACCGCGACGCTCCGCCGCATCCTCGAGATCCTGCGCAAAGCCTATTGCGGCAAGGTTGGTATCGAGTATCGGCACATGGCCAGCAACACGCAAAAAGACTGGATTCGCGCCCGCGTGCGTGAGCAGTTTGTTGACACCCAGCCGCTGGTCGCTGAGACCAAGATCGATCTGCTTCAAAAACTGATCGAAGCGGAGCAGTTTGAGCAGTTCTTGCACAAAAAATATCTTGGCCAAAAGCGCTTTTCGCTCGAAGGCTGTGAGACGGTCATCCCGATGCTCGACCAGATGGTCGAGGGTGCATCGGTTCGCGGCGTCGATGAAATATATCTTGGCATGGCTCATCGCGGCCGCCTAAATGTGCTATCAAATATCGTCGGCGACCCGGGAACTGGGGCGATGGCAGAGCGAATCTTTACTGTGTTCGAAGGCACATCGCACCCCGATTTCCCTGCAGACGAGGGCGACGTTAAGTATCACCAAGGCGCTATCGGCAACCGCAAGACCAAGGCAGGCCGCGATCTAAAGATCCAGCTTTCGTGTAACCCGAGCCATCTCGAAACTGTGAATCCGGTGGTCGAGGGCATGGCACGGGCTCGTCAGGATGAGCTGCGGGATGGCGGCGGCTTGAGCCGACAAGAGGCGTATTCGCACATCCTGCCGCTGCTGCTGCACGGCGACGCAGCCTTTGCCGGCCAGGGCGTTGTGATGGAAACGCTGCAGCTTGCGGGCCTGCCCGGCTATCGCACGGGCGGCACGATCCATATCGTCATCAATAATCAGATCGGTTTCACGACTTCGCCGGGCCTCAGCCGCAGCTCGATCTATTCGACCGACGCCGGACACATTACCCAGACGCCGATCTTTCACGTCAACGGCGACGACCCTGAGGCCGCCTATCGCGTCGTCCAGATCGCTCTCGATTACCGACGCGAGTTTGATAAAGATGTCGTCATCGACCTAGTTGGATTTCGTCGTCTTGGCCACAACGAGGGCGACGAACCGAGCTACACCCAGCCGGTGATGTACGCTCGCGTTAAAGCGCATCCCGGCACACGACATCTCTACGCCCAGCAGCTGCTTCGCGAAGGCATCATCACCGAAGAAACTCTGACCGCGATGACCGATAAGGTCGTCGAAAAATACGAGGGTATCCTCGCACGAGCCAAAGACATTGCCGCGAAAAAACCGGCCAAAGCGAGCCTGGCAGCACACGCTGTCGATGAGGACGGTTCAGCAGTGCTCGAAACTGGCGTTTCTGCGGCAACACTCAAGCAGGTCTCTGAAAAGATCTCGCTTGTGCCTGAAAACTTTCATATCAATCCAAAAATGGTCGGCCAACTCGCCCGTCGTGCCAAAATGGGTGACGGCGAAGTGCCAATGGACTGGGCATTTGGCGAAGCGATGGCAATCGGTTCGCTCGTTCTCGAAGGTCTGCCTGTCCGGTTTAGCGGACAAGACTCTGGCCGGGGCACATTTTCACAGCGTCACGCCAATATGTACGACACGCTGACCGGCGACCGCTGGGCTCCGCTCAACGAGTTGCGGAGCGAAGCGAATCCAAACGCACGTGCCTACATTTTTGACAGCTCATTGTCGGAATATGGTGTGCTTGGTTTTGAATACGGTTATTCGGTCATGGCACAGGATCATCTCGTCGCGTGGGAGGCCCAGTTTGGCGATTTTTCGAACGGCGCCCAGATCATGATCGACCAGTATATCTCGTCGAGTGAGGACAAATGGCAGCAAAAATGCCGACTAGTGATGCTGCTGCCGCACGGTTATGAGGGGCAAGGCCCCGAGCATTCGTCGGCACGCCTAGAGCGATATTTACAGCTTTGTGCTGAAAATAATATGCGGGTGTGCTATCCGACGACGCCCGCCCAGTATTTTCACCTGCTCCGTCGTCAGGCCAAGCAAGAGGTCGTCAAACCGCTGGTAGTTATGACGCCGAAGAGCCTATTGCGGCTACCGGCGGCAAGTTCGGCGATGGCTGAACTCGAAACTGGCGGGTTCCAGCCCGTAATCGATGATGCCCGCATCACCGACCGTGCAAAAGTAAAACGCATCGTCCTATGTAGCGGCAAGGTCTTTTACGACCTCGACGCCGCCCGTGAAGAGAGCGTTGTCGGTGATGTGGCCGTCGTCCGAGTCGAGCAATTCTATCCGTTCCCGGCTGCGAAATTGACCGAGATCTTTGCGTCTTACACGAACGCAAGTGAGGTCGTCTGGACGCAGGAAGAGCCGCGAAATATGGGCGGCTGGACGTTCGTCGAACCACGCATCACTGCGATCTTGCCGGCAAATGCTTCGCTCCGATACATCGGACGTACCGCGTCGGCATCACCCGCGACCGGCTCGTACGCGATACATAATCTTGAACAAAGTAAATTGGTCAACGACAGCTTGAATATCGCATCAAATGAAAGTTCCGCGGCGGTCTAACACGCACCATCACAACATCATGAAAAAATCACTACTGATACTTACGCTTTTGCTAACCCTATCTACCGGCTGTTCGAGTACCGTTGACGTTAATGCTAAGGGCAATGCCCCGGTCCCGGAACCGACGCCAAAGAATCCGGACCCGATCACGATCGCGGCAGTTGGCGACATCATGATGGCCTCTCCGTACCCGAACGACAGCCGCATGCCGCCAAATGACGGCGCTGATCTGTTCAAAGAGGCAACGCCGATATTGTCTGCGGCGGATATCGCTTTTGGCAATCTCGAAGGGCCGATCGTCGATAGCGGCGTTTCCGGCAAATGCCGGCCCGGCTCGACGCAGTGTTTTGCGTTTCGCACGCCGACGCGATACGGCAAATATCTTAAAGAAGCCGGTTTTGACATGATGAGCGTCGCCAATAATCACGCCGGAGATTTCGGCTTGCCGGGACGCACCAGCACGCAAAAAGTGCTCGACGAACAAGGAATCAAATACGCCGGCAGTCTCGACCCGCCTGCGACCATTGCTTACTTAGATGTCAAAGGGAAAAAGGTCGCGCTCATCGCCTTTGGCCACAACAACGGTATGCCCAACGTCAATGACCTCGACGGTGCCAAACAGCTCGTGACCGAAGCCAACAAAAAGGCCGACATCGTCATCATTTCGTTTCACGGCGGAGCCGAGGGGACAAATGCCCAGAATGTGCCAAACCGTAATGAGATATTCCTGGGAGAAAATCGCGGCAATCTACCCGCCTTTGCCCACACGGTCATCGACGCCGGAGCCGACATCGTGCTCGGCCACGGCCCGCACGTGATGCGCGGTATGGAGATGTACAAGGACCGCCTCATCGTCTATAGCATGGGCAATTTCTGCACCTACGGCTGGTTCCAACTCGCCGGTGAAACGGCCCTGAGCGAGATCGTCGAAGCTAAACTAGCCGCCGACGGTAAATTCATCTCCGGCAAGATCAATGCCGTCAGGCTTGAAGGCCGCGGCACCCCCGTCCTCGATAAATCCGGCGCCTCCATCCGCGTCGTCCGCAACCTCTCGACAATGGATTTCGGAGCAAACGCTCCAAAGATCGCTGATGACGGAACCATCACGCCTGAGTAACAGTGGTCTGTGGTCTGTGGTCTGTAGTAAAAAGGCAGCGAGCATCATGCCCGCGGCCTTTTCTTATTCTGACTACTGACTACTGACCACTCCTGTGGAAAAAAGCCTTGACACACTATACAAAGTCTGTTATTTTTTCAGGACTCCGAAAATTTGTTTCCAAACACGACGAAATGCCCCTTCTTGTGTGCAGCTTGAGCCATTGAGCGATAAAGTGCATTTTTTCGGGTAATTTGATGTGCGGCTGACACCCAAAATAGCATTGTGAAATGTGATGTGGGTCACATTTGTTTTGGGGTAATGCACATAAGATGATCGAACCGTCGATCAATTTTTTCTGGAAAATTATGGTAATTAGTCGTTTCTGCCGACTATAAAAAATATGTTTTTCGATACTTTGTCTTAACCGTCAAAGTTGTAATGCAGTGGTATCAGATGCCACTGGTATTCGTTAGTAGCGTTAGTCGTTATTAATCGGTCTCGATGAGGACTGAATTGAACAGACAAGCGAACGCAAAAGTTAGGAAAAATTCAATTTCGACCGCTCCCGCGGTGACATATTCGTTCACCGCATCACCAGTCTTACCGGCAGGAGCCGGTGATCATAACGACATTTGTAAGCGCCCGACCGCCTCGAACGCGCTTACATTCCCGTGTTTCACAGTCCTTAAATTGAGGACGGAGTTTGAAATATAAACTCTATTTAGATCCGGCTACCTCCTTATTAGCAGCCGTGAATTGATCAGAAGGAGAAATAACAAAATGAGAAAGAACACATTATTTTTAAGTTTGCTTTTGACGCTGCTCGTGGGTGCAACTCAGGCGTTTGGACAGGGATTTACGATCTATGATGGCATCGAAAATCCACTGCCGGGAAATCTTGCTAGTCAACCGTTTCAGGCACAAGGAACAAGCGAATTTGGCGACAGTGTCCAATTCGCCGGTTCAGCCAGGTCGCTCTTGACTGTTACCCAAACAATGAGCAGCTGGGGCTGCGAAAGCGGCCATTGGTCTACCGGTGGTTGTGTAACGACACCAGGTGCAACGTTTTCACACCCGATCACGCTTAATATTTATAACGTCGGCGCAGGTGGCTCAGTTGGGTCATTAATTGGATCGGTCACGCAGACGTTTTCGATCCCATACCGGCCATCGACAAGCGCAGTATGCGGAGATAACCGCTGGTACCATGCTGCCTCGGACCGCTGCTTTAACGGCTTTGCGACAAACATTACCTTTAACCTGGGAAATATGGTCGTGCCGAATGAAGTTATTTACAGTCTTGCCTTTAATACATCAAGCTATGGTGCCTCGCCAATGGGATTTTCGACCGCGTGTTTCTCAACGATCGCGGGGTGCGGATACGATTCGCTAAATGTGGCGTTGGCAGACTATGCTCCTACGGTAGGCACGGATCCCGCACCCGATGACGCATACCACCTTACACTTTATGGTGGTTGTGGGGGAGCCGTAATCCCCTTTGGAAAAGATGCCGGTTGCTGGACCGGCTACTATCCGTCGGTCAAATTCACTGCAGCTAACCCGCCGGCGAATGCCAACGCTTGTAAAAACAATGGCTGGAAGACGGCTACTCGTCTAAATGGCACGACGTTCAAGAATCAGGGTGATTGTGTTTCTTATGTTCAGAACGGAAAATGACTAATTTATCCGTACTGTTTTTAATAGGGGTCTGCAAAAGCAGGCCTCTTTTTTTGTTGGTCCATCTTGGCCCACCTGGTCCGGACCGGACCAAACTATTTTTTTGCTTTTTCGATCTGCTTGATCAGCTTGGCGGCGCGGTTGCGGGCCATTAGGGGGAGGCGTTCGTCGGTCGTGAGTTCGGTCAGGAATGGGATGAGATGCGGCGGATCAGAGATCTCTTTGCGATCAACATACGCGGTGATCGCGTCCATCAGCCCCGGTGTCTGGAGCGGCTGGTTTTGGCGTGCCAATATTATCTCAAACCGCCACGTGTATTCGTTGCTGATGCGGCGGTACTCTTCCATCAGAGCCATAGCGTCTTTATTTTCCGTCCAGTTATATTTGGCGATCCGCTCTTTCCCGTCCCGTACCACCTTGAGCGTCATATTGCCCATATGCGAATAATCGCGTGTCGGGTACTGATAGCTCTCGGTCGAGTTGATAAAATCCAGTGCCGCTAACGCAGCGTTTATCTTTTCAAGAGTCGCCGCTGTTAGCTGGAGCGGGTCCGTCCAGATCTCGTTGTAACCGTCCTTGGTTAGGGAGATCTGCCCATTTCCGTTCGTATCGTGCTCAATGGCGATGTGGGAATAAGTAAAGCCCGGACGATCAAAATCATAAAAATAGGTCGGAGTGTAAGCCTTAGACACGACTGGTTTTTTTATATCTACCGGACGCTCGTTTTTCTTGCCTGGTGTCTGTGTAGGCGTTGCTGTCGGGGTTGGGGCGGGAGTGACAATCTCCTCGGGTGCAGTAGTTTTAGGCTTTGGGTTCTTTTTCACCTGCGCCGATACAAATGCTGCTGGCAGAAGCAGCAATAGAAAAAGAAAGATCAAGTTGGAGGGGCGGATCTTCATTGGATATCAGTGTATCAGATGCTAGTTGGCAATGGTCGGTTGGTAAAAGCGATGAAATTAACCACAGATAAACACCGATAAAAGATCTATCAAAACACTCTATTTCTCAGTGCTCTAGGTGTACTCTGTGGCTAATTTCTTATTCAAACTTCACAGAAACGACCTTTGAAACACCGGCCTCTTGCATCGTTACGCCGTAGAGAGCTCGGGCAGCTTCCATTGTGCGTTTATTGTGGGTGATGACGATGAATTGCGTTTTCTCGGACATCGACGCGATCTTATCGACAAAGCGCCCGACATTCGCATCATCGAGCGGGGCATCGACCTCGTCGAGCAGACAAAACGGCGATGGGCGGTATTTGAATATCGACATGACCAGGGCGATCGCAGTCATCGCTTTTTCGCCGCCTGAGAGCAGCATTATGTTTTGCAGACGTTTGCCGGGTGGTTGGGCGACGACCTCGATGCCGGCTTCGAGAATGTCGTCGGATTCGAGCAGCGTCATCTGGCCTTGGCCACCGCCAAACAGCTCCTGGAAAAATTCGACAAAGTTCTCATTGATCGCCTCAAACGCCGCCTTAAATTTGTCACGCGAACGCTGTTTGATCTCACGAAGAGCTTCTTCCGTAGCGGCAATACTGTCGATAATGTCCTGCCGCTGAGTGGTCAGGAACAGGTGACGCTCCTCTGCCTCGCCAAGCTCCTCGAGAGCGAGCATATTTATTGCCCCAAAATTTTCAAGCTTTTGTCTTAGGTCGTCGGCCTCACGCCGTGCATTCTCAAGCACAAAATCTTCACCCGGCTCAACCTCGGCGACGAGGCTGCCAAGAGAAACATTTAACTCTTGCAGACAGTTTTCGCCGATATTTTTTAGCTCGGTCACGGCCTCAGCCTGTTGGATCTCGATCGCAGCACGTTCGTTTCTCGCCTCAGCCGCCTGGCGGTTTAGATCGGCAAGCGTTTCGCTCATCCGGTCGGCATTTTCTCGAGCGGCCGCGAGGCTACCTATCGCCGCGGTTAATTCCGTATTCTCACTCTCTACCTCGTCGCCGGCCGATGCAATGCGGTCGGTGATTTCGTTGATCGCGGTGTGCAGTTCTCGAATCTTGCCCTCGGCTTCGGATTTCTCGAGGTTTTGGAGAGCCAACCGCGATTCGATCTCTTTGCTCTCGTTCTCGACCCGCCGCAGTGCCGACACCGCCGAACGCCGTCGTTCATCCGATGTTGCAGCGATCATCCGTTTATCGTTGAGCACCGCATTTGCCGCGTCGGTCTTTGCCCGGGCGTCGTTGAGGTCGGTGATGATTCGTTCGATATCGGCCGCAGCTGTGATGCGTGCCGCTTCCGCAGACTCTTTACCGCCGATAGCTTCAGCACGTTTGGTCTGAGCATCGGCGATCTCGGCCTTGATCTGGCCGGCTTCGTCGGCGACGACCTGTAGGTGACGTTTTGTCCGTTCGATCTCTTCGCGGGCGGACCGTACCTGTATCTGCAATCCGTGAATGCCTCGATCGACCTTGATGATGAGCGACTGTAAGTCGACCATCTTGCTCTCATTCTCAACGAGAGCGGTGCGGGCAGTTTCGACATTGGCGGCCGCCTTCTCAATATCGCTTGCGAGCCGGCCACAATCTTTATCAAGGTGATTTAGCTCGCGTTTGAATGCCAACAGCGATTCGTTTTGCCCCGTCGATGTCCGGTTGCCGCCGACGAGCATTTTGCCACCAAGCAGTAGATCGCCCTCGTAATTTACGAGTATGTCACCGTCGGACGCTCCTTTTGCGTCCAATTCGCGTACGAGCCTTGCCGACATCTCACGGGGAAATATCGAACGCAAAACCCTCTCGAGATCCGCCGACACGCCAAGAATATCGGCGATCGTATCCCCTTTTCCGCTCTTTGGTTTTGCTATTGATGCTTCGCCCTTAGGCAAAATTATCATCGCCATGCGGCCAATATCGTTTTCTTTCAGCCAAGCTGAGACACGTTTTGCATCCGTCAATGATTCGACAACGACTGCCTCTAAAAACGCCCCAAAAAGCGTCTCGACCGCGGTCTCGGCCTCAGGCTCGACATTCAAACGATCAGCCAAAACACCTGCGAGGCTAACACCGATATTCTTTTCTTCGGCAAATATCTTTTGAACTTGCGGCGCATAAACGGCACGTTTTTCTTCGAGTTCAAGCAGGGTGGCAAGACGATGTTTCTTTGCCGAATGTTCGTCCTGTAATAGTTGCAGTTCGCTCTCGGCCGCTCGTTGAGCGTTGCGGGCGTCAGTCGTAACGGCAAGCAATCCGTCCTTTTCTGCGTTTAGCCCGGTGAGTTTTAATTCCTCAGCCGCAAGGCTTTTCGCCAATTCGTCCGCCTGTTTTTGGTTGGCTGAAAATGTTTCGTCAGCCCGCAGTCCTTCTTTATCGAGCCCCTCGGCCCTCGCCTTGAGCCGCTCAAGGTTATGTTCAAGTTGGCGTGCGACTTCGTCGAATCGTTCGGCCGCGGCGGTGTGCTGCATCAGCCGGGTGCGAGCCGTTTCCATCGATATCTCGATCGCCGCAAAAGCGTCCGCCGCGAGACGATGTGCGTCCTCAGATTCGCGAAGCGCAGACTCGGCCTTAGCATGTTGGCTGCTTTCGTGCTGTTCGTCCAAACGCAGACGCTCAAGCTCGGAGTTGAGCATTTCTAGCCGCTGCTCGCTCGCCGTGATCTCACCACGCAGAGTCTCGCAGCGATTGTTTAGCCCGACGATCTGATCTGATTTATAGATATGCTCGCGCTCGGCACGGTCGCGTTCGAGTGCGTTGGCCGAGTGGATTCGGCGAAGTTCGGCGAGGTTTTCCTCGGCTGCACGTGCCGCCGCTGTTGATTCTTTTGCTGCTTCCTCCGTGGCCGCAACTTGTTTTTGAAGTGAAGTTTCCGTTGCCTCGGCGGCAACCAACTGCTGCTTTAACTGCTCCGAAAGATCCGATAAATACTTGCCCTCGGCAGCATAAAGCTGACGTAGCAATTCGCGAAACTCTTCTTGCAATATCTTGAACCGCCGTGTTTTCGCCGCCTGGCGACGAAGCGAATTTACACGCGTGTCGATCTCGGAAACGATGTCAAAAATACGCGCAAGATTTGATTTTGCCGACTCAAGCCGCGTTTCGGCGGCACGCTGGCGGGCACGAAACTTTGAGATACCAGCGGCCTCTTCGATCAGGCTGCGGCGGTCGGCGGGCTTTGCCGACAGTATCTGTCCGATGCGGCCTTGCTCGATGATCGCGTAATGAGCCCCCGAGAGCCCTGTTCCGGCAAACAGATCGGTGATGTCACGTAGACGGCACGTTTTTCCGTTTAATTGGTACTCGCTCTCGCCCGACAAATACAGACGGCGTGTGACCGAGACGGCCTCGCCGGGAGCAAAATCGAGAGCAAACGAACGCGGACGCCAGTGACGTTTGGTCTTGACCTTAGTCTCGACCGGCATGGTCGAACCGACAGCCATTGCCTTAACGGTCTCGACTGTCTCAGCCTCAATGGCCGAATCGTCTTGAATCCCTTTATCCTCAGCGTCAACGTCTGCGACGGCGTCGATCTCTTCCGGCTCGATCCCTTCGATCTCTGCCATATCGACCGCGGCTTCGTCGATACCGCTCAGAGCCTCGTCGATGTCCTCGAGCTCGTTCTCGTCAATGTCAAAAAATGTCTCGTCGCGGATCAGATGCAGCACGACCTCGGCCATGCCGCCGGGTTTGCGCGCTTTTGTTCCGGCAAAAACGACGTCTTTCATTTCGCCGCCGCGCAAAGATTTAACACGCTGTTCGCCAAGAACCCACGAGATAGCATCGGACACGTTCGATTTGCCACAGCCGTTCGGACCAACGACCGCCGTGATGCCGTTTCCGGTAAAAACGATCTCTGTATAGTCGGCAAACGACTTAAATCCGGTTATTTCTAGGCGCTGAAGCTTAAACATTCTATAGTGCTCTGGTGTTGAAGGAACACTATATTTTGCGGTAATTATGAGATTTAGTCAAATAAACAATCGCTCAGATCATCTCGCCGCCGACGTTTCTGAGGCCTTGTTTTTCGGCGCGTTCGTTGTCGAGTTCGGTAAGGACATCAAGCAGGAAATTCGTGTTGCTTGAGACGTTGATGACGACAGGAAACTCATTGTCTGAGGTCGAAAATTCAAACGTGCCGCCGTTGATCTCGATGATCTCGCGAAAGGCCGGCACGCCGTTATGCCCGTTACACTCGGCATCGACTATCTTGCCTTCGTTAAACGCAACGTTCGCCAAATGCATGTCGGATTTGATAACGAGCAGTCCCGTCATCTTAGCGCTCTCGATAACCTGAACAGCGTCAAAAATCGTTACATAAGCAAGGTTCCCTGCAAAGGTTACATCGGTTCGCACTTTTTGCGGTGTCCGATCCCGGTTTGTGGCAAAATCCGGCCTGCGTGCACGGCGAATGGCTTCGAGTCCCGGTGCCACCGATATACGCGGATCGAGCAGTTTTGCCTCTTGCAAGCGGTCGTACGCAACGTCAAAATCTTCGCGGGCGATGTAGAGGCTAACAAGGGCAAGGCATTGCTTGGCAGCCTCGTTCAAATTCTTTTGCTTGACGCAGATGTCACGCATCTTTTCACGCAACCCGATCGAACGGGGGCTGCGTTCGATCGCACCACGCAAAAGAGCGAACGCCTTTTCAGGCGAGCTGTATTTTACAAACAGATCCGCATCGAGCAAGACCGACTCAATGGTCGTTTCGCTAACGGGAATAGATGGTTCTGCGATCACTTGGCTCATATCTTAGCTCGTGAACAAAAATGTTCAACACCCTAGTTTATCACGTAAGCGTTTTCCCAGTCACCAAGATTTTCACGCAAAAAAAGGCCGCCTATCGCTGGCGGCCTTTAAATTAAATAAACCCATAAAAAGGTTAAAAATCAAATCTGATACCCAACCTCATACGACGATGCGTCATCGTCCTAGTCGGAGCAAGAAAATTATCTCTAGCATTTTGAAGAGTCGTTGGATTTGTACTGCTTAGACTTTCAAAATTAATAAAACTCGAGCCAAAGCTAAAGATATTCATATTGAAAGGGTTGGTTACCTCCAACGTCGGGCGAAGCCTCATTCGTTCACCCATTTTGAATTCACGCGTAACACTCACGTTAAATTGGTAAAGAGCCGGCCCATGACCCGCATTTCGACCGAGAGTGCCGGGGCTACCAATAGGAGCATAGGAAAATTGCTGCGCAAGACCCGCGGGGAAAACTGAATTAAACTCGCGCCACTGGATCAAATTTGTTTGTCCAACGAAACTCGGCCGGTCGTTATTAAGGTCGTCGAGATTCCGATCAATACCGCCAGCCGACAAATTGAATGGAGCTCCTGACCCGTAGCGAAAGATCGGAGAGAAGCGGAGCTTACCCATCCATGAGGGGGTGTCGATCGTTGCCGACAATGCAATGCGATGCGTTCTATCAGCCAAACTTCGCGACCAGTCATAACTGAAATCGCCCGGACGGGTCGGATCTGATGTGTTCACAACACCATCATCCATTAACCTCGATAGCGTGTACACAAATCTCAATGATCCGGCAAAGCCGTGTCCGTACTGGCGATACCTATTCCTCAACTCGAACACTGCTCCGATATAGCGGCTGTTTCCATGGTTGCCAACCGTCTCAAGTTGGGTCGCGCCCAATGTGCTAAAGAATGGACGAAACCGGTTGACCGCCGCGAACGCGATGCCGACCGCACTTCCAACCGTATTCGACCCGATACCGCCGATCACAGTGTTTGGAGCTGTGTTGGTGTTGCTGGCCGCAGAAAGATTGACAAAGCACGTTTGTGTAGTCGTGGTACTGCAAGCAGTCGTCGTCCCCGGCGCGGTAGAGGCTCCGATATCGGAACGAGCCGGATCCGAGTAAAACTGATACGTGCGGACAGTTCCGTTTCCATTCGTAAACGTAAAGGGGTTAGCCATCAAATAGGCCGTGAAATTATTGTAACCCGCCGGAAGGACGGGGGCATTTGGATTGGTCTCACGCCAAAGTTTCGTTGTCTTGTTAAACGTAACATTGGTCTCAAACACCCACCCCTTACGAACCTCACGTTCAAACCCAAGATTAGCCTGGTAGCTTTGTGGAATGACCAAATCAGGAGCGAGATTTCTAAAGACCGAACTAGCACGCGCGAGCTGTTGAACAGAGAAGCTTTGTGTGGCGTTCAAAGGCACGATCGAAGTCGGCGTCAACCCACCCGTAAACAAGGTTTTCAAGAAGTTACGCATCACAGCTGGATCTACCGTAACGCCGGTGGGCACGTTCATCGTTGCACCTGGATTTGCGGCGTTGTAATCAAATCGGATCGATTGGCTATCCGCGGTATAGTCATCAACCGTACGTAAAAGGACTCGATTATAAAAGATCCCGAAACCAGCACGGATCACGCCGGTTCCCTTTTTGAACGGATCCCAAGCAACAGCAATTCTTGGCCCAAAATTATTTTTATCCTTTAAAATCGTTTCTTGTTCATAACGAACCCCAAAACTTAGTGTCAAATTAGGCTTTACTCGCCAATCATCTTGAACAAAGACGCCGAAATAATTGTTTCGAAGTTTTGATTCGGTATTAAAGTTTTGTGCAAACCTCGTAGGCAAATTCGCTACAAAATCTGCATAGTTGGAAAATGTGTAGGTACCCGTCACGTCAAACCGGTCAAAGAAAAGTGTATCGATGCGCTGAAAATCGCCCCCAAAACGCAACGTATGACTGCCGCGAATGTAAGTGAGCGTGTCCATTATTTGCCAACGATCTTCGACACGATCATTCGAGCTTGTCGTAGAACCTAACACCTGGGTACCTGGCCCTGTTAGCGTAACAAGAACTGCAGGAGCTCCTTCGCCAGCGGCTTGAACAGCCTGTGGGCGAAGTTTTGAATACTGCGCCCGTAGTTGGTTAACGAGACTGGCCGACGCAACCCAGTTGTGAGTTCCGTTGTATGCCTCAGTATTACGAATACGGCCAATCAATGAGTCAGCGATCCTATTCGTGCCGCTAAAAGATCTAAGGTCGTTAGATCGACCCATTTGATAGCTAACAGTCACATTCTGGGAATTGTTAATATTCCAGTCGGCGCGCGCCGTAAGGATGTGTTTTTTTGCCGGCGTATCGATCAGCGTAAAATATGGCGCAACGTTAACCGATGGTGAGCCGTTAGGCGACGTTACCGTAACGAATGCATTAGGTTCGGTCGGGGCTGGAAGCGGAAATCTCGGGTTACCGCCCGTTACTGGAACCCATGCATCGGCGATCGTATCCTCAAGAATGTTGTCGTACTCGTAAGAGGTAAAGAAAAAGAGCTTGTTTTTTACGATCGGGCCGCCAAGCGTAAAACCGGGGTTGTGGTTGCTGAATTCTGGTTTTGCAAAACCTCGTCGATTGTTGTTCCAAGTATTGGCATTAAGGCTTTCATCCCTAAAGAAATAAAATGCCCGTCCACGAAATCGGTTTGATCCTCCACTTGTCCGAATATTTACACGGCCACCCGAAGCCCGGCCATACTCAGCAGAGAACTGATTTGTGATGACCTGAACCTCACTAATACCCTCGATCGACGGCTGAAAACGAAACGATGCTCCCCGATCGTCGTTATTATCGAGTCCGTCGATGGTGATGTTATTCGAATAAGCGGCCCCGCCCGAAAGGCCAAAAATACCAGCCTCTTCAAGAGCCCCACTCGGTGCCGTAAGGCCTCGAGCCCCGCGCTCCGACGAAAGGTCCCGGACCGAAAGCTGCTCTTCAGCAGTGCCGCCGAGAGTCAATACCAGATCCAACGGGTTTCTTCCGTCATTGGGAATCTCCTGTATCTCCTTTTCGGTAATGGTGCTGCCGACGATCGTTCTGGTCGTATCAACAACTGGTGAGTCGTCTTCGGTCACGGTGACCGTCGTCTCTGCCGTTACGCCGGCCGGAGCAAGTTTGAAATCCTTTTGCAGATTTTGTGCCGAGATCGTCGGGATCCCGGGAGTTTCCTGAGTCCCAAAACCGCCGTTAGCTACTTTGATCTTATAAGTACCGGGTTTTAGTTTGATGAGCCGGTAAAAGCCGTCGCCATCGGACACTACGGTGCGTGACTCGCCGGTCTCGGTCATCGTGGCCGTGACGGTCGCACCAACTACCGGCAAGCCGGCCGAATCGGTGACTTTACCTGAGATGGTCACATCATCTAGGTCCTGTGCCATCGCGGCAACCGAAAATATTACTAGTGCAAAAGTGAACGCAAGCGTGCGAGATAAAATTTTTCCAAACATCGGATTCTCCTAAACCAATTTTCGTAGATTGAATTAAGAAATGCTATCCCAAAAATGTAAGGAAAGCAAAGATACCAGCGGAAGAAATTAATTTATTAATAAGACCCTTTTGCTGGTTAAAGCGACAGATGAGGACGGAATTTTTTAGTCTTCAGATGACATCTCGTTACGCACGCGCGTAACGCGATAACGTGATATCGGTATCAACGCCTCGCTGGACGAAAATGCACCGCTTTGCTGTGAAAACTCATTTGCGTGGGTCTTGAGATATTCGAAAAAATGCTCAAATTCACGCTGCATCTGGTTCATTTTTTCCCTCATGTTAAGAATGATCTCGACACCGGCGAGATTTACGCCGAGTTCGCGGGTTAAGGACAGTATGACTTCGAGGCGTTCGAGGTCGCCGTCTTCGTAGAGGCGTGTGTTGCCGATCGAACGTGACGGGGCGAGCAAACCTTCGCGTTCGTACAAACGCAGGGTCTGTGGGTGGATGTCATACATCTCCGCAACCGCGCTGATCGTATATGTTCTTACTCGCTGTTTCATTTCAATTTCAAATGTG
>JBGAUY010000090.1:0-8123 GCA_044228425.1 Pyrinomonadaceae bacterium | reverse complement strand
AAGTCGCGGCCGTCTTGTGTGTGGTCGCTCTGCTTGGCATCGCGGGCATGAATCTCGCCGGATATAACGTCGTGCCATACAACTACGGCGTTGAACATTTTTGGCGTGCTACAGCGGATAGCGGTTTGTTATCTCATCACCTCGCTGATATTTCTGCACACAAATTGGAAACAGCAAGTCGGTATCGCTATCGCTTTGCTGCTGGGCTACTGGCTCATAATGACCGTTATTCCGGTGCCGGGCTGCGACGTGACGACCATTAACGATAAAGCATGTAATCTCGCCGCGTATATCGACCGCCTCATCCTGACCGAAAACCACATTTGGCGCGGCGGCAAGGTTTATGATCCGGAAGGAATTCTTTCGACGATCCCTGCTATCGTGACGACGATCTCGGGCGTGTTGACAGGCAGTTGGCTGACAAAGTCAGAACCGCCTGCGGTAGCAGGTGGCACCGGCGTGAAAGGATCGCTCGTTGGACGTCCTCCATCCCTCGCTTCAACCACCCTTGAGCGGTTCCGACCTAAATCGTCTCCAGTGGTTTATTTTCTTTGGCGTTACGCTACTCGCCCTCGGACTGATCTGGAACAGCTATTTCCCAATGAACAAAGCTCTGTGGACAAGCTCGTACGTCCTTGCTACCTCGGGGCTCGCGTTGCTCGTGCTTGGGTTTTGCTATTGGTTGATCGATATCAAAGGCTACGAAGGCTGGGCATGGCCGTTCAAAGTGTTCGGTGCGAACGCTCTCGCTTTATTTGTTTTTACAGGTTTCTTTGCCCGGATGATCTCAGCTTATCGCGTCACGGGAGCGGACGGACAACTGATCTCGATCCAAGGTGGTGATGCAGAGTGTGTTTTTGCCCATCTTTAACCCGATCGACGCATCGCTTGCGTTTGCGATCAGCTTTATTTTTGCTGTGGCTGTTTCTCATGTGGCTGCTGTATCGAAAGCGGATCTACGTCAAGGTTTAAGAAAGAATTAACCCACGAAATACACGAAAGACGCTAAAAGATATCTCATTTCGTGTCTTTAGTGTGTTTCGCGGTTAAATTATCTTAAGCGGCGGCGGCTACGACTTTTTCGGCGGCGTCTTGCATGCCGTCGGCGGTCTGGATGCCGATGCCTGATTCATTGAGGACACGGCGGCCTTCTTCGACGTTTGTGCCTTCGAGACGGGCGACAATGGGGATCGTCATTCCGAGATTCTTATAGGCGGCGACGACGCCGTTGGCGACCATGTCACAGCGGACGATGCCGCCGAAGATGTTGATCAGCACGGCCTTAACGTTTTTATCTGCAAGTAGGATCTTGAACGCCTGTTCGACGCGTTCCTGACTGGCTCCTCCGCCGACATCGAGAAAGTTTGCAGGTTCGCCGCCCGCGAGCTTGATGATGTCCATCGTCGCCATCGCGAGGCCGGCACCGTTGACCATACAACCGATGTTGCCATCGAGCTTGATGTAGTTCAGGTCGTATTTCGAAGCCTCGATCTCGAGCGGTTCTTCTTCGTCAAGGTCACGCAGATCGGCAAAGCCAACGTGCCGAAACATTGCGTTGTCGTCAAACGTGACCTTTGCGTCGAGAGCAATCAGACGGTTATCTTTGGTCAGCAAAAACGGATTGATCTCGACAAGCGACGCGTCGATCTTTTCGTACATCGTAAAGCGAGAGCATGAATTTCGTAGCCTGGCCGATCAACTCAGCCGGGATGCCGAGGCCGAAAGCCGAGCTTGCGTGCCTGAAATCCTCGAAGTCCGACCGACGGATCGATGGTCTCTTTCAGGATCAACTCTGGCGTTTCTTCGGCGACCTTTTCGATGTCCATACCGCCTTCGGACGACGCCATAAAGACGTTGCGGCCGGTGACGCGATCGAAAGTAATTCCCAAATAGAATTCACGGTCGATCGGCAAGCCTTCTTCGATCAGCATGGTCTTGACCTCTTGGCCTTCGGGGCCGGTCTGGTGTGTGACGAGCTGCATTCCCAGAATTTGTGACGCCAACTCTTTTGCTTCCACGGGAGATTTGGCGATCTTGACTCCGCCGCCTTTGCCGCGGCCGCCAGCGTGGATCTGGGCCTTTACGACTACAACGTCGGTGCCGAGTTCGATCGCTGCTGCTTCGGCCTCTTCGGGCGTGCGGGCGACGATGCCTCGTGGAACGGGAACGCCGTATTCTTTAAGGATTGCCTTACCTTGATATTCGTGAATTTTCATTACTAATTTGTCTAAGTGTTATTCGGCCTTGGTTGAGATGTTGATGCCCACAAGTTTCAAAGTGCCGTCATCCATTGCGTACTTTAGGTCAAAATGCAGAGATTTTGGTTTCGTCGGATACGAACCCTTGACCAAAATAGCATCAATATCAGCCGTTTTGCCAATCGAAGGTGCAGGCGAAAATGTGGCATCGAGCGAAGAGATAGCTTTTTTCAGATCAAAGCTGTCCTTGTTATCGACCATGGTCTTAAACGCTTCTTTCATTTCTTCGGGCGAAGATGTGTCACGCCAAACCTTCGCCGTTTTCTTATGAAAGTCAGTGAAATCGCCCGACTGGATCGCATCGTTAAAATCGAGCATCGTCGTTTTTACCAAGGTCTGGAGCTTGTCGTTGCTCGGTATTTCGAGTTTTGTGTCGGATGAACTGGTCGAGCCGCCGTCTTTTTTGTAAACGACGCCGTCAATGGTCATCTCGCCGTTTGCCGGGGCTTTGTCGATCTTCATTGGCGAACCCATTCCGAGCATCGCAACACGAAGCGTTTTTTCTTTTTCGCTGACCAATGCTTTGCCGCCGGTGACCGATGTGCCACCGATCTTGTAATCGGCACTGCCGTCAGACCGAATCGTGATGGACGAGCCGTCGTTTGCTTTCCACGCACCGACAAATTCCGGGCCTGCCTGTTTCTCGTCCTCAGCTTTTGGAGCACCGCCGCCGCATGCAAGGCCGATAGCGAGCAAGGCAAAATCGTCACATCGTTGTAAAATAATATTTAAGCGATTATTCGAAGTCGTGTTCATTTCTCGCTGAAGATTTGCGAGGTCGAGATTTTTGCCGCAGTTACTACTACTGCGATTTTTCGACAAGATTGAGCAGCGTCCTGATAGCGACGCCGGTCGGGCCTTTTGCCTGATGCGGACGAGCTCCGTCTGCCCAAGCCGTGCCTGCGATATCGAGATGGGCCCATTTAGCTTTGTCGATAAATTCCTGAATAAAGACGGCGCCCATGATGGTGCCGGCTTTGCCGCGGGGGCCGATGTTTTTGATATCGGCGATGTCGGAGCGGATCTGTTTGCTGTACTCGGCACTGACCGGCAGCTGCCAATAACCTTCGCCGCACTCTTTACCACAGGCGATGATGTGATCGATAAATTTTTGATCGTTGCCCATAATGCCGGTGTTTTGGTCGCCAAGAGCGACGATAACGGCACCGGTCAACGTTGCCATATCGATGATCTGCGTCGCACCCTGTTTCTCGGCGTAAGCGACGGCATCGGCGAGCACTAGGCGGCCTTCGGCGTCGGTGTTGAGGATCTCGATGGTCTTGCCGTTCATGGCGGTGACAACGTCGCTCGGTCGCGAAGCCGCACCGTCAGGCATATTCTCAACCGCCGCGATGACGCCGAGCACGGGAACCGTCGGTTTGAGCAACGCGATAGCCCGCATCGTGCCGATAACGGTCGCTCCGCCGGACATGTCGTATTTCATCGCGTCCATGTTTTCGCCGGGTTTTAGCGAGATGCCGCCGGTGTCAAACGTGATGCCTTTGCCGACGAGGGCGAGCATTTCGCCTTTTTTAGCAGTCGATTTGGTCGGCGTGTATTTGAGGACGATCATTTTCGCCGGTTGTGCCGAGCCATAAGAAACGCTCATCAGCGAACCCATGCCCATCTTGGTCATTTTGGCTTCGTCGAGGATCTCGCATTTGAGGCCGACCTCTTTTGCCATCGCCTGAGCACGTTTTGCCATTTCAGCGGGCGGCAGGATGTTGGCAGGTTCGTTGGCAAGATCGCGGGTCAGATTCATCGAATCGCCGATAGCCTGGCCGCGTGCGATACCAGTTTTAAGATCAGCAGGTTTTGCTCCATCGATACAGACGGTGACGGCCGTTGACCGTTTTGGTCTGTTTGTCTTTGGTCTTGTATTTATCGATGTCGAACTGGCTGGTGATAAACCCTGCACGGTTTGCTGAACGGCCTCAACGGCACTCACGCCGCTTCGCGGCATTATCGCAAAGCTCTTAACATTGCGTTTGCGCAGGTAACGCGTTGCGGTACCGGCAAATGCGGCAACCGAATGGCCGACATATTCGGCCTTGTCGCCGACGCCGACGAGCAACAGACGGGTCGCTTTTACCGTCCCTTTTCGCTGCAAAACGAAGCAGTGCCGTCTGGCCCGCGTCGCCCTTAAATCCCTCAGATTTCATGACCTCGGCGACCAGGCCGCCGGTCAATTTGTCCAGATCCTTGAGCTCAGCGCTCGCCGCTTTTTCGCCCTTAAATACCGCAACAGCCAATGCTTCCACATTGGCTTCGGTAAAACCTCCGGTGATTCCCTGAAATTTCATCAATACCTCAATATTTACTGTCTAAAATGGAAAAAAACACTTTAATATGTATAACTTATCTGAGGTTATGTTTCAATTCGGCTTTGGTGTCTTTTTCGACCGCCTTGCGCATTTCGGTCTCGCGTTTGTCGTATAATTTCTTGCCTTTAGCGACGCCGATCTCAAATTTTATCCGTCCATTCTTCCAATAAATGCTCGTGACGACCAGCGTCATGCCCTTTTGCGTGGTTTCTTTTTGCAGTTTTTCGATCTCTCGGCGGTGGAGCAATAGTTTGCGCGGCCGTATAACGTCGTGGTTATTGATGTTGCCGTGAGAATAATGTGATATGTGCGAGCCGAGCAGCCACACCTCGCCATCCTTGATCTGGACAAATGATTCTTTTAGCTGGATGCGGCCAAGCATGATGCTCTTGACCTCGGTCCCGAGTAGGGCAATACCCGCCTCGAATTTATCAAGGATGTGATATTCGTAATAGGCTTGGCGGTTATTGAGTATTTCTTTGTCGAGCGACATAAACCTCTATTTTGCCCGTCGCACGGCGTATTCGCAATGCGAGTTGACATCATGGCTCGGAAACGTAAATTATTATTACGCTGGGAGATCGTCTAATGGTAGGACTGCAGTCTCTGGATCTGCCTATCGGGGTTCGAATCCCTGTCTCCCAGCCAACATTTCTATGGACGAATGGCACGAAACTGAGATCCGCGTCCGCTATGCTGAGACCGATCAGATGGGGATCGTGCACCACGCCAATTATCTGATCTGGTTCGAGACGGGCCGCAGTGAGCTTTGCCGGGCCAAAGGTTTTTCTTACAAAGAGATGGAAGACGAAGACGACGCTCTGATGGTCGTTGCCGAATCTTACTGCCGATATAAATCACCTGCATATTACGAGGATCTGATCACGATCCGCACCCGCGTGACCGAGATCCGCAGCCGCAGTCTCAGATTCTTTTACGAGATCCACCGGGCAGATGACGACACCCTGATCGCCGAGGGCGAAACCCTCCACGTCGTTACCGACAGCAATAAGACTGTCAGAACACTGCCCGAGATCTACCGCAACCGCCTTTTGGCCAAGCCTGAAGAGGCATTTCCCGCTGATCAAGCACCTAGTTAGTTCAACGTTCCGGGTTCAAAGTTCAATGATTTAGGGGTTGGAGGTGATTAACGCTTCCACAACTTTGAACTTTGAACTTTGAACTCTAAACTGAATATATGCCTGGAGCCGGACGAGCCGAAGTTTATTTCATCGCCGCGATGATGATCCTGATCCTCATTGTATGTGCGGTCGCGGTCGTTTTTTTCTTCAAAACTTATAAAAAGGAAATGGCGGATAAGGCAGAAAGACAAAAGGCGAAGGTTAATGGAACATCCGAGTCGGTGCCGCCGACCACTGACCACTGACCACTGACCACTGTTCTTATGGCTCATCCTAATTTACTTGATCCAAAAACTACGGCGCTGGCCGTGATCGATATTCAGGAAGGGTTTCGCAATGTTATTGCGGATTTTGAAACCCTTGCTACGCGAGCGGCGACGGCCGTGAGAGGGTTTCAGATATTGAATATTCCGGTGCTGGTCACGGAACAATATCCGCGTGGATTAGGAACGACTGCCAGCGAGATCAAGGCTGTATTGCCCGATGATTTTGCGGCTTATGAAAAGACTGCGTTTAGCTCGTGCGGAGCGTCGCCTTTCGTCGAAAAATTAAATGAGCTCGGCATCAAACAGGTGGTTATTTGCGGGCTTGAAACACATATTTGCGTCAGTCAAACGACCCACGATCTGCTCGATCGGGGCTTTGATGTGCATATTTTATGTGATTGTGTAAGTTCGCGATTTGAGTACAACCGGCTTGCGGGACTAGCGAAAATGACGCGCAGCGGAGCGATCGAATCGTCGATCGAAATGGCTCTGTTCGAGCTGATGCGGGACGCCAAACATGAGCAATTCAAAGAGATACAGGCTCTAATAAAATGACCCTACTAAATTCACTAAATCCCCAACAGATCGAGGCCGTTAAGACGACCGACGGACCGCTGCTCATCCTCGCCGGGGCCGGTTCGGGCAAGACCCGCGTTATCACCGTGCGTATCGCGTATCTCATTGCAGAGAAACAAGTTGCACCGCACAACATCCTTGCTGTGACCTTTACCAATAAGGCGGCGGGTGAGATGCGGTCGCGTGTTGAGGAGCTGATGAAAGGCCAGCGGATGCAATCCGCTCCGCTCATCTCTACATTTCACAGCCTGTGTGTCCGCATCCTGCGTCAGGACATCGACAAACTCGACGAGGGGTATAAAAAATCGTTCACGATCTATGACACTGATGACTCGCAGAAGGTCGTCAAGGCGTGTATCAAGGATCTCGGACTCGACGAAAAACAGCTCGCCCCGCGATATGTGCGTAACGCTATCAGCTCGGCAAAAAATCGCGGTGAGGATTTTGAGATGTTTGCCGCTCGTGCAGAACAGGGCGACCCGAAAAAAACGGCGATCGCTAAGGTCTTTAAGATGTACGACGAGCGTCTGCACACGGCCAATGCGCTGGATTTTGATGACCTGCTCATCAAGACCGTCCAGCTTTTACGCCGCTCGCCTGAAACCCGCGAAAAATACAACGAACGCTACAAATACATTCTCGTTGACGAGTATCAGGACACTAACGCGCTGCAATTTGCTCTTATCAGCTTTCTCACGGAAAAGCAGCAAAATATATGCGTTGTCGGTGATGATGCGCAGAGTATTTACGGCTTTCGCCAAGCTGACATCCGAAATATTTTGGGGTTTGAAGAGCATTTTAAGGATGCCAAGGTCATCTTGCTTGAGCAAAATTACCGCTCGACGCAAACGATTCTCGATGTCGCTCACGCGATCATTGAAAACAACATCCATCAAAAGAAAAAGAAGCTGTGGACAGCAAATCCCGGCGGCGAACGCATCTTTTACTATCAGGCTTTTGATGCGGACGGCGAAGCGCGTTTTGTCGCGTCTAAGATCGAGGAGCATCAACGCAGAAGTCTTAGCGACCGGATAGCTGTTCTTTACCGCACGAACGCCCAATCGCGTTTGTTCGAGGAATCGTTCCGCAGGATGCGGATCGAATACAACATCGTCGGCGGCTTTTCGTTTTACGAACGTGCCGAGGTCAAGGATGTTATTGCCTATCTCAAGCTGGCGATGAATCCGTTTGACGATATCGCCTTGCTGCGGGTGATAAATACGCCAACTCGTGGTCTAGGTAAAACAAGTCTCGATGAGGTACAACGGATCGCAAAAGCCGCTGGTTCGTCGATCTGGATGACGATCGCGGAGATAAGCGATCCGGCATACGCTCAACCGGTGAGCCTGACGCCGAGGGCGAAAGAAGCTCTGCGGGCGTTTCGAAAAGTGATCGAAAATCTTATCGCAAAGGTTAATGCCTCTGCGGACTCAGACAATCCTGTATCGGAGGTAATTATTGCGGCAATTGAGGATACAGGCTATGCCAATGTCCTCAGAATTGAAAATAGCGATGAGTCTGTTGCCCGTCTCGAAAACCTTGAGGAACTCGTTAACG
>JBGAUY010000089.1:0-7495 GCA_044228425.1 Pyrinomonadaceae bacterium | reverse complement strand
AGAACGACAAATACTTCCCATTCGTTGCCGTCGGGGTCGTTTACCCACGCCTTGTCCTGCAGAGCATAGCAGCAGGTCGTCTGCATCTCCTCACGCGGGACGAGCCCTTGGCTCTGCCAACGCGACTTCATCGCGTTTACGTCATCGCTGCTCGCAACCTGTATCCCGAGGTGCGACAAAGCACCTTTTCCGTCAAAGGGCATCTCGTTTAGCGTCAGGTTTAGCGGCGGGTTTGCTACGTCAAATTTTGCGTACCCGGTTCGGACCTTGCTCGGGTCGATGCCAAGCATCCGTTGGTAGAAATTGATGCTACGAGTGACGTCTTTTACGTTAAGAGCAAGATGAGCTTTAAGTGTATTGATCTGGTTTTCCATAATTGCCTCCGTTTATTATAATTATGTTTTACCATAATTGTATTCAGATTATCACGAATAACAATTATGTCAAGCCATAATTATAATTATGGTAAAATAATTTTTATGGTCGCCAAAGCCGCATTTAATACTGAGTTGTTTTTTTCGTCGCTCGCCGACAGGACGCGGCTGCGGATCTTAAATCTGCTGCGTGACGGTGAGGTGTGCGTCTGCTTTTTTGCCGGGACGCTCGCGACCAACAACCCCAAGATATCCCGGCACCTGGCCTATCTTAAACGAGCCTCGCTAGTCACTGCCCGCCGCGATGGCAAATGGATGCATTACTCGTTAAACCGGCCGACAGACGAAAACGCCGCGTCCGTTTTTGACGCGACGATGAAAATGCTTGAGAGCGACGAAGAAATGAAAACCGATCGCAAACGCCTGATGGAATTTTGCTGCGCCCCGGATGCACCGGTGATGATCCGCGGCCGCGCGAAAACTGAACAGTGACAATTGCCCCCTCGCCCGGCAAATAGGCGCTAAATCGGCGCGCCGAGGTTCGCAGTTAGGCCAATTTCCCTGTATAATTCGTAAGTTTGCTGGATAGGCGCCAAAAGGCAACCTGTGGCCCGTGCACAGAATCAAACAGGCAAGTTAATTCTGACGTTGTAATGCCGTTTTTGTTGGTTTATCCTGTTATTTTATATTGACGACAACGGCGAACCAAAAGCTTTTCGGAGCTTTTTAATTTGCACACAGTAAGGAAGTTCCCGGTTTATGTATAATCTTCGCGCACTCGGATTTGTAGTACTCGTCTTGGCATTTGCGGCATTTCCCGCCCTTGCCGCAACAGACGAAAGTGCGAAAAACAAAACAGGTTCGGGGACGGCTGCTGCCACCCAACAGGTGGTTGAGACGGTCGACATCCAGGGCAACCGCCGTCTGCGTGACGAAGATCTGCTCTATTACATTAAAACTCGCTCCGGCGACGTTTATGATCCTGCTGCTCTCGAACGCGACCTAAAAGAACTTCTTTCACTAAACTTTTTTGATAAAACCGCGACACGCGTCCTTACGGAGGACGGGATCCGAGGCGGCGTTAACGTCATATTTGAGGTCAAAGAGCTGCCGATCATACGCGATCTGCAATTCAAAGGGTCGAAGATGATACCCGAATCGGACATCCTCAAAGAATTTCGCGAAAAACGCGTCGGTATCTCAAAAGAATCTGTCTATGATCCTGTAAAAGCTCGTAACGCGACTCGCATCCTACGCGAAATGCTTGCGTCAAAGGGCTACCCAAACGCCACCGTTACCGTTAAGGAAGAAGAAGTTTCAGCCACATCGATCGCCGTTACCTTTGACGTACAACAGGGCAACCGCTCACGCATAATCGAGATCGACTTTGACGGGAATCAAAAGTTTAAGGACGGAGAGCTGCGCGATGCACTGCTCCTAGTCAAAAAGACCGGACTGATCGCGAGGGTCAAGGGGATGGACATCCTCGACTTACGCAAACTGCAATACGATCTGCAAAAAAATGTGCGGTCGTATATGTTTTCAAAGGGTTATTTTCAGGCACGTATCGGTGACCCTGTGGTCGTCGGGCTCGGGTATAAACGCACCGGTTTCCCTTTACTTAAAAGTCTTCCGATCCCTCTGCTTGGTTCGAATGACGACACGTTAAAGATCATCGTGCCCGTCACCGAAGGCAAAATATTTCGTGTCGGCGAGCTAAAGGTCGAGGGAAATTCGATCTTTTCCGAACAGCAGATCCTGGGCTACGTCGGCCTCCAAAAAGGTGAGATCGCTGACGGCAAACGCCTGCAAGATGCAGTTTATGAGGATCTAAAAAAGGTCTATGGTTCGCAGGGTTTTGTTCAGTACAACGCCGAGTTTGAACCGGTATTCAAAGACAGCACAACAAACCCAAATGAGGGCATTGTTGACATTACCCTAACTATCGACGAGGGCAAGCAGTTTAGTCTTCGCCGATTGGAATTTACCGGCAACACATTTACCCGCGACAAGGTGATGCGTCGCGAATTCCTACTCAACGAAGGCGATATCTACAATCAAAACTATCTTGAAATATCCGTTGCCCGACTAAATCAAACGCAGTATTTTGACCCGATCGACAAAGATCAGGATGTCGAGATCCGCACTGACGAAGAAAAAGGCGACGTAGACCTGATCGTTAAGGTCAAAGAAAAAGGCCGTCAGCAGATATCGTTTAACGGCGGGCTTTCTGGCATCGGCGGATCGTTCTTTGGCCTAGAATATTCGACAAACAATCTTGCTGGCCGTGGTGAGATCCTTTCGTTCAATGTCGGTGCAGGTAACCGTCAGCAGAGCTTGCAGTTTACATATCAGCAGCCGTATTTTCGCAACCGTCCCATCTCCGTCGGATTTTCCGTTTTTATAAGTAAGTACAAATTCTTTGGCGAAGGCACGTATCTGACGCAAAACACAGACGTCCTAAATGATCTATACAATCCTAACGGGTCAGTTCTGACTGACGAGGCCAACCTATTTACTCAAAAGACCTACGGGGCAAACGTTTTTGCAACCGCACCACTGTCCGAACTGTTTTTCAAGAAGCGGCGTTTTACGCAATTTTCGCGTGTCGGCCTGACGTATCAGTTTTCTGCTACGAGTATTGCCGACCCAGAAATCAATTCGTCTTCCGATCCGGCAGCAACGATTCCTGTCATTTATAGGCAGCCAAATATTATTACCAGTCAGATCACGGGCACATTTGTTTACGACACGCGTCAGCCAGCTGCAAACGGTATCGATACCCTAAGCGGTAAATCGCTGTCGGCGTCTTTTGCATTTGCAGGTATTGGTGGGGACGTACGAACCTATCAACCTACGATCCAGTTTTCGCACTTTATCCCGGTCAGGAACAAAAAATCAAAAAATCCTCATGTGTTTGCATACAGGATACAGGCCGGCACGATCCAGACTTGGGCACCAACTGCGACGGTCAGAAATGCAAATTCGCTTTCGTTCATTGGCGGCGTTCCGGCTTATTCGCGTTATTTCCTCGGCAGTGAAAATGATATTCGTGGATATGACTCGCGGTCTATCGGTCCTATCGCACCGTTTGATACATACATAACCAGCCGCAATGTTGTCGTCGCGACGAATGCCTCGGGCACCGCGGACCAAAATCACGGCCTTGATCCGCGTGACCGGGACGAGATCAAAACTATTGGGCAACTAACCGGTATCAGCGGTACAAATCCGGCATTATTCTCGCGAAACTATAGATTTATAGGTGGTGACACGCAGTTGCTTGCCAATGTCGAATATCGTATTCCGCTATTTGGCCCTGCAACAATGGCAATATTTGGTGATGTTGGCTCAGTATTCAATTTGAGAAAGACAGAACACCAGGTAATCAACAGCGAATTTTTAGCTGATGATACGTTTCTCGGTGCCGGGCGGCTTACTGCTCTAGGACTTATCAACACGCCGGTTCTCGAGAGCAGTTTTGGCAGCATACTCTACTATCGCGGCCGCGTAATGACGAAGACCGATTATATTAACGAGTTTTGCCGCGGCAACCGATTTGGTTGCCCGACAAGCCTTTCTCCGCAGGTGCAAACGCTTTACCTACGTGGCGAAGTCCAGCAAAATTCACAGCTTCGCGTCAGTGACTCACAGTTTGCCAAAATAAACGATTTTAAGGCAACAGTTGGTGTGGAATTTCGAGTTCAGGTGCCGATCGTTAACGTGCCGTTCCGTTTGATCTATTTTTATAACCCGAACGGCAAATTTGGCGCTACAGAAGAATTACCCGGCATCTTTCTGCCCGGCAAGCGAAACGGGTTTAAGTTCACCGTAGGCCGAACGTTTTAGGCCGAAAAGAAAATTGACTTTGAACACCCTTTTATTTACTATTGCTTTTCTTTTTTGAAACGCTAAGCAACACTTTACATAAAATTAGTTTCAAAGCATTGTATAGAGATTGAGGGCGGCAGACGCCCGCCGATAAGTTAAGGAGTTTTACACGATAATGAAGAAATTTAATCTACTTGCCGTTAGCTTTATTTTTGCGACGGTTTTCGCAATGTCGACCTTTGCCCAGACCGGAACCGGCAAGATCGGTTGGATAGACACAGGTATGTTTGCTGACGAAAAAGAAGGCGTCACAAAATACCTCACCGCCCTCAAGGCTCTCCAGACCGAGCTAAAACCACGCCTTACCGAGCTGCAAACGCTCGATACGAGGATCAAGACGATCGCCGACGATCTGCAAAAAATGCAGGCTAACCCGGCCGTCCCTGTCGATCAAAAGGCTGCACAGGCAAAGCAAGACGAAGGCCTGCGTCTGCAGCGTGAGCTCGAGTTCAAGAAAAAAGAATACGATGCAGCGTTGTCGAAACGGGGCGGTGAGGTCCTCGGGCCGATCCAGGCCGATATATTTAAGGCGATTCAGGCTTACGCTAAAAAGAACGGTTACACCGCGATATTAGACATCTCGGCATTGGCAAACGAAAATCTCAACGCCATACTCGCTCTTGATGAAACGGCGAATATTACTAAGGCGTTTATTGCCTCTTATAATACCGCCGGACCGACCGCGTCGACGGGAACGCCTAAATAATAAGTCTTTTAGCTTGGCTTAGCTTAAAGGTCAGAAGAGAGTATTCTCCTCTGGCCTTTACGTTATCTCGCAGTAAAATTTTTAGTTATGAAAACATTAAGAACCCTCATTTTGACCTCGTTTACTTTCCTTCTGCTTGCGGTCGCAATTTACGGACAGAATGCCGCTCCGGGAAAAGTCGGGGTCATCAATACATACACATTTGGCGAGCAGAAAGGGGGTATCACTAAGTATATTTCGGCCTTAAACGCTCTAGATAGCGAGTTCGCTCCGGTCAAAACTGAGTTAGAGACTCTCGGGAAAAGGTTTAACGATCTGAGTAAAGAGATCCAAACTTTTCGTGATCAGGCCGCCGGCGGAAAAGTGCCAATTAACGAAAAAGTAGCCCAGGCTAAAATGGACGAAGCAGAAAAACTCCAACGTGACATTAAGTTCAAACAGGAAGATGCCAAAGCTCGCTATGAAAAGCGTCAGAAGGCTGTGTTGACTCCTGTCATGGACGACATCGCCAAAGCCTTGCAGGACTTCGCTAAGCAAAATGGCTTTGCAGTCATTTTTGACATTGCCAAGGACGAGGTCGGTCTGTTGATCATGATAGCTGACGAAAGATCCGACATTACAAAAGCATTTACTGCTTTCTACAACGCACGTTAGGGTGGGTCACCGGCAAATTAATTTATCTTGATTCCCTTGGGGCCGGCCGTTAATATTGCGTTTTGCCGGCTTTTGGCTTATATGTTTTCTTTACCGTTCAAATTATGTCGATCCTCGATTCAATAGGTATCCAAAAAATTTTACCGCACCGGTATCCGTTTTTGCTCGTGGATAAGATCATCGAGCTCGAGCCGCGTGTGCGTATCGTCGGGATAAAGCAGGTCACGATAAATGAGCCGTTCTTTGCCGGCCATTTTCCTGAGGCACCTGTGATGCCGGGAGTTTTGCAGATCGAAGCCCTCGCCCAGGTCGGAGCTATTTTAGCGCTGCGTGAGTTTGAGGATCGCGACAGCAAGATACCGTTTTTTACCGGCATCGAAAAAGCCCGCTTTCGCCGCCCCGTTGTGCCAGGAGATACGCTCAGGCTCGAAGTGGTCGCTCTGAGGATCGGGAGCCGCGTGCAAAAAATGCACGGCATCGCGTCGGTTGACGGGCAAATCGCCGCCGAGGCTGAGATATTGTCTATTATCGCCGACCGCGAACACAAATAAATATATATGGAACTTACAACTACACAGCTTTATACCTATGTGATCATCGGCCAAATAATCATTGGAATACTGCTCGGCCTGATCCCTTTCTTTGTTGGCCGGAGCCGCGGAAACGCAAGGCTCGGAAAATATGGTTTTTTGGCGACGCTAATCGCCGGGCTGTTGTCGCCGCTCGCAGCCATTATCGCTGCGGTGATATCGGTATGGATGATCGTTAAAAAAACGGCCGCATCGAATAACGGATCAAAAGAAAGCGACCCCGCGTAACATCGAAAATGAGTTCATTCATCCACGAGTCGGCGATCGTCGGCGAAAATGCAAAGATCGGCGACGGCTGCCACATTGGGCCATTTTGCTCGATCGGTGACAATGTTACGCTCGGCGAAAACGTCCGGCTCGAATCGCACGTCGTAGTTGACGGCAACACGTCCATAGGCGACGGGACGCACGTTTTCCCTTTCGTCTCGATCGGGCTCGCGCCGCAGGATCTGAAATACGACGGTGAACCGACTTCGACCGAGATCGGCAAAAATAATCACATTCGCGAATTCGTCACCATCCATCGCGGCACTGCCGGCGGCGGCGGTACAACGCGTATCGGCGACGGCAATCTGTTGATGGCCCAAGCCCATGTCGCTCACGATTGTCTGCTCGGCAATGAGATCATCATGGCAAATGCGGCGACTCTCGCCGGCCACGTAGAGATCGCCGATAAGGCAAGCGTTGGTGCCTATTCCGGCGTCCATCAATTTTGCCGCGTCGGCTACGAAGCCTTCATCGGCGGATATTCCGTCGTCGTCAAAGACGCGATGCCCTACGCCATCATCCAGGGCAATCACGCAAAATGCTACGGCCTAAATCGTCTCGGCGTAAAGCGTCGCGGTTACAGCAAGGACACCATCGAAAAGCTCAACCACGCCTTTCACCTGCTGCTCTCGTCAAAGCTCAATACGAGCCAAGCCGTCGAACGAATCCGCTCTGAGATCTCTGGTTCGCCCGAGGTCGACCTACTTACAAAATTTATCGAAAGCTCTAAACGCGGTGTGGTCAAATAAATGTCAACTGAAACCCACTCCATCGAAGATTTTGGTAAACGCATCCAGCGTTGTTACGGCTGTTTTATCGCCTATCATCTCAAGGACATGTATCTCGGCGAGGACGTCACATTTTTCTGCGATTACTGTAAAGATGAGACGATGTTTCACTTTGACGAGTTTTCAAAACTGCTCGATCTGTCAAAATTGAACCAGCCCGGCGATGACCATCATCATTGATTTGAGCGATCCTTTTCCACATCGCACGGTAATCCTTTAAAATCT
>JBGAUY010000088.1:0-8344 GCA_044228425.1 Pyrinomonadaceae bacterium | reverse complement strand
CGGAATGCCCAACGCTTTCGGTGCACGAGACAAGCCTATAAAGCCCGCCAGGACGATGATCGTCAAGACATACGGGATGATCTGGATGAACTGAACCGGGATGTCTTCGCCGCCGATCTTTGCCCATGAAGCTCCCTGGACTTGAATGGCGATCGCCTCGGTAAAGCCAAAGAATAGACAAGCGATCAGCACCGGTACCGGCCGCCATTTTGCGAGGATCAAAGCCGCGAGCGCGATAAAACCACGTCCGGCCGTCATGTTGCGTGTAAACAGCGAGCTCTGCCCGATCGAGAGATATGCACCACCGGCTCCGGCGAGTACGCCAGAAATAATGACCGCAACGTAACGCAGCTTGAGCACATTAATTCCGGCGGCATCTGCAGCCTGCGGGTTTTCGCCCGCTGCTCTGATCCTGAGGCCAAACGGCGTTTTGTACATCACGTACCAGCAGATGGGTATCAGCAATAGTGCGATGATCGAAGCTAGTGAGATATTATTGAAATAGTTAGGCAGTTGATCGACCTTGTCGATCTGCGGCGTCGAACCCGACGAATCGTACACCGCACCGCTGATAAGAGCGGGCAGGCCGATCATCAAAAAGTTGATCGCCATACCGGCAACGACCTGGTCGGCCTCAAATTTTATACACGCAACGGCGTAGACATACGCCAGCAAACCGCCGGCGACGATGCCGAAAACAAATCCGAGATATGGGTTTTGAAACTGATAAGTCGTGACCGCAGCGGTAAAAGCCCCGGCCAGCATCAGCCCCTCGAGGGCGATATTAATTACGCCCGAGCGTTCAGAGAACAGCCCGCCGAGAGCCGCAAAAATAAGCGGCGTCGCCAGGCGGAGAGCCGAGAAAAGCAATGCAATTGTTAATATCTCGCCCATGACTTACCTTTTAGTAAACTTTTGAAAACGCCACAAACAATATGATGATCGCTTGCAGGACCCGGCAGGGTGCCCCGAAACGCGGTAAAATAGGCGATATCGCCTCTTAGCAGCACGCCAAAGAATATCGCTGCTATAAACACGCCGACGCAGGAGACCGGTGCGTCGAGCAACGCGACCACGTACCGAAAACCTTACTCAGCCGAGAAATCCGTCGTAATAATTATGACGCGTTCTACATAACCTCGCCGATAGCGACCATTCCAGCTTGAAGTGCCAAAACGTCATTGCGGGGTATCTGCTTTAGGATTAATTGTGCGCCCTTGTTCTGCCACCTTTGATGTTTGGCGGCTGTTACCGTCGTATCCCATTTGTTTCCAGAGAAAAACATAAATGAAATACGCACATAAGTATCATAAATGAATGACAATTGAGCGGTGCGTCTTTGAAAATAGTAATGAAGGTGATTCGACTGGATAATGCGAGCCGCGTCATAAATCATTGGCGGTTTGCGGGATGGTGTAGTGTCTTTCGCCAATAATGTAGTAAAATAACTGACCAAGGCAATGCCAGTAGTTGAACGCGTTATTAATGACCTCACCGAACCAAATCTCGCCCATGTGCCAGGTATCGCTTCAGAATTCCGCCTACAACGACGGTCAGCACACAAAGCAGGTAATAAAACCATCGCAGACGGTCAGCTATCCGCCATTACCTTCGCCAACTACCTTCGTGGCGACGCCAACGGAATTCATCCCGACCCACGCTGTCGCAAACGCCGCGACATACAATTGGCCCTCAGCTCCGATATTCAACAGCCCGCAACGAAACGCGACCGCGACCGCGAGGCCCGTAAATATCAGCGGCGTTGCATAGTGCAGCGTCCAGCCGATGTCCTTAACCGACCCGAACGAACTCGACAGAAGCCAGCCATAGGCCGTCATAGGATTATCGCCGAGGATCAATATAATGATCCCGCCGACGACAAAAGCCGCAAGGACAGCTACTAAAGGCCATAGAACTTCGCGAAAAAGATTCTTCATTCTAAATAGACAGGGTGCGTCAACCAATATACCCGACAACGTCTCGGGTGTCATCTAAAAATGCCAAAAAAGTTCAAATTTCGATCAAAAATATACTTGACAACATCACACTCATATTTTATTATTCTTTTAGACTAAGTAATTAGTCATTAATCTAGATTTTTTGGAGGAAATGATCATGAACATAGTCAGATACGATCCATTTAAGGAGTTTCGCGGATTGCAAGAAGATATGGCACGCATTTTTTCGGGAGTTGCACCACTCGGAGCTAATCGTGAAGAGATGCTCAATGGAGCTTGGGCACCGAAAGTAGATATCTTTGAAAATAAAGACAATCTAGTGCTCGAGGCAGAATTGCCCGGCATGAACCGCGAAGATTTTGAGCTATCATTTGAAAATAACGTGCTGACGCTATCGGGCGAACGCAAATTTGAGAAAAAGACCGATGGTGACAATTACCATCGCATCGAGCGTTCGTACGGCGCATTCACACGTTCCTTTACGCTGCCGCAGACGGTGACGGCGGAGGGAGCAAAGGCCGAATTTAACAACGGCATTTTGCACGTGACGTTGGCAAAACGTGAAGACACCAAGGCTCGCAAGATCGAGGTTTTGGGTTTTGATTCGGAACCGAAAAAGATCGGGGCGAACGATAAAGTAAAGACCGCCGGGGCATGACCCCCGCATCTGAGCGGTAGATAATAAAGCGGTGAATGGTGGGTGTAACATTCATCATTCACCGCTAATCATTTAGGATGGGCGTTATGAAATTTGACAGATTTACAATTCGCGGACAAGAAGCGGTACAGGAAGCCATCGGCGTCGCCGAAAAAGGACAGAATCAACAGGTTGAACCGGAGCATTTGCTCGCAGCAATGCTTGAGCAAAAGGAGGGCGTCGTAAAACCGATACTCGGAAAGATCGGTGCCAATGCTCAGACGGTTGCGGCCGAGGTGCAGGCGGCGATTGCCAAGTTTCCGCAGGTGTCGGGCGGCCAGCAATATTTTAGCTCGCGAACCAATACCGTTTTTCAGAACGCTCAGAAAGAAGCCGAAAAGATGCAGGACGATTATATGTCCACCGAGCATCTGTTGATGACGATCGCCGATGAAAAAGAAGGCGATGCCGGCCGCATTTTGCGTTCGAACGGCGTGACTCGCGATGACCTCGAAAAAGTAATTAACGATATGCGCGGCGGGTCAAAGATCACCGATCCAAATGCCGAAGAAAATTTTAAATCGCTCGAAAAATACGCCCAGGACCTGACCGAACGCGCCCGCAAGGGCAAGCTCGACCCGGTCATCGGCCGCGACGACGAGATCCGCCGTGCGATACAGATATTGTCACGCCGCACAAAAAATAATCCTGTCCTGATCGGCGAACCCGGTGTTGGTAAGACCGCAATTGTTGAGGGGTTGGCACAGCGTATCGTCTCGGGTGACGTGCCTGAAACACTAAAAAACAAACGCCTTGTCTCTCTCGATCTCGGAGCAATGCTCGCAGGAGCAAAGTATCGCGGTGAGTTCGAAGACCGTTTGAAAGCTGTACTCAACGAGATCGAAAAAGCCGAGGGACAGATCATCTTGTTTATCGATGAGCTGCACACGCTGGTCGGAGCCGGTGCCAGCGAGGGAGCGATCGACGCGTCGAATATGCTCAAACCCGCTCTCGCACGCGGCACTTTGCGTGCGGTCGGTGCGACGACATTGGCCGAATATCAAAAATATATTGAGAAAGACAAAGCTCTCGAACGTCGGTTTCAACAGGTTTACATCGGCGAGCCGACGGTCGAGGATACGATCGCGATCCTTCGTGGCCTGAAAGAAAGGTACGAGGTACATCACGGCGTCCGTATCAAAGACGCTGCTATCGTTGCGGCGGCGACGCTGTCAAACCGATACATCACCGACCGTTTCTTGCCGGACAAGGCCATCGATCTGATCGACGAGGCCGCGTCGCGCATCCGTATCGAGATCGACAGTTTACCGCAGGAGATCGATGTGCTTGAGCGCGAGATCTTGCAGCTTGAGATCGAACGTCAGGCTCTGACCCGAGAGACGGATGATAAATCAAAATCGCGGCTAGACGACATTGAGAAACGTATCGCGGATCTGAACGAAAAATCGTCGGCGATGAAAGCCAAGTGGCAATCGGAAAAAGAAGAGATCGAAAAGATGCGCACCGCGAAAGGGGAGCTTGAGCAGGCAAAGCTTGAGCTTGAGCAGGCCCGTCAGGCGGGCGATCTGACCAAGGCAGCTGAGATCCAGTATGGCCGCATTCCGGAGCTTGAAAAATTGCTTGAGACCGAACAGGCACATCTTGCCGAGCTCCAACAGGACGGCGTTTACCTAAAAGAAGAGGTTGACGAAGAGGATGTCGCCGAGGTCGTCGCGAAATGGACGGGCGTGCCGGTGACGAAAATGCTGCAGGGCGAGATGCAAAAGCTCGTCGAGATGGAGTTGGGGCTTCGCAAACGTGTCATCGGGCAAGACGAGGCTTTGTCAGCAGTAGCAAATGCCGTCCGCCGTGCTCGTGCGGGATTGCAGGACCCGAATCGTCCGGTCGGTTCATTCATCTTCCTCGGGCCGACAGGCGTCGGCAAGACCGAAACGGCTCGTGCGTTAGCTGAGTTCTTATTCGATGACGAGAAAGCAATGATCCGGCTCGACATGTCGGAGTATATGGAAAAGCACGCCGTCGCCCGCATGATCGGTGCGCCTCCGGGATACATCGGTTACGAAGAGGGCGGCCAGTTGACCGAAGCGGTCCGCCGCCGGCCTTACTCGGTCGTGCTGTTTGACGAGATCGAAAAGGCGCATCCGGACGTATTTAATGTGCTGCTACAGATCCTCGATGACGGTCGCCTGACGGACAGCAAGGGCCGCGTCGTTGATTTTAAGAACACCGTATTAATAATGACGTCGAACCTCGGTTCGCGTGAGATACAGGCTGGGGCCGAAAATCCGCTCGTAGATCGCGACATCAGAAAAGACGTGCTGCAGGTTCTGCGTGATCATTTCAAACCGGAATTTCTAAACCGTATCGACGACATCGTCGTGTTTGACCAGCTGACCAAGGATCAGATCGGCGAGATCATCGACGTCCAGCTTGAGAAACTGCGAAAGAATCTTGAGGATCGCGGCATTGCGTTAGAGCTTGATGCGTCGGCGAGAGACCTGATCGTCCAAGAGGGTTATGATCCTATCTATGGAGCCCGCCCGTTAAAACGTGCGATCCAGACGCTGGTGCAAAATCCGCTGGCGGTCAGTTTGCTAAAGGGCGATATCGCCGGCGGACAGACGATCAGGGTCAAGGCTGAGAACGGGGAGATGAAATTTACGCCGACAGCAACCGGTGCAGAGGCCCGCGCGTAAGCAAGGGCTTAGCATCCAACTGCAGTGTTACGCCCTTGCTCACGCGCGGGCTTCCGCAATAGGACGGAAAGGCTTAGTATTTATACATAGTGTTTAATAAGAGAAAGATGAACGACGAAGAAACAATTATCGACGCAGAGGACGAGGGAAAGATCCCTGTCAACGACAAACGCCGATTTAACGCAGACGGTGAGATGGTCGCCGAGGACGAAAAGCCAGCCGAGCCAACGAAATCGGTGAATGAGATCGTGCTCGAGGCCGCTCTCAAAGCCGAGATGGAGCGCCGCGAAGCTGCGGAATCGAAATTGGTCGGTGTGCAGGCAAAATTTGAAGAGGCAAAGGCTAATCTTGAACGCGAGACGTCCGAGATGAGAACGCGTTTGATGAAAACGCTTGAGGACCGTTCAAAGCAGGCGCAGTTCAATTTTTTGACTACCCTTTTACCGGTGCTCGATAATCTCAATCTTGCGGTCGCGGCAAGTGAGACCGACTCGTCGGTCGATCATCTTCGCAGCGGCGTGATCGGTACGGCACGCAGTTTTGAACAGGCGCTGATCAGCGTTGGAGTTGAGCCGATCGCGTCGGTCGGAGCCGATTTTGACCCCGAATTACACGAGGCAGTCGATATGGCACCCGCCGAAGAAGACGGAAAGATCATCAAAGAATATTCGCGTGGCTATAAGTTTGGCGACAAATTGTTGCGTCCCGCACGCGTTCAGGTCGGTAAGGCGATGGCAGATTCGGCAGGGGAATAGACCGCACCGGCAAAGCGGAATTTCCTTTTCGGCTCCCAGTGGCAAATGTTATGATTTAGCTTAGGCAAATCAACTCCCCTCCGTTGGCATCATAGTTTTTGGTTTACACAAAGGGTTTTATGGCAGATATAGACGCATACAAGGATAAATTTAGCGAGAGCGGACAACGCATTTTGGAGACCGCCCTGAGCGAATCCAAAAAGCGCGAGCAGAATTATGTTTCGATCGAGCATATTCTGCACGCGATCACATTCGAAGAGGACGAGCTCTTTACTTCGACCATGCGCGATCTCGCCGTGGATCCGCGTTCGGTAAAGCTGCTGATCGAAAAGCGAATGGAAGACGGCCGCCAACATAGCGGCAAAGGTTACCGCATCGCACCTGAGACGACCGAGTTGTTTAAGCGAGCGATGGATCGTGCCCGTTCGCAAGGCCGCCGCGTCATCGATGCCGCCGATATTTTTTACGTCCTTTCAAACGACGAACGCAGCGTGCTGAACGACGTGCTGCAAAATCTGGGAGTGCCGTCCGAAGAGGTTGCCCAGAGCGCCCGCACGCGTATCCGCAAGCGTGAAAAAGAAGAGGAACGCGTCCGGCAAAAATACGAGCTGCCGAGTTTTCTGCGTCATTTTGGCGTTTCGATGAACAAGATGGCACGTCAGGACAAGATCCCGCCGACCATCGGCCGCGATCAGGAGATCCGTCAGATGATCGAGATCCTGTCGCACCGCGAACGTTCAAATTCGCCAATGCTCGTCGGCGAACCCGGCGTCGGCAAAACTGCAGTCGTCGAGGGCCTTGCTCGCCTGATCGAACTCGAGCCGGAAAAAGTCCCGGCACGTCTGCGTGATTCGCACATTGTGCAGCTACAGATGGGCGGGCTTGTGGCCGGAACGATGCTACGGGGAATGTTCGAAGAGCGTATCAAAGGCATTATCGACGAGGTCAAAGAAAAAGACAACATAATCCTCTTCATCGACGAGGCCCACACCATCATCGGTGCCGGAGCCGCGATGGGCACCACGTCGGATGCGGCGAATATGTTCAAATCGGCGCTCGCGCGCGGTGAGCTGAGGATCATCGGTGCGACCACCATCACCGAATACAAAGAATACATCAGCGACGACGAAGCTCTGGCTAGACGTTTCCGCCTGGTCAACGTTGCCGAGCCGACAATCGACGAGACCAAAGAGATCCTGCTAGGCGTTCGTCCGCGGCTTGAGAAAAATTACTCGGTCACGATCTCGGACGAGGCCATCAATATGGCACTCGAGATGTCGCCGAAATACATCCGCAATCTGCACCTGCCGGATAAGGCGATCGGCTGGCTCGACACGGCTAGCGTCAAGGTCGAGATCGGTGAACTCGCCGATATGATCGTGCGGCCCGAGCATATTATCGATGTCATTTCTCAGGAATCGCGTATTCCTAAAGACATGATCTATCGCGACACGTCCGACCGTTTTTCGGCCATGGAAGCCGACCTCGGCCAGCGTGTCATCGGCCAGCATGACGCCGTTCGTGCGGTTGCCGAACGCCTGCGTTTGAACAAAGGCCCGCTCAAAGAAAATCATTACGCGCCGGATGGCGTGCTGCTTTTCCTCGGGCCGACCGGCGTCGGAAAGACCGAGCTTGCCAAAGCGGTTGCCGAATTTATGTTTGGCGACGAGAGCAAGATGGTCCGCATCGATATGTCCGAGTACGGCGACGGCACCATCGGCATCGAAAAACTGATCGGTATGCCGCGCGGCATCGTCGGCAGTGAACGCGGCGGTTTGCTGACTGAGCAGCTTCGCGACAATCCTTACACGGTGTTGCTGCTCGACGAGGTCGAAAAGGCTTCGCCGTATCTGATGAACATCTTCCTACAGGCTTTTGACGAGGGCTGGATCACCGACGGACGCGGTAAAAAGGTTTATCTGTCCGACGCGATCGTCATCATGACGTCAAATCTTGGCTCCGGCAATTTCAAAAAGTACGAGCAGCCGCTTGGGTTTGGCCAGAAATCGCTCGGCAGCATGAAACAGATCCGCGGTGATGTGATGAAAGCCGCCGAAGAGCGTTTCACACCCGAGTTTCGCAACCGCATCGACGAGATCGTCATCTTTGCACCGCTTACGATGGATGAGGTCCGCGAGATCGCAAAGCTCTACATCGCCAAGATCCAGCGAAACATGGAACGCCAAGGCAAGATCGTCGAGGTCACCGAAGCCGCTCTCGATCTGCTGACCGAGAAAGGCTTTAGCCAGACGTACGGTGCCCGTTTCTTAAAACGCC
>JBGAUY010000020.1:0-49041 GCA_044228425.1 Pyrinomonadaceae bacterium | reverse complement strand
GTTTCGCATGATCGCCATACCGAGTTGGGCCATTGTCAGTTTCTTGCCGCGGGCGGTGTCGGTGATGACGGTGACGTCTTTCATGAACTGCTCGTAGTTAAAGAAATCGAACAGCGACGTCATCTGGTTCGTGTTTTTGTTGACGACGATCAGTGTAAAAATGCCGCAATTCGGATGGCAGTTGCACGACGACCAGCCCCAAGGAGCATCCGCACCTTGCAGCATGTCCATCACACTCGTGAACGCCGAATACGATGAGAGCGGGAACCAATCACGCAAAGGCTCAAGCACTCCATCGAGCTGCTTTTTAAGATCATGTGTCATTCCCGACAGCGTGTATCGCTGTGCGATGCGGTCTTTGTCGGACACGTCTTCGTCGCGGCCTGTGAATGAAACAGGTTGGAACGCAATGGTCTGCACCTTGTCAATGTTCTCGGCGGCGAATTTAACGATCGAACCGATGCCCTCGTTGTTCCACGAATTGACGATCGTCGTGACCAGCGTCACCTTGATGCCGACCGAAGCGAGATTCTCGATCGCCTTGAGCTTAACGTCAAATAGATTGCCGACGCCGCGATGTTTGTTGTCTTCGTCGTTGGTCCCGTCGAACTGCAAATAAACGCCGTGCTGCCCTGCGGCCTTCGCGGCCTTGCAAAACTCAATGTCCTCGGCGTATCGAATACCGTTTGTCGCGACGAGGATGCGGTAGAAACCGATCTTCTTAGCGTAAGCAACGGACTCGAGAAAATGCGGTGCGATGGTCGGTTCACCGCCGGAGAAAAGGATGATGATCTGCCGTCGCGGCTTGAACGAAACAGCACGGTCTAAGATCTCTTTCGTGTCCTCGAACGTCGGTTCGTGTACATAACCAACCTGATTTGCATCCATAAAGCATGGATTGCACATCATGTTGCAGCGGTTCGTCAGATCGACGGTGAGCACCGCTCCGCGGCCAAATTTAATGTCGCTAGTGCCGTGATGATGAACGTGTTTGTCCTCAGCCGCTTTAAAATCGCGGCCGTAAAACAACGATTCGATGCGTTCGAGAAACTTGGGATCGGTCGCCATCACGTCCGTGAACTCGCCATGCGTCGGGCAGGTCTTTTTCATCACGACCTGGCCGTTTTCCTCGACGATCTGAGCTTTGATCTCGCCGGGATGCGAATTCATTAGGATCTCAAGCGGGATCGTCTTATTGATCACGCCCTCGCGAACGCTCTTGACGCACGCCGGGCAGAGCGAATCGGTCTCACGCGGAAAACCAAGCGGCGGTGCCGTGCGCTCGTACGATTTGAGCAGCGGTTCGGCCGCCCATTTCGGCGTGATCGCATCGCTCTCAGGCAGAGCCTTGTTCACCGCCTGAAAAGCCTTCCACCCAATATCCGCCGCCGCCGAAGCCATCTTCGATCCTTTCCGCCCCTTACCTTTGCCTTCGCCGCGTCTGAAATTATCACTAAACATAATGTTTTCCTACGAGTAGACACACCACTCCCACCCGAATTCTAGCAAATTTTGAAATTATTTACGAACTTAGAATTAGTCGCCAAACGCCTCTAAATACTTAATACCGGAGCCGGTGTTGAAGATGACGACGGACTCGTTTTCGCGGACGAGGTTTTGGTCGATCAGTTTTCGGAGGGCGGGGAGGCACGCCGACCCTTCGGGGGCGGTGAAGATGCCTGTTAGGGCGCCGATCTCGGCGACGGCGGCGGTTAATTCGGCGTCGGTGACGGTGACGGCGGTGCCGTTTGACGCCCGGATGGCGTCGAGGATGAGGAAATCGCCGATGCACTTTGGCACGCGAAGCCCGGAGGCGACGGTCGAGGCGTTTTCGAACTCGTCGGCAAAGCGTTCGCCGGCGTGAAAGGCACGCACGATCGGCGCGCACGTCTCGGACTGTACTGACACCATTCGCGGCCGCTCGCTCCCGATCCAGCCCATCTGCTCCATCTCGTCAAACGCTTTCCACATCCCGATCAGCCCCGTGCCGCCGCCGGTCGGGTACATGATCACGTCAGGGAGAGCGTTCAGAGTGCAAGCTTTAGCTTGTTCTCCGGTCGGGGCAGGACAAGCTAAAGCTTGCACTCTGAACTGTTCAAACAGCTCATATCCCATTGTTTTCTTACCTTCCACTCTGTAAGGTTCCTTGAGAGTCGAGACGTCGAACCAGCCCATTTCGTCTTTGCGGTCAGCGACTATTTTGCCGCAGTCGGTGATGAGGCCGTCGATGAGCGTTACGTTGGCTCCGGTCTGCTGGCATTCGACGATGTTCGCCCGGGGCGTGTCGGCAGGCATGAAGATGTTGGCTTCCATCCCGGCCAGAGCAGCGTACGCGGCCAACGCTCCGGCAGCGTTTCCGGCTGACGGAACGGCGAGTTTGGTCACACCAAGCTCTTTCGCCATCGAGATCGCCGCGGTCATGCCGCGAGCCTTGAACGACTGCGTCGGATTCTGGCCTTCGTCTTTTATGTAGAGGTCGAGTTTAATGGGCAGGGTCGCGGCGAGCTTGTCCGTCTTAAACAAGGGCGTCCATCCTTCGCCAAGCGAGACGATGTTCACCTCGTCGACGACCGGTAAAACCTCGCGGTAACGCCACAGATCCGAGTTGCGTGTCATTAGCGATTCGGGCGTCAACGTCTCCGCCGCCTTTTCTAGATCATAGCGGACGAGCAAAGGCTTGCCGCACGTTATACAGAGGTTTTGCAGCGCATTCGCTTCGTGCCTCAGACCGCATAAGGCACATTCGAGATGTGTTACGTTCATAGCAATGATTTTGCCACGAAGTGCACAAAGATCGCGAATTCAAGAGACAGAAGCGATGAGGGGACTATTATTTTTTTAAGATAAACTCCCGGACAAGATTGAACGCGGCATTGACGCCGAGCGAAATACCGCCACGTTTCATACCGTCTTTCCAGTCGAAACGGGCCGGATACCAAAACTGATTGGCGACGACGTCTGCGCTATAGGTGCCAACGATCCGCGGAACTCCAACGGTACGTTTTCCGTTTGCCTTTCGAGCCGTCACAACCGATATGAAAGCGTTGCCGACACGCGAGCCTACACCACGTTCGGTGCTGGGGTAGAAGCTGCTATCGAGTTTGAACGCCTCATCGAGGCCATACATGACGGTGTTGCGGATAAGGTTTCGGCCAAAATTTGAAGCAACACGTCTTGCAAAACCCTCGCCCGACCTGCCCCATTCTTTCGGAGTGTTAAATGCAGTAGAGAACGCCGCTCCAGTACCGATCCCGATCCATGCTACAGGGCCGACCGTGTCCTTGACATATCGCTTAAATCGCTTTTCGGCGGTCGGACGTACATAAGATGGCTGTGGTGTCGCAGTTGGAACCGGATCCGGTGCCTGCGCCGCCACTGCAAATGCGCTGACCAATGTCAGCAGGAGGGTAAAGAACAGTTTTTTCATAAAAATGGTTTTCGAACGAATCACGGCAACGGATTCATTTCGCGAGCATCGGTTTTAGAGCTTTATAGACGTTTTCAGTCATGATCTTTTCGCCCTCGGCGTTCGGATGAATGCCGTCGGCCTGGTTTAACTCTTTCTTTAGTGCAACGTTTTCGAGTAAGAACGGCAGAAATTCGACCTTATGCTCAGTAGCGAGGTCGGGGAACGCAACGGTGAATTGCTGTTGATAATCGCTGCCCATCGACGGCGGAGCGAGCATTCCGCACAACAAGATCTTTAGATTCTTTGCCTTTGCTTTGCGGATGATCTGGTCGAGATTTTTCTTCATCTGGGCGACCGGTATGCCACGAAGCAGATCGTTTGCACCGAGTTCGAGAATGACGATCTTGGCGTTGTCTTGTTCAAAAACCCAGTCCGCCCGTTCCAACCCGCCCAGCGTCGTATCGCCCGACACACCCGCATTTATCACCTCATAATCGTACCCGTCCGCCTTTAGCTTTTCCTGCAAAAGATAAGGGTACGATTCTTTTTCCGACAAGCCAAAACCCGCCGTCAAACTGTCGCCAAAGGCGATGATCTTGGGACGATTGGCGATGACCTGCGGTGTCGCAAGCGGCTTTGCTGCCGTGTTACTGCGATCCGGTTTGTCGCCACACCCTGCAATAATTGCCGATACGGCGATCAATAAAACCAGTACGCTATTTCTTTTTTTTCTGAACATCTTTTTCAAGCAACGGCATTAAAGCCGCAAAAACATTTTTCTCGATCACCTTCGCACCCTCTTCGTTTGGATGCACGTTATCCGGCAACATCCTTTCGGGAAAATCGCTCACATCCTGCATCAATGTCGGCATAAGTAAAACGTCATTTTCGCGCGCAAGGTTCACATACATCTGCTTTATCGCGTTATTGTATTCAGAACCGTATATCTCAGGGGCGTAAATGCCGCATAAGAGTATCTTTGCGTTCTTTTCTTTGACCTGGCGAATTATCTCCGCGAGATTTCGTTTGATCTCGTCCGGGGGTGTTCGCCGTACGACATCGTTGGCCCCGAGGGCAAGTATAAAGATCTTGATATTGCTAACACCTAACGTCAGCCATAGACGCTTTAGTCCCGCTTCGGCAGTGTCGCCGTTTCGGCCATAATTCACGACTTGATAATCATACCCCGCCGCATCGACCGAGTGTTGCAAGAGCGCCGGATAGCTCATCTCCCAACTATCGAGCCCAAAACCCGCCGTCAAGCTGTCGCCATAGGCGATTATCTTTGGCCCGTCGGATATCGGCGGCTGGGTCGGCACGGGTTTTGGCTCACCATTGTTCGAAATGTTTCCGTTCCCGCAACCACAATTTATGGCGATCAAAAACATGAAACTAATGGAAACCAATTTTCGAATAACAAACCGCATATATGTTTGTGAGATGCTAGATGTAAAATGTGAGATGTTGATAACAAGATGTCAAATTTCACACGTAACCATAAATGATCCAGCTTAAGAATATTATCAAAACCGTCCGCTCAGGCGCCGAAGATCTGACGATCCTTAACGACGTGTCGATCGAAATACCCGACGGCCAGTTCGTTGCGATCACCGGAGCATCGGGCAGCGGCAAATCCACATTGTTAGGCCTGATCGCCGGGCTTGATGCACCTTCGTCGGGACAGATATTTATCGATGATGACGAGATAACCGCCACGAGCGAAGACGGCCTTGCCCGGATCCGCAGTGAAAAGATCGGGTTTGTGTTTCAGTCGTTTCACCTGATCCCGAGCCTGACGGCGTACGAAAATATTCTGATACCTATGGAGATTCTCGGCCTTGATGGTGTCGCTGCCCGAGCCGATAAATTGCTCGACGCGGTCGATCTGACAAATCGCGGCCACCATTATCCGGCAGAGCTTTCCGGCGGTGAACAGCAGCGTGTAGCGATCGCACGTGCGTTTGCTAATTCACCCAAAATCCTCCTTGCCGACGAACCGACCGGCAATCTCGACAGCAAAAACGGCCAGCATATCTTTGAGCTGATGACGCAGCTACACGCTCAAAACAAAGTAACACTCGTGCTCGTGACACACGACCCGACGCTCGCGGCTCAAGCACAACGCCAGATCGTCCTTACCGACGGCCGCATTTCGAAAGACGAATTGAACCGCAGAGACGCTGAGACGCAGAGGGGGGAAGGTGATGTCTGAATCGATTTATTTATCTTGTCTTTTCTTCTCAGCGTCTTTGCGTCTCTGCGGTAAGATCCAATGAAATTTATCTTCAACCTAACCCGACGCGAGATCCGCTCTTCTTGGCGGCGTTTGCTGTTTTTTTTCCTGTGCATCGCGTTGGGTGTAGGTTCGATCGTCGCGCTTCGCTCGCTTATACAAAACATCACCAAGGTCGTCGGTAACGATGCCCGGGCGTTAATGACGGCGGACCTTGAGGTCAGCTCGACAAATGATTTTTCACCCACGGATATCGCAAAGATCGAAGAGGTGATCGGCAGATCAACCATCGTCGAAGCTCGAAACGAGACCATTGCGACCGCGTCGATGGCACGTCCGTCAGACCCGGCGAACGAGAGCCTCGAGTTTGTCGAGCTTAAGGGAATCGAGCCGCCATTTCCGCTTGTGGGCAGTTTTGTGACTTCAGAGGGACAGACTTTTGATTTCAAACTGCTCGAAAATAACGGCGCCGTCATCGCCCGCATCCTGCTCGAAGAGTTAAAGGTCAAGGTCGGCGACAAGCTCAAGATCGGCGAGGCCGAGTTTCAAATACGCGGCACGATCGACGAGGAACCGGGCGGAACAAGCGGCTTTCGCATGGGTGCGAGGATCTTTGTCGAGAAAAAATCATTTGACGACGCCGGCATCACCCGCAACACGAGCCGCATCCGTAGGCGAATACTTTACCGGACCTCGGAAAATCCGACCCCGCTTGTCACGCAGCTTCGCGACGCGCTGAGAGGCACAACGATACAGGTCAACTCGTACCGCGAACAGCAGGAAAATCTTAATGAGCAATTTGCCCGCACTGAAAATTATCTTTCTCTGACCGGGCTGCTGATCCTCGTACTCGGCGGTGTCGGCGTGTGGAACGTCGCACGAGCCTTTATCGAACAAAAGCGAAAGACCGTCGCCGTGCTCAAATGCCTCGGTGCCACCGGCAACCGCGTGATCGCCGTCTATCTGCTGCAAATTTTGACTCTCGGCGTGATAGGCAGTTTGTTTGGAGTTTTTCTCGCACAATGCGGCCTATGGGTCGCAAAATGGCGGTTTGTCGATGCTCTGCCGGCAAAGATGAGCTACGTCGTTAACTTCGCATCAGCCTGGCAGGGCATCTTGCTAGGGGTACTGATATCAGTACTTTTTTCAGCTCTGCCGCTACTCCAGATCCGCTCGATCAAACCAAAGCTACTGCTCCGCGACGAGAATAATGTAAATATCAACCGGCTCGATTGGTCGAAATGGCTATTTGGTGCCTTATCCATCGCGGCTCTGCTCGGCATCGCCGTGTGGCAAGCCGGATCCTTGAAAGTCGGTGCGTTCTTTCTCGGCGGGCTGGCTGGAACGGGACTCGTTCTCTATTCCGCCGCCGCGATCCTGACCTGGGTCTTAAAACGAACCAAATCACTCGGATCGTTCTCGATGCGCCAGGCGATCAATTCGCTTTACCGGCCCGGCAACCAAACACGGATCATTCTCCTCGCGGTCGGGCTTGGGGCGTTTGTCGTGATCGCGGTCCAGGCGATGCAAACCAATCTCGTGCGGGAGTTTGATTTTTCGCGTAACCAGCGGCTGCCGAGCATGATCTTTGTCGATGTGCAAAAAAGTCAGATCGACGGCGTAATGGCGATGATCGAAAAAGCCGTCGGCGAAAAAGCCGAGTCGGTACCGACCGTTCGGGCAAGAATAGCGGCGGTTAATGGCGAGGCCGTCGATTTCACCCAGCGCGAGATCCGCCAGCAACAAGGTCAGATCGGCCGCGAATTTGCGATAACCTATCGCCCAAAACTTGATGACAACGAATCGATCACGGGTGGCGAATGGTGGACCTCCGCGAACCCGGACGAGCCCCAGGTCTCGGTCGAACAAACAATGGCCGAAACGCTTAAGGTTACGGCGGGAGATTCAATGACATTCGACATCTCCGGGCGAAAGGTCACGGCCCGCGTTGCCAACGTCCGCAAGATCGACGTTCGCAATGCCCGCACCGCATTCGTTTTTGTTTTCCGTCCGGGCACGCTTGATAAGGCTCCGCAGAGTTTTGCGGCGACTGTTCTCAAGCACGTTCCGGCAACGGATCGTCAGCGTCTCCAACGCGACATTCTAGAAAAATTTCCAAATGTACAGATCTTTGACGTCGCCGATATCATCGCGGCGGTCGATAAACTCGTCAGCAATTTTGTCATCGCAATATCGTTTGTCGGCAGTTTTGTCTTGCTCAGCGGCATCCTGATCCTGATCGGCTCGGTCGCCCTGACCAAATCACAGCGGATCTATGAGAACGCAATTCTAAAAACGCTTGGTGCAAAAAGGCTGACGCTTGCAACTATATTGTTTTCCGAATACGGGCTTTTAGGGCTGTTAGCCGGCGTGATCTCGACAGGCTTTGCAGTGAGTATGTCGTATGTCGTTTGCCGTTACCTGATGGCGATCGAATGGCAATTTGACCTGCCGCTTACCATCGGCGGCGTTTTGATAACTGCTCTGCTAGTTACATTTGTCGGCGTGGCCGCGAGCTTTGATGTCCTATTCCGCAAACCTTTAGCAACGCTCAGATCTCAATAAGAAAAGAAGAATCGTCCACGGATGGACACGGATAAACACAGATAATTTATTGAATTAAAATATCGGTGTCTATCTGTGTTTATCTGTAGAGGAAATTTCTTAAGATTCGAATGGATGATCAGCTAGCACAGCGCGGAGATTGACCTGGCCGAATAGCGTATCCAAATAGGCTCCGAAACGATGCAATATCGGCACGAGGTCTTTGTTTTGTTTGGTGACGAGGATCTCTTCGATAAACCGCTCGACGGTCTCGGTGTCTTTGTAAAAAAGAAACCTGACTTTTGCCACAAACTCACGCAGAGAACCCTGCAATTTCTCGATATTCTGCATTTCGGGCTGTTGCTCTGCTGTTTGCAACAAGACGGGCGAGAGACGACAGCTCATTTTTCAGCACGAGCGACTCGTCTAATTTCTTCTTAAAGTTTGGAAACAGTTCATGCCCCTGCGCTTTTGGATCGACCAGCCTTGCGAAGCCAATTAACATTTGCTGAAAGCCTTCGGTAAGCAGCGAATACGCCGTCTCCATCCGGGCGTAGATAGACGGCGACGGCCGCAACCGGGCGAGTCCCGCAAGCTCTTGCGTGTAAACTTTCTTGAGCTCGATCGAGGCCGTGTATGAAGCCGCGTCGAGCGACGTAAAGATCGCCGCTTCTTCGTCAGGAAAGCTCTCAAGCCGGTTGTTGATCGACCCGATCAGCTCTTGCACCTGCTCATTAACACTCGAAAATATCAGCAGGGCGGGCTTAAGCGGCTCGTCCGCCTCGAGCATTTTGCCCACAACGCTTAGCCATTTCAATATCTTGCCAAATCGCGGCAGCACGAGCGCAAGTTCGGCGTGCTCAGGGTCATCCGACATCGTATTGAGGAGTTGTCGCAACTGCGCAGGTAAAAACTGCTCGCCGTCAGCCTCCGCAAAACGGAAGATCTTTTTGAATGCCGTGAGGTGCGTCAGTCTATCCGCGAGTGAACTGCTCCACGCTTTCCATTCGGCAACACCGATATGCTCGGCGCGTATCATGCTGTCCGAGATAAGTATCGAATCACGTATTGCCGCAGCGAGGTCACTAAGTTCACGGCCTGAGATCTGACCGGCGGTTTGTTCCGATTTGTGGACGCTTAGCAAGATCGCATTCAACCGCGCGATCCGCAAAAGAGCCGAGTGGCAGACGCGAAATTCCTTGACCATGTCCGCGTTTCCACTACTATCGCTGCTGTCCGCAAACGAAAAACGTCCCGACGCCAGAAAACTCTCCATCCCGGACAGCCAAACCCCAAGCTCAGTTATGACCTCGGCCTCGACAATGACGGGCGGCTTAGCTTTGACCTTACGCCGCTCGGGAGCAGACTGCCGTTCGTCAATTTGCGCGTCGATCTGATTTTCGGTCAAAATTGCTGCCAACTTGGAAATTCCTCACAAAACGGGTAGAAAGAAAGGGTAAGAGCGGGTAAACCGCTATCTATTTTATACCTTGTTTGCGACCTTGATGGCAAGGGAAAAGTCCTGTTCAAATCGAGTGCGTACACTATGAAACCACAGAAATTACTCGTCGCGACACACAACTTGGGCAAGCTCGCCGAGTTGCGGTTGCTGCTCGCTGATTTGCCGATCAAACTCATCGGACTGAGCGATTTTGACAATGTCACCGAGGTTGAGGAAACGGGCACCACATTCATCGACAACGCCAAACTCAAAGCTATCGGCTATGCCCGGCAAACGGACTCGTTTGCGATTGCTGACGACTCGGGCTTAGAGGTGGATGCACTGGACGGTCGTCCGGGCGTGTTGTCGGCACGTTACGGCGGCGATGTCGGCTTTGATAAAAAGATGCAGTTGCTGCTCGGTGAGATTGACAAGTCGCCGAACCATTCGCGTGCCGCGCGTTTTGTTTGTGCGATCGCTATAGCCGCTCCTGACGGCACGATTCTCCATACGACCGAGGGCATTTGCCCGGGTAATATTGCCCACGAACCACGCGGAAACGGCGGTTTTGGCTACGATCCGCTGTTCGTGCCCGAGGGCTTTGAAGAGACGTTTGGTGAGCTTTCGGGCACTGTGAAACAGAAAATTAGCCATCGAGCACGTGCTTTTGAGCAAATAATGCCGTTTTTACGCGATTTTATCGCGGTTTGACTTGACCTTGCGCATATTCGGGCTTAGAATTCGACACTTGGAATCGTTTCCTTAGTGAAACAGACGGGGCATAGCACAGCCTGGTAGTGCGCTCGCTTTGGGAGCGAGAGGTCGCAAGTTCGAATCCTGCTGCCCCGACCAATCTTTTTTTCACGATTGGTAGTTTCCCCAACCCGGCCGAGTGAATTATGGCGGTCAAGACAGTTCACTGAAGAAGTTTTTATAACACAACCAAACTTGGAGGTTAATTTAATTATGGCTCGTATGACACAGACTGAAATCATCAGCAGCTTGGCTGATTCAACCGGATGCAAAAAGACCGAGGTCAAAGCATTATTTGACGCTCTTGCGGCTCTCGCAACCAGCGAAGTAGTGAAGAATGGTGAATTTACCGTTCCTGGATTTGGAAAACTCAAGAAGACCCATCGGAAGGCTCGTGACGGTCGCAACCCGGCAACGGGTGCCGTGATCAAGATCCCGGCAAAGACCACGGTCAAGTTCAGCATCGGTAAAGCGATGAAAGACGCTGTTGCCTAAGTGCACTGCATAGTGTATGTGTTTTAAGGAAAGCCGGTAAATCTTGTGGTTTACCGGCTTTTTCTTTTGTCTGCCGCACGAAAAAAAAGTAGTGACATTTAGTTTTTAATTTGTTAACATCTCCTTACGGTTGAAGACGAAGGCTCGTATAAATTTTTTCAGCAAATATATGGCTGGAGGTTTCAACTTATTACGTCGGTTCGGTGTTATGTTTCACACCGCATCGAACATGGCTTGCCGGTGAGGTAAGACAAGTTTTTCCCGATAGGGTTGAATTTCGAAACAAAGGAGAATAAAAAGTGGCAGCAGCTAGACCCATGACCTTGCAAGACAGAGTTTTGCAAATTGACCATATACAGGCACGCCGGTTCTCAAAATTGACCGGTGACGCCGTTGACATCGCAGCCGAGGGCATCATCAGACACCTGCGGGCTTGTGCACGGATGGATGTTAATCCTGACGCATCGGCCGTTCGCGAGATCATTGACGATGCTTTGAACGGCAGACGAGTTTTCGCCGAGACGTCGAACGATCTCTTGGCCGCCTAAAATAGTTTTAATATTTTATTAGTAATACAAGTTTGGACCGCTTTTCGAAGCGGTCTTTTTTTATTTTAGCCTCAGTCGGTAGAGCACGTATTTGCCAAACGTTTCGCCAGCATCGCGTTCGTACCATTGGTCGATGCGGTCAAAATATTGCTGCGGCTCGTTAGATGTAACGAGGTAATTGAGTCGAACCACGTCGGGTCTTGTGGCGGCAAAACTCTTTACGTATTCGTCATAGATCCTAGCCTCTGCGTCGATCTCGCCAAGCGTGAGCGGCTTGTATTGTGAGTTAAGCCGGTCTGTGTGACGGCCCCAGCCAAACAGAGCGATCATCGAAACAAAATCGTTGCCGCTCTTCATCCCGTTAGCCAGATCACGCCCAGCAACGCCCTGATAGTAAAGCTGCTGATAATAACGCTCTTTGTTCTCGTCCCACGTAACACCCGCAAAGACGTGCTGATGCCGTGCCCAAAGCACCGCTTGCGGAGCGACGGTCGGCAGATCGTCGGCTTCGGCGATGCCGAGATGTAGGACGACTTGGTGATGCTTGTCGGCGTCGTTTTTGGCAAGATCGGCCAGCCGGCGCGCGACCGGCAAAGCTTCATCGCGCATCACGTTGACATCATCAAGCACACGCACCGTGTAATGACACTCAACAAAACCCCATCCGGCGGCGGCCAATGCTACCACCGCGAGTGCGATCCGCGAAGGTAACTTTTCCCTGCCATCGGCGGTACGCCAGATAAGCCCGAGCGTAAAAACAACCGCGAGCCCCGCAACATAATTGCCAATAAAGACCTGATAATGGATCGGCTGCAGCGACTGGCCAGTGATGATCTGCTGATTAAAAACAACGATCGGCGTGAGAGCTAGTGACACCGCAAAGAGCGTCGCTCGGTCACGCAGTGCAAACATCTTCATCGTAATGCCCATCGCTATTACGATCAGCACGACAAAGCTAATAAGCTCCGGCACACGCGTCAGATCCGGTGCGTGTGTCCGAACCAGCATCTGCACGTCGTCCATCGTATGCGACCGCTTAGACAGCAGCCACGCATACGGAGCAAGGCTCAGAACACATCCGACACCAAGCAGCACAAGTGACTTAATATCTTGCCAAACGCCGTCAGGCCGCACAACCAGCCAGCAAATCCCCAAACACCCAAGCCAAGCCGCGGCAGTCGTCCAGACATAAAAGTAAGAAAAAACTGTGTAGCCAAAACAAACCGCAGCCACAATAATTAGCAAAAACGGAGTAGGCGTTACGCCCGATCTCGGGTCCGCTTTTACCGCTCGCTGTCCGCCGATCAAATGCCAAACGACACCGATCAACCCAAAAAACGCCGGGAACGCCATCGCCGGTATGTACCTTCGAAAACCGGGAAAATACGGGTACGAAAATCCTCCGCCGACTACTTCACCTATGGCGCCTTCGCCGGCAAAGAGCGCACCTCCGGCTAGTACTATGAGGCTTCCGGCCATTGCAAACAGCGAGTCCTGCGTCAGCATCCCGATCAGCCAAAATATCGCAAGCGCCGTCAAAAACGCCGCAACGGCACCTGAGATCGTCATTGCCCACGTCGCTGGGATGCCGAGGATCCGTGCCGGTATCGCGATCGTATATGGACCGGCAAATTGAATCGAGAATAAAGACTCAGGCTGAGGGTTTTCGGGCGAATCGTCTCGGCCTGTATAAGGGTCATTCTTACGCGGCCGACCGTCGATCAGGGCCTTGAGATAAGACGCATACGCGACCTCGTCCACATCGTTGTACGCATAATGGCCGTTCCACTCAGCCCCGCGAAGATACACCATCTTCAGCTGAGGATAGAGAGAAAAAACGGCGAGAAACAACCCCGCGATAATGCCAAAACGCCAACGTAATTTCATAACGGAAAACGGTTAACAGAAAATGCTCCTTGTCATTGTCCAATATCGGCTGTGCTCTGTCCATCGACTGCGCATTTCTCGGCCCGACGATTTTACAAAGTTTTACATTTCGTTACGAAAACCCCGTATCCGAGGGCGGTCGCAGTTCGTCATTACTATTGAACGCAAAATGGCCCGCCGATGACAGCGGCAATTGGCAATGGGTTCAAAGTAATCGCCGCTAATATTTAATACACAGTCAGAACAGGAGAAATAATATGTTCCATAATAAACTTAATTTTATTACCAGATCACTTTTGGTCGTTTCATTCCTCGTGCTCGGCGGCATCGCGGCCGCAAACGCTCAGGCTCCCGGCACCGCGATCAAATTTAACGCCGAAAACTCATTCGCCCTCAGAGGCAAGGTCTTTCCTGCCGGCGAATACACCATTACCCGCACGTCCGGACTGACCGGCTCCGATTCGCTTGTCCTACGCGGGATGGGCGGCTCGGCGATCTTCAACACGACCCCGACTTCGTCGGCCACCGCGGCCGAAGATACACAGGTCCTCTTCGAAAAGATCGACGGCGTCAATTTCCTCTCACAGATCCGCGTCCGCGGCGAATCCGCCGGCAAATCGATCCACATTTCCAAAGCCGACCTGCGACAGATCGCGAAAGTCACGCGGAAAAATTCCAAAACCGACACGACCGGACTTTAAAGTTTGGCCGATCGAAATAACAAAAGAGTGCGGCACAACGACCGCACTCTTTTTGTTTGTTTCGACCATTTAAGCGTGCCGTTTGCCTCAGACCGGATGTTTTCTTAGACTCATATCATGAGTTTAATGGAAACAATGGTCGCCGATATGACGGCGGCGATGAAGGCAAAAGACGCCGACAAACTTTCAACGCTGCGGATGGTCAAGGCCAATCTGATGAACCGAAAGATCGAAAAGGGCGGCGAGTTGACCGACGAAGAGGTCATGAAAGCATTGCAGTCGTTGGTCAAGCAGCGGCGCGACTCGATAGAGCAGTATGAGAACGCCGGACGCAGCGACTTGGCCGCCAAAGAAGCCGTCGAGATCGCCGTGATCGAGGTCTATCTGCCGCAAGCCGCGACCGCCGAAGAAGTAGAGGCAGCAGTTGCAGCGGCGGTCACAGAGACCGGAGCCTCGTCTATGAAAGACATGGGCAATGTTATGAAAGCAGCTTTGGCACACCTCGCCGGAAAATCCGCCGACGGCAAGATGGTCAGCGAAGCCGTCAAAGCAAAATTATCGTGATACCGAGAATAATTTGCATCGCTAAGATCAGACTCTCGCATCAGTAGTTCGACCGTATTTCAGACAAGGATAAACCTTAACTTTTAATGAGAGGAAAAATGATAAAACAGATAGCGATTTTTGCGTTCGCCAGCCTGTGTCTAATGGCCTGCGGCGGAACTGCGACCAACACCAACACAAATGCGAACGCGGCCAACACAACAGCCAATGCAAAACCCGCCAATACAAATACAGCAAATGCCAACACCGCCGCAAATGCTAACACTGCCAAGCCCGCCGATGGCGAACCTACGCGGCTCTCATTTAAGAAGGGCACCGACAACACGGTAGAGAATTTTGACCTCGAACCCGGGCAGTCGAAAAAATTTGTTGTCGGAGCGAAAAAAGGTCAAGACGTGACGATCGCTGACGCCGACAAAGCGGCAAAGATAACGATGATCACACCCGCAAAAGGAAAGCTGGTTGACGTAACCGCCGAACTCGGGAATTACAACGCAACAACCGTCGCTGACGGCGACCTCGTTTTCGAGATCAGCAACCCGACCAAGAAAAAGATCAAAGCCGCGATCAACGTAATGATCATTACTATCGGCGACGATTAATTATTTCTTAACAACCTGATACTTTTTAACAAACGCTTTCGCCTTAACAGGTGAAGGCGTTTCGTTTTTGCGTATCGCATTAAAAGCCAAACGCCCGAAATCTAATAGACGGAGACAGTTATGGCTACAAACATTGCGACATTAAACCAGATGACTGCCAACAAAGGTTGGTGGTCGCGTCTTACATTTGAGCACAAATTCTTTTTGGCTTTTTCGCTCTTTATTCCGGTGCTCACAGTCATCGGCTACGCACAGACGTATTATCTCAAGCCGCTTTTTAACACACCGCCGCTGCCAAGCGGGCTCGTTCATCTGCACGCTTTACTGATGTCGTCGTGGATCCTTTTGTTTGGTATTCAGGCGTATCTCGTGTCATCAAAACGGATCAAGCTGCACATCTCGCTGGGGATGCTGGGAATATCGCTCGCGACAGCGATGGTTATAATCGGGACGATGACCGGCGTCGCTGCGCTAAAACGCGGCAGCACATTTCCCGGTTATACGCCGAGCGTTTTCTTTATGATACCCATGGCGGACATGGTCGTCTTTCCGATAATATTCGCCGCCGCGATCTATTACCGTAAAGACGCAGCAAGTCACAAACGGCTAATGCTCGTCACGATGCTCAATCTCATCGGCCCGTCGATCGCCCGTCTGCCGCTGCCTTTCATACTCGACCTCGGTACGTTCTGGTTCTTTGGCCTGCCAAACATCATAGCTTTTTCTATGCTCGCGATAGACACTTATCGCAACGGCAAGCTAAACAAACCGTTTGCCGCCGGCATACTGTTATCGTTCCTCTCCTGGCCACTGCGCATGGCGATCGCATACACGGAGACCTGGGAACAATTCACGAATTGGCTGGTAAGTTAAACGAAAAAAGCGAAGCCTCGTCAGCTTCGCTTTTTCGTTTGAATCGATTCGTTCAGCCACCCGCTACCGCAGGTGGTTATGACCTACCCAAAGATATTGCGCACCTTGTCGATAAACGATTCGTCCGAAAAATCGACATCCTCGATCTCGGCGAGTTGTTCTAGCAGTTTTCGTTGGTCTTTTGTAAGCGTTTTAGGCGTTACCAACGTGACCGCGACAAAGAGGTCGCCGTGGCCGCGGGCCGCGAGATTTGGCATTCCTTTGCCTTTGACGCGAAAGACCGTGCCGGTCTGCGTTCCGGGCGGGATTTTGAGATCCTCTTCGCCGTCGAGCGTTTTAACTTTGATATCAGCACCGAGAGCCGCCTGGGCAAAGGTGACGGGTACAGCTGAGTAGAGATTTGCTCCCTGACGTTCAAACTGTTCATGTTCGGCAACGTGCAAGACGATGAACAGATCGCCCGATGGGCCGCCGTTAACGCCGCCTTCGCCTTCGCCGGTTACGCGCAAACGTGAGCCGGTTTCGACCCCCGCAGGTATCTTGATCTCGATGGTCTTTTCTTTCTCAACACGCCCGGCTCCGCGACATTTATTACACGGCGTCTTAATGATCTGGCCCTTACCCTGGCAGTTGCCGCAGGTGCGCATGACGCTGAAAAAGCCCTGCTGATACCGAGTCTGGCCGCTGCCCTGACAGGTAATGCAGGTTTCCGCGGTCGTACCTTTTTCGGCTCCGGAACCGGAACATTCGTCGCATTTTTCGAGTCGCGGGATGCGAAGCTTTTCGTCCTTGCCGATCGCCGCGTCCTCAAGCGTGATCTCAAGATCGTACCGCAGATCCGAACCACGTTGGACCGTCGTCCGGCGTCGGCCTTGCTGGCCTCCGAACATATCGCCGAAACCAAAGATATCGAAAATATCCTCGATATTCGAAAATCCCGGATCAAATCCGCCGGCGCCCGAACCAACGCCCTGATGGCCAAAGCGGTCGTAAGCGGCACGTTTTTGAGCATCTGACAGGACGGCATAAGCCTCGGCCGCTTCTTTGAATTTTTCCTCGGCAGCGGCATCGCCGGGATTCTTGTCCGGGTGATGCTGCACCGCGAGGCTGCGGTAGGCGCGTTTGATCTCCGCGTCGGTCGCCGTCTTAGAAACACCTAAAACTTCGTAATAATCTCTTTTGCTCATTTAATACAATTTCAAACTTGCTATCTGAAATTTCAAAAGCGTCAGTCCATCCGTATGAACTGACGCTTTTATTATTTTGCGACAGTTGCCGCGTTTTCTCAAGTCAGACGATCAGCCTACGTCATCATCAGCATCGCAGCCGTGATCTTGTTGGCGGCGGTTTCGACGTTGCCGAGTTGGATCTTGATCTCGTCAACACTCGTTGTTGAGAGGGCCGCGTCCGCGTCGTTTAGAACGGCGTTGATGGCCTGTTGTTCCTCAAGCTCAAACGATTTCCCGACCTCGTTCATTGCACGGCGGGCGTTTTTAATGAGCGTGTCGAGACGATTTTTTTCGACGATCAGTTCTTTTTCGTCACGGTCCTTTTCGATCGAAGTCTCGGCTTCGATGATGAGGCGTTCGATCTCGTCCGGAGCGAGTCCCGACGAAGGCGTGATCTGCACGGCCTGTTCGAGGCCGGTCATCTTGTCCTTTGCCGAAACGCTGACGATACCGTTGGCATCGATCTCAAACGTGACATCGACCTGCGGCACACCGCGCGGTGCGGGCGGTATTCCTACTAATTCAAACTTAGCAAGGCTGCGGTTGGCGCTCGATATTTCGCGTTCGCCCTGTAAAATGTGGATCTCGACCGACTGCTGATTATCGACGACGGTCGTAAATGTCATCGTATTTTTGAGCGGGATAGTCGAGTTTCGCGGGATCAGTTTGACAAACAAACCGCCTCGCGTTTCGAGGCCCAAACTTAAAGGAAGTACGTCGAGCAGGACGATATCTTTGACATCACCCGTCAGAACGCCGCCTTGGATCGCCGCACCCATCGCGACGACTTCGTCAGGGTTGATCTCGGCTGATGGCTCTTTGCCAAAAACTTCGGTCACAGTCTTGGTGATGATCGGCGAACGCGTCTGGCCGCCGACGAGTATTACCTTGTCGATGTCCGAAGGCTGCAATTTTGCGTCCCAGAGAGCTTTTTGACACGGTTCGACCGACCCTTCGACCAGGTCGAGCACTAGCTCTTCAAATTTTTCACGTGTAAGCGTCGCGTTAATGTGCTTTGGCCCGGTGGCGTCGGCAGCGATAAAAGGCAGGCTGACGGTCGTCTCGGCGACGCTTGAGAGTTCACACTTGGCACGCTCAGCAGCTTCTTTTAGCCGCTGTAGAGCAAGCCTGTCGGTCCGCAGGTCGATACCGTGCTCGGCGTTAAAGCCTTCGACGAGCCAATCGATGATGCGGTGATCAAAATCCTCACCGCCCAGAAATGTATTACCCGATGTCGAGAGAACCTCGAAAACACCGTCGTTTATCTCAAGTATCGATATATCAAACGTACCGCCGCCGAGGTCATACACGGCGATCTTTTCGTTCTTGTTCTTGCCAAAACCATAGGCGAGGGCCGCCGCCGTAGGCTCATTGATGATGCGTTCCACCTCAAGGCCGGCGATCTTGCCGGCGTCACGGGTCGCCTGTCGCTGCATATCGTCAAAATACGCGGGGACAGTGATGATGGCTTCGGTGATCTTGTCACCGAGAAATTCTTCGGCAGCGAGCTTTAATCTCTGCAGCACGATCGCTGATATCTCAGGCGGGCTGTATATGCGGTCGAGCACACGAATGTGGGCGTCGCCATTCGGGGCCTTGCAGATGTCAAAAGGCACGGTCGTGCGCATCTTTTCGACCTCAGGAGCGTCAAATTTACGCCCGATCAGACGCTTGACCGCGTAGAGCGTATTTGCCGCATTTGTCACGGCCTGACGCTTGGCGATCTGGCCCACCAGCCGCTCGTCTTTATCGGTAAAACCGACGACCGACGGTGTTGTTCGGCCGCCTTCTTTGTTAGAGATGATCTGCACCGTGCCGCCTTCTAAAACAGAAACGCAGCAGTTTGTCGTGCCCAGATCGATGCCTATTACTTTGCCCATAGTATTGTCCTTAGCGCTTTTTCGAGCCCCTGGCGAGGCTAATCTTTTTCAGGGAGGTTTTCATCGAGATCAAAGATATCTGCCGGATCGGGCAGAGCGTCTTCGGGTGCGGGAATAGGAGGAGCGGAGTCTTCCGCGTTAGCGGCAGGTTCGGGTGCAGACTCTTTTTTGACCGGAGCCGCGCCGGCGGTGACTTTCACCATCGAATGCCGGATCACACGATTGCCAATGCGATAACCGCGGAGCATTTCGCCGGTGATCGTATTGGGCGGCTCGGTAGAATTTTCCTCAATGGCGACAGCCTCGTGAAAGTTCGGGTCAAATGCCTCGCCGACGGTGGCGATCGGCTGCACGCCCATGTCCGAAAATATTTCGTTCACCTGATGATGCACCAGTCCGATGCCGTCATAAAACTGTTGAAACTCGTCGCTCTTTTTGTCTTTAAGCCCGCCGACCGAGCTGATCGCACGTTCGAGATTATCGAGCACAGGCAGCATTTGAGCAGCAAGATTGCTGATCTGGTCGATAAACGCACCGCGGCGTTCGCGATCCATCCGGTATTTATAATTTTCAAAATCCTTTAGCCTGCGGTCGCTCTTTTCCTGAACCGCGTTTCGCACGTCGCGAATGCCCGACAGCCTTTTCGTTAGCGACTCGACCTCTTGCTCAAGCTCGTAAATACGCGTCTTTGCCCCAACACTTGGCTGCTGTGAGGCAGATGGAGCAGCCGCGGGTGCTTCAGGAACAAAGGCCGGTGCATTGCGCGGATCGTACTCTGACTGTTCGATCTCGATCGTCAGGTCGGCCGTTATATGCAGGTCCTTTTCTTTCTCTTCGAGCTGTTTGATAAAATCATCGACCGAGCCGGTCGCGTCCATATCTAGCTCTTCGAGAGATTCTTCGGGCTTTGGAATTTGTTCTTTGTGGTTCATGTAAATGCGGTGTGGCCGGAAGGTCTTCAACCGCGCATGGCCTAGTTTTGCGAGATGTCTGCCGACATCATTCTTTCGAGTGTGCGGGCGACATAATTGACTATTGAGATCATCCGGGCATATTCCATACGGGTTGGCCCGAGGACGCTCAATGTGCCTACCGCCGAGCTGTTTCCGATCCGGTATGGGGCCGAGATCAGCGTACAGTTTTGAAACGACGGTGTGCGGTTTTCAGAGCCGATGACGACCGAAACGTCGCCCTTGGCTGCTGTATCGCGTTCGATGCATTCGGTCAGGATCTGCATCAGCCGCGATTTTTCGCCTATCGTGTGCAGCAGCTCACGCAGGCGTTCGAGGTCGGCAAAATCGCGTTTCGTCAAGATATTCGACGTGCCGTCCACAAAAATTTCGCCCAGCCGGTCTTCCTCGTTCTCGATAGTTCCCGAGCAGAGGATCACGGCCGTTTGAAGCAATTTGTCAAAGAGTGCCTTTTCCTCGTGCATCAGCGACATGATCTCAGCACGAATTTCGGCAAGGCTTTTTCCGGCAAATTCCCTGTTCAGGTAGTTTGCCGTTCGTTCCAGTTCGTCGCGGGCAAAGCTGACGTTGAGCCGTATTATCTTGTTATGGACAATATTTGGCGCCGACACCAGCACAACCAAAATGCGGTTGTCGCTCAGATTGACGAACTCGATATGCTGTAGGCGGTCACTTGCCAAGCTTGGGCTGACCACGATGCCTACATTATTAGAAAGAGCCGATAACAAGTGAGAGGTCCGCTCCATCAACCTATCCGGAGTTTCTGCCGGATCAAGTGCATTCAACCCGTACTCGGCACCGATACGGTGCAGATCGTCGTTTGAGATGCTCAAAACACCGAGCAGATTGTCAACGTAGAAGCGGTAGCCTTTATCGGTCGGAACTCGTCCGGCTGAGGTGTGAGGCTGCTCAAGCATCCCCATTTCCTCTAGTTCACCCATCACGTTGCGAATGGTTGCCGAGCTCATACCGGTAGCGTTGGCAAACTTTTCTGCAAGCACTTTCGAACCGACAGGCTCGCCCGTGACAAAGTGTTCGTTGATAATGGCCGTCAGGATAACCTGTCCGCGGGAATCGGGAAAACCGGTATTTTTTTCACCGTCACGAACAGATTTTGGGTTGATTTGATGCATACTGCCAATCGGCTGTATGCTGTTCCCATATAAAGGAATAGCATTTTGACAGCCGCAGTGTCAATAAAAATAGTTAAATTAAGTTAAACATCGTTGTGACACATCAACTTGACGAAATACGGGAAATTTACGCCGAGGCTTATCGCTGGTACGAACCAAAACGCGCCGTGCCCGCACTCCACCTATCATTTTACCCGTATGTCGGCATAAATCATACAATTAGAATACGCGGCGGCGAAATTTTTGTGAGGATCGGCGAGATCTGCCGCGAGATGCCGCTTGCGTGCCACAAAGGGCTCGCCTACATCCTGGTCTTTGGTAAATTACTAAGAAAAAAGATCCCCGCCGGTGCAAGAGAGGTCTATTCGGCATACGTCAAATCCGACGCGATCCGCCTAAAAGCCGCCGACAACAAACGAGCCAAAGGCCGAAAGGTCGTCACCACCTCAAAAGGCTCGATCTATGACCTCGACGAGATATTTGCGGCTCTGAACGCCAAATATTTCTACGACTCCATCCCCAAACCGGCCCTTACATGGTCCGCCAAAAAGACCTATCGCATACTCGGCCACCACGACGCGACGCACGACCACATCACGATCAGCAAGTCGCTCGACACGACCACGACACCGCGATACGTCGTCGAGTACGTCGTATTTCACGAAATGCTCCACATCCACCACCCGACCAAACACATCAACGGCCGCCGCTACAACCACACCGCCGCATTTAAAAAAGACGAGCAAAAATTTGCGTACTATGAACAAGCCGAGACCTGGATCGAACGAAATGTGCGGCGAATGAAGCGTGACGCGAAAAGAAATTAACAGGATAGACAGGATGGACAAGATAGATCGACTAATTGTCAGATCTTTTCCTCATCCTGTTTACCCTGTACATCCTGTTAAAATTACTCTTGAGCCAACTGAGCAATGATCGCCCCGATCAGGCCAAAGTCAGAGGTCGTTTTGCGTTCCATTCCGGATTTTGTGAAGCGGGTTTCGGTGAGGTAGGTTGAAACGGCTCGGGTTTCACCGTGGCCCTCGCGGGCGAGCATCGACACTAATTGAAGTGTCATCACACTGTCAGTTGCAAACGAAACTACCGCCGGACGGCTTTGCCTAAAAGCAAGGGCGAGTGTTTCAGCAGACGGCGGCTTCCGCCGTCCGTCTTTCGTTAATTCACTGAGACTAACGCTGTTTCCCAACAAGACCTTTCCGTTCGCCAAAACACCCACTGAAAAAGGGTCTTCATCCTTGGGGTTCGTTCCGTAAAATCTGTCGCCATTTGGCCACAAGCCAATTGCAGGAGTAAATCGTCCGGTGTCCAGCCCGTCTGGCAATTTTCCGCGATTTCTTGAGATCGAGATAATTAACGACTTCTCATCAGCATTATCCATCCGTACAGAAACTATTCCCGGCCCGACCGACCTCAAAAAAGCCTCGGCATCATTTACGCCGTACGGCTCAAACAGAGCACCGGAAAGTTCGTTAAGGATGCGGGCGACTAGCGGATCGGCCTTCTTTTGCGTTACGAGCAAAACACTTCGCCAGGCAACCTGCGGATCCGTAAAGTTATAGGCACTTATGCCCACTGCATTTTCAGGAATGTAATCCAATAGACCCGCGTCTATATCGTCATTTGCGGCCATCGTCTCTGCGAGTACGCCGCTAACCTCCGAGGGCATATTAATTTCCCAACGGTCTTGTATTCTCTGCTCGGTCTTGGTCGATGTCCAAGCGATATCAGTCACTGAGTTTCGGATAAGCTGTGGCAGGATGCCGGCGATGGCGGATTGGACCTCGGAGTCTTCGCCGGCTTCGGTGGCGAATTTTAGGCCGACGATATTGGCGATCTGGGCGACGCCGTCGGTCGAGACATAGCCGGATGCGAGCGTTGCCGGGTCAGCGGGTTTTACCTTTCCGGTTTTTGCGATGCTTTCAGCTTCACCGCGTTTTACGGTGAGGCATTTATCGATCTCTGATTCGTCGTTGCCAAAATAGATGATGCTGTCGATAACGAGAGCGTACGCTTTGCGTCCGTCAGCGGCTGTCCAGATAAAATATTTGCCGCCGTGCTTATCGCTCCGTTCGAGCGCCGGTTCGCTGTCGTAGATGTCCGCAACAAAACCGCCAAGTTTTTTCTCGGCGAACGCGACCGCCTGATAGTTCCAGGCGTGGGTGTCAGCGACCGCGACAAAATGCGGCTGTACGCGTCCGACGCTGTGCTCGTCGGTCAGCTTTTCTTCGCTAGTTTCAAAACCTGTGACGGCAACCGCCAGCTTCACGCCTTTTAACGCCGAAAAGTCAGGCTTGCTCTTAGCAACTTCCCTAAAAGGCTTGGCGTCAACGATCGGCTGCAAAGCCGCCGCAAGGTCGTTGGTCTCAAGATATACAAGCGTCTCCGCCGGAACGAGTGTCCGCATATCGGTAGGCTTGGTCGAGCACGAAGAGAGGAAAATTAACCACAGATAAACACAGATGGACACAGATAAGATCAGAAAACGCGAATAGGTGCGTTCTTTGTGACGCCTATTCTTATATCTGTGTTTATCCGTGTTCATCTGTGGACGATTCTTTGCTAAAATCCCAATCAATATGGACAAAATATTTGCTGACAACATTTTACAGGGTAAGGTCGCGTTTGTAACAGGCGGCGGCACGGGAATAACGGGCGGCATCGCCAGGGCGTTTGCCGAGCATGGTGCCAAGCTCGCCATCACCAGCCGCAAAGAAGAAAATCTAGCAGCGATGAGAGCCGAGGTCGAATCGTTCGGCGGTGAGTGTTTTACCGTCGCGGCGGACGTTCGCGAGTACGAGGCGGTCGAAAATGCGATCAAACAAACCGTCGAGCATTATGGGAAGATCGATATTGTCGTCAACGGTGCGGCCGGAAATTTTTTGTGCGCGGCGGATCAGCTTTCCCCAAACGGCTTTGGCACCGTCGTCGATATCGACACCAAAGGCACGTTCAACGTCTGCCGCGCGTCATTCGAGGCTTTGAAAGAATCTAAGGGGCAGATCCTCAACATCTCGGCGACGCTGCATTATCTTGCAACGCCGATGCAGATACACGTATCGGCGGCAAAGGCCGGCGTCGATGCGATCACGCGAAATCTGTCAGTCGAATGGGGCCGCCACGGCATCCGCGTCAACGGCATCGCCCCGGGCCCGATCGAGGACACCGAGGGCATGAAGCGTTTGCTAATGCCCGAGCTGAAAGAAAAACTTACGCGAAAAATACCGCTCCAGCGTTTCGGCCGCATCGCCGATATCGAAAATGCCGCGTTATTCCTCACATCCGACGCCGCCAGCTACGTCAACGGCGTTACGCTCGTTGTCGACGGCGGCAGTTGGTTGCTGGGCACAAGCCTAATGTAGAACATGCTGCTAGTAATCGACAATTATGACTCTTTCACCTACAACCTCGTCCAATATCTGGGCGAGCTTGGGGCCGAGATGCGTGTTGTCCGCAATGACGAGGTGACGGTCGATGAGATCGCAGACAATCTAAAACCCGAACGCATACTGATCTCGCCGGGGCCGGGCACGCCCGATACGGCGGGCATTTCGTTGGGTGTTATCGAACGGTTTGCGGACACGCTGCCGATCCTCGGCGTCTGTCTCGGACACCAGGCGATCGGCCAGCATTTTGGCGGCAAAGTGTCGCGAGCTCCGGAACCGGTACATGGAAAACCGGTCGAGATCATCCACGACGGCAAAACTGTATTCTCAGATATTCCCAATAATTTCTCGGCAGGACGTTATCACAGCTTGATCGTCGAGCGTGACAGCATGCCCGACACGCTCGAAATATCCGCCGAGTCGCCAGACGGGCTAGTGATGGGACTGCGTCACAAAACGCTAAAAATTGAGGGCGTGCAGTTTCATCCGGAGTCGATATTAACCGAGCACGGCAGAAAGTTATTGCAAAATTTCCTCGAACTCTGACATAGTAGATGTAGGGGTATTGTTCCCTTTTGCCGCTCTCGACCCGCTCCCGAACGCTAATCTTTATGACCCGCACACGAGCCGATTGGCTGCCGTCGGCACCGATCACCGCCACCAATCCAAAAGCCGATACGCCGCTGTTCCCTTTTTTCGCGCGCCTTTTGCGTGGCGAAGACCTGTCGGCAAACGAAGCTGCGGACTTTTTCCAGGCACTCACGGACGGGCGAACCGGGTCGAACCAGATCGCCGGAGCATTGACCGCCTTGACGGCAAAGGGTGAGACGCACGAGGAACTTGCGGGTATGGCGAGCGTCATGAGATCGCTCGCGGTAAAGGTCCCCGGATCAAAAAGGGCTTTTGACATCGCCGGAACCGGTTCCTCGACGGCACGAACATTTAACGTCTCGACCGCGGCAGCACTTGTCGCCGCCGGTGCGGGGCTCGTCATTGCAAAGCAAAGCAATCGCGGCGTGACCAGCAAAGCGGGTAGTGCCGATGTGCTCGGCGAGCTAGGCGTCAAAGTGTCCAGCGAACCGGACGTCGCCCAAATGGCGCTCAATGGTGTCGGATTGAGCTTTCTCTTCGCTCCAAAATTTCACCCCGCTCTCAGACGGCTCGCGGATGTCCGCAGCAGTCTAGGCATTCGCACCTGCCTGAATATCCTCGGACTGATCGCAAACCCGGCAAACGTTTCGCGTCAACTCATCGGCGTCTGGCATCAATCGATGCTCGAGCCGACCGCACGGGCTCTGGCGATGCTAAAAACCGAAAAGGCCTGGGTTGTTCATGGTTCTGACGGCCTCGACGAGATAACGCTTGTGGGCAAGACATTTGTCGCTGCGGTGACCGGAACCGATGTAAAAGCTCACGTCATTTCGCCCGCCGATTTCGGCCTAAAACCCGCCAAGATCGACCATCTGAAAGTAAGCTCCGCCAAAGAAAGTGCAAAGATCATCCGCGAAGTGCTCGCCAGCCGCCGCCGCGACGAGGCCCGCTCGCTGATCGTCCTAAACGCCGGTGCCGCCCTATTCTTAGGCGGTATCGCAAAAGACCCGATGCACGCCGCACGTCTCGCCGAACAAAGCATCGACAGCGGCCAGGCACAGAATAAACTCGATCGGCTCATCCAAGTTACAAATAAAAAATAGTTCGTGGTTGGTTGTTCTCGCGTTGTTAATCGATAATTAACGACGATGTTGTCACTGTTTTCATCGCTGTACGGAAAGTTCGCCGATGCACGTAATCGTCTCTACGATCGAGGCGTTTTTGAATCGCACTATCTTGGCGCGCGGGTGATCAGCATCGGCAACATAACGACCGGCGGCACCGGCAAGACGCCGCTCGTTGCGTACGTTGCAAATATCTTGGCAGAACGTGGAGAAAAAGTTTGTATCTTAACTCGCGGTTATGGACGCAGGGATCCAAAGAAACGCGTCCTCGTATCTGATGGAGAAAACATACTGGCGACCGCTATCGAGTCCGGTGACGAGCCATTCGAATTAGCAAATAAATTACTAGGCAAAGCGATAGTAATAGCTGACGCCGATCGTGTTGCGGCCGCGGAGTGGGCAAAGCGGAAATTCGGAGTGACGGTATTTCTGCTTGATGACGGATTTCAGCACCTCAAGGCAAAACGCGATGTCGATATTGTCTGTATCGATGCGACAAATCCGTTTGGCGGCGGCAAGATGCTGCCAGCCGGGCGTTTGCGTGACCCGCTGCATAATTTATCACGGGCAGATGTTGTTGTTATCACCCGTGCCGATCTGGTCGAAAGTATTTCAGATCTGAAATTTGAAATTTCACAATTGGCACCGCATGCGGCGGTATTTATTGCAAAGAATAAAATCGTGGGGGTCGTTGGGTTAGGAGAATTTGACGCAAAGACAATTAACACATTCGCTTTTTGCGGACTTGGAAATCCGGAAAATTTCTTTGAACTGCTAAGGCGAAATGAGATAGCTGTTAACGGTTCGTTGGCGTTTCGCGACCATCATATTTATTCGCAAAAGGATATTGAAAAGATCGAGAGCGAAGCGCGAAGTGTCGGGGCGGAGGTTTTGCTGACCACGGCAAAAGACGCTGTGAAATTATCAGATCTCAAATTTGAAATGGATCTTTTTGTAGTTGAGATCGAAACGGCGATTCAAGATCAGGATAGGTTTGCTTCGGCAATCTAATGTTTCTTTGTCGGCGGTTCTTTTTTGTCTCCCCAGTAAAATGCTTTTACCACGAGCACATAGATCAGGATGCTCAGAGCGAGCAGCACAAAAAAGAACACGACCAACCATGCTATTGAGGACATTTTAGGCTCCTGCCTCCGGGTGGGATTCGGCGTCTTCGATCCAGCCTGAGACGAGGCCGCGTGCTCCGCGATGCTCTAGTACGTGACGGTATATGACGGTTGCGACGGCGACTATCGGTATCGCGAGGAAAACGCCCGGTATGCCAGCCACCTGTTCACCCGCAAGCACCGACAAGATGATCGCCAGCGGATGCAGATGTATACCGCCGCGGACGATGCGCGGATAGGTAACATAATCGTGGATGATCCTGAGCACGATGAGAAAGATCGCGACATATAGAGCTTTCCAAGGGTCGTCGGATGCAGCCGCCGTTGTAATAACGATCAGGCCGATCGTCACGGGCCCGAGCAGCGGGACAAATTCGAAAATACCGGCGAGAATTCCGAGCAGCAAAGCATATTTCAGCCCTAGTGCGTAAAAACCGATCGTACAAAGAACTGCTATGAGGACGCACGAGATTATCTGAGCCCGCGTGTATGCGGCGAGCGTTGTATTTACTTCTTGCAATACGGCCTCGGCACGCATACGATAGGGGCCGGCTGGGAACATACGTAAAACTGCCAGCCGAAATTGATTTACATCCTTAAGAAAAAAGAATCCAAGTATAGGCACCAGCAGAAACCACGGCAAGTAAGTGACCGACATCAGCACAAAATTGCCGACCGCAGCCGTTATGCTGCCACCGATATCGGTTGCCTTTTTATTGATCTCATTTTGGACCTCATCAGGGATACGCAGCCGGTCAAATCGCTGGTTTAGCTCGTTACCCCGGGCCCGCAGTGACTGGCCGTATGAAGGGATGTTTGCACCAAATTCTTTTGCCTGATCAATTACGCGCGGGGCGATGTTTGAGATCGCGATGCCGAGCACTGTAAAAACAAAAAGATACGCGATGACTATCGCAAAGGAACGCGGCATCCATTTTTCGATACCTCTATCTTTGAAGGGCCGCCGGATGAGCCGCACGAGCGGATCGATCAAGTATGCAAAAAACACCGACAGTATGACAAGGAAAAACAGCGACGCAATCGAGCTGAGGATCGTCTGAACCGAACCGGCGACAAATAAAATGATCAGCGTGATAATTACGACACGCAAGATCGACCGCAGTGACGGTGATGACGGGTCTAGCACGACGCGGGTCGCGGGCGTTTTCGGCACGTCGGGCGGAGCCGGCGGTTCGATCTTGGGCGTTTTCAGCTCGGGCATATTTAGTAATAATATACGCTACTTATTCACGTTTGTGCTGGTATTTGCGTTCGTATTCGCAACGGGTGGCGGCGAATAATTTTCGACGGCAAAACGGGCAAATAAAACGAACATGTTCTTTGGTGGTATCTGGTTGTTAGATCCGATGATGAACGCTTTGTCATCGTCGGACGACATGCGTCGGTTCGCATCAGCCGTTTGGGCTTTGATGACGCTGCGGTCCTCCGCATCGATCTTACCGCCGTCCTTTCGACGCAGAACATACACAAACCGAAAATCCGCCGTCCGCATTGACCCGAGGTCCTCTTCGAATACGGACTTGCTTGGCTGAGCGTTTGACGGAGCGGGCGTCTCCTTACCAGATTTGAGAATGCCGTCATTTGCACCACAGGCAGCAGTCAGAGCAAATAGAAAGCTTAGGAATAGTTTGCCAACAACTCCTCTCCTCCCCAACTCGTTTACTCCCCTTTTAATTGTCATCGTCATCGGCATTTGCGTTCACGTTCTTAGCGTCGTTGCGTTCCTCTTCGTCGAGTATCTTTTTCTCCTCGGGCGTCTCGGCGGGCTGATCTTTTGCTTCGTCAGGTGCGTCGCCTTTGACCGCACGGATCTTTAACAGACGAGCATCGTCGTCCTCATAGATCGTTTCGACCCAGCCGCTTTCGAGCGCTTTGGCGATCATATCGGTGTTTTCTTTAGCGTCGGCAAAGATATAATTCGCCCCAAATTTCTCGCGGATCACGGGAGCCGGATCGTCGATCTTGCCTTCGGTCAGGTCCTTGAGCAACTTGTATAGCTCAGGATTTTGCGAATATAGATAGTTCGGATCGAGGCCATAGACGTACGTGTGCTTCGTGTCGTAAAAGAACAGCTTTGGAAAATCGTCCCACGTGCAGTTAAATATCCGCTCGCCTTTTGGGATATTATCGGCACCGGTCTCGTCCAGGCCAGTTGCGAACTGCATCGCACGTTTGTACTTGTCACCGGGCTCGTTCGTCTTGATATTGTCGATCATCCCGGCTTCGTCAAAGCCAAATTTGTGCAGCCCGATCATGTTGTAAAGCCAAAAGATGCCCAGCAAAATACCAATGACCCACGGCGTCGCCTGACGTGCCGCGTGGATCCAAGACTGGCGTTCGGTCGGTTTGTCGGCGTCGAGATAAGGGTCGATGTCGCGTTGAAATTCGTCGGGCAGCTCGGCGGCCTTTGGTGCGGTGAAGGCGTTGTACGCAAAAGCTGCGAACAGGATAGCGAACGGCGGAAAATACTCGGCAAAGCGTTTTGAACGAAACTGTGCGGCGAGCAATATGCTCGTAAATGCGAGGAAAAACGCCGCTTTCTCAGGCAGCTTGCTGCCCTTTGGCACGAACAGGATATAGCCGATGAGCATTGCCGCGAGAGCAACCGGGAAATTCATCAGCAGTTCCATGCCCGAATACGGATACCATTCGCCGCCCACCGCGACGACAAAATCCGAGCCTACCTTAAATTTCGTCGCAAAATGCTCGTAGAAAAGATAGAGGTTTGTTGGAAAATAGGGGTTGATGATATTGCCCGCGATCATGCCGCCCATCGTGTAGGCGAACGGCCGCCATTCGAGCCTGCGTTCGTTCCACGCGATGATGATCGTCCAAATGATTGCGGCAAACAGCAGCAGCGGAAACAGGCTGTATGTCCACACGAACGCAAACATCAGCGGCAGCAGCCATTTGTAATTTCGCTGAAAGAGCAGATGAACGCCGAGCACCGTGATGATTATCGTGAGCGGCGGTGCCTTGCCCATGTTCATCCGATAATAAAACGCATTTGAGCAAACCATGATCGCCGCGAGCCACAGCAATTGATGCTTGACCTCGTAGCGGTAAATCAGCCAATAGATGGAGAAAATGGCGAGCGTTGCGTAAAAAACTGTCGCGACCTTTGCCGCTGTGACCGGCTCAAAAAACCATAAAAACGGTATCTGTAATAGATGAAAAAGAAAATGATGATCAGCGTAAGCCTGTGGATTCAGGACAGTTAGCGGCAGCCACTCAAATGTAGGGAGCCATTTGCCCTGACTAAAATTTTGCCACAAAAGCTGCGACCATTTGATGTGATAATAACCGTCCCAATCGCCGCAGCAGATCGCGTCGGTCCGCGTCTGCAAAAACGTCATCACCATCAGGATCGCGAGAAACCCGAAAATCAGATAAATAATGCGGACCGCATGCTCGCTCTCGAGAAACTCGCTCCAGCTTTGCTTTGTTTTTTTCGGTTGTTCGTCCGTGGTCGCGGGCGTTTCGTTTATGATCTCTTCCATGAAAATCTGTCGGCGGTGACCGTGTGAATTATATGAAAAAGTATCACGAAAACGGGGCTGTTTGCGAATTGGCGATGCAGAACCTAAAATCAAGAATTCGAACATGTATCCAAAAGGCAACCTTTACATCCCTGCGTCACACGGCCGGCTCGAAGCGATCCTCAAGGAGCCTGCGGGCGAGCGGCGTGGCATCGGGCTCGTCTGTCATCCGCATCCTCTCGGCGGCGGTACGATGCATAACAAGGTGGTGTTTCGAGCGGCTGCCGGATTGGTTGATGCAGGGCTTACAACGCTGAGGTTTAACTTTCGCGGCGTCGGCGATTCGACCGGCGAACATAATGAGATCGAGGGCGGCAAAGAAGACGTGGCCGACGCACTCGCGTATATGTTCGAACAATACCCGGGCGAAGATATGACACTTGCCGGGTTTTCGTTTGGCTCGCGAACCGCTCTTGAGGTCGGTTATGCTGATGACCGCATCGCACGCCTCATCAGCATCGGCACGCCGGTCGATAAATACGGCGATTACGATTTCCTGACCGCGGTAAAAAAGCCGATACTTTTTGTACACGGCGACCGGGACGAATTTGGCTCGATCGAAAGCCTGCGAGAGCTTATTGATCAGATCCCTCACGCAGAGGTGGTCGTGTTTGAAAACTGCGGACACTTTTTTGACGAGCATTTGAACCAGCTGCGAGACACGATCCGCGACTGGGTAACGAAGGAAATTCAAACAGGATGAACAGGATAGACATGATTTATTAAAACCGGGAAATATTTCCGGTTCCTTAATCCTGCCCATCATGTCGATCCTTAAAAAATTGCGTTATGGAACGAGAAACGATCAGAGATGCGGCGATACGCTTGACGATGATGCCGCGTGATACAAACGCACACGGCACCGTTTTTGGCGGCGTTATTTTGAGCTATATCGACGTCGCGGGCGGTGTCGAGGCGGTCAGGCATACAAAGCACGAGCGTTTTGTAACGGTCGCGATGAACGAGGTGATATTTCACGAACCCGTGTTTATTGGCGATCTCGTCAGTTTTTATGCGACGACGTTAAAAGTCGGTCGCACGTCGATCACCATCCACGTCGAGGTCGAGGCCGAGCGTTTTGGGAATAAAGGACAGGTCGTGCGGGTAACGTCGGCCGATCTGATCTTTGTCGCGATCAACGCGAATCGCGAAAAAGTAGTCATTGGAAAATAGCGGATTTTGCACATTCACCGCAGCAAACTAGAATAGAGATATAGGAGATATTAATGCCACATATTATTGCTGAAACAGCATCTGGAACAATTTCATTCGAGGCGGAGACCGGTAAGAAACTGGTTCTTGCACTCGAGGACAACGGTGTTGACATTTTGCACCGCTGCGGCGGCAACGCCCGCTGCACGACTTGCCGCGTCGAGGTCGTCGTCGGTGACGCCGGGACGATGGGCCCCGACGAAGAGGCCATTTTATCGACCAAGGGCGATCTCGCGCCAAACACGCGTCTGTCATGCCAGATCCGCTGCGAGAACGATCTCGAAGTAAAAGTTATCAATCAGGCCAGCGTTGCTGGTATCGACGCCGGTACGCGACCACAGGACTAGGAGAATTAAGATGGGAACAAACACGACATACACAGCAAAGACATTTGACCTTTCGGACTTAACCGGCATCTCTAACGAGACGCTGGCGATGCACTTTAAGCTCTACGAGGGCTACGTTACGAACACCAACGTCCTCAACCAACGCATTGCCGACCTTATCGGCAGCGGCACGCTCGACCCGACTCAATCGGCCGCGTTTAGTGAGTTAAAACGGCGTTTTGGCTTTGAATACAATGGCATGGTTTTGCACGAATATTATTTCGAAAATATGCAGAAACACGGCACCGGCGACCCTTCGACGGGCGATGCATTTATCAATGCTGCGGCCGAGAGCTTTGGCGACTACGACGTCTGGAAAGCCGATTTTATGAATACCGGCAAGATGCGCGGAGTCGGCTGGGCAGCCGTTTATCAAGACCCGTCAAACGGTGCGATCTCAAATCACTGGATCAATCTGCACGAGACCGGCAATGTCGCCGGATACAAGCCGATCCTCATCATGGATGTTTGGGAGCATGCGTTTATCAAAGATTACGCACCGGTCGACAGGCCGAAATACATCGAGGCGTTTTTTGCCAACATCAACTGGGACGTTGTTAATTCGCGTCTGGGTTAAGCGTTATATCGCCACAAAAGGCACAAGATTCGCAAAAATGAGATAATTAGTTTTTGTGCATTTTGTGCCTTTTGTGGCAATACTTTTATGATCGAGGAAAAGGTTTTAGTTCAAGAATTCCTGAACCGCAAGCAGCGCGAGCGGCTCAAAAAGCCTGATTGGCTAAAGATCAAGCTTGGCGACCCGCGCAATCAAAACGCAGTGCTGGAGCTGATCGACGGCCTAAATCTGCACACCGTCTGTCAGGAAGCCAAATGCCCTAATATCTTTGAATGCTGGACGGACAAGACCGCGACATTTATGCTCGGCGGCGACACCTGCACCCGACACTGCGGCTTTTGTGCGGTCAATAAGGGCAAGCCCAAGGACCTCGATCCGCTCGAACCGACCCACGTTGCTGAAGCGGTCAAACATCTCGATCTCGCTCATGCGGTCATCACATCGGTCAACCGCGACGACCTGCCTGACGGCGGTTCTATGCACTGGGCGGAGACTATTACAAGGGTTCGCGAGATGAACCCGGCGTGTAAGGTAGAAGTTCTGATACCGGATTTTAATGGCGACGAAGTAGCTCTTAACAACGTTCTGGTCGCGCGTCCTGACGTCCTAAATCACAACACCGAAACGATCGCACGCCTCTATCGCCGCGTTCGTCCCGACGCTAAATATAACCAAACGCTCACACTGCTCGAACGCTCGGCTCATTTCCGCGACACGCAGTTCCCAGCAATGAAAACCAAAAGCGGCATCATGGCCGGGCTCGGCGAGACATTCGAAGAGGTCGTCGATCTAATGAAAGACCTTCGCAGCGTCTCATGCGACATCATGACCATCGGCCAATACCTGCAGCCATACGAAAAACGCTTGCCCGTCGAGCGTTACGTCACGCCCGAAGAATTCGCCGAATGGAAAGCCATCGGCATGGCCATGGGCTTCAAACACGTCGAATCATCGCCGCTCACACGCAGTTCGTATCACGCCCGCGAACAAGCGGAATAATTTTATCGAGGAAAAATTATGAACGAATCCGAAAAACTAAAAGCGATCGAGGTTTTGAATAAGATCCTCGAACTGGAATTGGCAGGTGTAGTGCGGTATACGCACTATGCTTTGATGGTATTTGGGTATAACCGGATACCAATTGTTTCATGGCTACAAGGTAACGGCGACGAGTCGTTGATGCATGCCCGCAAAGCCGGTGAATTTGTGACTATGTTAGGCGGCCATCCAAGTTTGAAGATCGGGCCGTTACTCGAAACAGAAAAGCACGACATTGGCGATATTCTCCGTGAAAGCCTGGAGCAAGAGAGTACGACGCTCGCGGCTTATTACGAACTAATGAAACTCACCGAAGGCAAATCAGTCGCACTTGAGGAATACGCACGGGAAATGATCTTGCTCGAAGAAATGCACCTCGACGAGGTCAACAAAATGCTCCGCAAGCCGGGTGAGATCGAACCGTTTAGTGAGTAATCTAAGTATTGAAATGCCGGAATTTGAGGAACCGGCTTACATTGTAGAGCTTTAATTAAAAATGAATGTTTTAGAAACTGATAGGCTGACATTACGTAAACTGGACTCCGCGCTCGATGCGGAGTTTATTTTTGAGCTGCTCAACACGCCGAAATTTCTCCAGTACATCGGCGACCGCGGTGTCCGTTCGGCGGACGATGCAAGCGATTTTATCGAGGACCGCTATCGCGAAAGCTATCGCGTCCACGGCTACGGCCTCTACGTTGTTGAGCTAAAGACCGACAATACTGCGGTCGGGCTGTGCGGATTTGTAAAACGCGAGCATTTTGAGTTTCCTGACTTGGGTTTCGCGTTTTTGCCGGAATACGAAGGCAAAGGTTACGGATTCGAAACAGCCTCAGCGATGATGACGTATGGCCGCGAAAAGCACCGCTTTACCGAGATCCATGCGATCACATCACTCGACAACGATGTCTCAGGCCACCTACTCGAAAAGCTCGGTTTTACTTTTACAGGCTTGATAGATTCGCCCGAAGGTGAAAAACTACGGCTGTTTGCGAACAAGCCCTAGTTTCCTAACAGTTCCCTGACCGCACGATCAAGCTGCGAATCTTTTCCGGTCAAGCTCTCACCTATTGGCCGCGTCACCGGCACATCCGGCGTGCGCGGATTTAGCTCCATATTCTTGCCATCTGCTCCGCGTATCAACTGCCGCGGCAGCCGCAGCGTCGTGCCGTCAAACAGGGTCGTGTTCCAGGTAAAAATGATCCAGCCGGATGTTGGCTCACCGACGACCTTCCCAAGCTTGAGCGATTTGTAGCCTTCGGTCAGGTCTTCGGCGTCAGATAGCGAGTGCTGATTTGTGATCAGAACAGTCGGGCGTTCAAGAGCGCGTTGGCCGAGTGCAGAGCGGGCGGGCACTTCCCAAAGCCCTCGTTCCTGCATCGTCAGATAGCCGCGTCGGGCCAGCACATCGATGACATACGGATTGATAAAACCGCCGTTGTTGTTGCGAATATCGATCACCACGCCCTGTTTTGACTGATTTTCCACATCGAGGTCGATGTAGAGCTGGTTTAGCGAGCCTTGGCCCATATCAGGCAGATGAACATAACCGAGTTTCCCGCCGCTGACCTTGTCAACATAAGCGCGATTGCTCTCGACCCATTGGCGGTAGAGCAGATTTTTCTCAGCTCCGGTCGAGATCGGTTTTAGGATGACCTCGCGTTTGTTTGATCCATCCGCTGAGGACGAGAATTCGAGTTCCACACGTTTTCCGACCTTGCCCTCAAGTAGCTCGTCGATATTCACGCCGGCGGCGATCTTGGCTCCGTCGATGCTAATCAGATAGTCGCCGACCGCGATGCCTTTTGTTACCGCCGCAGGGCTGAGCGTGATGATCTCGGTTATTTTGAGCCGTCCGTTTGTCTCGTATTCGCCGCGTTCGAAACGCAAGCCCAGCTTGCCGACCGTCGTTCCCGTAAACCCCGACGGCCCGCCAACGCCGAGGTGCGAAGCGTTCAATTCGCCGACCATCATATTCATTAGACGGCGAACCTCATCCAGCGTTCGCGACGCGGCGATGAGCGGTTCATAGGTCGCCCGAACCGCGTTCCAATCGGCTCCGTGATATTTGTCATCGTAAAAATTATCACGCATATACCGCCAGCCCTGTTTGAAGATCTCCATCTTTTCCTGGGCAAAATTGACGTTCATATCCATGCTCACGCTAAGCGGACGCACCTCGCGGCGGTCGAGGCTGACGATATTGATGCGGCCGTTTTCGACGTAATAAACCTCTTTGCTGTCCGGCGAAAATTGGGCCTGTGATTTGAACCCCGGCGTCGAGGTCAACTGGCGTGACGATTGGTCATTAGACAATTCATCGAGCGGCATCGTGTACAGATTAAACTGTCCCTCGGCTGCCGCGAGGATGAGTAAAGTCTTGCCGTCCGGGCTGATGATGACGCCATTATTGTTGACGCCGGTGTTGATAAAACTCAACCGTTTGCGGATATCTTCGAAAACGATCTCGGTCGTTTTTGATTCATCTTTTTTCTCGGCAACGGGCGAAGCGGCCGGTGATGGCTGCGGCGAAGCCGGCGGCCCGGCGGGTTTGTCACGCGGATTTTCCTGTTTGAAAAGATCGCGAAATTGGTCCTCGCGAAGCTTTGGCGTTCGCAGTTTGAGATCGATACGGGCGATCATGCCATCCTCGGTCCGCTGGCTCGAACCGTAGAGAATATACGAGCCGTCAGCACTCCAAGCGATCGATCCGGCGTTCGAATTTGATAAAAAGCTGATCTGTTTTGCCACTCCGCCTGCGGCTGGAACAACGCTAACATTCGAATACGAACGCGTTGCGGGCGAGCCCGTGAGAAATGCGATCCACTTGCTGTCAGGCGACCATTTGAAAGATTCGCCACCAAGTGGAGCGGGATCTGCAAATGTTTTGCAAAGTTCTTTTTCAGATTTTGTCTCGACATTGTAGGTGTAGATCGCACGCGCATTTCGGACAAACGCTATCATTTTGCCGTCGGGCGAAAAGGTCGGTGAGATGTCGTCGTTGGCTCCCCTCGTCAACTGTGTCTCAGTCTCGGCCGCAAAATCGTATTGGAATATCTCGCTAATTCCGCTTCGTTCTGATGTATAAATGAGCTTTTTGCTGTCCGGCGACCAGGCTACCGACGATTCCGGTGCGACAGTCGTCGTTACGCGTACGGCTTCGCCGCCATCTTTTGACGAAGCGGCAAATATCTCGCCGCGCGATACGACCGCCACCTTTTTGCCGTCGGGCGAGAGTGCAAGTTCGCCGACCTGAGTTGACAGGTTTTGCCGCTCAATCATCGGGCTAGACGCGGCTCCGCGTAAGGTAATGCTAAGTTCCTGCGGCTTTCCGCCGTCAGCTTTCATTTTCCAGATGCGAAAATTTCGCTCAAAGACAATTTCCTGTCCGTCATACGACAAGCTCGTCCACAGCACGCGGCCATCGGTGAAATTAGTTATCTGCTTTGCCTGTCCGCCGTGCGGCATCGACCAGATATTTTGCGGCCCTGTCCGGTCGGAAACAAAATAGATCTTTGTTCCGTCCGCCGTTGCCATCGGCCACATTTGTTTGGCTCCGCGTTGAGTAAGCTGCGTATATGTGTCGCCTGACTTTTGCCACAATTCGCTCTCGTCGAGATGACTGCGGCCGCGACGCCACCATTGACCGGCCGAATTACCCCGGGCCGCAAATATGATCGAGCCGTCCGCAAGCGGCGTCGATTGAAATTCGGTCGTATATCGATCCGAGCTGATCTGCATCGCCGTGCCGCCCGTGACCGGGATGCGGTAGATGTCGTTCATGCCGGCAATATCGCGGCTGCTTGAGAAAAAATAGATCCATTTGCCGTCGCGCGACCAAGCGTCGATCTGATCGTTCGCGTCGTCAAACGTTAGCCGCCGCAGGCTGCCGGTCTCGATCTCAAGTATGTAAATGTCACCATTTCCGGTCCGGTTCGACCCAAACGCCAGCCAGCGTCCGTCGGGTGAATAGAGCGGCCGCGATTCATTGGCGGGATGCGAAACCAACAGCCTCGCCGCACCGCCCTCGGCTCCGACAGTCCAGATATCGCCGCCCGAGACAAACGCGATCTCTTTGCGATCCGGCGACAGCGATGGTTCGGTCAGATAATTTGTCTGCCCAATGGCAGCAGCAGCAAACAGAAGAACGAGGGCAACGGACGACAAGGCTTTAGTATTCATAAGGTTAATTGTTGTGCCTACTACGTAAAAATTCGGAAATTTGTTTATGGTGCAAATACAGAAATTGTACGGTTGCTGATGTTTCGAATCAATCGGATAATTGAATGAGATTATGCAATATGGCCTGATCGCCGGAAACGGCAATTTTCCCTTTCTCGTAATTGACGGCGCCCGGCGGGCCGGCGTTTCGCTGTCGGTCGTCGCGATCAAAGAGGAGACCGATCCGTCGATCGAGGATGCGGCGGATAACATCGTGTGGGTCGGCATCGGCCAACTGGGCAAAATGCTGTCGTCGTTTAAGGATCGCAACGTCGGAAAGGTCATCATGGCAGGGCACGTAAAACACGTCCAGATATTTTCTACCGCGATGCCTGATATGCGAATGGTCAAGATGCTGTGGGGCCTAAAGCGTCGAAATACTGACGCCCTCATCGGCGGTATTGCCGCGGAGCTTGCCAGAGAAGGCATCGAGCTGATCGATTCGACATATTTTGTTCAGGATATGCTCGCCCCTGATGGTTTGATGACAAAGCGAAAACCGACCGATATGGAACTCGAAAATATCGAGTACGGGCTACACATAACGTCTGAGACCGCCCGGCTCGATCTCGGCCAAACGGTTGTTGTCCGCGGCAGAGCCTGTGTCGCGATCGAGGCTATGGAGGGGACCGACGCGACCATCAAACGAGCCGGAGAGCTGGCAAACGGCAAACTGACCGTTGTAAAAGTCGCAAAGCCCGATCAGGATATGCGGTTTGACGTGCCCGTTGTCGGGGTTTCGACGATCGAGACGATGATTGACGCAGGTGCTACGTGTCTGTCGATCACAACGGGCAAAACTCTCATTTTTGACCGTGACGAAATGATCGCCCTTGCAAACAAAAATAAGATCACGATCATCGGCAGCCGCGAAACAATTTCATCAAAAACGTCGTAAAACTATAAGAATTTACGACATCTTAATTTCTGGAGAAAAAATGAAACGAAATATTTTTGCATATCTACTGATCGCCGCGTTTGTGGTGCAATCGGCATTTGGACAAGCGGCCGCACCCGCGATCAAGATCTCGGCGGACGAGAAAAAGATCGCTGAGGGCGTCACCGCCAAACAGTTGAGCGACTATCTGTACTTTGTCGCGTCGGATGAAATGGAGGGCCGCGACACGCCCTCACGCGGGCTTGATACGACCGCGAAATTTATCGGCATGAACCTGTCGCGTTGGGGTTTCAAACCGGCGGGCGACGACGGTACTTTTTATCAAAAGATGGCTCTCAAACGCGATGCTATCGACCCGGCCGCGACCTCGGTCGAGATCGGCGGCCAAACATTTTCGTATGGGGACGATATCGTCCGTGCCTCGGGCAACGCGACCGGCAAGATGACCGCAAAGATCGTCTTTGCCGGAAACGGCTGGATGGTCAAATCAAAGAATATTAATCCGTACGCCGGACTCGACGTTAAGGGCAAGATCATCGCCGTCTTTGGCGAAGGCCCGATCGGCGGCCGCAATCTCGTACCAATGCCCGCCGGTATCACTCAGGCTGACCTGACCGGGACACGCGGGAAAGATTGGGCTGACGCGGTGACTTACGCACGTGAAAATGGAGCGGCCGGCGTCATGGTGCTCTCATCAAAATTCCTTGCGGCTAACTGGGGAGCGGTGACGCAGATGTTTGGCCGCAGCCGTATGGTTGTCGAAAAGCTGCAGCCGCAGGCGACTGCTCAGACTGGCCCAGTGCCAACGGTGTTTTTAGCATCGGAAAAACTTGCTAACGCAGTGTTTGCAGGCGAAGCAGGAAATCCCCTCACGGGTTATACGACTCCGTTCGAGCTGACTAAAGATTTCAATTTCAGCATCGCTACCAAATCGGAAACTGCTTGGACGCAAAACGTCGTCGCTATTTGGGAAGGCAGCGATCCCGTGCTCAAAAAAGAAATGGTCGCCATCGGTGCCCACTACGACCACGTGGGCATCCAGCCAAATACTCCTGGACCGGACAAGATCTTTAACGGAGCGGACGATGACGGTTCGGGCACGGTTGCAGTGCTGTCGATCGCCGAGGCTCTGGCAAAGGCTCCAAAACGTCCAAAACGCTCCGTGCTGTTCGTCTGGCATTGCGGCGAGGAAAAGGGATTGTGGGGTAGCGAATATTTCAACAAATTCCCCACCGTTGATATCAAACAGGTCGTTGCCCAGCTCAACATCGACATGATCGGCCGCAGCCGCAAGGCCGGCAACACAGAGCCGCGTGATAAGGATCTGACCGACGAAAACACGATCTATGTGATCGGCAAGGACATGATGAGTTCGACGCTGGGCAGCGTTGTTGACGGCACAAACAAGGGCTATCTCAACATGAACTATGACACCCGATACGACGATCCTAAGGACACGAACAGGTTCTTTTTCCGTTCGGACCATTTTAACTACGCGGTCAACGGCATACCGATCGCGTTTTGGTTTGACGGCGTCCACGTGGACTATCACGGTGCCGGCGACCATGCGGACAAGATCGACTACGTGAGAATGGAAAAGGTCACACGTACCATTATGCTCACGTTGCTAAAACTGGCCGACCTAAAGGAACGACCAAAAATTGATAAGCAATTGCCGCCTGAGCTTTCACAAAGGTAGTTAGAAATGCAAAAGCCCGCACGTGCGGGCTTTTGTATTTTGTTATTTTGATAGTTCGAGGAGCCGGTAGGCCTCTGACTTGCTCAGCCCAAATTCTTTCGCCGCTTTCTTGAGAGCGGTTTTGCCATCAACGCCCTCTTTTTCCAATTCTTTGACACGTTTTGAAATCGATTTTGGCGTTGGAGTTTCGCGTTTCGGTTCTACCAATGCGGCCCGTTCTATGACCAGCACGATCTCTCCTTTCACAGACTCTTTACTATATCTTTCGACTAGTTCGCTTAGACGTCCGCGTGAAGTTTCCTCATGCAGCTTGGTCAGTTCGCGGGCGACAGCGGCTTGCCGATCTCCTAACACTTCAAAACAATCTACCAGCGATTTTGCCAGACGGTGCGGCGTCTCGTAGAGAACAAGTGTCGCGGGAACGTTACGGATCTCTTCGAGCCGTTTACGTCGGTCGCCTTTTTTTGAGGGGAGAAATCCGCCAAAGAATATTGAGTCGGTCGAAATACCGGATGCGACGACGGCATTAACAAACGCCACCGCTCCCGGGATCGGAACAACCGCCGCACCTACTTCTATTGCCCGCTGCACAACACGAAATGCGGGGTCGCAAATTCCCGGCGTACCGGCGTCGGAGACGATGGCGATCTTTGCCCCCGCGACGAGACGGTCGGCAAGCTCTTCGGCACGTTCGAGTTCGTTGTGCTCGTGATAGCTGATGAGACGGTTTGAGATGCGGAAATGGTTGAGCAGTTTGAGCGTGTGGCGGGTGTCTTCGCAGGCGATGAGATCGACAGTTCGCAGTACGTCGAGAGCTCGATGCGTGACATCCTGTAGATTGCCGATCGGTGTCGCAACCAAGTAAAGCGTTCCAGCCATTCTCTGACTATAACAAAAAAGCCCGCGTCACTAGAGACGCGGGCATAAAGAAGATAGGTGAACTTATTTCAGGTTAGAAGGGCCACCAGCTTGGGCGACGACCGTTGTTCCAACCACCGTTACCGTTGCCATTGTTCCAGCCGCCGTTGTTGCGTCCGTTGTACGCATTGGCGATGACACGCAGATCGTTATTGATCTGGTTCCAGTTTTGGAGATAGCCGTTCAGACGGCTGCGGCGGATCTCTCGTCCAAGTTGATCACCGAGTTCGAGCACTCGTCGAGCTTCGTTTGTGCTCTTATACTGGTCGCGGCCGTCATCGTATCTGTCCTCAAGCTTGTCAGCCGCCTTGCGAAACTGGTCAGCCAGGTGTCTCAACGAGCGAAAGTCCACATTGTTGTTGTAACCCCCGTTACCATAGCCGCCATTATTCCAACCACCGTTATTCCAGCCTCCGTTATTTCGGCGGTCGTCGAGCCGCTCGATCTCTTTTTTGAGGTCTTTGCTGCGGTCTTTCAGGTCGCGGACGGTCGATTTGATGTTCGTATAATAGCCGTTATTGCCGTACTGGCCGTTGTTATAACCGCCATTACCATAACCGCCGCCGTATTGAGCCGATGCGATGGCCGGCAAGATAAGCACCATAATTGATAATGCCGAAATTGTCATCAAACTTTTGATCTTGTTCATTGTTGTCTCCCTTTTCATAAAACTCGGGCAATGATTTGGCCATTGCTCACTGCCATTAATGGCAAAGAGCGTGCCATTCGGCAGTAAAGGCGCATAAAAACGTGTAAAGCCCTGTTTTCACAGAGCTTTACGGTCATCTCATTTTTTGCTATTTAGGATGCGTCTTGCTCATTTTATGAGCGATTGTCCCAAATCGTTAGTCTAATGTTGCAGATGGTTTAGCACCTTGCCGGCGATGGCATTTGCCGCACAGATACGTCCGCCAGTGACGACTTTGCCGTCGAGCGAGTCGATCTTGTCAGCGGTCGAGAGCAGACGCTCACGCAGCTTTTCCATCGTGATCTTGGGCTCCGCAGCGATGATGAGGGCGGCAACACCGGAAACATAAGGCGTTGCCATCGACGTTCCCGAAGCCTCGCGATATGCGCCGCCGAGCCAAGTCGACAGAATGTCTTTGCCAGGTGCGGCGATGTGGACGGTTTTGACGCCAAAGTTTGAAAAGCCCGCAAGCCGATCGTTGCGGTCGAGAGCGGCGACGCTGATCACATTTGGCAGATCGTAATTCGAAGGGTAATGCGGACGGCTATCGTTGTTCGAACCGTCGTTACCGGCAGCAGCGACAAACAAAATACCTGCGTCACCGGCGGCTCGTATCGTGTCCTCAAGCGCTTTTGACTTCGAAGTCGAGCCCCAGCTTGCGCTTATGATTCGGACATTGACGCCGTTCTTTTTACGGTCGATCGCGTAGTTGATCGCCTCGATCGCGTCCTCGGTCGTTCCCATACCGCCGCGTCCAAGGAATTTTAGAGGCATGATCTTTACCTTTTGGTTGATGCCGGTTATGCCCTCGCCATTGTCGCCCTCGGCCCCGATAATGCCCGCACAATGCGTACCGTGGCCGTTGTCGTCCATTGGGTCGGAGATCTTGTCGGTGCCGTTATAGCCGTTGGTATCGTTAAACGTGCCAAGCTCGTCGTCGGTGTATGCAGGGACATTTGCGGGACGAGTCCACATATTTCCCTTGAGATCGATGTGAGTGAAATCAACACCGCTGTCGAGCACGGCCACGACAACCTCTTCGCTGCCTTTGGTCTTTGTCCAAGCTTCGAGAGCGTCAATATCGGCTCGCTTCGTACCGCCGTCCTGTCCAAGATTATTTAGCGCCCATTGATCGCCAAACAGAGGATCGTTTGGCATTTCGGCCGTCGTTTCGCGATAAACACCGTCTTTGACCGCGTCTTTCTGAATCGGATCATCGAGCTTAATACGGTAATTGACCTCAGCATAAGCAACGCTGTCGCTCATTGCGGCGTATTGATCGGCTACCGCCTGTGCATCGGCATTATCAAGGTCGTCGATGACCGCAAGGCCGCTGACGGATTCTATCTCGTCTGAGAGAGCATCGTTATTCGCCGTTGCTATCGACCTGATCTGTGCGAGGCTGATGCCGGGTTTGAACCGCACGAGCACCTCAGGGGCGGTATTAGCACTTGTTTGTTCAGCTTTGATCGTTTCGACGCGCTTTTGAATAGCGTCAGAGCGGTCATGCAGAGCCATTCTCCAACGGCCGATCTGCCCCAAAACTGCCGCCATCGTGATCAAAACCACGGCGATGCCAATATGTATCCAGATATTATTGCGATTCATAGAAAATACCTCGCTCTATGATTGTATGACGTAATTCTTACCCTTGAAGTTGTGCAATCGTAGCTGATATTTATCGGCCCGATATTCGTATTTTTCGCCGTCTGCCACGAGCGTTATCTGCCAGCCACTCGAGATCATCTGTGCCGACATCTCTCCATCGACGGCCGCCCCGAGCGACATGTCGGGAAAATCTTTGTCGTCAATATCAACGACCTCGACGCCGCCGGCGTCAATGTTTAAACGTTTGGCAAGGTCGGTAATTGCAAGCTCGGCGGCGGATTCTTTGGTAAAACTCATGTGTTTTTCAATCTTGCTCCTTTTACGAAACCGAGTCAATAAAAGTTCGGGATGCAATGATCATCAAAGCTGAAAAAGAAATTTAATAGGATAGACAGGATGTATAGGATAGGAATTTATTATGCTGAGACTTATCCTGAATATCCTGTCCATCCTGTTTGAATTCTGCTCACGCCCTTCGGCGTGTTAAATTTCGAGTGATCTCGACAATAGCCGGGACGATGTATGTCGCGCAGGCGAAGCCGAGGATCAGGCCGGTGACGAAGCGTGAAAGATGCGTGTTTTCCCAAATGCCAAATACGGTCAGCGACCAATCGATGGCAATAGGGATGAGCGAGAGAAATAGCCAGAAACGCGGGAGCGGCTCGATCTCGGTGATGTTTCGCCAGAGCGGATAAATGGCAAAGCCGAACGCCAGGCCGAAATATACGCCGAAACATCGCGAGCAGACGCCAAACTGTTCGCCTGAGACGTGAAACGAGCGATCCGATATTTGATGGCAAATATAGCCGAAGAAAGTGTATAGCGGTGAGGACACGCCACCAAAGCCATTCGCCTTGGCGAGCGGGGCAACTACGGTGAGTAAAGCCCAAATGGTAACAACGACAAAACCGGCCATCCAAACCCGTATCGCTTGTTTTCGCATTTTGGCTGCGAGGTCAAGCGAGACGTAATTCGAGGCCGGCTCGGTCATTACTATTTTTTACTAAACGGTCGCAGCTTCGGCGGCCGGGGCAGCCTTAGCGGCCGCACGTCTTGCCAATTCTTCCTCTGGCAGATCGCCGCAGTCTTCACGCAAATGCTTGAGCATATTAGGCTTGAGCGTTGCGAGCAGTTCGGCACGGGTCTTGACCTCGATCGGCTTTCCGGTGTAGATCTTGCCCATTTTTGCGAGCCGTTTTTCGGAGAGCAGTCCCGCAAACATCAGCAGCGGATAGGTAAAGTTTGGCCCGTTGAGCCGACGCAGCTTATACAGCCACATACCGATCGAACCGAGACGCCAAGCAGTCGGGCCCCACCAGCTATACTGGCCGGGACGCAGATTCATCTTCCAGCATTTCATCATCAACTGCCATTGCAGCGGAGTCAGATCGCGGGTCTGGGTGACGCCTTTTTCCATCTCCATGCGTGTGTCGTGGAGCGGCGTAAAGATCGACGGGATCAGGAACGCAAACAGTCCGCGGCGTTCCATCTCGTAAATGAGATCGAGCGTCGCCATATTGTCTTCGTCGGTCTCGTCGGGGTTACCGACGATCAGTGTCATTGCCGGGAACCAATTGTTCTCGTTCATGACGCGGAGGCCTTCGAGCACGACGCTTTGCCAATGGTCGATCGAGAACGGCACTCCCTTACTCGCCATGACTTTTTTCGCCATCTTGATCGAGCCGGTCTCAAGACCGATAAGCGGGGCAAGCGCCTTTTTCTCAGGATGGGTACTCAGGTACGGGAAATGGATCGGGCTCTTAGGCAGCAGCATATCCGATAGCTCTTTAATAAGCACCGGATCGACTACCGCCGGAGCGATGGTCGCATGGCTGAGCACATGCTGCTCAACGCCAGGAGTATCGACGATCGAGCCATACAGATCGAGCAGAGCCTCGCGATTGGGGAAATAGAACGGTATATCCGTATGCACCTGGCCCCAGATAAACATATCCTCGGTCGCCAAACTGATCTGCTTGTTGCCCTCGCGGACATTAGCAAGGACTGCTCCCATGATCTTGTCTTTTGGCAAATCGATCTGCGGATTGAGATCGGGCACGCAGAATTTACAACGTCGTCCGCAACCGGTGGTCATTTCGACCACGCCAAATGTCGTTCGCGTATCGGGGAACATGATCGAATCGCGATCGACCGGATGTTTTACGACTACCTCTTTCGGCAGTTCTTCCTGACGGATCGCCTTGGCAAACAGATCGAGCGTATCGGTCGATTCGCTGCGTCCGTCTACGACACAGTCGATGCCTAGCTCTTCGTACAAGTCGGTCTGGATGATCTGCCAGCCGCCTGAGCCACCGACGATCACCTTGAAATTATCGCGGTACTGATTGCCCTTGATCTGAGCAAACAGCTCACGAGAGTAATGCGAGTTGATCGGCATTTTCGACGAGCCAAAGATCGATGTATAAACACCGGCGGCAAACGTCACGCCTAGCGGGTTGTGCGTCGAAACCGCAACAACACGCGTACGCGGACCGATAAACTTTTCGAGGTCTTCGGGATAGCAAGAAACAATGTCGTCACTCTCATACACACGGGAGAGAGACTTTTCGACGAGTCGGACGCCGGCGGGCATATATTTTGCCGAGCCATCTTTGTAATGCTCAACCTCTCGCCATTTTGGATACTTACGGTTTATGACCGGCTCCATCCAGATAGGGATCGACGCCATCGCCATTTGAATAAAATACCCGGCGTGATCGATCGCCTCGGTCAACGGCGCCGTAAGCACGATCAACTTACCCTGATCGTCCGCCGGTTTGGCTCCATTCGTCTTAAGGCCATTACCATTCACATGGCCGTTACCGTTTGTATTCTGGTCACTGACAATACTCATTCATATCCTCCAAACAATATTGAATCCTAACTTAATCACGGCGACTAAGCTAGTCATTTTTCGTTAAAACCTAATAACTGCGTCGGGTCCGCCCTCAACGTGGACGGTATCGACAAATCGGATGCTCTTGCTGTCGGTTGTCATCACGACCGAATGTGTCCGCTTGCCTGAGCCAAAGAACCGCACACCACGAAGCAGAGCACCGTCGGTAACGCCCGTGGCGGCAAAAATTATCTTTTTGCCCGGAGCAAGATCGTTGGTGTCGTAGACCTTGTTGGGGTCGTTGATACCCATTTCGTCTAGGCGTCTCATAACCTCGTCGTGAGGCGGCACTTTGTCTTTGTCTACGCCTAATCTTTCGGGATCCCAGACGAGTTTGGCAAGTATCTCGCCATTGAGGCATTTCATCGCTGCGGCAGTAATAACACCCTCCGGAGCACCACCGATGCCCATAAGAGCGTGAATGTTCGTGCCCGCGACGGCAGCCGAGATACCAGCGGAAAGATCGCCGTCCGAGATCAAGCGAATGCGGGCACCGGCCGCACGCACCTCATCGATCAGGGCTTTGTGCCGAGCTCGATCGAGACACATGACCGTCAGATCATCGATATCACGTCCCAGACGCCGCGCTATATTCTTAAGATTTTCTGTAACTGGGGCGTCAATATCAACCGCGCCGCGGCACGAAGGGCCAACGACGATTTTGTCCATGTACAGGTCAGGAGCGTTGAGCAATCCACCGCGCTCGGCGGCAGCCAAAACCGCAATGGCGTTGTTTGCACCAAGGGCGCACAGGTTTGTACCCTCAAGCGGATCGACGGCGATATCGACCTCCGGAAACTCTGCTCGTGCATCCTCTGAAAAGATGCCGCCGCCGACTTCCTCGCCGATGTAGAGCATCGGAGCCTCGTCGCGTTCGCCCTCGCCGATCACGATACGGCCGCGCATCGGAACAGTATCCATTACCTCGCGCATGGCTTCGACCGCGACGTGGTCACTGTATTTGCGATCGCCCTGGCCCATCGTCTTAGCAGATTCGATGGCGGCGGCTTCGCACACACGCAAAAAATCGAGGGATAATTCTCGTTCAGCTTTAATAGTTTTCATTCTTGTTTCCCTTACGGAAATTGACCCGCTTCTGGTTAGCTTATCCAAGGATTTTACCACTTGTTAAGGCGGATTTGACAAGTTAGACTAAGGATATTACGGTTTTAAGTTGCTACTTGCTAGAAAAAGAGGAGAATTTCAAAAGTAAATGACCTATATCACTACACCGCCGTGCGTCGATTGTAAGTACACCGATTGCGCCGCAGTCTGTCCCGTCGAGGCTTTTCACGAGACGCCTGACCGGCTTTTGATCAATCCTGACAACTGCATCGACTGTGACGCATGCCTGCCCGAATGTCCTGTCGAAGCCATCTTTTCCGATATGTCGATCCCCGAAGAATATATGGATTGGCTTGAAAAGAACGCCGAGGCGGAAAATTACCCGATCATCAGCACGAAGATCCCTGCCCTGATGGGGCCCGGCTGCTCCGGCCCGCCTGAGGCATAGATCGTTGTGTCAATAGCCCGCACGTCAGCAAGGGCATCGATAATCAAAAAGGCTTCGCGATGTGCGAAGCCTTTTTCTTTCGTCCGAGAGCCCATCTTAGAGTTGTGCAACGAATTCAATACCCGTCAGGTTATCGGTAACACCGACGACCTGCGGGGCAAATGAAAAGCGTCGCGAGCGAACCGAGATAACATACGTCTCTCCGACCGCGACATCGTTAAACTGAAAATTCCCGCGTCCCGATGTCATAGTGTTGCGAGTTGCTCCGTCTGGTCCGGTGATGGTAATGACCGCGTTTAGCAGCCCGCGTCCCTCCGGCGT